>JAGNYI010000007.1:33394-99616 GCA_017985015.1 Giesbergeria sp. | reverse complement strand
GACTTCGCGCCAATGATAGTGCGGGTTCCCGTGTGAAAGTAGGTCATCGTCAGGCTCTTACAGCCCTGCCAAACCCCCTTGAATCTTCAGGTTCAAGGGGGTTTCGCTTTTGCAGATACAGAATATTGGCCCTGCTGGAGAATGCGGCCGGCTGAGCTTGCCTCTGGAATCCATATCCCTTAACCGAGCCGTGAATTGGCTTTCTTGGGCTGGAGCTCGGGGGGAAGAGTTTTCGTCTGAAGGAGGCTGCCTCACCCGTCCCCATCACACTCGAATTTTCATAATCCGACCGTCCTGCCTGGGGCAGTTTGACCGGACATAAATCGAGCGATTTGGGGTGGACATCGGGGCATTCAACTCAAGTGCGGAAAAAAGGCCACCCGTGGGTGGCCTTTTCGTGTCTCCTCATCCCTCACGCAAGGGGCAGTTCAGTAAAGCTCAGTGGAACTGCTCTTCTTCGGTGGAACCCGTCAGGGCTTTTACGCTGGAAGAGCCGCCCTGGATCACCGTGGTCACGTCGTCGAAGTAGCCCGCGCCCACTTCCTGCTGGTGCGACACGAAGGTGTAGCCCTGCTCGCGGGCCGCAAATTCAGGCTCTTGCACCATGTTGACGTAGTGCTTCATGCCTTCGCCGCCAGCGTAGGCATTGGCGAACTTGAAGGTGTTGAACCAATTGATATGGATACCGGCCAGCGTGATGAACTGGAACTTGTAGCCCAGTGCGGAGAGGTCTTCCTGGAAAGAAGCGATCTGCTTGTCGTTGAGGTTCTTCTTCCAGTTGAAAGAAGGCGAGCAGTTATACGACAGCAGCTTGCCAGGGCAGGCACCCAGCACGGCTTGAGCGAACTCGCGGGCGAAGCCGATATCGGGCACGCCGGTTTCGCACCACACCAGATCGGCGTAGGGAGCGTAGGCCACACCGCGGCTGATGGACTGCTCCAGGCCGTTCTTGACACGGTAAAAGCCCTCTTGCGTACGCTCGCCGGTCAGGAAAGGTTTGTCGTTGGCGTCGTGATCCGAGGTGATCAGGTTGGCGGCTTCAGCGTCGGTGCGGGCCAGGATAATGGTGGGCACGCCCATCACGTCGGCAGCGAAACGTGCCGAGATCAATTTCTCGCAAGCTTCCTGCGTGGGAACCAGCACCTTGCCACCCATATGGCCGCACTTCTTTACTGCCGCCAGCTGGTCTTCGAAGTGCACGCCGGCAGCGCCTGCGGAAATCATGTTTTTCATCAGCTCGAAGGCGTTGAGCACGCCGCCGAAGCCAGCTTCCGCATCCGCCACGATAGGCAGGAAGTAGTCGATGAATTCCTGGTCGCCGGGGTTGATACCGCGGGCCCACTGGATTTCGTCTGCGCGCTTGAAGGTGTTGTTGATGCGGCGCACCATGGTGGGCACCGAGTCATAGGCGTACAAAGACTGGTCGGGGTACATGGTTTCTGACGTGTTGCCGTCAGCTGCCACTTGCCAGCCCGACAGGTACACGGCTTCCAAACCGGCCTTGGCCTGCTGCATAGCCTGGCCGGCAGAGATAGCGCCGAACGCATTGACGTAGCCCTTCTTGGCTCCGCCATTGATCTTTTCCCACAGATTCTCAGCGCCGCGCTGGGCCAGTGTGTGCTGGGGCTGCAGGCTGCCGCGCAGGCGAACGACATCCGCTGCGGTGTAGCCACGCTTCACGCCTTTCCAGCGTGGGTCTTGCGCCCACTCTTTTTCGAGTGCAGCAATTTGCTGTTCGCGGCTCAGTTGTTGGGTCAGGGATTGGGGCATAAAGACTCCGTGAGGGTGTTGAAATGACGGGAGCGCCGGGGCGCGACATGGAGATCACTTTAAGTCTTCTACAAGACCTGTGCAAGCTCTTATGTCTTATATAAGACTTATATTTATTCTTTTAAAATCAACAACATAGAGTTCTTTCTCCGTGATGCGAAATCTGAACTCTGTCCCTAATCCGCAAAAATGATGCGGTGCATCATCCTATATTTCGCATTAAGAAATATGCATTCTGCTATGTGGGAAATTGGATTGCTCTACGGAGCCTCTGAGTCGCGTGACTCAAGCGATGCGTCTTGGGGCTGCAAGTCGGCCCGGCCGCCTGAGTTGCTGCGTGCGGCGCCGACACCCAGCAAACTCTGCAATCGCGCACTGCTGGTGGTGTATTCCAGTGGGAGCTTCTGCCCTGCCAGCCATTCAGCGGCGCCGAAGGCGGCGAGGGTGGCTTCGTGAAAACCGCTGACGATGAGCTTGCGTTTGCCAGGGTAAGTGATGGTGTCACCCACAGCGTAGATACCAGGAACGCTCGTGGCGAACGTAGCGGGGTCCACCACGAGCTGCTTGCGCTCCAGGGCCATGCCCCAGTCCGCAATGGGCCCAAGGCGGGGCACCAAACCCAGGCGGACCAGCAGCCGATCCAGCGGCACGCGCAGCAGCGTGCTCTCGGGCGTGGTCAGCATCAGTGCACTCAGGTGGCCAGCCGCTTGCTCAATGCCGTTCGCCACGCCAATCGCCACCTCAATGCGACCCGCCGAACGCAGAACGCGCAGCTGGTCCAGAGCGGCGGGTGGCGCATCAAAGACATCTCGGCGGTGGTGCAGGGTGGTGCGGCTGGGGCGCAAATGCTCTGGCGCGGTGGCGCAGGCGATGGCAGTGGCCACGGCATGTTCGCCGCCGCCGTGCACCACCAGGTGCTGGCCGGCGAGGTTTTCGCCATCGTCGAGCCTGTAGCGCAATTGGGTGCCCTCAAACGCCTCCAGTCCGGGGAGCTTGAGCGTGCGAGGCAGGAATGCGCCGACGCCGGCAGCGATGAAAACCGCGCGAGCGTGCAGCTGGGTACCGCCGCAGGTTTCCACCAGGAAACTGCCGCCGGGCTGCGGCTCCAGCACCGCGGCGTGTTCGCCCAGGTGCCACTGCGGGGCAAAGGGAACGATCTGTTCCAGCAGGTGGTCGGTCAGTTCCTGACCGGTGCAGACCTTGATTGCGGGAATGTCGTAAATCGGTTTGTCGCCATACAACTCGGCGCACTGACCACCCGCATGCGGCAGGGCGTCGATGACGTGGCAGGAGAGGCCTTGCAAGCCCAGCTGAAAAATCTGGAACAGACCGACGGGGCCTGCGCCGATGACGACAGCATCCGTCTTTTCCATCCAGTCCTCCAGACCTTAAATTGAGCACCAGCGTATCAAGTCACACCTGCCTTAGCCAGTGCCACCGTGGATCTGGCTTCGCCAGTCCACTGGAGGCGTCCCCTTCAGGGGGAAACCGCTTAGCGGCCCAGGGGGAATCAAGTTGACCAGTGCCACCGTGGATCTGGCTTTGCCAGTCCACCAGCGGCGTCCCCTCTCAGGGGACAGGTGCGAAACGACGCAGGGGGTTACTTCACTATATCGCTGCGTTTACCAGGCTTGCCGTTCCATTCATCGGCTTCAGGGAGGGCTCCCTTGCGCTTGGTGATGACTTTCCAGCCGGGGGCATTGGTCAGCTCGGCGTTGATCTTGATGAAGGCCAGCTCGTCGGGAGGCAGGTCTTCTTCGGCAAAGATGGCGTTGGCCGGGCATTCGGGCACGCACACCGCGCAGTCGATGCACTCGTCAGGGTTGATGACGAGCATGTTCGGGCCTTCAACGAAGCAGTCCACGGGACACACGTCCACACAATCGGTGTATTTGCACTTGATGCAGTTCTCGGAGACGACGTGGGTCATGGCTGGCTCGTTGTTCGGAAACGGAAGGAGGTTATTTTAAGGGTTTGCACTGAGAGGTCCGCATATGACCCTGACGGTCCTGCAATATCGCCGAAACCGTTACCGCTGTACGGCGCTTGGGTAGATCAGCGCGGTGCGGTCCGGTTGTCCAACAAGCGTGGTGGGTTCTGCGCCGGAGGTCATGCTGGCGGGTTCGGCGTGCGCCTTGCCCAGAATGTGGAGCACCTCGCGGCCTTCCAGCAGCAGGTAGTCGGTGATGATGCGGCGGTGGCAGCGCCACCACACGGCTTCGGCGCACATGACGGCGCAGCGGGTGGCCTGGCTGGCTTCGCGCAACTCGGCCATGCCGGCGGCGAAATCTTGGGTAAGCGCGTAGTCGGCGTAGCGGCGAAAGCTCTCGTTGGTCCAGTAGCCGTTGGGCGACGATTCGCCTTTGGCCAGGGTGCGTCCGCGCCGGCCGCCCAGCGCTGCAATGTGCTGGTAACCGACACCGCACGCGTGCAGCGCCGGTGCCAGGGCGTCAGCGTTGAACTGCGGAAAGCGGCGCGAGCCGGTGAGCTTGCGCACATCGACGATGCGCTGCACGCCCTCGTGCGCGAGCAGAGCGGCAAATTCGTCGAAGCTGCGCGTCGAGTGCCCGATGGTGAAGACCGGCGGCAGGCTGGAGCTTGGATCATCCATGCGCCTCAGCGTAACAGCACGGCACCGGCGGTGCGGTTGCTGGCGGTGTCCACCAAAATCATGGCGCCGAGCTGGCGTGAGCGCACATAGGGCGCGACGGGCAGGGGCGATTGCAGTTGCAGCAGGACGTGGCCAATGGCATTGGGCGCCAGCTCGCTGGCCGGGTGCTCGGCCAGCGTGTGGATGTCCAGGCCGTGCACGATGCGCTGTACCCGCGCCTTGACCCAGCGGTGGCCGTGCAGCAATTGGTACACGCGGCCAGCCACCAGCGGCTGCTCGTCCAGCCAGGCGACGGTGCAGCTGAGCAGCGTTTGCGCGGGCCAGGGCGATGCCGGCTCGGGCGCGTCGAAACCGTCGCCTTGCTCGTTGCCTTGCACCTGCGGCGTTGTGGCCAGCAGCCAGTCGCCGCGCGAAATGTCGATCTCGCGGTCGAGCACGATACCGGCGCTGTGGCCGGCGGCCACTTCGCCCGGCTGGCGGGTGCGGTCCAGCACCTGGGCCACGCGGGCGCGCTGGCCACTGGGAAACACCTGCACTTCAGAGCCCGGCTGCGCCAGACCAGCGGCAATGCGGCCCCAGAAAACGCGCCGGCCCTGCGTGGTATCGGCGGAACCCGAAAATTTTTCTACCCACTGCACGGGGAAGGCCAGCGGCAGGTCGTTGTCGGGTGCCGTGTTTGGCAGCTGCTCCAGGATGTGCAGCAGGCTGGGGCCGATGTAGTCGCACCAGCCGGCGCGCCCATCCACCACGTTCCATCCCTTGAGCGCCGAGACGGGCACTGTGGCGCGCACGGTGATGCCGGCCTCTTGCGCAAAGGCGGCCAGTGCGGCGCTGATGTGGGCAAAGGCGAGCGCCGGATCGGCGACGGCGTCGAGCTTGTTGACGGCAAACACCAGGGACGGTACGCGCAGCAAGTGCACCAGCAGGCTGTGGCGGCGGGTTTGCGGCAGCAGCGTGGGGACGGGGTTTTGCCAGTCGAGCTTGGTGGCGTCCACCAGCACCACGGCGGCGTCGGCACTGCTGGCGGCGGTGACCATGTTGCGCGTGTACTGCTCGTGGCCGGGTGCGTCGCCAATGATGAACTTGCGCGCCTCGGTGGCGAAGTAGCGGTAGGCGACATCGATGGTGATGCCCTGCTCGCGCTCGGCGGACAGGCCATCGGTCAGCAGGGCCAGGTCGGTTTCGCCCTGGCGCTGCACGCCGGCGAGGTGGTCTTGCAACACGGCTTTGGCATCCACCAGCAGGCGGCCGATCAGCGTGCTCTTGCCATCGTCCACGCTGCCGCAGGTGATGAAGCGCAGGGCGGCGTCGTGGTTGGTGGGGGCTTCAGATTTATGGTCTTTTTGGCCGCTAGCGCTTATTGAATAAGCGCGATCAGCTATATTTTGAGTAGCATTCATTAGAAATACCCGTCTTTCTTGCGCTTTTCCATCGAGGCTTCGCTGGTCTGGTCGTCCATGCGGGTGGCGCCGCGCTCGCTCATGTCGGCGGCCAGGGTCTCAATGACGATGTCGGCGGCCGTGGCGGCCAGGCTGGCGACCGGGCAGGTGCAGGTCACGTCGCCCAGGGTGCGAAAGCGCACGTCGCGCTCTTGCACCTGCTCGCCGTCGCGTGGCGGCGTGAGCTCTGTGACGGGCACCAGCATGCCGCGCCGGTCCACCACTTGGCGGCGGTGCGAGAAGTAGAGCGAGGGCAGGGCAATCTGCTCGCGCTCGATGTACTGCCACACGTCCAGCTCGGTCCAGTTGCTGATGGGGAAGACGCGAAAGTGCTCGCCAGGCGCCAGGCGGGTGTTGAACAGCGTCCACAGCTCGGGCCGCTGGTCCTTGGGCTGCCACTGGCCGAAGCTGTCGCGGTGCGAAAAAATGCGTTCCTTGGCGCGGGCCTTTTCTTCGTCGCGGCGCGCGCCGCCGATCAGCGCGTCAAAGCGAAATTCTTCAATGGCTTCGAGCAGCGTCACCGACTGGTGGACATTGCGCGGCTCGCCGGGGTGCGCCAGCCGCACGGTGCCGCGTGCCATCGAATCTTCCACGCTGCGCACGATGAGCTTGGCGCCCAGCTCGCCGGAACGCAGGTCGCGAAACGCCGTCACTTCAGGGAAGTTGTGGCCGGTGTCGATCATCAAGAGCGGATAGGGAATGCGGCCCACGCCAAAGGCTTTTTCGGCACACCGGAGCATCACCAGCGAATCCTTGCCGCCGGAGAACAGCAGGGTGGGGCGCTCGAAAGCGGCGGCCACTTCGCGCAGGATGAAGATGGTCTCTTCTTCCAGCGCGTCGAGGTGGCGGTTGCTGAGCTGGCTGAGCAGCTGGGGTTCTGCGCGGGCGGTCATGCGGGGGTTTCCTCGTTGTGTTTCTGGGGTTGAGCCGGTGTGGGCTTCTTGACATGCAAGCCGCATTCTTTCGCCGCCTCATCCTCCCACCACCAGCGCCCCGAGCGGAAGTCTTCGCCCACCGTCACCGCCCGCGTGCAGGGTGCGCAGCCGATGCTGGGGTAGAACTGGTCGTGCAGCGGGTTGTAGTCCACGCGGTTCTCAAGCACGTAGTGCCAGACGTCGCCCTGCGTCCAGTCGGCCAGCGGGTTGAACTTGGTCAGGCCTTTGCTCGCCTGCTCGCTCTCGTCCACCTGGGGCACTTCGGCCCGGGCGTTCGACTGTTCGCGGCGCAGGCCGGTGATCCAGCCTTTTTTTCCCGCCAGGGCGCGCGACAGGGGCTCCATCTTGCGGATATCGCAGCAGTGCTTGCGCTGGGCGACGCTGTTGTAAATCGCGTCCTGGCCCTGGGTGCGGATGAACTGGATCACCGCCTCCTGCTTGGGGCGGAACACCTGCACCTCGATGCCTTCAAGCGCCTGGGTGCGCTCGAGCAGCGCCAGGGTCTCGGTGTGCAGGCGCCCGGTTTCGAGCACAAACACGCTGATCGGCAGTTGCAGGCGGCGAATCATGTCGGTGAGGACCATGTCTTCTACGCCCAGGCTGTTGGCCTGCGTGACTGCGCCCAGGGCAGCGGCGCGCCGCAGCAGGGCTTCGGCCGCGGCGCGCTTGGCGGCGTAGCCGGGGGAGGGCTTGGCGTACAGCGCAATCGCGGAGGCCTTGGCGGCACCGGCCAAGGGGCTCAGGGCAGAAGTCTTGTTCATGCAGATTCCAGCGCCGCCTCGCGGGCAAACAGCGGGCGCGGCTCGTGCACATCGCCTTGGTAGAACGCGCTGAAACGGGCGAACTGGCGCTCTGCGGCGGCAGCATCCACGCCTTCGGCCAGCACGGCGCTGGTGAAGCCGCTGCGGTGCATGTGCACCAGTTGGTCGATCAGCACATCGCCCATGGCGCGGATGTCGCCTGCAAAGCGGTAGCGCCGGCGCAGCAACAGGGCCTGGCTGTAGGCGCGGCCGTCGGTGAATTTGGGGAAGTCCAACTCGATGCGATCAACGCCTTCGAGCGCGCCGCTGGCTGCCAGCGCCGCGAGGTCTGCGTCGTTGGAAAGTTTCAAGGTTTTTCCGGTCCCAGCGCTTATGGGTAGGGCGTTAGAAGCTATTATTTTCATAGTATTCAGTTCTGCTCAGCCAGGGATTCCTGGTCGGCCTTGGGGCGGCGTGCGCTGTCGGCCGCCTGCTTGAAAGGGTCGTGGCCGACGCGGCGCAGCGCGTCAATGAAAAACTCGCCCGGTTTGCGCAGCGTGCGGAAAGTGGCAAGCAGTGCCTCAATCACGTCGGGCACCTCAGCGGCCGTGAATGAGGGCCCGACCACCTTGCCGCCGATGGCGGGGCCGGAAAGCTCGGAGCCGTCGGCGCCGCCCAGCGTAATCTGGTACCACTCCTTGCCATCCTTATCGACACCCAGAATGCCGATGTGCCCGCTGTGGTGGTGGCCGCAGGAGTTGATGCAGCCGCTCATGTGCAGGTCGATGGGGCCCAGGTCGAACAGCTCGTCCAGATCTTGGTAGCGCTCGGTGATGGCGGCGCCAATGTGCAGCGAGCGCGCGTTGGCGAGCGAGCAAAAATCACCGCCGGGGCAGATGATCATGTCGGTCAGCAGGCCAATGTTGGGCTGGGCCAGGCCGAGCGCGCGGGCCGCTTCGTACAGCGCGGGCAGGTCGCTCTCGTGCACCCAGGGCAGCATCAGGTTTTGCTCGTGTGTCAGGCGTGCTTCGGCAGCGCTGAACTGTTCGGCCAGTTGGGCCAAAGCGTTCAGGGTGTCAGCGTCGGCATCGCCCGTGTTAGACCCCGGGCGCTTGAACGACAAGGTCACGGTCTTGAGGCCAGGCAGCTTGTGGCCGCGCACGTTCTGCTGCAACCAGCGCTGGTAGAGCTGGCCTTGCGGGCTGACCTTGGAAGGCAAGTTCGCCGCCTTGAGTTCAGGCAGCACAAAGTGGCTGCTGACGCGGTCGAGTTCGGCTTGCGTGATGGTGTGTGGCGCGCCATCGAGCTCGACGATGGCCTTGTATTCCTTCTCCACCGCGTCGATGAATTTCTGGCCTTCGCTCTTGACCAGAATCTTGATGCGCGCCTTCCACTTGTTGTCGCGCCGGCCATAGCTGTTGTAGGTGCGCACCACGGCTTCGATGTAGTTGAGCAGCTGGTCCCAGGGCAAAAATTCGCGCACCACGCTGCCAATGACCGGCGTGCGGCCCATGCCGCCGCCCACTTTCATGGTGAAGCCCACGCTGCCGTCGTCGGCCAGGCGTGCCTGCAGGCCGATGTCGTACCAGCCGATCGCGGCGCGGTCTTCCGCGGCGCCGTTGAAGGCAATCTTGAACTTGCGTGGCAGGTAGCTGAATTCAGGGTGCAGTGAGCTCCACTGGCGCGTGATTTCGGCAAACGGGCGGCAGTCCACGATGCCGTCTGCGGCGATGCCTTCGAGCGCGTCGCAGGTGATGTTGCGAATGTCGTTGCCGCTGGTCTGGATGCCGTGCATGCCCACGCCGGCCAGCAGGTCCATCACGTCGGCGGCGCGGGACAGCGGAATCCAGTTGAACTGGCAGTTGGTGCGCGTGGTGAAGTGGCCGTAGCCATAGCGCAGCGGCGGTGCGGGCAGCGTCGCGCCGGGCTGTGCGTCCTGCAAGGCGTCCTGTGTGGCCTGGGCATGCGCCAGCAGTTCAGGTGCGGGCTTGTCGTATTCGCGCGCAATATGCGCCAGCGTGCGCAACTGCGTGCTGCTGATTTCGCCATAGGGCACGGCAATGCGCGCCATGGGGGCGTAGCGCTGGATGTACCAGCCGTTTTGCAGGCGCAAGGGCAAGAGCTGCTCGTCGGTGAGTTCACCGCGCTCCCAGCGCTCGAGTTGGTCGCGGAACTGCTGGGCGCGCAGCTTGACGAATTGCTTGTCGAAGTCGGTGTATTGGTACATGGGCAACGAATCTCTTAAATCAAAACCAGTTTGGCGCCGGCCCACGCGAGCAGCAGCGACAGGCCAGAGCGGATGAGGCGCTCGGGCGTGCGCGACACCAGCCGCGATCCGAGCCAAATTCCAGGGAGCGAACCTGCCAGCAACTGCGCCAGCAAAGCCCAGTCGACCGAGCCGAGTGAGGCGTGGCCCAGGCCCGCGACGAGCGTCAGCGGCACGGCATAGGCAATGTCGGCGGCAACGATGCGCGGCAGCGGCAAATGCGGAAAGACGAGCAGCAGGACCGTGACGCCAATGGCACCCGCACCCACAGAAGTGAAGGTGACGAGGGTCCCGATCACGGCGCCGAGCAGGATGGGCAGGCTCCAGTGGCGCGGCTGGGTAGCGGCCGCACCGCTGGACTGGCGCGCGGCCTGCTCCGCAGCCTGGCGCTGCGCCGAGAAGGCCAGCACCTTGTAGAGCATGGCCGCAGCGGTCAGCAGCAGGGCAAAGCCCAGGGTGCTGGTCATGAGGTGCTGCACATGCTCGCTGGTGGGCCCCAGGCGCTGCAGCATCCACAGCGAGCCGAGTGCGGCGGGAATGCTGCCGGCGCACAGCAGAGCCACAGCCTTCCAGGGAACCAGATGTTGGCGCGCCATGCTCACCGTGCCGCCCAGTTTGGTGAAGGCGGCAAACAACAGGTCGGTGCCAATGGCCAGGTGCGGCTTGAAGCCGAAGAAAAAGATCAGCACCGGCGTCATCAGTGAGCCGCCGCCCACGCCCGTCAGGCCGACGATGAGGCCAACCAGGAAACCGGCAAGAATGAACGCAAAATCGGGCATGGACGCCACTCTAGGGGGCGTTCATATAAAACCAAACGACTATTTGGTGCTTCCCATATTCCAATAAGCTTATATCAATTTCAGTGAGATGGGATCTGGGCCGTCTCGGGCAGACACCGCTCGCTGGACATCGCGCGTGCAAGCCGTGTCTCCAATGGCAGGGGTTCGCCGTGGAGCTGCGCCGCCAGCAGTTCGCCGCACAGCACGGCCCGCGTCAGCCCGCGCGCGCCCATGGCGGTGCAGACCCATAGGCCGGGCAAGGCAGCGGCGTTCACCGGGCCGACGATGGGCAGCCGGTCGTGCGCCGTGCAGCGCACGCCGGCCCAGGCCTGCACGGCGCCGGGCGCGTCGCACGCGGCCGGGTCAAACGCCGCTTGCAGGGTGGCGGCGGAGCCGGGCAGCAGTTCCGCCAGGTGCTGCCAGTTGCGTGCATGGGCGGCGGCGCGCTCCTCGGGCGAGAGCGGCAGCTGCGCCACATCGCGCTCGAAGGTCGAACCGGCGTGCCAGGCGTGGCCGCCGCCGGCCAGCGGCACCTGGGCCACCAGCGCGCCGTGGCCGTTGACGGGAAAAGCGGGCAGGCTGCGCGCCTCGGCGCCTTGCACCCCCCAGGAGAGCTGGCCGCGCACCGATTGCAGTGGCAAGGGTGGCGCCGACAAGCCCGCCAGCAGCGCGTTGCAGGCCGGGCCTGCGGCAAGCACCACCAGTTCGGCTTCGGCGAGCGTGCGGCCTTGGGCGTCCAGCGCCCTCCAGAACGAGCTGGCGCTGGATGGCACGCATTCCAGGCGCGCCACGTTGGCCCCAGCCTGCCAGGCAATGCCCGGCTCGCCGAGCAGCGCCGCCACCAGCCGCGCCGGGCGCGCCCAGCCGGCGCGCGCGTGCCAGATGGCGGTGGCCTGCGGCGCCAGGCCTGCCAGGTGCAAGCGGTCCGCCGCAGCGCGCTGGCTCCATTCGGTTCCGGGGCCGCTGTGCCAGTCTGCGGGCAGGCCCAGGTGCGTGGCCGGGCGGCTTTCCAGTACGCCGCTCGGGCTCCAGTCCACCCCGGCCTGCAGCAACTGCGCTGATTGCTGCAGCATGGCGCGCACGCCGCTGCGCGAGACGCGCGAGAAGAGGTTGTCGTCGGGCGAGAGATGCGGCGCGAACACGCCGGCCGGCAGGCCCGAGGCGCCGCTCGCGGGGGCGTCGGCGGCGTCCAGCACCCGCACGCTCCAGCCGCGCCGCGCCAGGCTGGCGGCGCTGGCAGCGCCCGCCAGGCCGGCCCCGATCACGATGCAGCGCGCCGGCTTCGGCGGCGCGGCTGCGGGCTCGGCCGTGCGGCGGGCGCGCGGCTCCCAGGCCGGGTCGAAGGTGGCGCAGAGCTTGTCGCGCTTTGGAAGTGCGCCCGGCACCTTCTCGACCGTGAAGCCGCATTGCACGAGCGCATCGCGCACGGCGCGCGCCACGGTCCAGGTGGCCAGGCGCGTGCCCCGGTGGCAGCAGCGCGCCACGGCCTTGAGGGTGTGCGCGTTCCAGAGCTCGGGGTTGCACTGCGGGCTGAAACCATCAAGGTAGACCGCGTCCACGTCCCAGCGCTGCTGGCGCAGCAGCGCCTGCGCGTCGCCAATGCACAAGGTCAGCAGCACCCGGCCGCCCTCGAACCACAGGCGGTGCACGCCGGGCAGCAGGCCCCAGTACTGGGCCTGCAGTTCCTGTGCCAGCGGCAGCAGTTCGGGGTAGCGTGCGGCGGCGCGCAACAGATCGGCGGCCGACACCGGCCAGGCTTCAAGTGAGACGAAATGCAGCAGGCGCGGGCGTTCGGGGTCTGCGCGCCAGGCGGCCCAGGTGGCAAGAAAGTTCAGCCCAAAGCCAAAGCCGGTTTCCAGGATGCGCCACTGCGCCGCCCCGGCCCAGGCCAGGGGCAGGCCGCAGCCGTGCAGAAAGACCTCGCGTGCCTGGGCCAGCGCCTGTTCACTCTGGTAGCGGTCGCCAAAGCGCTGGCTGTAGGGCGTGCCGTCGGGCAGCCAGGCGATGTCTTGGGTGGTCATGCGATGCGCCAATGAAAAAGGCGCCTCACAGGGCGCCGGGGTGCGTGCCGCAGCGGTGCTTCAAGCGCTCGGCGGGACGTAGCCCTGTACGGCATCGGCGCCGCCGCCAAAGAAATGCTGCTCCATCTGGCGCGCCAGGTACTGGCGCGCCCGGGCGTCGGCCAGGTTCAGCCGGTTCTCGTTGACCAGCATGGTCTGGTGCTTGAGCCACGCGGCCCAGGCCTCCTTGCTGACGCTTTGCCACAGGCGTTTGCCGAGTTCGCCGGGGTAGGGCGGGAAATCAAGTCCTTCGGCTTCCTTGCCGAGCTTGATGCAGTTAACCATGCGTGCCATAGGGTCCTTATCGATTGGTTATGTATCTATACGCATTAAAAAATGAAATTTTATTCGTTCCAGTTTTTAAAGAGGTTCTCAAGAATGCGTTCAGCGGTGACGGATACCGCGCTCAACTACTTCAAGGTTCTCCATGCGAAATCGGCGCCACTTTATCAAGATTCCTTTGACCCTGGCCCTTGCCGGCGGCTTTGCCGCAGCGTCGGGGCCGGCGCGTGCGCAGGGTCTCACCTTGCTGAATGTCTCCTACGACCCGACGCGCGAGTTCTACGTCGATTTCAACCGCGCCTTCGCCCGCTACTGGAAGGCGCAGACCGGGCAGGAACTCACCCTCAAACAGTCGCACGGGGGCTCGGGCAAGCAGGCGCGCTCCATCATCGATGGGCTGGAGGCCGACGTGGCCACGCTCGCGCTCGCCTGGGACACCGAGGCGCTGCGCACCGTGGGCAAGCTGATCCCCGCAAACTGGCAGCAGCGCCTGCCGCACAACGCTTCTCCCTACACCTCGACCATCGTGCTGGTGGTGCGCCAGGGCAACCCCAAGGGCATCCGCGATTGGGACGACCTGATCAAGCCAGGCGTCAACGTGATCACGCCCAACCCCAAGACCTCGGGCGGGGCGCGTTGGAACTACCTGGCGGCATGGGAATTCGCCCGCCGCAAATATGGCAGCGATGCCCAGGCCGAGGCCTTCATCCGCAAGCTGTTTGCCAATGTGCCGGTGCTTGACTCGGGCGCGCGCGGCTCCTCCGTCACGTTCGCCCAGCGCGCCCAGGGCGATGTGTTCATTTCCTGGGAAAACGAGGCGCACCTGCTGAAGAAGGAGTTCGGCGATCAGGTGGAAATCGTCCTGCCCTCAATCAGCATCCTGGCCGAGCCGGCGGTCACGGTGGTGGACAAGGTGGTGGACAAGAAGGGCACGCGGGCCGCAGCCGAGGCCTACGTGAAGTACCTGTATTCCGAAGAAGGCCAGGACCTCGCAGGCAAGCATTTCTACCGGCCGGCGGTGTCGCCCGCCGCCCAGGCCAAGTACGCCAAACAGTTTCCGGCGCTGCGCCTGTTCTCCATCGACGAAGCCTTTGGCGGCTGGGTCAAGGCGTCGAAAGAGCATTTTGCCGATGGCGCCAGCTTTGACCGCATCTACGCCAAGTGAGCCGATGCCGGCTGCGGGCGGGCGGCGTCCGGCAAGGCCAGCGCCAGCGCGTGCTCCAGGCCCGCCACGAGTGCGGCCGCCGAGGGTGGGCGCTCGGTCAGCTCCTCGCAGGCCACAGTGCGCCGCCGCATGGCGGGCGCGTCCTCGGGGTGTCCGAGAGCGGTGCACAGCAAGGGCCAGTCGGGCACCTGGATGAGCGTGCCGGCGACCAGCAGGATGCCGTTGCGCTGGCGCCGCTGCGCCAGGCCGACGAGCTTGCGGCCGCGCGCGTCGATCAGCTCCCAGGGGGCCAGGCTCCCGTAGCAGGCCCAGTCCACGCTGGCGCCCAGAGCCGCGTTGGCCTGTGCAACCTCGGCCGGCGGCAGGGCACGGGAGGAGATGCCCAGGCCCGCCAGCACAGCAGCGTGCAGCCGGCCGAGTTCGCGGTAGCTGTCCACCAGGCCGCCGCGCACCCAGGGGTGGACTACGGGGAGCACCACCGATACGCCCACCAGCCAGGGCCCGGTCAGCACCGCGCCGCCGCCCGAGGGGCGTTGCACCAGCGCCAGCCCCTGTGGCAGCTTGCAGGCAATTTCTGCGTGTAGTGCCCGCTGCGAGCAGCCCAGCACGACGGTGGGGGTCGCGTACGTCCAGACATGAAAGCGCGGTGCGGCCACGGAGACCTCGAGTTGGCGGCTGTTCCAGGCCTGTTCTTGTTCGACCGTGTAGTGGGTGGAGATACTCATGAGGGTATTGGGGGTTCGCCTTGGACCATGAAGAAGCTTTGAGCAGGCTCTCAGGGGTGGGCATCGTGCGCGCCGCAGGCGCGCAGCGTGGTGGTACCGGAAGAGACGGCAATCCAGTGGGAGAGGGGGATGCATTTTTCGTCCAGGCACAGATCGTAGTCACGCACATAGGGCGAGCGCGCCAGCACCGCTTCGCGGCGCCAGGGGTCGGCCAGGCGGTAATGCCACACGCCGTGGTCCAGCCAGGCGCCATCCGGCGGATCCATGCCCGCGCCCGAACCGCGAATGCGCGCGCCGGTGATGACCAGCCAGGGCCCGGCCAGCGCGTAGTCTTCTTCCCACCAGATTTTCTCGATGGAATGCTGCCAGCGCAGGGTGAAATGCGTGGCCGGCAGGCTCACCGTGAGTGCGCCTGCCGCCAGGCAGAGGGCTGCAAGCAACGCTCTGCCTCAGGCGGTTGCCTGCTGTTCCCGGTTCGCCTGGCGCACGCGCAGCGCGTGCCAGGCCGCCAGCAGCAGGGCCATGCCCAGACCGATCTCGTCGGTGGCCGGCAGTGCTGCAACCAGAAACCCTGCGGCAACCAGAGCCCACACGCGCTCCCACCAAGCGAGGGGCTGGATCCAGTAGCCAGTGGCCGCCCCGCCCCATAGCAAGATGGCGATGATGGCCTTGAACACGATGTACAACGTGGCGCCCCAGCCCCCGTCTCCCTGCAGCATCAGCGCCGGCGCATACACCGCCATGTATGGGATGACGAAGCCGGCGATGGCGATGCGCATGGCCTCAAAACCGATCTTCATGGGCGAGGCGCGCGCAATTGGCGCGGCCGCAAACGCCGCCAGCGCCACCGGCGGCGTGAGGTCGGCCATGATGCCGAAGTAGAAGACGAACATGTGCGAGACGATCAGCGGCACGCCCAGTTCGAGCAGCGCGGGCGCGGCCAGGGAACTGGTGATGATGTAGTTGGGAATGGTCGGAATGCCCATGCCCAGCACCAGGCACACCAGCATGGTCAGCACCAGGCTCAGGAGCAGGCTGCTTTGGCCCAACTGGATGATGTATCCGGCAAACAGTGTGGCCGCGCCGGTCAGCGTCAGCACGCCAATGATGACGCCGACCAGTGCGCACGCCACACCTACAGGCAGGGCGTGCTTGGCACCTTCGGCCAGCGCGTTCAGGGCCGTCTTCAGAGTGGTTTTGCCGCCTTGGAGGAACCACAGCACCAGAGCCATGCCCAGCGCCAGCGCGATGATGGCGCTGACTCCGTATTTGAAAAACGACGAGGCGGCCAGACCGATCAGCACCCAGAAGATGATTTGCAGCACGCGCGTGCCAAAGCGCTGCGCCATGGCGGCGCCAAAGATCAGCACCACCGTGAGCGCCAGCCCCACCATGCCCGAGAACAGCGGCGTGTAGCCCGAGAACAGCAGCCACACCAGCACCGCCAGCGGCAGGATGAGGTACCAGCGCAGGCGGATGGCGGTCCAGGGGTTGGGGCACTGATCTTTGGGCATGCCGAGCAGCCCGCGCCGGCCCGCCTCCAGGTGCACCATCACAAATGCCGTGAAGAAATACAGCAGCGCCGGAATGGCAGCGGCCTTGCAAATTTCGACATAGGGCACGTCGATGGTCTCGGCCATGATGAAGGCCACCGCCCCCATCACCGGCGGCATGATCTGCCCGCCCATGCTGGCCGTGGCCTCGACGCCGCCAGCGAACTCGGCCTTGTAGCCAAAGCGTTTCATCAGCGGAATGGTGAACTGCCCGGTGGTGACCACGTTGGCTACGCCCGATCCGTTGATGGTGCCCATCAGCCCCGAAGACACGACAGCCACCTTGGCCGGCCCGCCCTTGGTGTGGCCAAACAGGCCCAGGGCAAAGTCGGTGAACAGGGTGATCATCCCGGCCTGCTCCAGAAAGGCGCCAAACAGGATGAACAAAAAGATGTACGACGACGACACATAGGTCGGCGTGCCGTAGATGCCCTCGGTGCCAAACCCGAGCTGGCCGACGATCTGGTCGAGCCCGTAGCCCCGGTGCGCCAGCCCGCCCGGCAGGTATTGGCCAAACAGCCCATAGAGCAGGAAGGTGGCGCACACCAGCGGCAGCGCAATGCCCATGATGCGGCGCGCAGCCTCGAAGACGAGGGCAATCACCAGCACGCCGACGGCCATGTCGGCGCTGGTCAGCTCGCCGGCGCGCTGCACCAGCTCAGCCTCGAACACCCAGTGGTACAGGCCGGTGGCAAAGGCCACGGCGCCGATGCACCAGCCCAGCCACTGCTGGCGCGCGGGCGGGTAGAGCACATAGGTCACCAGCAGCAGAAAACCCACGTGCACCGCCCGCACCACGGTGCTCGACAGTGGGCTGAACGCGGCGGTAACGATCTGGAAAACAGAAAAAACCACGGCCACCCAGAACAAGGCGCCGACGAAGGCAGGGGAGCCCTCGTCGGGTGTCTGCAGTTGGGCGTTGTGGGCGGCTTGCGCTGCCAGGGCGTCCGTGGGAGCGCTCATTTCAGCACGCCTGCTTCGCGGTAGTACTTCTCGGCGCCAGGGTGGAAGGGCACGGTGGTGCCTTGCATTGCAGTGTCGCGCTGGATGGCCTTGGCGGCGTTGTGTGCAGCCACCATGGTGGGCAGGTTTTCGAACAGACTTTTGGTGAGGATGTACGCGTCGTCGCTCGAGACGCCCGTGTGGCTGACCAGGAAGTTGCGGATCGCTACCGTGGCCACGTCGGCGGTCTGGCCGTCATAGGTGTTGGCCGGTATCACGGCGGGCTGGTAGGCAGCATCGCCGACTTTGGCAACCACCTCGGCGGGCACTGGCACGACCACGATCTTGACGCTCGTGGCAAGGTCGCGAATGGACGATACGCCCAACCCAGCCGATTGCAGCGTTACATCCAGCTGGCGATTTTTCATGAGCTCGACGGACTCGCCAAAGGGCAGGTATTCCACCTTGGCGAAGTCGCTGTAGGCCAGGCCGGCCGCCTTGAGGATGGCGCGCGCGTTCAGTTCAGTGCCCGACTTGGGCGCGCCCACAGAGATGCGCTTGCCCTTCAGGTCGGCCATGGTCTTGATGCCCGAGTCGCCGCTGGCCACGATCTGGATGTAGTTGGAATAGATGCCGGCGATGGCGCGCAGCTTGGTCAGCGGGGCGGCAAAGCCGGCGTCCTTGTCGCCCCTCCAGGCGTCAGACAGCGAATCGGCCAGCGTGAAGGCGATTTCACCGCGCCCTGCCTGCAGCAGATTGAGATTTTCTGCCGAGGCCTTGGTGGCTTGCACCGTGACCTTGGCGTCTGGCATGGCCTTGCCGTAAATCTGCGACAGCGCCACGCCCATGGGGTAATACACGCCGCTCTGGCCGCCGGTCAGCACGTTGATGAACTTTTGCTGCGCCAGCGCCAGGCGCGAGAACGGCAGCGTGGCGCTGGCCAGGGCGCCGAGCACGAGGGTGCGGCGCGGCAGGGGCAGGGCGGAAATGAGGTGCTTCATCGGTGTCTCCGGATTTTTCGTTCGAGAAGGCAGCGCCGCATCGGCGCCACCACGAACGAGCGACTGTAGCGTCAGCTTGGCAAGCCCGCATTGGTGCGCACCCTAGCGCACCGCCACTGCCGCAGTGGCGGTGCGGTGGATGGCCGGCCATACTGGCGCCTTGTTCCTTGCCGCCAATGCTTTGCCATGAACCCCCTGTTTCAGACTTTGGATTCCGACCTGTTTGCCCGCGCCCAGACCTTGCTCGACGAGGACTGGCTGGCGGGCGATGCCGATCTGGCGCCCGTGCTGCCCACCGTGCTGGCACGCGGTGTGGGCCAGGACTGGCACAAGGCCGGCACCTTCCGCCACCACCTGGTGGGCGTGGCGCGTTCGCTGGCCTTGTGGCAGCAACCGCGCGAGGTGCGGCTCCTGGGATTGCTGCACAGCGTGTACGGCAACGCCTTTGTCGATCTGGTGAAGTTCGATCCGGCCAGCGAGCGCGCGCGCCTGCGCGGGTTGGTGGGAGCAGAGGCGGAAGAGCTGGTGTTTCTGTTCTGCCAGCGCCCGCGCGCGCAGTTTGTCCAGCGCGTGCTGGAGTGCGCGATCGCCGCCGACGGCAGCGTGTTGCTCCAGGACGCCTCGGGCGAGCACCGGCTCACCGCCCATCAGGTGGCAGCCTTCATCGTGGTCAGCATGGCCGACACCATCGAGCAGTGGTTCAGCTGGCAGGACGACATCTATTCGCGCTTTCCCAAGGTGGAGCACCGCCCGCAGAACGTGCACTGGGCCGCGTCGCTCTGGCCCGGCCCGATGCGGCCCAGCGGGCGCATGCTGCACCAGATCTCGCTGCTGGGGCGCGCGCTGGCGCATCCGGCGCTCAGCGGCCTGCTGCCGACGCCGCCGGTGTTCGACCACTGCCGGCAGGCGCTGAGCGCTGCCGACGAGGCGGCCGCCACCGCGTTGTACTGGTCGGTCATTCAGCAGGATCAGCCGCTGGTCGACCTGGACGTAGCGACCGCGGTGCTGGAGCAGGCGGTGCGCCACAACCCGTTTGTGGGCGAGCCGCAAATGGTGCTGGCGCAGCTCTACCTTTCGGCCGGCAGGAACGCCGATGCAGAGCAGGCGGCCGCCAGCGCGCTGCAGCAGTTCAGCGCCTGGGGCAACGCCTGGGACAAGCGCGTGGCCTGGGACGCCTGGGTGGCCTGGACGCGCATCCTGCTCCAGTCGGCGCAGACGGGCCGCTGGCCCGAGCGGCTGGACAAGCTCAACAACGTGGCACTGCGGGTGTAGGACCGCGCCGCGCAGTGGGCAGACCCATTGGGGAAAAATTTGAATAAAAAATGGCTATAGCGCTTATTGGGTAAGCATTGTAAGCTATTCATTTAATAGCGTTTTCATTCTCGATGGGTCGGCGCCAGACCGGCGCGCGGCCTATCATGCTGCGCACCGGTGGCCATTGGCGGCCGCCCTCAGCAAGGAGAATTTCCATGAGTGACATCACCATTGCCGTGCTCGTCGGCAGCCTGCGCAAAGAGTCCTTCAACCGCCGCCTGGCCCAGGCGCTGGCCCGCATGGCGCCAGCCGGCTGCAAGTTCACCATGCCCCGCATTGACGATCTCCCGCTCTACAACCAGGACGACGACGCCCAGCAGGCAGAGCCGGTGCGCCGCCTGAAGTCGGAAATTGCCGCCGCGCAGGGGGTGATCTTCGTGACCCCCGAATACAACCGCTCGGTGCCGGGCGTGCTCAAGAACGCCATAGACCATGCCTCGCGCCCCTACGGCACGAGTGCCTGGGCAGGCAAGCCCGCCGGCGTCATCGGCGTGTCCGGTGGTGCCATCGGGACCGCGCTGGCTCAGCAGCACCTGCGCAACATCCTGGCCTACCTGGACATGCCCACGCTGGGCCAGCCCGAGGCCTTCATTCAGGCCAAAGAAGGTCTGTTTGGCGCCGACGGCGAGATCGGCGAGACCAGCCGGAAATTTGTGCAGACCTGGCTGGACGCCTACATGGCCTGGGTAAAGAAGCACGCCTGAGCGCACCTAAATACTATTTATTTGATAGCTTTAAAAGATTTATGGGTATGCGCTAGCGGTCATTTTGTTATGTTTTTCAGGCATTGGTCCAGGCATTGGTGCAGGCATTCGCGCAGGCACTGGCGCAGGCATTGGGGGCGCAGTCCAGCTCCTAAAGGTTTCGGGCCAGTGCAATAGCGGCCCTGATGTCTTCTTGCTGACTGGATTTGTCTCCACCAACAAGAAGGACGATGAGTTCGCCATTCCTTTCGGTGTAGTAAACCCGGTACCCAGGCCCTGCATCCATCTTCAGCTCGGAGACACCCTCCGTCAGATGGCGATGCTGGCCGGGATTGCCACGGGCAAGCCTGTCTGTATCCTATGAGATACGTTCAATCAACCTCTTGCCTGATGTTTGCCCAACGCTGGAGTTCGCAAGCGCCGGAGGCGTGGCGCAGCGGCCGATGGATTCACCGGGTTCATCATCGTTTTAATGGCAGCTTGCCTTTGCCAAGGCCGCATGCCGGGATGTGCGCCCGGCGGCGCAGTATCTTTCTCTTGCGTCGCCAAGAGAAAGACACCAAAGAGAAGGCGACCCCGCTGTCCGTGACCCCTTCGGGGCAACCTGCGGTGCTCGCTTCAGGCGGGGTCCGCGCAAACTCGCTTCACTGCGTTTCGCTCAAACAGCGCGCGGCCCTGATCCGCCTGAAGCTGTGCTCCTCGGCACGGACAGAGGGGAAGGGGAGCCGGGCAGCCTTTCGGGCCATCGCTGCGCTCGGCCCTGGCGTCGGGATGAGCGTGGCGCAGGCGGTCGGACAGGGTTCAGGGAAGCGCAGCCATTGGGGGCGCAGTGAGGTTGCCGGATCTTGACGCAGCGCTTGTGCTCAGACGCCAGCCTCGAAACGCTGGGCGCAGCGAGGGATCATTCCAGCTCATGCTTGCGACAGTGCGATACCGCCGAAGGATGAGCGTTTGCTGTCGACCAAGGGTAGTCAATCGTCACAGCAGATCATTTGAGCGCTTCGGACTAGTTACTTAATTTTCTCTCGGCGGCCATGAGGCACCGCAGCTATCAGCGGCCGACATTCGCGACTACCTGCGGCGGTGACGAACCTTATCGCTCGTCGCATAAGGATGGTCAGGTTATGCCGCGAGTTGCTCGATCATCTCCATCGGCGGCTTTAGTCGATCACCGAAGAACATTACTTCGGCGCCGATGTACCGACGCTGCGCCGTGTAATTCAGACCGTAGGTGAACGATCGAGCGTATTCGTACATCAGACGAATTTCATCGACGTTGTCGTAGGACACGATCCACGGCCGCCGAAATTTCCGGCTGCTCAATAGCTTCGCGATTCGCACGTGGTCTACGTGCTTGTAGAAATTTCGATACAGACCCGAGCCCTTCACATAATACGGCGGGTCAAGGTAAACGAGGGATTTCTTCGGGAGAAACTGATGGCACCGGGTCAGGAGCGCGAGGGCGTCTTCCTCGTACACGTGGATAGCAGACGAGTGCTCTCCGATCCGAGCCAGGCGAGCGCAGATCTGGTCTCGCATGAAGCGAGCATCGAGCTTGTAGGTGCCTGACTGCGCTTTGCCGCCAATCACGCCGCCCATGAGAATCCCGGAGCGGTTCGTTCGGTTCACAAACAGGGTCGCAAAGCCACGGTCTAACTCAGTCGCTTCTATCTGCCCCAACATTACCGCGCGCCAGTGATGCCAAGCTTCAATTGTGACCGGCTCGTTAGCTACCTTGTCGATCAGGCCAGTCGCTTGGGTCGTGGCGGTCCGCCAAAACACTGCGACAGCCGGATCGGCGTCGTTGATGTGCACATGCGAGACGTGACCATCGAGAAGGAGAGTCAGCGCCACGCCAGCGCCACCGGCATAAGGTTCAAGGTAGTGCCCGCCCGTGAGCAAGTTCGAGTGGATCGCTTCAACGATGAGTGGAGCGAACCGTGCCTTCCCGCCTGGGTAGCGAAGCGGCGTGTAGAGCTTATTGGAATACATCTGTACGCACTTTACCGATCAACGCCGAGCCTGGCCAGCCATCGTCAGCTTGACACGCGTCGCGGTAGCGGTGCACGCCGCTTCCAACTCTGCTCGAAAACGCTCGACTTCGGTTTTGTGAAGGCTCGCCCAAGCGCTAATCACGTTCCACTTGTGAAGCTTCGGCCATTTCGCGATCCACCACGCCTTCGTACTTGTCCTTTCAGAACTCTCGCCCGAGCCGTCGCCGAAGAAGGTTTCGAGAAGCCTGTCGGTGCTTGGATTGGTTACGCTGAACTGTCGAAGCGCAGCTTGCAGCGGCCCATCCTGCGCTGCTGCGACACCGTGCAGAAAGAGTCGAACGGTGTTTTCTGGTGAACGATCAGTCCCACGAGCGCCCGCAGCACATGGCAGCTTAACCGTGTTGCCTAGATGAGCTGCGGCCTTTGGGATCGTCGTATCCGCGTCGACCACCAGCACGCGTTCTTTGAAAATCCGATCCTTGGAGGGGAGAGCTACTAGATGCGATCCAGAAACGCCAAGTGAAATGAGTTTGATCTGAACGCCGAGACGACGCCCCAAACCTGCCCGTTTGGCGGGTGGGAACAACGCCTCGAAAAACTGCATCGCTTCCTGGTCTTCGAAATAGGCACAGACTGACGGCTTCGTCGCTGGTGCATCGTCGTCATCACTGCTGAGAGCCATGTCACTCAGCACGGCGGCGAGTGACTGATCTTCAGCCAGCCGAGGTCGGGCTGTGTCGAGGAGGTAGACCACCTTGTCCGGCGCACGCAGATTGCCCTTGCCGTCAGGATGAACAGATTCAATCAGGCGAGGTGAATGCGTGGTCGCGACGATCTGAAGGTCCAAGCGGCGCGCTTGCGTCTTGAGGGTGCTGACCAGCCGATCTATTGCGTGGGGATGAAAACCGGCGTCCAACTCATCGATGATCAACAGGCCGCCCGGGTAGTCATCGCCCAGTTCTCGCTTGAGGCGATTGAACGAGGCAAGCGCAGTGCCAATACTGGCCAAACTATCCTGTCCCAACGAAATGGCTAGCGCTTCATGATTTGGATAACCAGGCTGTGCACTCTTCTTACGGGAGCCTTTAATGCTTTGAAGCGTGATGTCTGAGGTGACGGTAACTCCTCGTATCACGCCGTTGACGAAGTCGACCATGACTTTATTGTCTTCAGCGTGCATCTTCAATTTCTGACTTTCCACTTCCGTTTCCCCCGCCTCACCAATCGGCGCCAAGCGCCTGATACCTAGGTAGATCGTCGGCAGTGGAATCTTTGCGTCGGGCCCGACTACATCGTCATCCTTGGGTTCAATGGTGCGAGGAACCACGCGGGCGCGTTTCCATTGTCTCCGCCGAGTCATGGAGCAACGCTTCCTCATCGTGGTTCCAAAGACCTCCGCAGTGACAACAGGTGCATCAGACGGATTTTCCTGAGCCAAACCTACCTCATCCAATGCTAAGTACACGATGCGCTCAATGTTTGCGGAGAATGGGTCCCCGTCGTAGCGCCTCGGGTCGCTTGAAGCAGTCAATCCGAAAGTGTTTGCGACTAAACCCAGGATCGTCGATTTTCCAATGCCGTTATGACCAGCGATCACCGTCAGCCGGTCGGCGAAGTCGATCTTGAGTTGCCGCAACTTCCTGAAAGGCGAAGCTGTGAACTCAAGAGATTGCAGCTTGATCTTTTTGTTCGCGGTAGCCATTCCACCATACCTCTCATAACTGCCCGACAGAGGAAGTCAAGCTCAATTCAGTGACATTGTCTTACATGATTGCATGCGGCGGCAGCCTGTTCAGATACCGGTACGCTAGTCTTCAAAATTCATAGCTGCCAGCGCTTATGGGATAAGCGCTAGAGGCCAATTTGGATTAAAATCTCACCCAAAAAACCAATAACAAACCCCAATCGCCGCCAGCACCCCCGCCAGCTCTGCCAGCAGCGCACACGGCACCGCGTGCCGTACCCGCTGAATGCCCACCGCCCCAAAGTACACCGCCAACACATAGAAGGTGGTTTCCGTGCTGCCCTGCACCGTGGCGGCCACCAGCGCAGGGAAGCTGTCCACACCCTTGGCCTGCATGGTTTCGATCAGCATGGCGCGCGCGGCGCTGCCTGAGAACGGTTTGACCAGGGCGGTCGGCAGTGCATCGACAAAGCGCGTGTCCCAGCCTGCGCCTTCGACCAGCCAGCGGATGCCATCCAGCACATAGCCCAGTGCGCCAGATGCGCGCAGCACGCCCACGGCGCAGAGCATGGCCACCAGATAGGGCAGCAGGTTGCGCGCCACGTCGAAGCCGTCGCGCGCGCCCTCGACAAACGCCTCGTACACCGGCACGCGCCGCCAGGCGCCGAGCAGCACGAAGAGCAGGACCAGGCCAAACAGCGTCAGGTTGCCCGCGAGCGACGAGAGGTGTGCCAGCGCGGTGGCGCCCAGCGTGGAAAGGAAGGCCACCAGCGCGGCGATGCCCAGCGCCAGCGGCAGCAGGTAGGCGAGCACCACCGGGCTCCAGATGGGCAGGCGCTGCACTACGGCCACGCTCAGCAGCCCAACCAAGGTAGAGGCCGAGGTTGCCAGCAGAATCGGCACGAACACCAGCGTCGGGTCCGGCGCGCCTTGCTGCAGCCGGTACATGAAGATGGAAACCGGCAGCAGCGTGAGCGACGAGGCGTTGAGCACCAGGAACAGGATTTGCGCGTTGGTAGCGGTCTCGGGCTCGGGGTTCAGGCTTTGCAGCGAATGCATGGCCTTGAGGCCGATGGGCGTGGCGGCGTTGTCCAGGCCGAGCGCGTTGGCGGCAAAGTTCAGCGTCATCAGCCCCAAAGCCGGGTGGCCGCGCGGCACGCCCGGCATCAGCTGGGCAAACAGTGGCGAGAGCCAGCGCGCCAGGGTTTCGACCAGGCCGGCGCGCTCGGCAATGCGCAAAAAACCCAGCCACAGCGTGAGCGTGCCAAACAGCAGCAGCATCACTTCGACCGAAAGCTTGGCCATGGCAAACAGCGCCTCGACCATGGCGGCAAATACCTGCGCGTTGCCGCCGGCCAGCCACTGCACCAGCGCGGCGATGGCGGAGGTGACGAAAAAACCCAGCCAGAGGGTGTTGAGCATGGGGGAACCGAAGCGGAAAAGCCGCCATTGTGCGTGCGGCGGCGGTGGTAACCTTGCCCTCTTTCGCCCGGACTTTCCCTCAGCCGTTGGGGGGGTGGTGCAGTGTTTCACGCTATAGGGCACATAAAAAGGCGTCTTTTCGGCCCTGGCCGCGTTGCAAATCCTCGCGATACCTACGGGTATCGCTGCGGTTTGCGCCTCGCCAGGACCAAAAATCCATCCTTTTTATTTGTGCCATCCAGCATGAAGCACTGCACCAGCGGGCACCATCAAGGAACTCGCATGGGTGCGCAATGGAAAGCAAAGGGCAAGGCGCAGGCCGCTGATGCCCGAGGAAAGCTGTTTGGCAAGCTGGCCAAGGAAATCATGGTCGCCGCACGCGGCGGCGCCGACCCGGCTGGCAACTCCAAGCTGCGGCTGGTGTTGGAGCAGGCCCGCAAGGTCTCCATGCCCAAAGACACGCTGGAGCGTGCCATCAAGAAGGGCGCCGGCATCGGTGGCGACGCCGCCAGTTTCGAGCATGTGGTGTATGAAGGCTTCGCGCCGCACCAAGTGGCGGTGATGGTCGAATGCCTGACCGACAACGTCAAACGCACCGCGCCCGAAATGCGCGTGCTGTTTCGCAAGGGGCAGCTGGGCACCTCGGGCTCGGTCGCCTGGGATTTCGACCATGTCGGCATGATCGAGGCCGAACCCGCAAGCGCGGGCGCCGATGCCGAAATGGCCGCCATTGAAGCCGGCGCGCAGGACCTGGAGCCCGGCGAAGAAGAGGGCCAAACCCTGTTCTGGACCGAGCCCACCGACCTCGACGCCGTGAGCCGCGCGCTGCCCGAGCATGGCTTTACGGTGCTCTCCGTCAAACTGGGTTACCGGCCCAAGAACCCGGTGGACCCGGCCAGCCTGAGCGCCGAAGCGCTGGAGGAGGTCGAAGCCTTTCTGGCCGCCATCGACGCCAACGACGACGTGCAGAACGTGTACGCGGCGCTGGGATGAGCGCCTGCACTGAATGAGCGAAGACCACTACAGCGCCCTGGGCCTGCCGGCCACGGCCACTCTGGCCGACATCAAAAAAGCGTTTCGCCAGAAGGCGTCCTTCTACCACCCTGACCGCAACGCGGCGAGCGACGCCGCTGCGCGCTTTGGTGCAGTGCAACAGGCCTACGATGTGCTGTCCGACGCCGAGCGGCGCCAGCAGTACGACGACAACCGCCGCCGCAACCTGCTCGACGATCCGCTGGAAACCGCCAGCGCAATCTGGCAGGCCTACGTGAAACGAATGGAGTTGCCATGAAGCTCTCGCGCTACTTTTCCGACCTGCGCTCGGCCTACGAAGCCGAGCTGGACGACCTGACCTCGGATTCCGAGGGCAAGGATGTGCTCAAGAAACGCCTGGCCGCCAAGCGCAGCGAAATCGGCTTTCTGGTGCAAATGCTGAGCTACAGCCCCGAAATGGTGGCCGTGGTCTTCCACCGCGGCTTTCGCTTTGCCAAACCGGCCGCCATGCAGCGCTTGTTGACGCTGCAGCCCGAGGCGCTGCCCGCGTGGCCGGAACTGGCTGGCGCCGTCGCACTCGAACCCTGGGCCGAGCCGGTGGCGCGCAAGGTGCTGGCCGAACCCGGCGGTCCGGCCTTCATGACGGTGGCCGCCTGCCTGGAATTTCTGCACGCGCACGGTTTTGCCTCGGCCGATGCAGCACCGAAGGACGCCGATGAGGGCGATGACAGCGCCCGGGATCGCGACGATGACGACGATGGCCTGAGCACCGACGACGCGCACGGCCCGCGGGACGAGCGTTCGCTCGACGAGGCCGGCGCCGACTGGCTGGCCGAGCAAGGCTTCGAGCGCAAGGACTGACCACACCCATGAACCATCTTGCACTGATAGAAAAAACCACCAGCCTGATCGCCGCGGGCGATATCGTCGGCGCGGAAGGCGCGCTGGCCGAGCTGGCCGACGAAGAAGGCGACCGCGCCTTGATGGTCGTGCTCGACCAGCTCGCTCCCAAGGATGTGCTGGCCGTGATGCGCGAGTACGACAGCTCCAAGGCCTCGGTGGTGAACCTGCTGGTCACACCCGAGCAGTTCGCCCGTGCCATGGTGCTGGAGAAACAGTACAAAGACCTCACGCACCAGCATCTGCGCAACATGGTCAATGCCGTGGTGTTCCGCGACGGCGCCGACCCACTGGAATTTTTGAACGCCATTGGCGACTTGGACGGCGGCGCCGAGGCACTCGCCAACTACTTCACCGAGAAGTGGAGCCGCGTCGAATCCTTTGCCCGCACCGGCAGCTTTGACGCCACCGAAGACTACGGCCTGATGCTGAGCGACGACGAGCTGCTGGCCTCGGGTTATGTGCGCCCACGCGTCGAGCTTGACGAAGTGGCCGACCAGGACTGGATGCAGATGGCCTGGCTGCTGCGCTACGAATGCCGCGACCTGTTCATCGAAATGCTCTTGGTGCTGCGCGCCAAGGCCCGCGCCCACGACCTGGGTGAGGGCGACGAGGCGCTCGAAGAAGAGGACGACGGCAAGTTCGAGACCAGCGCAACCGATCGCGGCAAGGCGACACCGGCAGCGCGTGCCTCCGACGAAGAATCGGCCATCTGATGCCCGGCAGCAGCAAGGCGGGCGCGCCGGCGCAGGCACTGGCGCTGCACGATGCGCGGCCGCTCTTTGAAAAAGCGCTGGTCTATGGTGTGCAGCACGGCATTGTGGGCGCCGAGCGCCTGGCCGCCATGCACACCGAGGCGCCAAAGGGCATGGTGCAGATCGCGCGCTACTTTGGCAGCGAATTCCTGCGCCCCGAGCTGGAACGCGCACGCGAGCGCATGGTCAACTTCATCAGCCTGCACCTGCAGGACGCCACCGGCGGTGACCTAGCCCAGTCGGCGCGCCTGCTGGCGGACCATTCGCTGCTGTCACGCTCCAAGGCCGGCACGGATTTGCTGCGCCAGTTGATCGCCTTGCCCGAGAGCAGCCACTTTGGCATGCAGGGCCACGACGAAGCGCAGGTCTCGCTGCTGGCGCTGTGGTCGCTGCGCAGCTATGCCCAGTACCGCGAAGAACTGGAGCGGCGCAGCCGCATTGGCGAGGCCGTGCAGACGGCGCTGTGGCTGGCCGAGCGCTATGCGCTGGACGACGACGTTCTGGAAGAGGGCGATGCCGAAGGCGTGATTCGCACGGCGCTGGTACTGCAGGCCCTGGGCTACCGCGGTGCCGAATGGCCCAGCGTCGCAGTGTTCCGAAAATTGCTGACCACCCGCCGTGCGGCCGGGAAGGCGCTTGGCAGTGCGGCGGCCCTGCCATCACCCAAAGGTTTGCCATCGGAATTGCATGCGGTGGTGGACGCGCAAAAATCGGTGGTGCTGGCCGATCTGGGCAAGCTGCTCGACCCAGCCCGCCCCTTGGGCACGCTGCTGCGCCCCATGAGCGCGCTGCGCAACCGCTACTTCCTGCTCGAAGACCCGCTGGGCGAGGTGGACGAATACCTGCGCGCTGCGGAGCCGCTGGGCGAGGACGAGGCGCCGCCGGCGGCCGCCAGCAAGACCTGGCAACGCGCCACGCAAGGCGAGAACGATGAGGCCGCGCTGCTCACGCTGTTCCTGTGTTTGGCCGTCGGCGTGCCGAAGAAAACCCTGCTGCCCGAAAAGGCCGCCAAGGCCTTGGTGCGAAAGCTCCGCACCAAGGGCTGGGAGCCCGCGCTGGCCGAAGCCTTCATCGCCGAGCACGCCCCCGAAGTGCACCGAGCCGACTACCTGGCGCTGTGGCGCAGCTTTGTCGGCGAGGCGCGTGGCACGCTGCAGGATGACCACGACTATGGTCTTGGAGACGCGCTGGCGCTGCTGCGGCGCGAGTGCCACGTGGGGGAATGATTCGGGCTCTGCTGGCTCAGAGGCGACTCAAGACCCACTGGCACCAGGCATGCGCAGCATGGTCCTCGGGAGGGCTTGTGGCGTAGGCGGCGGGCCAACGCCGCTGGCAGGCATTGACAATGGTTTGCAGTTGCCAAAGCGCTTCCTTTCCCACAAAGGCGACTTCCGCCATCCCTGCGGCATCGCCGTCGAGCTGGGAGATCAAGGCGATTTGTTGCGTGGGGTGGGTACCCGACTCCAGCAGCACTTTGTGCAAGGCGCCAAGCCGCATTTCAATAAAGGCCAAGGGCTGAGCCAGCGCCTGTTTTGCGCTGGTCAGTTGCTCGGGGTGCGCCAAGGACGCCTTCAGCCGGTCCCATTCCGAAAACGCGTCCGCCAGGGTTTCGAGTTGGCGAGCCGCATTCGCACCAATGGGCATGAGGGCCGAGTCGCGTGCGCGTTCTTCGTCGAGCAAGGGAAGCAAATGCGAGCTCAGGCCGGCAGGAAACTTCCTGTGGTTCAAGCGCAGCACCAACGCCAGTTGCAGCGCCGGCATTTCGTCGTACTTTTCATAAATGGCAGCCGCCACCTCAGCCAGCAGCAGCACGCGCCCCAAGGGCGAAATCTGCGCACCGGGAATGCCGCGCGGGTAGCCCGAACCGTCCATTCTTTCGTGGTGCTCCAGGATGGCAACTTCCACCGAACGTGGGTACACCTGGGCCTGGCGCACCATCAGCATGGAAGTGATGGGGTGCACGACCAAGTGCTTGCGGTCGGTGCCTACCGGCTTGTGTTGAGGATCTGCCCAGGCGGGATCCAGATGCAGCATGCCGGCGTCGTGCATCAGCGCTGCCGCGCAGAGTGCGACGCAATCGCGCGCGCTGGTGTCCGAGCGAAGCGCCAGATACATGCTGATCAACATCATTTCCACGCTGTGCTTCCACAAGGCGGGGCGCTGCTCCCGCATCAACGTGAGCTTGAAAGCGACCGAGGAAGGCAGCGGCATGGATGCCAGCGGGGCAAGAAGGCTTTCCGGCGAGCGCAGGGTTTGCGCAAGCTTGTATGGCAGGACGGAGCTTGCAAGCATCTCGCGTGCCGCAGCGCTCAGCGATGCGGTGGTCAGTGCGCCTTCCACCCACAAATGGGTATCTACGGGCTCGCGCAACGTGTGCTGTACCAGCCGCTCGTACACCTTGCGGTCGATGCGCATGCCCTCGGCCACCAGTTTGATGCCGCTTTCGCTGTAGATGGCAGCCTGCGCCACCATGGGCCGGGTTTCGGCCAGTTCCGTGACCGCATGTAAATAGTGCGCGCTGTCGTGCAGCGGAGCGCCGGAATCGAGTGTGCTGTCGGTCATGGATGGGGTTCGCGATGGGGTCAATGAACAGTGCTGTTGAACCGACTGTACGTACCGGACTGAGCGTCGTGCATGTCTTTCATCAAGTCTTGCTGCCTGCGACAACTTCAGTCCGGGCAATTGCGGCCTTTAACATACGCTTGAGCCGCCGCGTCGCGAGTGCCACGTCGGCGCTTAGGCTAAGTAACTCATCTTTTGATAGCTTCAAACGCTTACCCAATAAGCGCTAGCAGCCATTTTTGCTTGTAATTGTGGATTTAGAAGTCCACCACCAGCGACACGAATCCGCTTCGGCCCGGCTGCGTGTAGGCGTCGTTGGTCGTCGCATTGGCGGCCAGCCCCTGCACGTCGGACCACAGCCAGTACTTGCGGTTGGTCAGATTGCGCACGGCGAGGTTCAGGCGCATGTCCTTGCGCAGACGCCACTGCAGGGCGACGTCGAGCGTGGTGGCTGCGGGAATCGTGAACTGCCTCGCCGGCGCTTTGACAGAAGCGGAACTGTCGATGTCCGAGGCGTTCTTGGCGGCGTGGTGGCGCACGTCGAAACGCAGCGTCCAGGGTGCCGTGTCGAGTTGCAAACCGAGGGCAAGCTGGGCTGGCTCCACCGAGTTCAGCGGCGCGCCGGTGTCGCGGTTGCTGCCACGCGCCTGGCCGTAGCTGAAGGGCGTCGAGAAGCGCGCGCCGCCCGCCCAGTCCATGCGTCCCCAGTCCATTGCGCCCTTGACTTCAAAGCCGTGGATGCGCGCGCGGTCGGTATTGATGGTCTGGAACACGCGCGGGTCGGCGGCAGTGCCGGTGCCGCCCATCAGCACGCGGTCAACGATGAGGTTCTGGTAGTTGGTGGAGAACGCCGCAAAGTCCACGCGCAGGGCATCAAAGCGCGCGCGCGCGCCCAGCTCCAGACCGTGGCTGCGCTCGGGCTTCAAGTCGGCATTCGGAATCAACACGACGGCTTCGGCCATGTTTTCGTAGTAGCCATTGACCTGACCGGCATCGGGCGCGCGAAAGCCCGCCGCGTACTGGCCGTACAGCGTCCAGGCTGGTGTGGCGCGGTAGAGCAGGCCGAATTTGGGCGACAGGGCCGATCCGCTGAGCGACTTGCCTGGCTCGGACGCTGGTGGGTAAAAGCCCGCCTGGCTGGTTACGTCGAGTGCAAAGTGGTCCAGGCGCAGGCCGGGCGTCAGGCTCCAGTCGCCCAGTACCGATTCGTCCTGCAGGTACAGCGCATGCGTGGTTTCGCGCGTGTCGGGAAAGCGTTTGAGCGGGAAGACTTCCGGTGGCAGCGGTGCCAGCCCCGTATACAGGTTGTCGATGCTGCTGCGCACGTAGTCGTAGCCGTAGGTCAGGCGGTGTGCCCAGTCGCCGCTCTTGAGCAGCTTGTCGGCCTGCAGCCCGGCCTGCCAGGTGCGTTCGCCGTAGCGGTTGTCGCGCACGCGCAGCGGCAGCGTATTGCGCACGCTGGTGCCCACCTGGCGCGACTTGGCACGCTGCGCGGCGATCACGGTCTTGACGTGATCGGCCCAGGGAGCGTTCAGGTCAAAGCGTGCGTCCCAAGTGAAACGGTCGCGCTCCATGTCGCGGCTGGCGTATTCATCGACGATCGCGCCCGCGATCTGGCTGGGCGTACCACGCAGGGGCAGGGGCGCACGGCTGGAGAGCAAATCGACGTCGGAGCTTTTCTCCACATGTTCCAGCGTGAAAGTGTGCTTCTGGCCTGCGGTGGGGCGCAGCACGATCTTGCCGAGCAGCGCGCTGTCATGGTCCTGCTGCGGGTTCGCGGCCGTGCGGTTGACGTTGGGCTCATGGTTCGTGCCCTGCGCTTCCAGGGCGTGGGCGCCGCGCGTGCTGGCCGTCAGCAGCCAGTCCAGGCTGTCGCTGGCGCGCCCGGCTACGGTGCCGGCCAGAGTGTGGCCGTTGTCGTCGCCGCTCCAGCCGGCGGAAACACGTCCGCCCAACGGCTTGGCCGAGCCGTCCGCGTTCTTCAGGAAATCCTGGGGCTCGTAGGTGATGAAGTTGGCCATACCGGCCATGCCGTCCGAGCCGTACAGGGCCGACGCCGGGCCACGCACGATCTCCACGCGTTTGAGGAGTTCGAGCGACAGGTATTCGCGGTCAAACGTGGTGGTGCGAAAGGCGTAGCTGCGTGGAATGCGGATGCCGTCCACCAGCATCAGCACGCGGTTGCCGCCCAGGCCTCGTATGTTCAGCCCCGTGTTGCCGTCGCGCAGGGCGCTGGCGGTGGTGCCGCCCACCGCAAAACGTGCCGGCGAAATCTGCACCGACACGTTGGGCAGGTCGCGAACGGCATCGCGCAGGTCGGTGCTCTGGCGGTTGCTGATCTCATTGGCCCCAATCACGTCGATGGAAACGGGCAGGTCGTCGCTGGCTTGCTCCTGGCGCGAGCCGCTCACCACGATTTCAGGCAGAGCGCGCGCGCTGACTTCGGCCGCTGCGCTTTGCGCCCAGGCACTGCCTGCGCTGGCGCAGGCGAGCAGGGCCAAGGCGGCCGTCCAGCGCAGCGTCAGGACGGACGGGCAGGCGGAGGCAAATGCCGCATCAGGCCGAGAAGTGGGGTGGTTCACGGAGCGTTCGATTAACTAAGTAATAACCCTGATTATGAAATGCCGTTCTGTTCAGGCGCCATGCGCCACCACTCGCCTGCCAGAGACTGTTGCAAAAATGCGATGAAGTGGGTGACCTTGGACGGTACCAGTTTGGGCGAGGGAAACACCGCGTGCACTTCCTGCGCTGGCAGCGCCCAGTCGGTCAGCACGGCCACGGCGCTGCCATCGGCCAGGGATTCGCGCGCCACGTAGCAGGGCAGGATCGCCAGGCCCATATCAGCGCGCACGGCAGCCAGCACGGCCGAGAGATTGTTGGAGCGCAGCGGCCCGCCTACCGCAACCGAGGCCTTGTCGCCCTCCGGCCCAGTCAGGTTCCAGCGGTCATCGCCTTGCACGCTGCTGTAGACAAGGCAGTCGTGCGCCGCCAGATCGGCCGGGGTGCGCGGGGCAGCGTGGCGGCGCAGGTAGGTGGGCGAGGCCACCATGACCCAGGGGTTGGCGCCCAGGTAGCGTGCGCCCAGGCTGGAATCGGCCAGGCGCCCCATGCGCAGGGCCAGATCCACGCCTTGCTCCACCAGGTTCACATACCGGTCCTCAAAGCTCAGGTCCACACGCAGGCCGGGGTGCTCGCGCATATAGGCAAGCGCCAGCGGCACCAGCACGCGGCGCCCAAAGGCGACCGAAGTGCTCACCCGCAGCTGTCCGCTCGGCGCGCTTTGCAGCAGCGTGGCCAGGTTCTCAGCTTCTTCCACATCGCGCACGATCGCCTTGCATTTCTCGTAGAAGAGCGCGCCGATCTCCGTCGGTGTGACGCCACGCGTGGACCGGTGCAGGAGGCGCGCGCCCAGGCGCTCTTCAATGCGGGCGATGGCCTTGGTGGCGGTGGATTGCGCCAGGCCGCGCTCGCCTGCAGCCTTGCTGAAGCTGCCGGTTTCAACGACACGCGCAAAGAGTTGCAGGCTGAGCAGGCTGTCCATGCACGCAATGTACTTGGCCGTGGCCCCTGCTTTATCGCGCTGTGGAATAGCTGATATGGCCGCGCCGGGGGTTCCGCGCCTGGCGCCGCGCTTGCACCATCGACGCCATCCCAACAAGGAGTGTGCGATGGCAAAGATGAAGGCCGCGATGGCCGCAGTGCTGGTGATGGAAAGAGAAGGGGTGAGCCAGGCCTTTGGCGTGCCGGGCGCGGCCATCAACCCGCTGTATGCGCAGTTGCGTGAGCGCGGCTCGATCTCTCATATTTTGGCGCGGCATGTGGAAGGCGCCAGCCATATGGCCGAGGGCTATACCCGGGCGGCGGCTGGCAACATTGGCGTGTGCATCGGCACCTCGGGGCCGGCCGGCACCGACATGATCACCGGCCTGTACTCGGCGCAGGCCGACAGCATTCCGATTCTGTGCATTACCGGCCAGGCGCCGCGTGCGCGCCTGCACAAGGAGGATTTTCAGGCCGTGGACATTGCATCCATCGCCAAGCCCGTCACCAAATGGGCCACTACCGTGATGGAGCCCGCCCAGGTGCCGCGCGCCTTCCAACAGGCGTTTCATCTGATGCGCTCGGGTCGGCCCGGCCCGGTGCTGATCGATCTGCCGTTCGATGTGCAAATGGCCGAGATCGAATTTGACATCGACACCTACGAGCCGCTCCCGGTGTACAAACCGGCCGCGAGTCGAAAGCAGATCGAAAAGGCGCTGAAGATGCTGAACGCCGCCGAGCGCCCGCTGATCGTGGCGGGCGGCGGCATCATCAACGCCGATGCCAGCGAGTTGCTGGTGCAGTTTGCCGAAATCACCGGCATTCCGGTCATCCCCACCCTGATGGGCTGGGGCGCGATACCCGACGACCATCCGCTCATGGCCGGTATGTGCGGCCTGCAGACCAGTCACCGCTATGGCAACGCCACCATGCTGGCGAGTGATTTTGTGATGGGCATTGGCAACCGCTGGGCCAACCGCCACACCGGCTCGCCCGAGGTGTATTGCAAGGGCCGCCAGTTCATTCACATCGACATCGAGCCGACGCAGATTGGCCGCGTGTTCGCGCCCGACTACGGCATCGTGAGCGATGCGCGTGCGGCGCTGGCGCTGCTGGTGGAGCTGGCGGGCGAATGGAAGGCGGTGGGCCGACTGCGCAACCGCGCGGACTGGGCGGGCGAATGTGCGGCCCGCAAAAGCTCGGTGGCGTTCTTGCGCAAGACGCACTTTGACACCGTGCCCATGAAGCCCCAGCGCGTCTACCAGTGCATGAACAACGCCTTTGGCAAGGACACGACCTACGTTTCCACGATTGGCCTGAGCCAGATTGCCGGAGCGCAGTTTTTGCATGTCTACCACCCGCGCCACTGGATCAACTGCGGCCAGGCCGGCCCGCTGGGCTGGACCGTCCCCGCCGCGCTGGGTGTCTGCGCCGCCGACCCGACGCGCAAGGTGGTGGCGCTGTCTGGTGATTACGACTTTCAATTCATGCTCGAAGAGCTGGCAGTGGGCGCCCAGTTCCAGCTTCCGTATATCCACGTGGTGGTCAACAACAGCTACCTCGGCCTGATCCGCCAGTCGCAACGGGGTTTTTCGATGGACTACTGCGTGCAACTGGGTTTTGACAACATCAATACGCCTGAGGAGGGCGGTACGCGCAGTTATGGCGTGGACCATGGCAAGGTGGTGGAGGGCCTGGGCTGCAAGGCGCTGCGTGTGCACCGGCAGGAAGAACTCGCCCCGGCCATTGCCCAGGCGCGCGCCTGGATGGAGGAGTTTCGCGTGCCCGTGGTCATTGAGGTGATGCTCGAGCGCGTCACCAACATCGCCATGGGCTCGGAAATCGACAATGTGATGGAGTTCGAGGAAACCGCGCAGATGCGGGCCGACGCGCCCACCGCCGTGGGCATGCTCGACTGACATTGCGACCGACACAAGGAAAAACCATGCCCCAATTTGCTGCCAACCTCACCATGCTCTTTACAGAGTTGCCTTTTCTCGATCGCTTCGAGGCCGCTGCCCACGCGGGGTTCAAGGCCGTGGAGTTCTTGTTCCCCTATGCGTATTCGGTAACTGACATCAAGGACCGGCTCGATACCCATGGGCTCGCCCTGGTGCTGCACAACCTGCCCGCCGGGGACTGGGACGCCGGTGATCGCGGTATGGCCTGCGACCCCGGCCGCGTGGAGGAATTTCGCGCGGGCGTGGCCAAGGCCATCGAGTACGCCCGTGTGCTGGGCGTGCCGCAACTCAACTGCCTGGCCGGAAAATTGCCTGCGGGTGTGGATGCGCAAGCCGCGCACCGCACGTTGGTGGAAAACTTGCGTTTTGCCGCCGCCGCCTTGAAGGACGCGGGCTTGCGTTTGCTGGTCGAGCCCATCAATACCTTCGACATCCCTGGCTTTGTGCTCAACCGCACCGAGCAGGCCGTGGCCCTGATCGATGAAGTCGGCGCGGACAACTTGTTCGTGCAGTACGACATCTACCACGCCCAGCGCATGGAAGGCGAGCTGGCCGCCACGCTGCAAAAGCACCTGGCGCGCATTGCCCACATCCAGTTGGCCGATAACCCGGGCCGCAATGAGCCCGGCACGGGTGAGATCAACTACCCCTTTCTGTTCGCACTGCTGGACCGCATCGGCTACGCCGGCTGGATTGGCTGCGAATACAAGCCGGCCACCAGCACCACGGCGGGCCTGGCCTGGCGCGAACGTCTGACATCGGGCTTTGAATGCAAGGACGCGCAATGACTTCATCCCCACTCAAAATCGGCTTCATTGGCCTGGGCATCATGGGCGCGCCCATGGCGGGTCATCTGCTGGCTGCGGGTCACCAGCTTTTTGTCTACAGCCGGGGCAAGCTGCCAGTCCCTATTGCACAGAGCAGCGCCACGCAGTGCGTGAGTGCGCGCGGTGTGGCCGAGCGGGCCGATATCGTCTTCACCATGTTGCCCGACACGCCGGATGTCGAGGCCGTGTTGTTTGGCGAGGACGGCGTGGCCGCCGGCCTCGCCAAAACGGGGAGCCCCCGCAAGGTGGTGGTGGACATGAGCAGCATTTCCCCCATTGCTACCAAGCACTTTGCGCACAAGATCAACGCGCTGGGCGCCGACTACCTCGACGCTCCCGTCTCGGGCGGCGAAGTGGGGGCCAGGAACGCCACGCTGTCCATCATGGTGGGCGGCGCGCCGGAGGTGTTCGAGCGCATCCGGCCGCTGTTCGAGTGGATGGGCAAGAACATCACGCTGGTGGGCGGCAACGGCGACGGCCAGACGGCCAAAGTAGCCAACCAGATCATCGTGGCGCTCAATATCGAGGCGGTGGGCGAGGCGCTGCTGTTTGCGGCGCGGGCCGGGGCCGACCCGGCGCGGGTGCGCCAGGCGCTGATGGGCGGCTTTGCGTCCAGCAAAATTCTGGAAGTGCATGGCGAACGCATGATCAAGCGCACGTTCGACCCAGGCTTTCGCATTGCCCTGCACCAGAAAGATCTCAACCTGGCGCTGGAGAGCGCGCGCGCGTTGGGCGTGGCCCTGCCCAACACCGCCACTGCACAAGAGCTTTTCAATAGCTGCGCAGCGCACGGCGGCAAGGCCTGGGACCATTCGGCCATGGTGCGTGCGCTGGAAAAAATGGCGAACTTTGAAATCGGCCAGACTGCCGCCTGAACAACCCACTAGACGCCATGCCTGATCCATTGCCGTTTTCTCAGCTGCCCGCCGCAGCGCCCCGCGCACTGCTGCGTGCGATGTTCGATGCTGCCGTGGCTTCGGCGCAGCCCGAGCGCTGCGTGCCACCGCATCTGCCCGACCCGGCAGAGGTGCGCGGGCGGCTGCTCGTCATCGGGGCGGGCAAGGCATCGGCAGCCATGGCGCGAGCGGTGGAGCAGCATTGGGCGGGGCCGATCTCAGGCTTGGTGGTCACGCGCTACGGTTACGCCGTGCCCTGCGAGCGCATTGAAATTGTCGAAGCTGCGCACCCGGTGCCCGATGCAGCGGGCGAGCAGGCCGCCCGGCGCATGCTGGCGCTGTGCGAGGGCCTGCGTGAGGACGATTTTGTGCTCTGCCTGATTTCGGGCGGCGGCTCGTCGCTGTTGCCACTGCCGCTGCCCGGTGTCACGCTGGCCGACAAGCAGGCGCTGTCGCGCGCGCTGCTGCAGTCGGGCGCCACCATCCGCGAGATGAACTGTGTGCGCCGCCACCTCTCGGCCATCAAGGGCGGGCGCCTGGCTGCTGCGTGCCACCCGGCTCAGGTGCGCACGCTGCTCATCTCTGACGTGCCGGGCGACGATCCCATGGATATCGCCTCGGGCCCCACCGTGGCCGACACTACGTGCTGCGCCGATGCGCTGGACATTCTTCAGCGCTATGGCATTGATGTACCCGTTGGTGTGCAGGCGCTGCTGGAAACCGGTGCGGGCGAATCCGTCAAGCCGGGCGATGCGCGGCTTGCGCGCGCCGCGTGGCGCATCGTCGCTGCGCCGCAGCAAGCTCTGGAGGCCGCGGCGCAGGTAGCGCGGAGTGCTGGCTACCCGGCCTACATCCTTGGCGATGCCCTGGAAGGTGAGGCACGTGACATGGGCACGCTGCTGGCTGGCATTGCGCGCCAGGTGGCCGAACGCGGCCAGCCGGTGGCTGGGCCCTGCGTACTGCTCTCGGGCGGCGAGAGCACGGTGACTGTGCGTGGCAATGGGCGTGGTGGCCGCAATGTCGAATGCCTGCTGGCATGCGCCCTGGCGCTGGCAGGCCACCCCCGCATTCACGGTTTGGCGGCAGATACCGATGGCGTGGATGGGCAGGAGGAAATCGCCGGCGCCTGGTTGGCGCCCGATACGTTGGCGAGGGCCTGGGCGCTGGGCATCAACCCGCGCGAAAGCCTTGCCAACAACGATGGTCATGGCTTTTTTGGTGCGCTGGGTGACTCGGTGCTCACAGGGCCCACGTGCACCAACGTAAACGACTTTCGCGCCTTTCTCATTCAGTCTTGATGCAAGCCGAGTGGGGCCACAGATTTTCTGAATTGCAAAAAGTTGCTGAGGGTATACCCGTTGTTAAATGGTCATTTAAGTTGGCTATTTGAGCTAAATCAATCATTATCCCTATGGATTGTAGGAATATTAATTCACCCCGCTGCAATCCATTCGTCGCAGCCTTCAGCGGGTATCCCATTGAGAGGGAGTCGCAATGGGCTGTGGCAATCAAGGAGCCTTTACATGACAACCCGCAAGCTGGCGCGCCTCGCGGCCCTGGCACTTTCGACGCTGGCACTGGCCGCCACGGCCCAAGACACCAAGCCTGGCATGTCTGCACCCGAGGTGAATTACCAGGCCGGTTCATCGCCATTGGGTGATGTACCCATGTACCAGAGCACGAACCCCAAAGCGCCCAAGATGACGCAGACCGAGTTCGACCGGGCTCGCCAGATCTACTTTGAGCGCTGCGCTGGCTGCCATGGCGTGCTGCGCAAAGGGGCTACCGGCAAGCCGCTGACCCCCGACATCACGCTGGGCAAAGGCACGGATTACCTCAAGGTCTTCATTGCCTACGGCTCGCCTGCCGGTATGCCCAACTGGCAGACCTCCGGGGAACTGACCGAGAAGGAAGTGGACATGATGGCCCGCTATGTCCAGCAGGATCCTCCGGTTCCTCCGGAATTCGGCATGGCGGACATGAAGAAAACGTGGAAGGTCATCATTCCTCCGGAACAGCGTCCGAAGAAGAAGATGAACAACTACAACATCGCCAACATCTTCTCGACCACGCTGCGCGATGCGGGGGAGATTGCGCTGATCGACGGTGACACGAAGGAAATCATCAGCATTCTCAAGACCGGGTATGCCGTGCACATTTCGCGCATGTCGGCTTCTGGTCGCTACCTGTTTGTGATTGGCCGAGACGCCAAGGTCAACATGATTGACCTGTGGATGGAACACCCCGAAACGGTGGCAGAAATCCGCACGGGTCTTGAAGCGCGCTCGGTTGAGAGCAGCAAATTCAAGGGCTACGAAGACAAGTACGCGATTGCCGGAACCTACTGGCCGCCCCAATTTGTCATCATGAACGGCGACACGCTGGAGCCGCTCAAGATCGTCTCTACCCGAGGCAATGTGGTCGGTACCCAGGAATATCACCCCGAGCCGCGCGTGGCCTCCATTGTGGGCAGCCACTTCAAGCCTGAGTTCGTCGTGAACGTGAAGGAAACCGGCAAGACGCTGATGGTGGATTACTCCGACCTGAACGCGCTCAAGATGACCGAAATTGGTTCGGCACCTTTCCTGCATGACGGCGGTCTCGATTCGACCAAGCGCTACTTCATGGTGGCTGCCAACAACAGCAACAAGATTTCGGTCATTGACCTGAAGGATGACAAGCTTGCTGGCCTGGTGGACGTGGGCAAGATTCCCCACCCGGGTCGTGGTGCCAACTTCATTCATCCGAAGTTCGGTCCTGTCTGGGCTACCGGCCACTTGGGCGACGAAACGATTTCGCTGATCGGAACCGACCCGGTCAAGCACAAGAAGTACGCTTTCAAGGAAGTGGCCAAGCTGACGGGACCTGGCGGCGGCGCGCTGTTCATCAAGAGCCACCCCAAGTCGAACCACTTGTACTCGGATACGCCTTTGAATCCCGATCCCAAGCTGTCGCAGTCGGTGGTGGTGTTTGACATCAAAAACCTGGACAAGGGTTTTGTCACGCTGCCAATCGCCGAGTGGGCCGGCCTGGCAGATGACGGTGGTGCCAAACGTGTGGTGCAGCCCGAGTTCAACAAGGCGGGCGACGAAGTCTGGTTCTCTGTCTGGAGCGCCAAAGACAAGCAAAGCGCCATCGTCGTGGTGGACGACAAGACGCTCAAGCTGAAGAAGGTCATCAAAGACCCACGTCTGATCACGCCTACCGGCCACTTCAACGTGAACAACACGCAGCACGACGTGTATTGAGCGCAGCGGCGCTCAGGCCCCAGGCAGGCGCACCTTGCGCAGCCTGAGGGCCTGACCCACTAAAAACCACCGGCCCTTGCGGGCGCGGTGGTTTTTTCATGGGGCCTCATGCCTCGGCCAAGGCGTTCAGCGTGCCCAGCATTTCGAGCGTCCACTGGATGGACGACTGCTCGTACAGAATGCCCTTTTTCAAAATCATGTGCTGGATCGTTGCGTGGCGCGACAGGACGCGGCCCGGCGCAAAGTCCCGCGTTTCGATCGCTTGGTAGTGCGCCAGCTTCTCGTGGTGCAGCGCCAGGTGGCGGGCCAGTTCCGGCCGCAAGTCCACTTCGGAAAGTACGGCGTCGGCGCGGAGTTTCACCATGAATTCGTCGCGCAGTTCGGCCGGTGGGGCGCTTTGCACGGCCCAGTGCGCCAGTGCCAGCCGGCCTTCGGCAAGCACACGGTATTCCTTCTTGCGCGTTTTGCCCGCATCCGCCGGCACGCTGCTTTGCACCCAGCCAGCCGCCTCCATGCGTGCCAATTCGCGGTAGATCTGCTGGTGTGTGGCGTGCCAGAAGTAGCCAATCGATTTGTCGAAGCGCCGTGCCAGGTCGTAGCCCGAGGAAGGTTTTTCCAGTAGTGAAGTGAGTACGGCGTGGGCCAGCGACATCTGCGCAGTGTACCGATCGATAGAAAACTATGCACCTTGTTGCATAAATAAAAGAACGCACGTACACTTTTGTGCAACTGGTTGCATAGACGACTGGCTTCCCCCACCTCCACAAGGATTCCGCGATGACCGCTTTTCCCCACATGCTCGCGCCCCTCGATCTGGGCTTCACCACCCTCAAGAACCGCGTGCTCATGGGTTCCATGCACGTCGGCCTGGAAGAAGCCAAGGACGGTTTTGCCCGCATGGCCGCGTTCTACGCCGAGCGCGCGCGCGGCGGCGTTGGCTTGATCGTGACCGGCGGCATAGCCCCCAACGACCGCGCCCGCCCCATGCCCGGCGGCGCCGCGATGACCACACAGGCCGAGGCCGACAAGCACAAGGTGGTGACGCAGGCGGTGCACGAAGCAGGCGGCAAGATCTGCATGCAGATCCTGCACTTTGGCCGCTATGCCTACCACCCCGAACTCGTGGCGCCCAGCGCGCTCAAGGCGCCGATCAGCCCCTTCCGCCCGCACGCGCTGACCAGCGATGAGGTCGAGCAGACCATTGAGGACTACGCCAACGCCGCCTCGCTGGCCCAGAGTGCGGGCTACGACGGCGTCGAGATCATGGGCTCGGAGGGCTACCTGATCAACGAGTTCATCGCCGCGCAGACCAACCAGCGCGACGACGCCTGGGGCGGCTCCTACGCCAACCGCATGCGCTTCCCGCTGGAGATCGTGCGGCGCACGCGCGCTCGGGTGGGGGCGAATTTCATTCTCATCTTCCGCCTGTCCATGCTCGATCTGGTCGAAGGCGGCTCGACCAAAGAGGAAGTGATTGAACTGGCGCAGGCGCTGGAGGCGGCCGGCGTCACCATCCTCAATACCGGCATTGGCTGGCACGAGGCACGCATTCCAACAATAGCCACCAAGGTGCCGCGCGGCGCCTTTGCCTGGGTCACGCAGCAGCTCAAGGGCAAGGTGGGCATTCCGCTGGTCGCCACCAACCGCATCAACACGCCCGAGGTGGCTGAGCAGATTCTGGCCGACGGCATGGCCGACATGGTGAGCATGGCCCGGCCGTTCCTGGCCGACCCGGAGTTCGTCAACAAGGCAGCGGCGGGCCTCTCGGACCAGATCAACACCTGCATCGGCTGCAACCAGGCATGCCTGGACCACACCTTTGCCGGCAAGATCACCTCGTGCCTCGTGAACCCGCGCGCCTGCCACGAAACCATTCTGGTGATGCAGCCCCTGGCCCGCAAAGACCGCGTTGCCGTCGTCGGCGCCGGCCCGGCCGGCCTGGCGTTTGCCACCGAAGCCGCGCGCCGGGGCCTGGACGTAACGCTGTTCGATGCAGCGCAGGAGATTGGCGGCCAGTTCAACATCGCCAAGCAGGTGCCGGGCAAGGAAGAGTTCTACGAGACCCTGCGCTACTTCGGCAAGCAGATCGAGCTGACCGGCGTCAAGCTCCAACTGGGCCGCAAGGTGGCAGCGCAGGATTTGGTGGCGGCCGGCTTCAAGCAGGTGGTGCTGGCCACCGGCATCGTGCCGCGGGTGCCCGAGATCGAAGGCGTCAACCACCCCAAGGTGCTCGGCTACCTCGATGTGCTGCGGGACAAGAAACCTGTGGGCAAGACAGTGGCGGTGATAGGTGCCGGCGGCATTGGCTTTGACGTGTCCGAATACCTGCTGCACGAGGGTGTCAGCCCCAGCCTCGACAAGACCAAGTTCTTCGCCGAATGGGGCGTGGACACCACGGGCGCCAACCGGGGCGGCTTGCAGGAAGCCCACCTGGGCGAGATCCCCCGCAAGATCTACCTGCTGCAGCGCAAGACCAGCAAGGTCGGCGAGGGTCTGGGCAAGACCACCGGCTGGATTCACCGCACCTCGCTCAAGAACCGCCATGTGGAGATGGTCCCCGGCGTGCAGTACCGCAAGGTGGACGATACCGGCCTGCACATCACCGTGGACGGCAAAGATAGTGTGCTGGCGGTGGACAACGTCATCCTCTGCGCCGGCCAAGACCCGCAGCGCGCCCTGCAGGCCGAGCTCGAAGCCGCAGGCTGCACCGTGCACCTGATCGGCGGCGCTGACAAGGCCGTGGAACTTGACGCCAAGCGCGCCATCAAGCAGGGCACCGAACTGGCGCTGCGCCTGGACACCTCTGCAACCCAAGCGGACGCCCCGCAGGCCAAGGGTTTTGCGCAGATGCTGCAGCCCAGCGTCGCTGAGAGCCTGGCGAAGTGGCATGCCATGGTGGCCGAGGCCAACCTGGCCGAGCTGCCCTCCATCCTGCATCCCAAGGCGGTTTTTCGCTCGCCCATGGCGCACACGCCGTACCCGAGCGCGCAGGCGGTGCAGCTCATCCTGGGCACCGTGGTCAAGGTGTTTGAAGACTTCAGCTACCACCGCGAATTGGCCAGTGCCGACGGCAAGAGCGTGGTGCTGGAGTTCAGCGCCAAGGTTCACGGCAAGGAGCTCAAGGGCATCGACATGATCCAGTTCGACGACGACGGCAAGATCGTTGACTTTGAAGTCATGGTGCGCCCCATGAGCGGACTGCAAGCCCTGGGCGACGAGATGGCCAAGCGCCTGGCACCGTATCTGGCGGCCATGAAGGGTGCCAAGGTTTGAGGGGTTTGGGAGCAGGTGGTGCAACAAGCAGGACAGAAGCTTGCAGCCGGCCGGTGCATGCTTCGGCCAGGAGTGCTTGCGGTACTGGATGCGCCTGTGCAAGCTTTGTTTTCAATATGTTCATCGTTTTGATAGCTGTCAGCGCTTATCTGGAAAGTGTTTGGAGCCGATTTGACTATTGAAAACCAGACCGATGGCGATCTGCTGAAAAATCTGGCGCTGATGCTGCAGCAGCGCGATGGCGCGCCCGTGGAGCATGTGCAGACCCATATCTCGCACATCCTGCTCACGCCCGGCCATGCCTACAAACTCAAGCGGCCGGTGCGGCTGCCCTTTATCGATTTCAGCAGCGTGGCCGCGCGCCGCCACTTTTGTGAAGAAGAGCTGCGACTGAATCGGCGGCTGGCGCCATCGCTGTACCTGGAGGTGCTGCCGGTACTCGGCAGCGTGCAGGCGCCGCACCTGGGTGCGCCGAATGAAGCGGCAGACGGCGCCATCGACTGGGTGGTGCACATGCACCGCTTCGCCAGCGGCAGCGAGGCCGACGCCCTGGTGCGCAGTGGCGCGTTGCCAGCGGCCGAGGTGGAGCGTTTTGCAAACCAGCTTGCGCACTTTCATGCGGCCTGTCCGGTGGCGGCTGCCGGCAGCGCGTGGGGCAGCGCCGCCCAGGTGCAGCAGGCCGTTGGCGATGTGTTCGAAACCCTGGCAACCTTGCTGGACGGTGCCGATGCGCTCCGGCTGCAGGCGCTGCGCCCGGTGTTTGCCGGGCTGGAAGGGTGGTGGGCACAGCGCCAGGCGGACGGCCATGTGCGCGAGGGCCATGGCGACCTGCACCTGGGCAACCTGGTGCGGCTGGAGGGCGCGCTCACCGCCTTCGACTGCATCGAGTTCAGTCCGGCCCTCCGCTGGATCGACACCCTGGCAGATGCCGCGTTCCTCACCATGGACCTGCATGCCCATGGCCGCTCTGATCTGGCCTGGCGCTTTCTCGATGCCTACCTGAGCGAAACCGGTGACTACGCAGCACTGGCCGTGCTGCGCCCCTACGAAATCTACCGCGCCCTGGTCCGCGCCCTGGCGGCGCGGCTGCGCACCGAGCAAGGTGGGGCGCAGGCGTGCGGGCCTGACTACCTGGCCTGCGCCGAGGCGCTGGCCCGGCCCATGCAGCCGCGCCTGCTCATCACCCATGGTCTTTCGGGTTCGGGCAAATCCACCGTCGCCGCTGCCCTGTTGGCCCAGGCTGGCGCCGTGCGCCTGCGCTCGGACGTGGAGCGCAAGCGCCTGCATGGCCTGGCGCCACTGGCCGACTCGGCTGCGCGCGGCGCCGACATCTACACGCCCGAGTCATCGCAGCGCACCTTCGAGCACCTGGCCGAGCAGGCCCGCGCGGTGCTGCAGGCCGGTTACCCGGTCATCGTCGACGCCGCCTTCCTGCGCCACAGCGAGCGCGTGCGCATGCACGCCGTGGCGCAGGCGCTGGGCGTGCCCTTCACCGTGTTGCACTGCCGCGCGGGCGAGCAACAACTGCAAGCGCGTGTGCAGAGTCGCCTCGCGGCAGGAGGCGACCCGTCCGAGGCCGGCCTGGCCGTATTGGCAGCGCAGCAGCGCACAGCCGAACCGCTGACAGCGCAAGAGCAGGCGCTGACACTGACCGTGAACACCGATGCTCCGTGGAGCGCAGCAGACATTGAGCGCCAATGGCGAGACGCCGCGACGGACACGAAAGCCTGATCGAATTACTATTTAATTGATAGCTGCTAACGCTTGCTAGATAAGCGCTAGAGGCCAAAAAGACTTGAAACTGGAGCCTCCCATGCAATTTGAAACCCTCGCCGTCTCGCTGCAAGACCACATTGCCACCGTGCGCCTGAACCGCCCGGACAAGGCCAACGCCATGAACGCCGCCATGTGGCAGGACATTCGCCGCGCCTTCCAGTGGGTCGATGAAACCCCCGAAGCCCGCGTCGCCGTGCTGCAAGGCGAGGGCAAGCTGTTCACCGCCGGCATTGACCTGCAGATGATGATGGGCCTGGGCCCGCAGATCCAGAACGACTGCGATGGCCGCACGCGCGAAGCGCTGCGCCGCGTCATCCTCGATATGCAGGACACGCTCACCAGCCTGGAACGCTGCCGCAAACCGGTGCTCGCCGCCATCCACGGCGCCTGCATTGGTGGCGGCATCGACCTCATCACCTGCGCCGACATGCGCTACGCCAGCAGCGATGCCTATTTCTCGATCAAGGAAATCGACATCGGCATGACGGCCGACGTCGGCACGCTGCAGCGCTTGCCCAAGCTGGTGGGCGAGGGCATCACGCGCGAGCTGGCCTACACCGGCCGCAAGTTCGATGCTGCTGAAGCGAAGGAAATGGGTTTGGTGAACCGCGTGTTCGAGAGCCGCGAGGCGCTGTACGCCGGCGTGCACGAGCTTGCCGCCACCATCGCCGCCAAGTCGCCCCTGTCGATTCGCGGCACCAAGGAAATGATCACCTACGCCCGCGACCACTCGGTGGCCGACAGCCTGAACTACATCGCCACCTGGAATGCCGCCATGCTGATGAGCAGCGACTTGACCGCAGCGATGACGGCCAGCATGAGCAAGCAGGCGCCCAGTTTCAAGGACTGACGCTTTGACGCAGCGGGTGCCGGGCCAAGCATCCGCCACGGCGGTGACGGAGTCTTGCCCTGTACGGTTCCATGGGGCGCTGGTGCCTTTATGTCGAGGGTCTCGGGCGGTACACCGGCATGCCTAGAATCCCCTGCAGGGAGATTCAGCATGACGCCAGAGGCCAAAGCCCGCGAAACGATAGACGCACTCTTGCTGTCAGCGGGCTGGCATGTCTGCGGCGTAGCCGATGCGAACATCCATGCGGCCCTTGGCGTCGCCATCCGCGAGTTCCCCCTCAACTCCGGGTTTGGCTTTGCCGACTACCTGCTCTATGTGAACGGCAAGGCCTGCGGCGTGATCGAGGCCAAGAAAGAGGGCGCCACGCTCACGGGTGTGGAAGTGCAGTCTGGCCGCTACGCCCAAGGCCTGCCCGCCAGCTTGCCCGCATGGCGCAGGCCCTTGCCATTCCTCTGGGAGTCCACCGGGGTTGAGACCCACTTCACCAACGGCCTGGACCCCGAGCCACGCGCAAGAAGCGTATTCGCCTTCTTCCGCCCCGAGCTGCTGGTGCAGTGGCTGGCCTATTTGCCAGTGCAGGTGGGTTCTTCGGCGCAGCAGGAGGCGGGCACCTTCCTCACCCGCATGCGCAGCATGCCCAAACTGGTGACGGAGTGGGGCAGCGGCGGCGCGCACTATGCACTGTGGCCCGCCCAAATCAGCGCCATCACCAACCTGGAGAAAAGCCTCGCCGCCAACAAACCCAAGGCCCTCATCCAAATGGCCACCGGCAGCGGCAAGACCTTTACCAGCATCGGCTTCATCTACCGCCTCATCAAGTTTGGCGGTGCCCGCCGGGTGCTCTTCCTGGTAGACCGGGGCAACCTGGCCCGCCAGACCAAGAAAGAGTTTGACGCCTACGCTTCGCCCTACAACAACTACAAGTTTGGCGAGGAATACATCGTCCAGCACCTGCAGGGCAACCAGCTGGACACCAGCGCCCGCGTGGTCATCTGCACCATCCAGCGCATGTTCAGCATGCTCAAGGGGCGCGAGCTGGCCGAAGACGCCGACGAAGAATCCACCGAGAAGATTGAGATCCTGTTCAAAGACCCCGAGCCCATTGGCTACAACCCGGCCATCCCCATCGAGAGCTTTGACATTGTGGTGACGGACGAAGCCCACCGCAGCATCTACAACCTGTGGCGCCAGGTGCTGGAGTACTTTGATGCGTATCTGATTGGCCTGACCGCCACGCCCAACAAGCAGACCTTTGGCTTCTTCAACCAGAACCTGGTCATGGAATACGGCCACGCCCAGGCCGTGGCCGACGGTGTGAATGTGAACTACGACGTGTACCGCATCAAAACCGAGGTAAGCGAGCAGGGCGCCAAGGTAGACAAAGGCTTCTGGCTGGAAACGCAAGACAAAGCCACCCGCCGCAAGACCGCCTGGCAGCTGGACGACGACTTTGAATACCAGCCCGAAGAGCTGGACCGCGCCGTGCAAACGCCCGACCAGATCCGCACCGTGGTCCGCACCCTGCGGGACCGCTGGCAGGCCGACATGTTCCCCACCCGCACCGAGCTGCCCAAAACCCTGATCTTTGCCAAAGACGACAACCACGCCGAAAAGATTGTGGAAATCTTGCGCGAAGAGTTTGGCCGCGGCAACGAGTTCGCGCAAAAGATAACCTACCGCAGCGCCCAGGGCGGCGGCACCAGCCCGGAGCAGCTCATCAAAGACTTCCGCACCGGCTACTACCCCCGCGTGGCGGTGACCGTGGACATGATCGCCACCGGCACCGACATCAAGCCGGTGGAAATCGTCGTCTTCATGCGCAGTGTGAAAAGCCGCAGCTTCTTCGAGCAAATGAAAGGCCGTGGCGTGCGCGTGTGCAACCCCACCGACCTGGCCGCTGTGAACCCCGGCGAACACATCAAGAAAGACCACTTCGTCATCGTCGATTGCGTGGGCGTGTGCGAGCGCGACAAAACCGACAGCCGCCCCATGGACGCCAAGAAGAGCGTGCCCCTGGACAAACTGCTGCAGGCCGTAAGCCTGGGCAATGTGGAAGACGAGGTGCTGAGCAGCATCGCCGCCCGCCTGGCCCGACTGGACAAAGACGCCAGCGACGCCGACCGCGCCAAGGTGGTGGAGTTGAGCGGCGGCAAAACCCTGCGCGACCTGGCGCGCGGCATTGTGGATGCGCTCGCCATCGACGCCACCCAAGACATGCCACCCGCCCAGGCCGAGCAACGTTTGAGAGATTCAATATGGCCTTTCCGCGCGCCAGCATTGCGAGAGCAGCTATTAAAAATGAAGCGAAAGGCAGACTTGGTGATTGACACCGTCACCAAAGACACCTTGCTGGATGCCGCTTTTACGGTGGGCAGCGACCGCGCCACCGCATTGGTGCAAAGCTTTGAGCAGTTCATTGCCCAGCACAAAGACGAAATCACCGCCCTGCAAATTTTGTACAGCCGCCCCACGCGCGCGCCGCTCAAGTTTGAAGACGTTCAGCTTCTCGCCGATGCCCTGCACGCCCCGCCCGTGAACATCGACGAAGGCGCCCTGTGGCAGGCCTACGCCACGCTGCGCAAAGACAAGGTCAAAGGCGCCAAGCAGCGCCGCCTGCTCACCGATTTGGTCAGCCTGGTGCGCTTTGCCATGCAGCAGACCAACGAACTCGTGCCCTACCCCGAGCGCGTGCAGGCCAACTTCAAAGCCTGGCTGGCCCAGCACCAACAGACAGACAACAACCCGTTCACCACTGAGCAACAACACTGGTTAGAAATGATCCGCGACCACATCGCCGCCAACCTTGGCATTGAGATAGACGACTTTGAATACGCCCCCTTCAACGCCCAAGGCGGCCTGGGCAAGGTGCACCAGCTCTTTGGCGCGGAACTGCCCAAGGTGATTGAGGAACTGAATCGGGAGTTGGCGGCGTGAGTGAAGTGCTAGATGTGCCCGCGGTTACGACTGTTCCATTGGGTGAACTGCTGACTGACATCCGCAACGGCCTTGTTGTCGAGCAGGAAAAGGAATTGCCCGGCATCCCGATTACCAGGATTGAGACGATATCAAAGGGTACGGTTGACATGGACCGCGTGCGTTATGTCCGTGATACCGCAGGCAAGAGCCTTGATAGCTTTTGGCTGAGGAAGGGAGACATTCTCTTTAGTCACATCAACAGCGATCTGCATTTGGGAAAGACTGCGATCGTTCCTTCCGACGCACCACTTCTGCACGGTATGAACCTGCTGCGCCTGCGAGTGGACTCAAATCGTTTGCGTCCCAAGTATCTTCACCATTGGCTCGACTATTGCCGTCGCACAGGTGTGTTCATGGCGATTGCTCAGCATGCCGTGAACCAGTCTTCGCTAAATCAGAAGAAGATAACTTCGCTTGAAGTTCCGTTGCGCTCGGTTGGCGAGCAGGATGAAATCGTCGCCGAACTCGAAAAACAGTTCTCCCGCCTCGACGAAGCCGTCGCCAACCTCCAGCGAGTCAAAGCCAACCTCAAACGCTACAAAGCCTCCGTCCTCAAAGCCGCCGTCGAAGGCCGCCTCGTAGAAACCGAAGCCACCCTGGCCCGCCGTGAAGGCCGCACCTACGAAACCGGCGAACAACTCTTGCAGCGGATTCTTGAGGAGCGGCGGGCGAAGTGGGCGGGCAAGCGCAAATACCGTGAGCCAGTGAATCCTGAAATGGAGTCTGTGTCTGAATTGCCTGAAGGCTGGGCTTGGGCCTCGCCTGAGCAGGTGTCCGCAGGCGAACCATATTCATTGGCGATTGGTCCTTTTGGTAGCAGTTTGAAGGTGAGCGACTACAAGACCGAAGGTGTGCCTTTGGTCTTTGTGCGCAATATCCGTTCTGGGTCATTCGGTGGTGAAAACACTGTCTACGTCACTACTGACAAGGCAGCAGAGCTTTCGGCGCACTCGGTGCAGGCTGGCGATATTCTTGTGACCAAGATGGGTGACCCACCGGGGGATGTGTGCCGCTATCCGGCGAATCGCCCACCTGCCGTGATTACTGCCGATTGCATCAAGTTACGGGTGACCAAACTCGGCATCGATCCGTCATTCATTGAGTACGCCATGGCCTCGCGGGTCGTGCAAGACCAAATCTTGGGAATCACAAAAGGCGTTGCGCAGTTGAAAGTTAACTTGGCGAACTTCAGTTCTATTGCATTGCCCGTTCCGCCCTATGCAGAGCAAGCCCGAATCGTCGCCGAAGTCGACCGCCACCTGTCCATCATCCGCGAAGTCGAAGCCGAGGTCGACGCCAACCTCCAGCGCTCGAAGGCGTTGCGGCAATCAATTTTGCACACATCCTTTGTTGCATAAGCGCATGGGAACTATTACTTCTCGATCAGATTGAACGATGACCTATTACGACTTTTCCAGTCTGAACGACAAAGACTTTGAGGTTCTTGTTGCCGACCTACTGTCAATCGAGCACAACATTAGATTCGAGCGATTCAAGGCAGGCAGGGACGGCGGCATCGATGGAAGGTACTTTGCCCCTTCTGGGGGACAGGTAATTTTTCAATGTAAACACTGGGCTAAGTCTGGTTTAGCTGCACTCTTGCGATCTTTAAAGAATACGGAGTACGCGAAAGTCGTTCACCTAAATCCGAAGCGCTACATCATCGCAACGTCAGTACCGCTGTCTGCAGCCGATAAAACAAAAATTAGGTCAGTCTTCGGGAAATTCATGCACAACGATTCTGATGTGCTCGGATGCGAAGACATTAATGACCTATTGCGAAAGCATCGGCATGTTGAGAAGTCTCATTTCAAGCTATGGCTACACAGTACGGAAGTTCTCGCAACGCTTGCGAATGCGGCCATCTTGGGTCGAAGCGCCTTTACCTTGCAAGAAATTCGAGAGCGAAGTTCTGCATATGTCCAGACAGCTAGTCATGTACTTGCGAGAGAAAAGGTCAAGAAGCTAGGGGTACTCCTGATAACCGGAGAGCCGGGAATCGGTAAAACGACTTTGGCCGAGCAGCTTTGCTTGGAGTATGCAGTTGACGGCTACCAATTGTGTGTAGCTGCCAGGCAGATCGAAGAACTTGAGTCTTTATATCAGGACGATGCAAAGCAAGTTTTCTACTTCGACGATTTCCTTGGCAGCAACTTCCTTGCAGTTCTTAACAGGCATGAGGATTCGCACATTGTTGGATTCATTCAACGTGTGAGTAAAGATAAAAATAAAAGATTTATTCTCACTTCACGGTCCACTGTGCTGAATCGGGGGAAGACTCTGACCGATCGGTTCAAGCTCGCGAAATTGGAGCAACACGAGTTGGAAATCGAAGTCAAGTGCTTATCAGAAATTGATAAGGCCAGAATACTGCACAGTCGAATGTGGTTTTCTAGGCTTCCCCGTGAGTATTTGGAGGTCATTGTTGCCAAACAAAAGTATTGGACAATTATTCGGCACCCAAATTTCAACCCACGCCTAATCGCGTTCATTACTGACCCGTCCAGATTCACTGGAGTGATGCCAATAGATTACTGGAGCTATATTGAAAGAACTCTGCAAAATCCAATTGACGTTTGGGATCATGTTTTCAGTAGCCAGTTGACGGACTGGTCGCGACTAACAGTCCTGTTGGTTGTGTTCGCTGGTGGCAGTATCGACGAACGCAGACTTCTTCGTTGCTACGAGAGCCTCTCGTCTGATGCTTTGGTCAGAAATTATGTTGGTGACGCAGACTTTGACATGGGAATGCGGGTGTTGGTTGGATCAGTATTGAATCGACGTGTTGAGGGAAACGACGTAACCGTTACTCTGTTTAACCCGTCAATTGCTGACTACGTACTGCGTAAGACATCCAAGTCGGCGCTAAAGCTATCTAGTCTAATGACTGCGTTATTTGATATTCGTTCATTGGATAATTTCGAAAAGCTTCGAGTGAATGGAATTGTCACGTTCGCTGTTTACGTAGATGTCATTAGACATCTCTGCAAAACAAAACTGACTACGGGTTCGTTGCATCCAGATAGTGTGATCTGTATGGCTAAACTTTGCGAGTTGGCGGTTCAGCATTGCGATGTTAGTGGCCAAGCAATACCGGAAATTCATCGGTTCGTGCAGGCTGTGTCCGACCTCCAGGAATGTTCCGTATATCTTGCCGCGATCTCAACCCTGTTGAGATATGAGCTGCAAAATCAGCTGATCTCAAATGAATCATTGGCGAGGCTGCTGGAGGGTTTCGATGCATCAGATTTAGATCGCGAGGAATTGGAGTCGGTTTCGAAAATTTTGCCCCTACTGCCATCGAATTACCAATCCGCATTGGAAAATACTCTCAGATCTGCAATCATTGATTATTGGCAAAACTCCATAGAGGAGGAAATTGTTGAGAGGGATATTTTGGGTGATCTATTTGATTATGAAGACACCTCGCGAGCTGAAAGACTAATGAAAGAAGAGCTAGGTCGAATATTGGACGACTATGGTATCGGCTTCACCCAATCCGATCACGAAGAAATTTTGAGATATTTTGATGTCGGCGACATCATCAATGGAAACATTAAACGAGCCTCACATGACGGTGGAGATGACGATAGGGGATATGTCGATCGCGGTACGGGCGAAATTGATGATCTGTTTTCGTTCGATTTGCCGTAATACGTCAGGGGCAAGTCAATGAGTGACATCAATCCATCCCCTTTCTCCCTACGCATCTTCGTCGCCGACGGCGACCCCGACGGTCTGCGCATCGTCGAAAAATCCGACTGGATCGGCAAGGCGCTGGTGTTCCTGCGTGCGTTGCTGCCGCAGGTCAAGGCGCGGGCCGAGTTGGCGCAGACTGGTAGTCTTTTTGTGAGTCAACATGCGCCAGCTTGACCTCTTCTCCGCCCTGCAGTCCAGCACCGAGGGCATCGACACCGAATTCAAGTCGGCGCGCGGTGGCATGCCCGGCAGTTTTTGGGAGTCCTATTCCGCCATGGCCAATACCCAGGGCGGCACCATTGTGTTGGGCGTAGCTGAAAAGTCCACCGGCTTGGTGTGGGAGGGCGTGCCCGATGCCGCGCAGCTGCGCACGGTGCTGTGGGGCCAGCTGAATGACCGGCACAAGGTCAGCACCAACCTGCTGCGCGATGACGATGTGCGCACGGTGGAAGACGAGGGCCGCCAGTTTGTGGTGGTGAATGTGCCGCGTGCCTCGCGGCTGCAGCGCCCGGTGTTTGTGGGGCCCAACCCCATGACCGGCACCTACCGCCGTGCGGATGAGGGCGACTACCGCTGCTCGGATGACGAGGTGCGCCGCATGCTGGCCGATCAGTCCGACACGCCCGCCGATTCGCAAATCGTGGAGCATTTTGGCCAGCCAGACTTTGACCCGGAAACGGTCAAGCAATACCGCAACCGCTTTGCCTCCCGTGCGCCAGACCATCCGTGGCTGCTGTTGGACGATGCGCCGCTACTCACCAAGCTGAGCGCGTTGCGCCGTGACCGTGCCACGGGTTTGGAGGGTGCCACCGTGGCGGGGCTGCTGATGTTTGGCCGGTTTGAGGCGCTGCGCGATGCGCTGCCGGGTTTTCATGTGGACTACCGCGAGCGCTTGTCCGACGACCCCGCCGTGCGCTGGACCGACCGCGTGGTGCCCGATGGCACCTGGGAAAACAACCTGTTCCAGTTTTATCTGCGGGTGATGCAGCGCCTGTCGGGCGATTTGAAAATGCCTTTCCAGCTGGACCGCGAGCTGTACCGCAAGGACGACTCTGCCGTGCACGAGGCGCTGCGCGAGGCAGTGGTCAACGCGCTGGTGCATGCGGACCACCGCGGGCAGGGCGGCGTAGTGATTGAGCGCTACCCGGACCGCATTGAGCTGTCCAACCCCGGCTCGCTACTGGTTTCGCGGGTGCAGTTGTTGCAAGGCGGCGTGAGCGAATGCCGCAACAAGAGTTTGCAGCTGATGTTCCAGCTCATGGGTGGTGGCGACAAGGCAGGCTCGGGCATGGACAAGATTCGGGCAGGCTGGCGCGCACAGCACTGGCGTTCGCCCCGGCTGGAAGAATCTTTGCAACCCGACCGCGTGAAGCTGGTGTTACCCATGGTCAGCCTGATACCGGATGAAGTGGACCAGGCGCTTCGCGTGCGCTTTGGCGAGCGCTTCGCCAAGCTGGACAAGACGGCGGTGCAGGCGGTGGTAACGGCCCAGGTGGAAGGCAGCGTGACCAACAGTCGCATGCAGGAAATCACCGGCGAACACTCCAAAGACATCACCGGCGTGCTGCAAAGTCTGGTGCGCGATGGCTTGCTTACCCAGCAAAACCAGCGGCGCTGGGCCAGCTACCGCGTGGCGGAGGACTCCCCCCAATCAGGTGACGACTCCCCTCATTTGGAGGCGGACTCCCCCCAAAGCTCCCCCCAATTAGGCGGGGGCTCCCCCCAATTGCCGCCGAACTCCCCCCAATTGGACCGATTGGCCGGGCTGTCGCCCGAAATTCAAGGCCTTTTGCCCATTGCTGGGCCTGCGCGCAAGAACAAGAAGCTGCCGGTGGATCAACTCAAGGGCCTTATTCAGCAGCTCTGCGACGGGCGCTGGTTGGCAACGTCTGAAATCGCGACGCTTGTGGATCGCGATGCCGAGAAGCTGCAATCACGCTTTTTGACCGCAATGGTGCGCGAGGGTGTTTTGGAGCTGAGATACCCCGATGTACGCAACCGGCCGGATCAGGCGTATCGCACGGTAGGACTTTCTAACAAAGGGTAAGGAAGTTGTTGGGAACAAGAACCTTTAAAAATCAACAACTTAGGCTTTGTTTGATCTTTGCTAAGCGCGTTATTTAGCAAAGACCAAACAAAGGATTGAGCTAAGCCATGCAAACCCCTTTCTCCCTCCGCATCTTCGTCGCCGACGGTGACCCCGATGGCCTGCGCATCGTCGACAAGTCCAATTGGATCGGCAAGGCGCTGGTGTTCCCGCGTGCGCTGCTGCCACAGGTCAAGGCCCGGCCCGAGCTGGCGCAGACCGGGGTGTACCTGTTGCTGGGGCCGCGCCCGGACGGTGAGGGCGACATGCTCTACGTGGGCGAGGGCGACCCCATCCGCCCCCGGCTGGAGAGCCACTATGCGCAAAAGGATTTCTGGACCCGCGCCATCGGCTTCACCACCACCACGGCCGGGCAGCTCAACAAGGCGCATGTGCAGTTTCTGGAGTCGCGCCTCATCGCCCTGGCCCGCGCCGCCAAGCGCATGCCGCTGGACAACGCCAACCAGCCCGCCGAGCCGTCCCTGAGCGAAGCCGACCGGGCCGACATGGAGGTCTTTTTGGGCCACATGCTGGGCATGCTGCCGGTGTTGGGTGTGCATGCGTTTGAGCAAGCGCCCAAAGCCCCCGCCGCCAAGTCCGGCCCGGTGCTCACCTGCAAGGGCAAGGGCGTGCAGGCCACGGGCTACGAAGCCAGCCAGGGCTTTGTGGTGCGGGCGGGTTCGCAGGCGGTGGCAGACACCGTGCCCAGCATGGCGCTGCATGTGCGCGGGATGTTTGACCTGCGGCAGGAGCTGATTGGCAATGGCGTGTTGGGCCTGCAGGGCGGGCTTTACCAGTTCACTCAGGACTACAGCTTTAGCTCCCCCAGCACGGCCGCCGCCGCGGTGCTGGGCCGCAGCGCCAATGGGCGCATTGAATGGAAGGCGGCGGATGGGCGCACGTTGAAAGAGCTTCAAGAGGCCGAAGCGGCGCAGTAAGCCACCCACTACTATTTTGATAGCTGATTGCGCTTGATGCATAAGCGCCAGAGACCATTTTCACTCAAAGCCTTGCCACTGACGCCAGATCAGCATATATTCAATATTCGCGATTTTCGAATATTGAATACCCATGCAACTCAAGCCCCAAGATTTTCTGGTCGCCCTCAAGCTCGTCGCCTGGGGTGAGCAGCGCTGGACGTATGCGCGGCTGGCTCAGGAACTGGGCATTAGCGTGTCGGAGGCCCATGCCTGCATCAAGCGCGGATTGCTGGCGGGCCTGCTGTTGCCGAACCGGGAGCCACCGCCTCCAACGATGGGGGCTGACGGCCCCGCTGCGCCAGACGCGCAAGAGCCCTTGGGCATTTACCGGGTCACACGCAAGCGGGTGCGCCGCACGGCCTTGCCAGATGGTGAAGCGGTAGCCGACAACCCGGTGCGCCCCCATGCACGCAACTTGGCGGAATTTGCGTTGCACGGTGCCAAATATGCGTTCCCGGCCGTCAAGCTACCGCTGGTGGCCGGTGTGCCCACCAGCCACAGCGCGCCCGCATTTGCCGGGGTGTTTGCGCCGGGCAGCACCGATTTTGTATGGCCGCACCCCAATGGCGCTGTGCGCGGCGTAGGGGTGGAGCCCCTGCACCCTTCCGTGCCCTTTGCCGCCATGCAAGACGCCAAGCTGTACGAACTGCTGGCGCTGTTTGACGCCCTGCGTGTAGGCAAGGCCCGCGAGCGGGGCATGGCGCTAGAGCGCCTGCAAGCCCTGATTGACCCAGACGCACCAAAGAAAGCAAAGAGTCCTTCGTATGGCTAACCCCAACCTCGAAATGTTGCTGGGCATGGCGCGGGCCATGGGCCCGCTGTGTGAGCAGGTGGTGTTTGTGGGTGGCTGCGCCACGGGCCTGCTGGTGGACGACGCAGGCCTGATGGATGTGCGCCCCACCGAAGACGTGGACGCCATTGTGGAGGTAGCCACCTTGGGCGCCTACCACCGTCTGGCTGAACAACTGATGCAGCGCGGCTTTAACCAGCCCATGGCAGACAACACGCCGCCGTTTCGCTGGTTCTGGCACCGCATGCAGCTGGACCTGGTGCCATTGGACGAAAAGGTGCTGGGCTTTGCCAACCCGTGGTACCGGGTGGGGTTTGAAGAAGCGTTGTCTGCAGAGCTGGCCGACGGGCTGATGGTGCGGCACTTGTCGGCACCGCATTTTTTGGTCACCAAGTTCGAAGCCTTTAAAGACCGTGGCGGCAACGATGTGTACCTGAGCCATGACCTTGAAGACATCATGACCGTGATGGAGGGCCGCGCCTCAGCGGCCCGCGAGGTTGCCGCAGCCAGTGCACCTGTGCGCCAGCATGTGGCGCAGGCAGCCGCAGCGCTGCTGCAAATACCCGCCTTCCACAACGCCCTGCCCGGCTTGCTGAGCGACCCGGAGCGTGAGCCCACCGTCAAGGCACGGTTGACCCAGATTGCAAAATTGAAAGACCTATGAACACCACCACCCACTCCCTCGTCCAGAAGCTCTGGAACTATTGCAACGTGCTGCGTGACGACGGCATGAGCTATGGCGACTATGTGGAGCAGCTCACCTACCTGCTGTTCCTCAAGATGGCCGACGAGCGCAGCGCGCCCCCCTACAACCAGGCCAGCATCGTGCCCGCCGCCTACGCCTGGCCCACGCTGCTGGCGAAGGACGGCGACGAGCTCTTTGACCACTACCGCCACCTGCTGGAGAAGCTGGGGCAGGAGAAGGGCACGCTGGGCCTGATCTTCGGCAAGGCGCAAAACAAGTTTCAAGACCCGGCCAAGCTGCGCCGCGTGATCGTGGATTTGATCGGCGCTGAGACCTGGACGATTCTGGGCGCCGACGTGAAAGGCGATGCCTATGAGGGCCTGCTGGAGAAAAACGCGCAAGACACCAAGAGCGGCGCAGGCCAGTACTTCACGCCACGCGCACTGATCCAGGCCATGGTCGACTGCATTGCGCCGCTGCCAGCAGAGCGCCTATGCGACCCGGCCTGCGGTACGGGCGGCTTCTTGTTCACCGCGCACAACTACATCACCGCCCACAACAAGAGTCTGACGCGCGACCAGCTCAAGCACCTGAAAGAGAAAGCCTTCACCGGCTACGAGCTGGTGCACGGCACAGCTCGCGTATGCGCCATGAACATGCTGCTGCACGGCATTGGCTCCGAAAAATCCGTGCCCGTAGTGGTGGGCGACGCACTGGCCGCCGACCCCGGCGAGCGTTACGAGGTGGTTCTGGCCAACCCGCCCTTTGGCAAGAAGAGCAGCACCGTCATCGTGGGCGAAGACGGCCGCACCAGCACCGAAAAGGACACCATTGAGCGCGACGACTTTTGGGCCACCACCAGCAACAAGCAGCTCAATTTTGTGCAGCACATCAAGACCCTGCTGGCCACCCACGGCCGCGCGGCCGTGGTGTTGCCCGACAACGTGCTGTTTGAAGGCGGGGCGGGCGAAACCATCCGCAAGAAGCTGCTGCACGAATGCGATGTGCACACGCTGCTGCGCCTGCCAACCGGCCTGTTCTACGCCCAGGGTGTGAAGGCCAATGTGCTGTTCTTCGAGAAGAAGGGCGCCAGTGAAACACCGTGGACCAAGCAGCTATGGATCTACGACCTGCGCACCAACAAGCATTTCACGCTCAAGACCAACCCGCTGCGCCGCGACGACTTGAACGAGTTTGTGGAGCTGTACCAGGCGGGCAACCGCCGTCAGCGGCAAGCCACGTGGTCAACCGAGAACCCCGATGGCCGCTGGCGCGCCTACAGCTACGCCGAGCTGATTGCCCGCGACAAGACCAGCCTCGACATCTTCTGGCTGAAAGATGAAAGCTTGGCCGACAGCGACAACCTGCCCGCACCGGGCGTGATTGCCCTGGAGATCGTGGAAGACCTGCAAGCGGCGCTGGCCCAATTCCAACTGGTTGCCAGTGATCTGGCGGAGGCCGTTGAAGAGTGACGCGGTCGCTGGACGAAATAGCGAGGCTTATTTGGTGCCAAAAATCCGGTCGCCCGCGTCGCCCAGTCCCGGCAGGATGTAGCCGTGGTCGTTCAGCTCGCGGTCAATGGCCGCGGTGAAGATGGGCACATCGGGGTGCGCCTTTTGCAGCGTGGCAATGCCCTCGGGCGCGGCCAGCAGGCAGACGAACTTGATGGAGCGGGGGTTGAGCTTCTTCAACCGGTCAATCGCGGCCGATGCCGAGTTGCCGGTGGCCAGCATGGGGTCCACCACGATGATGTCGCGTTCTTCCATCTCGGAGGGCATCTTGAAGTAATACTCCACGGGCTGCAGCGTGGCCGGGTCGCGGTACAGGCCGATGTGGCCCACGCGCGCGCCGGGCACTACGTTGAGCATGCCTTCCAGGAAGCCGTTGCCCGCGCGCAGGATGGACACCAGCACCAGCTTTTTGCCGTCAATCACCTTGCCGGTCATGGTCTCCAGCGGGGTCTCGATCTGGATGTCCTGCAGCGGCATGTCGCGTGTGACCTCGTAGGCCATCAGCGTTGAGAGTTCGCCCAGCAGGCGGCGAAAGCTGTTGGTGCTGGCGTCTTTGCGGCGCATCAGGGTCAGCTTGTGCTGCACCAAGGGGTGGTCGATAAGGTGGACGTTGCTCATGAAGAAAAGGGGAAAAGAAAAAGTGGGGAATATCAGTTAACCATTGCGCATTCGCAGCATCCGCGACGCATGGAACTGGCGCGGCTCAAGCCAGGGCTCCCGCGCAAGGGCCGCCCCGCTGCGCTGGGAGCGTCCCCCTGCCCGCATCGCGCAGCGATGGGAGAGCGGGGGGAGGGAGCGAAGCGACATAGGGGGGTGTTTCATCCTAGTCTGCCAGAAAGCGGGCGTAGCGCGCGAGGTCGACGTTGCCGCCGCTGACGATGATGCCCACGCGCGCGCCGCGTACGTCGCAGCCGCCGTGGCGGGCGCCGGCCAGCGCCAGCGCGCCGGTCGGCTCGACGACGATTTTCATGCGCTCGGCAAAGAAGCGCATGGCCTCCATCAACTGCGGGTCGCTGGCGGTGACGATGCCTTCGGCCCCTTGCTGGATGATGTCAAACGCCAAGGGCGCCAGTGCCGTGGCGCGCGCGCCGTCGGCAATGGTGCTGCGCGGCCAGGCGATTTCGACGATCTCTCCGCTGGCCAGCGACTGTTGGCCGTCGTTGGCTACTTCGGGCTCCACGCCGTACACGCGGCACAGCGGCAAGGTGCTTTTGGCGGCGAGCAGGCTGCCCGCGAGCAGGCCGCCGCCGCCGACGCCGACAAAGAGAACGTCCAGGCGCGGCACTTCTTCGATGAGCTCCAGCGCGGCCGTGCCCTGGCCTGCAATGACGTCGAAATGGTCCGAGGGCGGCACGAGCGCCATGCCGCGCTCGTCTGAGAGTTTGCGGCTGATGGCCTCACGGTCTTCGGTGAGCGGATCGTAGGTGACTACCTGGGCGCCATAGGCACGGGTGGCCGCCATCTTGGAAGACGGCGCGTCGTGCGGCATGACGACCAGCGCCGGTATGCCCTGCATGCGGGCCGCCAGCGCAATGGCCTGCGCATGGTTGCCGGCCGAAAAGGTGAGTACGCCGCGCTCGCGTTGCTCGGGCGAGAGCTGCGCCAGCGCGTTGTAAGCCCCGCGGAACTTGAACGAACCGCTGCGCTGCAGGCTCTCGCACTTGAAGAAAACCTGCGCCCCGAGCAGTTCGTCCGCCGTACTTGAGCGCAGCACCGGCGTGCGGTGCGCGATGCCTTTGAGCCGGTGGGCGGCTTCCACGACATCGTGGGCGGTGGGTGCAATCAGGTGTGGCCAGGCGTTCATGTCGGTGTCCTTGGAACGTGCTTAGCTTCTTGCCGCAAGCGAAGGCGTCGCACTGGGAATCATCCTAGGGTGAGCCGCCATTCTTGCAAAGAAAATACGGTGCAGCGCTTGTGAATACGGCCTTTGCTGCTATAAATTTTGATAGGTTAATTGTCGCCGTTCTCTTCAGCATCGCTGGAATCACCCTCACCGCCATCATCCCCATGTTTGTGACTGGTCTTGCCGCCCGAGCGCTCGGAGCCACCAAAATCCTGAAAGCGGCCGGAATAACTGCTGTCCGAAAAACTGGTGCCAAAGCGCTGCGTGACAGTGGGCTGTGGGTCGCGGCCTGGCTGGGCGCTGCTCGGCGCGGCGGGGACATAGTAAAAGCCGTCGGGAATGGCCAGTTTGGCGTCCAGCGCGAACAGCAGGGGCAGGCGGCTGGGTTTGCGCGGATCGATGGCCTCGTCTTTGCAGGCCCAGTACCAGGCACGGCGCAGCGCGTCGTTGTTCGACGCTTTCTTGCCCAGCACTTGCGCGGGTGAGTAGTCCGGTGCGTAACCCAGGGCGTTCTGGCACCAGTTCCTGTAGGCCTTGGAATCCTGGGAGAAGGCGCTCCAAAGAGCACCTACCGCGTGCGACGGAACAGCCACGAAATTTTTGTTGCTGCGCAGACAGGCGATGAAGAACTGGCGCAGGCCGCGCTCGGCCAGATCGGCATCTTTGGCGCTCAGGAGTGGGTACGCGTCGCGCAGTCTGTGCTTGAGCAGTTGCGGCAAGGCGGCTTCGCGCACGAAGCATTCGCGCACGGCGAGCGTCCAGCGCCGGGCGCCGAGGACGGCCAGTGCAGTGCAAATCAGATAGACCGCCCAACGTCCCTCGGGCTCCCACCAGCCGGCCGGCACACCGATCAGGGCTACAGCCCATGGCGCAATGGCCAGGGGCACCAGCAGGCCGGAAAGCCGCAGCAGCCCGAATTCAAAGCCGGTGATGGTGTAAGTCATGGGTGTGTGTTGCACGGCAGAGTGCTAGCGCTTGCGCCCGCCGAACACACTGCCCAGTACGCCGCGCAGAATCTCGCGTCCCAGGCTGGTGCCCATGGTGCGCACGGCCGATTTGGCCATGGTCTGCGCCAGGCCATCGCGCTTGCCGCCGCGCGGGCCGGTGGAGCCAAACAGAACATCGTTGAGCCCGCCGAGCAGACCACCGCCGTCCTGGGCAGGCGCAGCGCCAGGGATCGCACCGGGCGCCTGGGCAGCCACATCGGCCGTGCGTGCCTTGAGCTTTTCGTAGGCCGATTCGCGGTCCACTATTTTCTCGTACACCCCGGCCACCAGCGACTGGCTGATGAGCGCGCGCCGCTGCTGCGCCGTGATGGGGCCGAGTTGGCTGCCAGGCAGCAGCACATAGACGCGCTCGGTAATGCTCGGGCGGCCCTTGGCGTCGAGCAGGCTCACCAGCGCCTCGCCCACCGCCAGCTCGGTGATGGCCGCTTCGATGTCCAGGCCGGGTTTCTGGCGCATGGTGGTGGCCGTCGCCTTCACGGCCTTCTGGTCGCGCGGCGTGAAGGCGCGCAGCGCATGCTGCACGCGGTTGCCCAGCTGCGCCAGCACGCTGTCAGGGATGTCGAGCGGGTTCTGGGTGACGAAATAGACGCCCACGCCTTTGGAACGCACCAGGCGCACGACGAGTTCGATGCGCTCGACGAGCACCTTGGGCGCTTCGTTGAACAGCAAATGCGCTTCGTCGAAGAAAAACACCAGCTTGGGTTTCTCGGGGTCGCCAATCTCCGGCAACTGCTCGAACAGTTCGGACAGCATCCATAGCAGAAAGGTGGCGTAGAGGCGCGGCGAGTTCATCAGCTTGTCGGCGGCGAGAATGTTGACTACGCCGCGCCCCGATACCGTTTGCAGCAGATCGTTGATATCGAGCATGGGCTCGCCAAAGAATTTTTCGCCGCCCTGGCTCTCGATCTGCAGCAGCCCGCGCTGGATGGCGCCAATGCTGGCGGCGCTCACATTGCCGTACTCGGTGGTGAACTGCTTGGCGTTGTCGCCCACGTAGCTGAGCATGGTGCGCAGGTCTTTCAGGTCCAACAGCAGCAGGCCGTTGTCATCCGCCACCTTGAACACCAGGTTCAGCACGCCGAGCTGCGTTTCGTTCAAATCGAGCATGCGCCCGAGCAGCAGCGGCCCCATGTCGGTGATGGTGGCGCGCACCGGGTGGCCTTGCTCGCCAAACACGTCCCACAGCGTGGTGGGGCAGGCGACGGGCTCGGGCAGGCCCAGGCCGCGGTCCTTGAGCACAGCGGCGAGCTTGTCGGGCACGCTGCCCTGCTGGCTGATGCCAGTGAGGTCGCCCTTGACGTCGGCCATGAACACAGGCACGCCAATGGCAGAGAACTGTTCGGCCAGCTTTTGCAGTGTCACTGTCTTGCCGGTGCCGGTGGCGCCGGTGATCAAGCCGTGCCGGTTGGCCAGGCCGGGCAGGAGAAAGCACTCGGTGGTGCCGTTTTTCGCAATCAGCAGGGGGTCAGCCATGGCATGGGGTGAAAAGTAGAATCAAGGGATAGCTTAATTCAGTATCGACATCAAGGAACATCCGTGGCCGGACACAGCAAGTGGGCGAACATCCAGCACCGCAAGGGGCGGCAGGACGAGAAGCGCGGCAAGATCTGGACGCGCATCATCCGTGAAATCACCGTGGCGGCGCGCGCCGGTGGCGGCGATCTGTCGGCCAACCCGCGCCTGCGACTGGCGGTGGACAAGGCCAAGGCGGCCAACATGCCGGCCGAGCGCATCAAATACAACATCGACAAGGCTTCGGGCACGCTCGAAGGCATGAACTACGAGGAAATCCGCTACGAGGGCTACGGTATCGGCGGCGCGGCCATCATTGTGGACACCATGACCGACAACCATGTGCGCACCGTGGCCGAGGTGCGCCACGCTTTCAGCAAGTACGGCGGCAACATGGGCACCACCGGTTCGGTGGCCTTCCAGTTCAAGAACGTCGGGCAACTGGTGTTTGCGCCGGGCACCGACGAAGACAAGGTGATGGAGGTGGCGCTGGAAGCCGGCGCCGACGACGTCATCACCGACGAAGACGGCGCCATTGAGGTGTTGACGGCGCCAAGCGAATTCGAGGCCGTCAAGAACGCCTTGCAGGCCGCTGGCCTGGAACCTGCTGACGCGGGCGTCACCATGCGCCCGGACCTGACCATTGAGCTGGCCGGCGACGACGCCGAGCGCATGCAAAAACTTCTGGACGTGCTCGAAGACCTCGACGACGTCCAGGAAGTCTTCCACAACGCGGCAATCTGACCGCTTCCTTGAACATGAATGTACTTGTCATTGGCGGCGGTGGCCGCGAACACGCCATCGCCTGGAAGCTGGCCCGGTCGCCCAAGGCCACGCGCGTCTATGTGGCGCCGGGCAACGGCGGCACGGCGCTCTCGCCCGATCTGCACAACCTTGCCATTACCGATGTGCGTGCGCTGCGCGAGTGGGCGCAGGCCAACAAGATCGGCCTGACCGTGGTGGGCCCGGAGGCGCCGCTGGCGGCCGGTGTGGTGGATGAGTTTCGCGCCCACGGTCTTCGTATTTTTGGGCCAACGAAGGCCGCTGCGCAACTCGAGAGTTCCAAGGCCTTCTCCAAGGCCTTCATGCGCCGCCACGGCATTCCCACCGCCGATTACGACACGTTTACCGAGCCGGCCAAGGCCCACGCCTTTGTCGAGCGTCTGGGCGCGCCCATCGTCATCAAGGCCGATGGCCTGGCAGCGGGCAAGGGCGTGGTGGTGGCCATGACGCTCCAGGAAGCGCACGACGCCGTGGATTTCATGCTGGTGGACAACAAATACGGCGCGGTACACAACGAAGGTGGCGCACGCGTCGTCATCGAGGAATTCCTCGATGGCGAGGAAGCCAGCTTCATCGTGCTGTGCGACGGCAAGAACGTCGCGGCACTGGCCACCAGCCAGGACCACAAGCGCCTGCAGGATGGGGACGCCGGCCCCAACACCGGCGGCATGGGGGCCTATTCGCCTGCTCCGATAGTCACGGCCGATGTGCACGCCCGCGCCATGCGGGAGATCATTCTGCCCACCATTCGGGGCATGGAAAAGGACGGCATTCCCTACACTGGCTTCCTGTATGCCGGCCTGATGATCGATGCCCAGGGCCACCCCAAGACGCTGGAATTCAACTGCCGCATGGGCGACCCCGAGACCCAGCCGATTCTGATGCGGCTCAAGAGCGACTTGCTCGACGTGCTCGCCGCCGCCATTGACGGCAAGCTCGACCAGATCGAACTGCAATGGGACCGCCGCACCGCGCTCGGCGTGGTGATGGCCGCCCACGGCTACCCCGAGGCGCCGCGCAAGGGCGACGCCATCAACGGCCTGCCGCAGGAGCAGGACGATGCCATGGTGTTCCATGCCGGCACCGTGCTGGAGGAGGGCGTGGTGCGCACCAGCGGCGGGCGCGTGCTGTGTGTGACGGCCCTGGGCGACAACGTGCGCCAGGCCCAGCAGCGGGCCTACGACGTGGCGCGCGGCATCCACTTTGACGGCGCCCAGTACCGGCGCGACATCGGCCACCGCGCCATCAAGAATCCATGAGCAAGATCTTTGAGCGCAGCGCCGGCGTGGCCGGCATGCGCGACTACCTTCTGGGTCTGCAGACCCGCATCATGGGCGCGCTGCAAGCCATTGAGGACGAAGGCGAGGACGGCGCCAAAGCCGT
>JAGNYI010000007.1:0-33294 GCA_017985015.1 Giesbergeria sp. | reverse complement strand
ATCTTTGAGCGCAGCGCCGGCGTGGCCGGCATGCGCGACTACCTTCTGGGTCTGCAGACCCGCATCATGGGCGCGCTGCAAGCCATTGAGGACGAAGGCGAGGACGGCGCCAAAGCCGTGGTGGACCCCTGGAAAAAAGGCGAGGGCGAGCTGCTGCAGGGCGAAGGCATCACGAAAATCATCGAAGGCGGGCGCATCTTTGAGCGCGCCGGCTGTGGCTTCTCGCATGTGCGCGGGCCGCGCCTGCCGCCGTCCGCCACCCAGCACCGGCCCGAACTGGCGGGTGCGCCGTTCGAGGCCATGGGCGTGTCGCTGGTGTTCCACCCGCGCAACCCCTATGTGCCGACGGTGCACATGAACGTGCGCATGATTGCGGCGGGCCACCATGGCACGCAGCCGGTGTGCTGGTTTGGCGGCGGCATGGATCTGACGCCTTACTACGGTTTTGACGAAGACGCAGTGCATTTCCATCGCATCTGCCAACAGGCCCTGGCCCCGTTTGGGGGCGACAAATACCCGCGCTTCAAGCAGTGGTGCGACGACTACTTCAGCCTCAAGCACCGCAGCGAGCAGCGCGGCGTGGGGGGCGTGTTTTTTGACGATTTTTCCGAGCTCGGGCTTGCACAAAGCATGGCCATGACACAGGCCGTGGGCGACGCCTTTTTGCCCGCCTATCTGCCGATCGTGGAAAAGCGCCAGGGCACGCCGTACGGCGAACGCGAGCGCGATTTCCAGCTCTATCGGCGCGGCCGCTATGTGGAGTTCAACCTGGTGTGGGACCGCGGCACACACTTTGGCCTGCAGTCGGGCGGGCGCACCGAATCCATCCTCCTGTCCATGCCGCCACTGGCCAGCTGGGCCTATCGGCGCGCGCCCGAAGCGGGCTCGCCCGAGGCGAAATTGACCGAGTATTTCCTCGTGCCGCGCGACTGGGCCTGAGCCGACTGGCGTTGCTGCAACACACTGTCGCTATAATTTAAATAGCTTAGAACGCTTGCCATACGTGCGGCAAGGCCATTTTTTGTTCTATTTTTTCGGCTGAGGCATGCGGGCGACGCCAGAGATGCTGGTCGCCCCCGCAACCCCGCGCTATATTGTTTTCACCCTGTTTACCTTTCACACCACCTGATGACCACCTCCAAAACCTCGGAATCCACCGCCAAGAAAGACGTCGCCAAACTCCAGCGCGCCATTGTGGATGGCCTCGAAGACGTAAAGGCGCAGGACATTCAGGTGTTCAACACCGAGCACCTCTCGCCGCTGTTCGAGCGTGTCATCGTGGCGTCCGGCACCTCCAACCGACAAACCAAGGCACTGGCCGCCAGCGTGCGCGATGCGGTGAAGGAAGCCGGTTTTCCCAAGCCGCGCACCGAAGGTGAAGAAAACGGCGAGTGGATCATCGTGGACTGCGGCGCGGCCGTGGCGCACATCATGCAGCCCACCATCCGCCAGTACTACCGGCTGGAAGACTTGTGGGGCGAGATGCCTGTGCGCCTCAAGCTGGGCGCCGCCAAACCCGTGGCGCCAGAAGCCAAGGTGCCCGTGAAGACGGCCGCGCGCCGCGCCGCCAAGGCAGCGGCGGCGACAGAAGCTGCTGCACCCGCCAAGAAGGCGGCGCCGCGCAAGGGCGCCAGCGCTCCCACCGCGGCGCCCGCTGCCAAGGCACCGGCCCGCAAAGCCCCTTCGCGATCCGCTGCGCCGGCCAGGGCTGCTGCCAAGGCACCGGCGAAGGCAGCTCCGAAGTTCGTGCCAAAGGCTGCTCCGCAAGTGGCTCTGAAGGCCACCCCAAAAGCAGCGCCCAAGGCCGCCGCCAAGACAGCAGGCAAGGCGCCAGCCGCCAAGACCACCAGTATTCAGAAATTGGTGGTCAAGCCCCGCAGCGCCGGTGCTCCGGCCAAAAAGGCAGTGCCTGCAAAGAGCGCTGCACCGGCGAAAAAGGCGGCTCCCGCCAAGCGCGCCAGCCCTGCCGCCAAGGCCGCACCGGCCCGTGCGCCAGCAGCCCGGAAGTCGCCCGCTGCCAAAGCCCCTGCACGCAAGAGCCCCAGCCGCAAGGCGTAATTCCATTTCTAAATCCAACGATTACTTTGTCGGCTTCGCTTGGTCAGTGCGCCTGTACGGTCTGCGCTTCGCCTTCGTGTACTCGATGGATTGAGAAATTCAATAACGCACGGGTTTTGAGAGCATGCGCCTGCTGATCGTGGCCGTTGGCCAGCGCGTGCCCGATTGGGCCAGCAGCGCCTACGACGACTACGCCAAGCGCTTTCCGCCCGAGCTCAAGGTCGAGCTCAAGGCGGTCAAGACCGAGCCGCGCGGCTCCAAGACGCTGGAGACGCTCGTTGCCGCCGAGCGCGAGCGCATTGCAGCGGCCATCCCCAAAGGCACGCGCGTGGTGGTGCTCGATGAACGCGGCACCAGCCTCACCACCAAGGCCCTGGCCGAGCGGCTCACAAGCTGGCAATTGAGCGGCGACGATGTGGCGCTGGTCATTGGCGGGCCCGATGGGCTGGAGCCGGCGTTTCGCCAGGCGGCGCACGAGCGCATCCGCTTGTCCGATCTGACGCTGCCGCACGCCATGGTGCGGGTGCTGCTGATCGAGCAGCTCTACCGCGCCTGGTCGGTCAACGCCGGCCACCCTTACCATCGGGAATAGGGGGGGAGCGCCCGCCGCTGCGCAGCGATGCAGGGCGGTGCAAAATACTATCGTTTCAATAGCTTCTTACATATGTGCAGTAAGCGCTAGAGGCCTATTTGACCAAAATTTTTATGCCAGACTTCCTCTACCTTGCGTCGCAGAGCCCGCGCCGCAGCCAGTTGCTGGACCAGCTTGGCGTGCGCCACACCCTTCTGCTGCCCAACGCCGAGGGCGACACAGCCGAAGACGCCGAAGCCATCGAGCTGCAGCGGCCCGGCGAGGCGCCCAAAGCCTATGTGGAACGTGTCACCGGCCTCAAGCTCGATGCGGCAGTGCAGCGCCACGCCCGCCGGGGCTTGCCCACAGCGCCCATCTTGTGTTCGGACACCACGGTGGCGCTCGGCCGGCGCATTTATGGCAAGCCCGAAGATGCACAAGATGCGGCGCGCATGCTGGGCGAGCTGGCCGGCCACAGCCACCGCGTGCTCACCGCCGTGGCGCTGCAGGTGGGCGCCAAGCGGCTGGCGGCGTTGGCGGTGTCCACCGTGCAGTTTGCAGCGCTGACGCCCGAGCAGATCGCCGCCTACGTCGCCACTGGTGAACCGCTGGGCAAGGCCGGCGCCTATGCGGTGCAAGGGCGGGCCGGCGCGTTCATTCCTGTGCTGCGCGGCAGCTATTCGGGCATCATGGGGCTGCCTTTGTTTGAAACTGCGCAACTGCTGCGCGCTGCCGGTTTTGCCGTCTGAATGGGCCCCGCCACCATGCAACAAGACATCCTGATCAATTGGTCGCCCCAGGAGACGCGCGTGGCCGTGGTCGAGCACGGCGCCGTGCAGGAGCTGCACGTCGAGCGCACGCTCGAGCGCGGCCTGGTCGGCAACGTCTACCTCGGCAAGGTGGCGCGCGTGCTGCCGGGCATGCAGTCGGCGTTCATCGACATTGGGCTGGAGCGCGCGGCGTTTCTGCATGTGGCCGATGTCTGGCAGCGCCACCCGGACGGCGACGCCGGTGCGCTGGCGCGCAAGAGCGAGCCGCAGGTGCCGATTGAAAAGCAGGTGTTCGAGGGCCAGGCGCTGATGGTGCAGGTCATCAAGGACCCGATTGGCAGCAAGGGCGCGCGCCTCTCCACCCAGATCAGCGTGGCCGGGCGGCTGCTGGTGTTTCTGCCGCAGGACGAGCATGTCGGCGTCTCGCAAAAAATACCCGTGGGCGAACGCGAGTCGTTGCGCGCGCGCCTGCAGACCCTGGTGGGCGACAAGGCCTCGGGCGGCGGGGGCGGCTTCATCCTGCGCACCAATGGCGAAGACGCCACCGACGCCGAGCTGGCCGACGACATCGCTTATCTGCGCAAGACCTGGGCGCGCATCAAGGATGCTGCGCTGCGCCTGCCGCCGCTCTCGCTTTTGCACCAGGACCTCGATTTGCTGCAGCGTGTGCTGCGCGACCTGGTCGGCGAGCATACGCAAAGCATTCGCATCGATTCGCTGGAGCAGTTCCAGCGCCTGCGCGCCTTTGGCCTGGAGTTCATGCCGGCCGCAGCCGCCAAGCTGCAGCACTACAAAGGCGAGCGCCCGGTCTTTGACCTGTATTCGATTGACGAGGAAATCGCCCGTGCGCTGGGGCGGCGTGTGGACCTCAAATCGGGCGGCTACCTCATCATCGACCAGACCGAGGCACTCACCACGGTGGACGTGAACACCGGTGGCTACGTGGGCGCGCGCAATTTCGACGACACCATTTTCAAGACCAACCTGGAAGCCGCGGGTGCCATCGCCCGGCAACTGCGCCTGCGCAACCTGGGCGGCATCGTCATTGCCGACTTCATCGACATGCTGCGTGAAGAGCACCAGAGCGCCGTGCTGGCCGAGTTTCGCAAGCACCTGGCGCGCGACCGCGTGAAAACCATGGCTGGGGGTTTTTCGAACCTCGGGTTGGTGGAGATGACACGCAAGCGCACGCGCGAATCACTCGCCCACATGCTGTGCGAGCCCTGCGCCGCCTGCCAGGGCAAAGGCAGCGTCAAAACGGCGCGCAGCGTGTGCTACGACATCCTGCGCGAAATCTTGCGCGAAGCCCGCCAGTTCAACCCGCGCGAGTTCCGCGTGATTGCCTCGGCTGCAGTGGTCGAGCTGTTCCTTGACGAGGAAAGCGCCCACCTGGCCGGCCTGTCGGACTTCATCGGCAAACCCATTTCGCTGCAAACCGAGGCCGCCATGGGCCAGGAGCAGTACGACATCGTGCTGCTGTAGAGCGGCTTGCGGCGCCCCAGAAAACTACTGAATTGATAGCTTCTAACCCTTGCTGGATAAGCGCTGTAGCCATTTTTATAGGAGAAAAGTACTGCATCTGCTCGGGTACTGCGTCTGCTCGGGCCAGAGCATGGCGCGCTCACAGGCGCTCACAGGCGCTGCAGCCGCTCCAGCGCAGCTCGCAGCGTTGCGTCTTTTTTGGCGAAGCAGAAGCGCACCACGCGCTGATCAAAGCCGTCACCGTAGAACGCCGACAGCGGAATCGCCGCCACGCCGATCTCGCGCGTGAGCCATTGGCAGAAGTCGGCTTCGTTCAGTTCGCTCACCTTGGATATGTCCACGCATTGAAAGTAGCTGCCGGCCCCGCTGCCCGGCAACAGGCGCAGGCGCGAACCGGCCAGGCCTGCGCGGAACAGGTCGCGCTTGGCCTGGTAATAGGCGGGCAGACCCAGGTAGGGCGCCGGGTCTTGCAGATAAGCCGCCAGGCCGTGCTGCATGGGCGTGTTGACGGTGAACACGTTGAACTGGTGCACTTTGCGAAACTCGGCCGTCAATGCGGCGGGAGCGGCCACCGTGCCCACCTTCCAGCCCGTGACGTGAAAGGTTTTGCCAAAGCTCGAAACAATGAACGCGCGTGCGGCCAGGCCGGCAAAGCGGGCGGCGCTCTGGTGCTCGGCGCCGTCAAACACCATGTGTTCGTAGACTTCGTCGCTGATGAGCAGGATGTCGGTGGGCGCCAGCAAATCGTCCAGTTGCCGCATTTCTTCGGCCGACCAGACCGTGGCGCTGGGGTTGTGCGGGCTGTTGACGATGATGGCGCGGGTGCGCGGCGTGATGGCCGCGCTGATCTTCGCAAAATCGGGTCGAAAGCTGCCGGGGCTGAGCGGTACGCGCACAGCGCGGCCACCGGCCAGATCGATGTTGGGAACGTAGCTGTCGTAGCAGGGGTCCAGAACGATGACTTCGTCGCCGGGGTGCACGATGGCCAGCAGCGCGGTGAAGATGGCCTGTGTGGCCCCCGCCGTAATGGTTATTTCGCTTCCAGCGCTGTATCGGTGGCCGTGCAGCGCTTCCATTTTTGCAGCAACGGCGTCCCGCAGCATGGGGACGCCTGGCATCGGTGGGTACTGGTTGTGACCGGCACGCATCGCCGTGTTCACGGCGTCCAGCAGGTGGGGGTCGCAGTCGAAATCAGGGAAACCCTGGCCGAGATTGACGGCGCCATGTTCGGTGGCGAGCGCGGACATCACGGTGAAGATGGTCGTGCCCACTTGAGGCAGGCGGCTGGCGAGGGCGGGGGTGCGCGGTGCGGCGGCTGTGTCCATGGTGGCGGGTGTTGCGGGTTTTAGAGTTCGTAGTCGTTGACCTGACCGGTCATGGCGCGCATCACCAGTTCGCGGCTGAGGCGGTCGCTGAGCAGTTCGGCAAAACGGTAGACAAAGTTGCGCAGGTAGGCACCGCGCTTGAAAGCCACGCGCGCCACGCTTTGACCGATGAGATGCCCGATGGGGCGCACCACCAGGTCGCCCAGCGGGTCGTCTCGCATCGCCATTTCGGCGACGATGCCCAGGCCCAGGCCCAGGCGCACATAGGTTTTGATGACGTCCGAGTCAATGGCTTCGAGTGCGATGCGCGGCTGCAGGCGCCGCGCGGCAAAGGCCTGGTCGATCTTGGTGCGTCCGGTGAACGAGGGGTGGTAGGTGATCAGAGGCTCGTGGGCGATGTCCTCCAGGCCGACGCGCTCCTTTTGCGCCAAAGGGTGACCATGCGGCATCACCAGGACATGCTGCCATTCGTAGCAGGGCAGGGTGACGAGTTCGGGGTAATCGGCCAGCGACTCGGTGGCCACGCCGATCTCGGCCACTTCATCGATCAGCATGCGAGCCACCTGGTCGGGCGTGGCCTGATGCAGGCTGACGTTGACCTTGGGGTAGACCTCCCGCAGTTTGGCCACGGCGGGCGGCAGCACGTAGCGCGCCTGGGTGTGCGTGGTGGCGATGCTGAAGGTGCCGGTGTCCTGCGCGCTGTACTGCTCGCCGATGCGCTTCAAGTTGCCCACCTCGCGCATGATCAGCTCGATGCTTTTGAGCACATGCTGTCCAGGTTCCGTGATGCGCTTGAGCCGCTTTCCGTGGCGGGCAAAAATGTCCACCCCCAATTCACCTTCGAGCTCAATGATCGCCTTGGACACGCCGGGCTGCGAGGTATGCAGCGCCTTTGCCGCCTCAGTCAGATTCAGGTTGCGGCGCGCTGCTTCCTGAACAAAGCGAAATTGGTGGAGGTTCATACCGAATTGCAGCTAAAGAATCGGATCATTATGCGATATCTTGCTCCGAAAAGCATGGCGCAAGCCTGACTCACCGAAGCGCTGCGCTTCCGGTGACTTCAGCCGGCCGTTGGGTCCACGGCGATTTGCGCCATCAGTGCCGTCATGCGGGGGTCTTCGCCCACGGCCTGCTGCAGTGCAATCTGCAGATCCGGGTGCTGCTCGCGCAGCGCGGCAGCAAGCAGGGGCAGGTCTTCGCGTGCGTGGCGGCCGGTGCCGAGAAACATGGGAACGATGGTGAGCTGGCGCACGCCGGCTTCGTGCAGCGAGCGAGCGGCCTGCGAGAGATCGGGCGCGCAAAGTTCCAGGTAGGCGCAGCGCACCAGGGTCTCCGGCTGCGTGTGCTCAATATGTGCCCGCACGGCCTCGATCGGCGCGCGCCATAGCGGATCGCGCGAGCCATGGGCGAACAAGACGATGCCTTTGGAGTTGTCCATTGGTTCCATATAGCAATCCTCAGCGCCGCAGCACCAGCCAGCCAAAGGCTGCCAGCGACGCGAAGGTATAGATCAGTCCGGGAGCCGCTGCGGTCAGCCAGGGCGACCACTGCTGCAAGTTGCCGGCAAAGCCAAACACGTTGTTGAGCAGGAAGAAGCTGATGCCCGCCATGACCCCGCCAAATACATAACCGGTGGTCGATCCGGCCCGAAAGTGCAGGTAAGCAAAGGGGAGCGCCAGCACCACCATCACCAGGCAGCTCAGGGGGTAAAACACCTTGCGCCAGAACTCGATTTCATAGCGCTGCGCTGATTGGCCGTTGGCCTCGAGGTGGCGCACGTACTGAAAGAGGTCGATGGTTGCCATGCGGTCGGGCTTGAGCACAGCGGCCGACACCATGTCCGCCGTAATGGCGGTTGGCCAGCGCAGCTGCGGCATTTGCAGGCGCTCGGCGCGCACGGTTTCACCCGCCGCGTCGCGCACGAAGCCGCTGCTGCGGACCGTTGCAAGCAGCCATGCGTCCCCCTCCGGCGCTACCTGCGCCGTCTCCGCGTGGGTTTGAGACTCCAGTCGGCCACCGGCGTCAAAACGAAAAATGCGAACATCCTCCATCAGCCCATCGGCGCGAATGGCGCGAATGTTGACGGCGACGGAAGCCTCGCCCTGGCGTTCCTTGAGCCAGGCGCCGGTGCCGCCACTGGTCAGGCGCGCCAAGCCACGCGATTTGAGCACCTGCGCTGCGCGGTCGCTCATGGGGGCCACGTAGTCTCCCAGCGCAAAGGTGAGCACCACAAACGCGCAGCCCAGCAGCATCAGCATGGAGAGGGCGCGGCCCGGCCCCAGGCCGCTGGTGCGCAAAATGGTGAATTCAGAACTTTGCGCAAAGCGGGCCATGACGAAGATGGTGCCGATCAGCACGGTGATCGGCAACAGTTCATACAAATGGCTGGGCATGCCCAGCATCACGTACAGCACGGCCTGCGACACGGGGTAAAGTTGGCCCACCGAGCGCAGTTCGTCGATCAGGTCGAAGAAAAAAAACAGCGCCAGAAAACCGAGCGTGACGAGCACGATGGCCGCCAGCACTTCGCGGTACACCATCCAGCGAATCGTTTTCATGCCGCCATCCCCCGGCCACGCCAAAGGTTTGCCAAGGCCCAGCGGTTGTGGCGAATGGCAATGAGCGCCAGCGCAAACAGCAAAACGCCGCCATGCAGCAGGCCGACATAGGGCACCAGACCAAAGCGCCCCGAGCCCACCCAGCTTTGGCCCAGCGTCATGAAGTTGTAGTAAACGACGAACGCAAACAAGGCAAACAGCAGGTTGCCGCTGCGGCTGGCGCGCGGGTTGACGCTGGCCAGCGCCAGCCCGAGCACCACCAGATTGAATGCGGTGAAAGCCAGCCCCACGCGCCAGGCCAGCTCGGCCTGGTAAGGAAGTGCGGACTGCACCAGCAGTTCGCGTGTGCTGCGGGTTTTGGCGGAGCCATCGGCTCCCAGCCCGGCGCGTGCCGAGCCCACGCGGGTTCCGTACAACTCGAATTCGCTCAGCTTGAGGTCGGGTTTGCCGGCGGTGCTCTCAAGGCGCTGGCCATTGCTCAGCAGCGCAAACCGATCGGCGCCGCGCATTTCGATGCGCGCACTGCGCGCCGAAGTAATGGCCTGTGCCCCGTGTTCGCTGGCTGCGATGAAGACGTTGCTGGCCGAATTTGGCTCGGGGCTGTCCTTGTCGATGAAAAACACCCGGTTGCCACTGGCCGATTCCTGGAACTCACCTGGCGCGATCCGGTCCACGTCGCCACGTTGCTCGTACTGGGCGCGCAGCTCCTGAATCTGCTGGTTGGCCCAGGGCCAGACCAGCAGCGACAGCACGGCCACCACCAGCATGACCGGCCAGGCAAAACGCAGCAGAGAGGGCAACAGGCTGGCCAGGCCCCTGCCGCTGGAAAACCAGATCACCATTTCGCTGTCGCGGTACATGCGCGAAAGGCTGCCTATGGTGGCAACAAAGAGGCTCAGGCTCAAAATGGTAGGCAACTGGCCCAGCACGGTGTAGCCCATGACCAGCATGACGTCCGACGGGCTGACATTGCCGCGCGAAGCCTGGCCCAGCGTGCGAATGAGCATCATGGTCATGACCACCGTCACCAAAACCACGAGCGTCGCGCCGAAGCTGCGGCCCAGCTCCTTGCGCAGAGTTGAATCGAATAACATGGAAGAGACGTAAAAAGGCAATTATGAACTTTGATCTCAAAACACTGGATTTGCGCACGGGCGCTGCGGAAAAGTGCGATCAGTTGGTGGTCCTGGTTGGCGAAGATTTCGCCCCGGGCAGCGATCCGCTGGCACGTTTGATCGCACAGGCCCTCAAGAGCAAGGATTTTGAAACAAAGCCAGGCAAGTCGCTGGCTTTGTACCAGGCCCCTGGCATTGCAGCGCGGCGCCTGCTTCTTGTCGGAGCAGGGTCGGGCGACGCGCGGGCCGTGCGCCAGGCGCTGGCCGCAATCGCCCCCGCATTCCGGACCGCTGGCGCAAAGCGCGCCGTGGTCTGCTTTGCCGGCGGCGTGACGGCGCCTGCGGTGTCTGCTGTAGTGCAAGGTGTTGCGCAGGCGCGCTACGTGTACACGCTCACCAAACCCAAGGCGGAGGCGTCAGAGCTCACGCGTGTGGTCATCGGTGTGCCCGAGCCCAAGGCCGTGGCCCAGGCGTTCGAGACCAGCCAGGCCGTGGCTTTGGGGGTGGAACTGGCCCGCGAATGGGGCAACCGCCCTGCCAACCACGCCACTCCCAGCATGCTGGCCGATGCAGCCAGGGCACTGGCCAAGCACCCTCGCATCCAGTGCAAGGTGATGGGGCCGGCGGACGTGGAGCGCCTGGGTATGGGCGCGTTTCTGGCCGTGGCGCGGGGCTCGGCCGAGCCGCTGCGCTTCATTGAGCTGCGCTACAACGGTGCGGCGCGGGGGCAGGCTCCGCTGGTGCTGGTTGGCAAAGGCATCACGTTCGATACCGGTGGCATCTCCATCAAGCCGGCGCCGGAAATGGATGAAATGAAGTTCGACATGTGCGGTGCCGCCAGCGTGCTCGGGGTGTTCCGTGCACTGGCGCAACTCCAGCCCACGATCAATGTGGTGGGATTGATTCCGACGTGCGAAAACATGCCCGATGGCCGAGCCGTCAAGCCCGGCGACGTGGTGACCAGCATGAGCGGGCAGACCATCGAAGTGCTCAATACCGACGCCGAGGGGCGTTTGGTGCTGTGCGACGCTCTGAGCTACAGCAAGCGCCACAAGCCGGCGGCGATTGTCGATATCGCCACCCTGACAGGCGCCTGCGTGATTGCACTGGGCGGCGTGCGCTCGGGCTTGTTTTCGTCGAATGATGCCTTGGGTGAGGCGTTGCTGGCAGCAGGCGAAGCCACTGGAGACCTTGCCTGGCGTCTGCCGCTGGACGAGGAATACGCAGAAGGGCTCAAGAGCAATTTTGCCGATCTGGGCAATGTCGGAGGGCGTCCAGCAGGGGCCATCACAGCGGCCAAGTTTCTTCAGGCGTTTGTCGGTGAGGTGCCCTGGGCGCACCTGGACATTGCCGGTACCGCCTGGAAGGGCGGCGCAGCCAAGGGTGCGACGGGCAGGCCTGTGGCCTTGCTCACCCACTGGCTTTTGGCTCGGGCCGAGGCGCAATCTGAAATGTCGGAGAACGCAGCGTCCGCCCGCAGCAAAGCGGCGCCCCGCAAGCTTCGCACGCCCCGCGCTGGCGCATGACCGACATCGCTTTTCATTTCAACGCGCCGGACAAACTGGAGCACGCGTGTCGGGTCGCGCGCAAGTTGTTGCGGCAAGACCGGCGGCTCGTCATTCAGGCGAGCGCGCCCGTGCTGGACGCGCTCGACACCATGCTCTGGAATATGTCTGCGCATGATTTCGTGGCGCACTGCCGAAGCGGCGACGCCGCCGAATGGGTGGACGCATCGCCCATCCTGCTCACGCAAGATGCTCAGCTCGCCTCACACCACGACGTGCTGCTCAATTTGGAGGACGAGGTGCCGGACGGCTTTGGTCGCTTTGCGCGGCTGATCGAGGTGGTCAGTGCCACCGACGAAGCCGATCGCGCAGCCGCGCGCAGGCGCTGGAAACACTACTTGCAGCGCGGCTTCGCCCTGGAGCGCCACGATCTGGTAGCGAGGAACCCCTGATGGTCACCACACCCCGAGTTCCACCGCGGTTTGTACCCACCCTCACTGAGGTGGTGCAAGGCGGCGACCAGCCAGCACCGCAGTCGGCGCCGGCGCTGCGGCCACTCGCCGCGCCCGAGCCGCTGGCCGCGCCGGTAGCGATTTCCCCGCCTGCCGTGATTTCCTCGCCTGCCGTGATTTCCTCGCCTGCGGCGAGCAGCGGGGCGGCGCTCGCCAGAAGTTCTGTGCCGCCTGCGATGCCGCCCAAAGCTGTGCAGACCGCGCCGGTTGCTGTGCCGCAGGCAAGCACGCTGTCCGCCGTGGCTGCTTTGGCCACAGAAAAGAGGGGTCTTGCGGCAGCGGCCCTTCCCACTGCCAAGCCGATGCCCACAGCGCCAGCACGCAAGATGCTGAGCGAAGACTTCGAGGAACTGCTCGTACACCGCGTTATGCAGCGGGTGGATGTGTCCTTGGATCTGCGGCTGCGCGACGCGATTGCGTCCGTTGTGCTGGAACAGACACGCTCAATCTTGCCCAGACTGCGTGAAGAGGTGGAATCGGTGGTGCGCCATGCGGTCTACGAGGCCGTGGCGGATGAGCTTGCTTCCAAGTCAAATCAATAGCTTGCGCAAGCACTATAAGTGCAGCTTTTATGCATCGTCATGCGCTGATTGCGCGTGTTCCCTAATGCCGCAATCTGGAAATTTGCGCTATCTTCCGCCGCGTTGAGACACAAAAAAGATGCTCAGCGTTTTATCTTTACTGGAGATCCCTATGCAATTGAAGTTGAAACTGACCGTAGCCGCAGCATTTGCCGCTGTTGCCGGCATGGCACTGGCCCAGGAGCAAGTGGTCAAGATTGGTCACGTCGCCCCGGTTTCGGGTGCACAGGCCCACTACGGCAAGGACAACGAAAATGGCGCCCGCATGGCCATCGAAGATCTGAACGCCCAGGGCGTGACGATCGGCGGCAAGAAGATCAAATTTGAAATTCAGGCCGAAGACGACGCAGCGGATCCCAAGCAAGGCACGGCTGCCGCACAAAAATTGTGCGATTCCAAGGTCGCAGGCGTAGTGGGTCACCTGAACTCGGGCACCACCATTCCCGCGTCCAAGGTTTACCACGACTGCGGCATTCCCATGGTCACGGGCGCAGCCACCAACCCCGCCCTGACCAAGCCCGGTTACAACACCACCTTCCGTATCATTGCAAACGACCTCGCGTTGGGCGCCGGTCTGGCGCACTATGCGCACGACACGCTCAAGCTCAAGTCCTTCGCTGTCATCGATGACCGCACGGCCTACGGCCAAGGCGTAGCCGATGTGTTCGCCAAGGTGAGTAAAGAACTTGGCATGAAGCAAGTTGACCAGCAGTTTACGACCGACAAGGCCACCGATTTCATGGCAATCTTGACCGCCATCAAGTCAAAGAATCCTGACGCGATTTTCTTCGGTGGCATGGACCCGCAAGCCGGCCCAATGCTGCGCCAGATGGAACAGCTCGGCATGGCCAACGTGAAGTACTTCGGCGGCGACGGCGTTTGCACCAGCGAAATTGCCAAGCTCGCAGCCGGCGCGAAGACGCTGGGCAATGTGATCTGCGCCGAAGGTGGTGCTTCGCTGGGCAAGATGCCTGGTGGCACCGCGTGGAAAGCACGTTATGACGCCAAGTACCCAGGCCAGTTCCAGGTCTACAGCCCCTACACCTACGATGCCACGATGCTGCTGGTCGACGCGATGAAGCGTGCCAACTCCGTGGACCCCAAGGTCTACCTGCCTGAGCTGGCAAAGTCGAACTTCAAGGGTGTGACCGCCAACATCAGCTTTGAAAAGACTGGCGAAATGAAGAACCCTGCCATTACGCTGTACAACTACATCGACGGCAAGAAGACCCCGCTGAACTAAGCAAAGCCTGGCTCAGGCCTGAAGGCCTGAATTCATGCAAAAAGGCTTCCTTCGGGAAGCCTTTTTTGTGCCTGATTGGCAAGGGAGTGCAGTGCTTCAGCGCCGCACTTGCAGCGCCCCGGGATTGACAATGTTGGTGGGGGTCCCCCGCATGAAACTGAGCACGTTGTCAAAGGCCGAGCCGAAATACAGCTCGTAGCTGTCCTGCTCGACATACCCGATGTGGGGCGTGCAGATGCAGTTCTCCAGGCGCAGCAAGGCGTGCCCCTGGAGGATGGGCTCGCTCTCGAACACGTCAATGGCTGCCATGCCGGGACGCCCCCGATTGAGGCCGGCGAGCAGGGCATCGGGTTCAATCAGTTCCGCGCGCGAGGTGTTGACCAGCAGCGATGTGGGTTTCATGCAGGAGAGCGTCTCCAGCGTGATCAGACCCTTGGTCTGCGGAGTCAGGCGCAAATGCAAAGAGACCACGTCGCATTGCTCAAAAAAGTCCTGCTGCGTGACGGCCGCCTGAAAGCCATCCGACAACGCCTGCGCACGCGATGACTCGCTGCCCCAGATGCGCACGTTCATGCCAAAGGCCCGGCCGTAGCCGGCAACGATTTGGCCAATGCGGCCATAGCCCCATATTCCCAGAGTCTTGCCGCGCAAGACGCTGCCAATGCCAAAGTTGGCTGGCATGGACGCCGACTTGAGGCCTGCCTGTTGCCACGCCCCATGCTTGAGGTTGGCAATGTATTGCGGCAGCCGGCGCATGGCGGCGAGGATGAGCGCCCAGGTCAGTTCCGCCGGCGCCACGGGCGACCCCACGCCCTCGGCGATGGCGATACCGCGCTCGGTGCAGGCGGCAATGTCGACGTGGTCGCCAATTTTCCCTGTCTGAGAAATCATTTTTAACCGGGGCAATTTCTCGATCAGTTGCCGCGTCATGTGGGTGCGCTCACGCACCAGAACGATGATGTCAGCGTCCTTCAACCGCACCGACAGTTGGCCAATGCCTTTGACGGTGTTGGTATAGACCTTGGCAGAGTGGGCGTCGAGGCGCTCGGCACAGTGGAGCTTGCGAACGACGTCCTGATAGTCGTCGAGGATCACGATGTTCATGGCCCGATTGTGCCTTGCACGCAGCGGGGCTTAGCGATCGCTGTGCGTCCAGGCGGCAGCGGCGCCACGTCGTGACCGAGTGGCCAAATGACAAGAAGCAGCGCCAGAAAGCATCTATATTTGCTATCTAATAAATAGCTTGAAGCGATTGCCCTGAAAGCGCTAGAGGCATTTTTTTATGAAATTCGCGTCTTGTCCACGTCTTGTCCGTGCCTTTGCTTATCAGCGCGTTCCTTGCGCGCAGCGCGCCCCAGGAGGGATCAACAAAGGCGTTCTCGCGCCACCAGGCGATCGAGCTCGGCACATACGTCGGCCATGCGGCCCACGATGGCCAGGTGCTCGGCCGATCCTTCACGCTTGCGCAGAACGCGCACGGTGCGGGAAGGCTGAATGCTGGCGCGCGATGCAGCCGGTGGACGCGTGCAGCGAGCCGATGCAACCCGAACCCCCTGCAGCGCTGCACTGCTTGTGCTGCAGGCGTTTGCGGACGGGCTGCTCAGGCTGCTCAAGTCGATGGGGCGCACAGCAGCGGGCGGCGCTTTGCGCGCAGGATGGCTGCGCTGGTGTACCGCGTCACCCCCGAAGGAACGGCAGAGTGTGACAAGAGACAGAGACAGGCGAGAGAGGTGGCGAAACGCAATTTGCATGTGAAGCTCCCATGGGCAAGGGTTGAACACAGGCAGGATTCAAAATGAAGAAAACCGAAGGTTTCGCTGCGAAGCGGTTCTGCCGTCTGCTCAGCCTCGAAACGAGACCGACGGACCGGCAGGACGCGTAGCTGAAACCCCTGGCCTTCACGCACCGCAGGGATGGCGGAACTGCTGCCCGCCAAGCGCCCGCCACCTGCTGTGCGTGGAATAACGGCTAAATCAACATGGTGTTGCGAATGAGACCGACCGCCAGCCCTTCGATCTCGAACGGTTCGTCCGGCTGCACCACGATGACTGGGAAGTCGGGGTTTTCTGGCAACAGTTCAATCGCGTGGGCGGTGCGCCGCAGACGTTTGACGGTGACTTCTTCGCCAATGCGGGCGACGATGATCTGGCCATTGCGTGCCTCGCGCGTCTGCTGCACGGCCAGCAGGTCGCCATCCATGATGCCGACATCGCGCATGGACATGCCGCGCACCTTCAACAGGTAGTCGGGCTTGTGCTGGAACAGGCTGCTTTCTACACAATAGGTTTGCTCGACATGTTCCTGCGCCAGAATGGGGGAGCCTGCAGCCACGCGGCCCACCAAAGGCAGGGCCAGCTGCGATAGACCAAGGATGGGCAGATTGAATTGCGTGCCGCGCGCGGCGTTGAGGTTGCGCACCGCTTCACCCCGCAGCCGAATGCCGCGTGAGGTTCCGCTGACGAGTTCGATCACGCCCTTGCGGGCCAGCGCCTGCAAGTGCTCTTCTGCGGCGTTGGCCGATTTGAATCCCAGTTGCTTGGCTATTTCGGCGCGGGTGGGTGGCGCGCCAGACTGGGCAATGGCGGTTTGAATCAGATCGAGAATCTGCTGCTGCCTGGCAGTGAGTTTGGGGCCGTTGAACATGTTCGTACGCCGCGGGTTGCGCAGCTGTATAAAATTTCAGTAACTGTATTTTTAACCAGTTTTTCAAGGGATGCAAGTGATTGGCACAAAAATTGTGGTTTTGGGAACCGGCGGCACCATTGCAGGCAGTTCCGAACGTGCCGGCGACAACGTGGGCTACCGGGCGGGTGAGCGCACGGTGCAGTCCTTGCTGGACGCCTTGCCGGCCGGGCAGGCGCAACCACCGCTTGCGCTGGTGACCGAGCAGATCGCGCAAATCGACAGCAAGGACGCCGATGTGGCCTTGTGGTCTCGCCTGCATGCACGCTGCCTGGCCCATTTGCAGGATGACGCTGTGCGCGGCATTGTCATTGCCCATGGCACGGATACGCTGGAAGAATCCGCCTGGCTGCTGGCTGAAACCTTGCCGGCCGACAAGCCCGTGGTGTTGACCTGCGCGATGCGGCCGGCTACTGCCGCTTCCCCAGACGGACCGCAAAACCTGCTGGATGCTGTCGCTTTGGCGTCCGATGCGCGGGCTCTGGGCGTGAGCGTGGTCTGTGCCGGGGCTGTCCACGCGCCGCGCCATGTGCAGAAGATGTCGTCCTACCGTGTGGATGCGTTCGGCTCGGGCGACGCAGGCCCGATCGGTTGGATGGAAGAGGGCGGGCTGCGGCAGGTCCACCCATGGCCGCAGGCGCGGTCTGTCAGCGCCGCACTTTCCCAGGCTCTTCCCCAGGCGCTGCCTGTCGAGCAGGGCGCATGGCCGTGGGTGGAAATTGTGCTCAGCCACGCAAGCGCACGCGGCGGGCAGGTGGATGCGCTGGTCTCTGCAGGCGTTCAGGGCATCGTGGCGGCGGGTACCGGCAATGGAACCCTGCACCACGCGCTGGAAGCGGCCTTGCTGCGCGCTCAAGACGCTGGCGTGGCGGTGCGCGTGGGCACGCGTTGCCCGCTGGGTGTGGTGATCGGCAGGCCCGCCCACGGGCTGCCTTTGGCCGATGGCCTCTCGCCGGTCAAGGCACGCATCTCACTGATGCTGGAGCTGATGCGGTCAGCACCAGCTCCATGAAAAACGCCCCTTGCGGGGCGCTATGGCGGATCCGGGTGTCGGCCGGGTGTGCGTTCAGCCGGCCAAGGCCGCCAGGGCGCGTGCGGTGATCTCTTCGACACTGCCCGTGCCACTGATGGCACGGTACTTGGGGGCATTGGCGGGGTCGCGCTGCGCCCAGTCGGAGTAGTAGCTGACCAGGGGGCGTGTTTGCGCGCTGTAGACGTCGAGCCGCGTCTTCACGGTCTCTTCCTTGTCGTCGTCGCGCTGGATCAGTGCTTCGCCGGTTTCGTCGTCCACGTTGGCCACTTTGGGGGGGTTGAACTTGACGTGGTAAGTCCGGCCGCTGGCCGGGTGCGAGCGGCGTCCGCTCATGCGTTCGATGATCGCTTCAAATGGAACGTCGATTTCCAGCACGTAGTCAATTTTGACGCCTGCGTCCTTCATGGCGTCGGCCTGCACGATGGTGCGGGGAAAACCGTCAAACAGAAAACCGTTGGCGCAATCGGCTTCGGTGATGCGCTCTTTGACGAGGCCGATGATGATGTCGTCGCTCACCAGCGCGCCCGAATCCATGACCGCCTTGGCCTTGAGACCCAGGGGGCTGCCTGTCTTGACGGCGGCGCGCAGCATGTCGCCGGTGGAAATCTGCGGAATGGCATATTTCTGGCAGATGAATGCGGCTTGCGTGCCCTTTCCGGCACCGGGGGCGCCCAGCAAAATGAGTCTCATGGGGTCTTCTCCAGGTAGATGAAAGCGGGTGGCGCCAAGCGCCGGCACGTGTCCCTCCGGCCTCGTGCTCTGGTGTAACGTTTGAGGATAGCATGCGCTCCTTGCCTCCCAACTTACGCGGGCCAGGGCGCTGCCTTCGCTCAGGCGAACAGGGCGCGCACGCGTTCCAGGTCTTCCTGGGTGTCCACGCCCGGTCCGGGCACATCTTCGCAAAGGTGCACGGCAATCCGGTGGCCATGCCAGAGTGCGCGCAATTGTTCGAGCTGCTCGATGGCTTCGGTGGGAGCCTGTGGCAGCGTCGGGTAAGCGCGCAGAAAGCCGGCGCGGTAGCTGTAGATGCCAATGTGGCGCAGCGGCGCAAAGCCCGCCAGTGCTGCCACCCGGGGCTGCGCCTCTGCGGCCGCGCCGTTCCACCAGTCGCTGCCGCGTAGGTCGCGCGCCCAGGGAATGGGGGCGCGGCTGAAATAGCTGGCGCAGCCGCTCGCGTCCAATACCAGCTTGACGACGTTGGGGTTGTGAAAATCTTCCAGCGACGCGATGGCGTGGGCTGCCGTGCCCATGCTGGCGTCCGGCTGGCGGGCCAGCAGGGCGGCGACGGAATGCACCAGTTGCGGGTCGATCAAAGGCTCGTCGCCTTGTACGTTGACCACCACATCGTCCGCGTCCAGCCCCAGCGCCACGCAGGCTTCGGCCAACCGGTCGCTGCCGCTGACATGGTCCGCCCGGGTGGCGATGGCTTCGATGCCGTGTTGGGCGCAAGCCTGCAGGATGCGGGCATCGTCGGCCGCCACCACAGTGCGCAAGGCGCCGCTCTGCGCGGCGCGCTGCGCCACGCGCACCACCATGGGCAGGCCGGCGATATCGGCCAGCGGCTTGTTCGCCAGCCGGCTCGACGCCATGCGCGCCGGGATCAGTACCGAAAAGCGCACGGCTGCGGGTGGGGGGCGCATTGCGCCGGCCGTGCCTTGCTCAGTCACTGTTCGAGTTCCTCGTCGCTCAGCGTGCGCGCTTCCACTTCCAGCATCACAGGGATCCCATCGCGCACCGGGTACGCCAGCCGGGCGCTGCGCGAGACGAGTTCCTGGCGCTCGCGGTCGTAGGTGAGTGGGCCTTTGGTGACGGGGCAGACGAGCAGTTCGAGCAATCGGGGGTCCATGGCAGCAGGCGGCAAAGCGCGTTGGCAATCAGGAGGGCGATGATAGCGAGGCGCGCCCGACCTGGGCGAGACGGGCATCGAGCGCAGCAAAAAATGCGGGATCAATGACCACCTCCAGGGGAACTGCCAGGGCGTCAGGGAAGCGTGGCCACAGTTTGACGGCGTCTTTTTCAGTACAAATAAGCCTCTGGCGCTTATCCATATTAGGTTCCCAGCTATCAAAATCAAAGTGATCTGGCAAAGCCAGCGTCTGCGAAAGCAGGAGCCCGCCGTGCCTCAGCATGGCAAAAAAATCTTCCGGCTGGGCGACGCCGGCAACCGCCATCAAGGGGACTTTGGCCAGATCCGACAGTGCCACCGTGCGGCCGTCCGCAGTGTGGGCGGTATTGGCAAGGCGGCGCACGATCTCAAAGCACGCAGCCGCGCAGTCCGGCGGGGGCGAGCCCGCGTACAGCACCCAATCCACCGGCCGGGGCCATGGCTCGCGCAGCGGACCGGCAGGCAGCAGCCAGCCATTGCCCACGCCCTGCGCGCCAAAGACGCAAATTTCCAGGTCGCGCGCCAGCGCCAGGTGCTGCAGGCCGTCGTCGCAGACGATGACATCGGTGTCGGGGTGCTGCGCCAAAAGCGCCTGGGCGGCGTCACTGCGCCGCTCGGACACCACCACGGGCGCGCGGCAGCGGCGGGCGATCAGCGCGGGCTCGTCGCCCACCGCCTGGGCGGCGCTGTCGGGCTGGACAAAGTGTGTGCCCTGGCTGCTGCGGCCGTAGCCGCGCGAGACCACGCCAGGCCGCCGGCCCCGTGCCTGCAGGTGCTGCACCACCGCCATCACCACGGGCGTCTTGCCAGCGCCGCCGGCCACCACGTTGCCCACCACGATCACTGGCACGGGAAACCGGGTGCTGTGCAGCCAGCCGCTGCGAAAGAGGCGCTGGCGCAGCCGCACCAGGGCGCCGTAGAAGATCGACAAGGGCCACAACAGCCGCGCCGCCGCACCGCGTCCATGCCAACTGCTTTGCGGCCACGCCTGGTCGGCCGGCTGTGGCATGAAAGGCTCAGCGCGGCGCCGCGCCGGCGCTGGCTGCCGACTGCGTGGCGAAGGTAATCTGCGTGAGGCCGGCGCGGCGCGCCGCTTCCATGACCGTGATGACGGACTGGTGCGGGGCCGTGGCGTCGGCGCTGATGATGACGATGCTCTCGGGCCCGGCGCTGGCGGCCGTGCGCAGCGCGGCAGCCACCACTTCCACGCTGCGCCCGTCCAGAGCCGCCTTATTGACCGCGTAACGGCCGTCGGCTGCGACGGAGACGATCACCTCCTTGGGCCGGTCGCGCATCTGTTCGGCATCGGCCACTGGAAGCGTCAACTGCAACTGCGTGAACTTGCTGTAGGTGGTGGTCAGCATCAGAAAGATGAGGATCACCAGCAGCACGTCGATGAACGGAATCAGGTTGATCTCGGGCTCCTCCCGATCGCGCGAGCGAAAATTCATGGGCGCTGCCTCTTTCTAAGTCGCCGTTCCAACGGGTCCGCTTTTACTTCTGCATCCGCAGCAGGTGGCGCACGAACTGCTCGGCCGAGAGTTCCAGGGTAAGCAAGTAAGCGTCCACCCGGGCGCGGAAGTAGCGCCAGAAAATCAGCGAGGGAATCGCGACAATCAGGCCAAACGCCGTGTTGTACAAGGCCACCGAAATGCCGTGCGCCAACTGCCCCGGATTGCCCGTTCCCACGGCGCCTGAGCCCTGCGAGCCAAAAATCTCGATCATGCCGATCACGGTGCCCAGCAGGCCCAGGAGCGGCGCCGCAGAAGCGATGGTGGCCAGGGCGCTGAGCGACTTTTCCAGCCGGTGCGCCACGCGCCGCCCCATGCCCTCCATCGCGGCGCGCAGGTCTGCCTCGCTGCAGCGCGGATTGTTGTTGAGCGCCCGAAGGCCCGCCGCCAGCACCTCGCCCTGCGCGGAGTTCTGCGCCAATTGCGCCACCACGTCGGGGCCGGGGAGGGTGACGGACGACACCGAGATGGCCTCGTCCAGCAATTTGGGTGGGGCAATGCGCGCCGTCTTGAGGGCGATGAAACGCTCGATGACGAGCGCCAATGCCAGCACCGAGCAGGCAACCAGGGGCCAGATGGGCCAGCCTGCGGCTTGTATGATGGACAGCAATTCTCTCTCCGCACGGGTTTGGGCAAGCGGGCATTATGGACCAGCTTTTTTGCCGGTCCGGGCCGTTTAGCTGCCCAAGCAAACCCCGCTTGTTCACCCACAGAAGTTGTGGATAACTTTGTGGATAAGCCCGCCTCCATGGTCCGCAAAACGGCACCACAAGGTCAATGCAACACATTGATGATTTTTTGGGCAGATAAAAATCGAATGAAATCAATGGCTTGCATGTACTTCTGCGGCGTTCCCGGGTTTTTGGCAAAAATTTGTTACCTGGCTCCCGCTCGCCGTTCGCTGTGGAGTACTGCAGCGCAGCAAGTCGGCGAATACCGCATCCACACTCGGTTTCGCGCTCATGTTTGAGAGAACGCCTGGCGCCGGGGCAGAGCGCATCTGGGATGTGGGTGCCTTGTGCCACGCCGTGGGCGACGCGCTGGCGGCGCGCTTCAACCCGGTGGCGGTGCGCGGCGAAATATCCGGGTTCTCGCGCGCGTCCAGCGGCCACTGCTATTTTTCTATCAAGGATGCAGGCGGCCAGATCCGCTGCGCCATGTTCCGCCGCGCCGCCAGCCTGCTTGACTTCAGCCCACGCGACGGCGACAGCGTCGAGTTGCGCGGGCGCCTGGGCGTCTACGAGCAGCGCGGCGATCTGCAGTTGGTGGTGGAGCATCTGCAGCGCGCCGGCCAGGGTGCCTTGTTCGAGCAGTTTTTGCGGCTCAAGGAGCGCCTGGAGGCGCAAGGCCTGTTTGACGCAGCGCGCAAGCGGGCGCTGCCCATCGCGCCGCGCGGTATCGGCCTGGTCACCTCGCCCGGCGCCGCCGCCTTGCACGACGTGGTCACGGCCTTGCGGCGGCGCGTACCCCACATTCCGGTGCTGCTGGTGCCCGCGCCCGTGCAGGGCGCACAGGCCCCGGGCGCGCTGGTGCGTGCGCTTGAGCAGCTCTACACCCTGGCCAAGGCGCCCCCGGCCAAAGGCGTGCCTCCCATCGATGTCATCGTGCTGGTGCGCGGCGGCGGCTCGCTGGAAGATCTCTGGGCCTTCAACGACGAAACCCTGGCGCGCACGGTGGTGCAAAGCCCGGTGCCGCTCATCTGTGGCGTAGGCCACGAAACCGATTTCAGCATTGCCGACTTCTGCGCCGATCTGCGCGCGGCCACGCCCACGGCGGCGGCCGAACTGGTGTCGGCCCCGCGCGAAACCTGGCTCGCAGCGCTGCATTTGCTGGAGCAGCGCCTGGCCGAGGGCGTGCAGCGCCAGCTCGATCAACGCCATCTGCGCCTGGACCAGGCGGGCGCCCGGCTGGGGCGCCCCTCGCTGCTGGCGCAGCGCGAGCAACTGGCCCTGGCCGGTCTGGCGCAGCGCCTGCGGCAGGCGCTGCTATTGAATAGTGAGCGGCAGGCGCTTGTGCACAAAGCGCTGGAGGCCGATTTCGCCCGAAAAATGAAGGTAGCGCTGGCGGCGCAGCGCCAGCGCATGGAAACCGCTGCGCTGCGCCTGCAGTTGCTGGACCCCGCGCTGGTACTGCAACGCGGCTACGCCTTGCTCCAAACGCCCGCAGGCGAACTGGTGCGAAGCGTGCGCCAGGCCCCGCCGGCCACCGCCTTGCGGGCGCGCCTGGCGGACGGTGAAATCGAACTCACCGTGGTGCCGCCCCGCCTGCTGTAGGACAAACCCGGCATCTGCGCCTACGGGCAGGGACATCCCGGCGCCTGCCGGCACATTGGGCGCGATCTTCCTAGAATAGCCGGTGACTTCGGCGCGCCGGACACGCGCGTCGACCGACGCATTGAAACCCACTCAAAACAGGAGAGCCCCATGCAACACACGCTTCCCCCCCTGCCGTACCCCATTGACGCCCTGGCACCGCACTACAGCCAGGAAACCCTGGAATACCACCACGGCAAGCACCACAAGGCCTACGTCGACAACCTGAACAAGCTGCAGGAAGGCACGGAATACGCCGACAAGCCGCTGGAGCAGATTGTGAAAACCGCCAATGGCGGCATCTACAACAACGCCGCACAGATCTGGAACCACAGTTTCTTCTGGAACTGCATGAAGCCCAAGGGCGGTGGCGCTCCGTCCGGCGCACTGGCTGCGGCCATCGACGCCAAGTTCGGCTCCTATGCTGCGTTCAAGGAAGCCTTTGCCAAGTCGGCGGTCGGCAATTTCGGCTCGGGTTGGACCTGGCTCGTCAAGAAACCCGATGGCAGCGTGGACATCGTCAACACCGGCGCCGCCGGCACGCCGCTGACCGGCACCGACAAGGCCTTGCTCACCGTCGACGTCTGGGAGCACGCCTACTACATCGATTACCGCAATGCCCGACCCAAGTTCCTTGACGCCTACCTGGAGCACCTAGTGAACTGGAGCTTCGCCGAGGCCAACTTCGCTTAAGCGGACGGGCGTTGCGGCGCCCTGCAATCTAGGGATCCTCTGCATAGCCCTCGCGAGCCTGGGGTAGTGCGGATCGGGATGGGCCGCAAGGCGATTTTTGCAGCCAATAGCCGGGCTATTGGCTAGAAAAGCAACGCAGCGGAGCGCCCGAGACCGCGCTGCCACGGGCTGCAGGGAGCTATGCAGAGGATCCCTAGCGCTGCTGCTCCCCATGCAAAAGGGCCCTGAGAGAGATCTCGGGGCCCTTTTGCATGCGCGCGAGCGTATGCATATCGCTAAGTCTTATAGAAGACTTCAAAAAAGCCGAGCCATTGGAGTAAAATTTCGTATCGTGGTATCCGATTGCAAAATCGTCCACATCGGATTTTTGCCTCGAGCAAACCACCTGTGTTGTCTGACTGAACCCCATGCAGCGGGCTGCGGCTTGGCTGCGCCACCCCTGTTTTTTTACTGAGAGAAGACATGAGCGCCCAACAACCCACCATCCTCTATACCTTGACTGACGAAGCGCCGCGCTTGGCGACGGCTTCGTTCCTGCCCATTGTTCGCAGCTTTACCGCGCCCGCTGGCATCCAGGTGGATGAAACCGACATTTCGGTTGCAGCCCGGGTCCTGGCTTCTTTTCCCGAGCGGCTGACCGACGCCCAAAAAGTCCCCGACACGCTGGCCGAACTGGGTGCGATGACCTTGCGGGCCGATGCCAACATCATCAAGCTGCCCAACATCAGCGCTTCGGTGGGCCAGTTGATTGCCTGCATCAAGGAATTGCAGGCCAAAGGCTATGCCATTCCCGATTTCCCGGAAGACCCCAAGAGCGACGAAGAGAAAGACACCCGTGCGCGCTATGCCAAGTGCATTGGCAGCGCTGTGAACCCGGTGCTGCGCGAGGGCAACTCAGACCGCCGTGCCCCCCGAGCCGTCAAGGAATATGCGCGCAAAAACCCGCATTCGATGGCCGAGTGGAGCCAGGCTTCGCGCTCGCATGTCTCGCACATGCACCACGGCGACTTCTATGCCGGCGAGAAATCGATGACGCTGGACGCCGCCTGCGACGTGAAGATGGAGCTCACGACCAAAAGCGGTCAGACCATTGTGCTCAAGCCCAAGGTGTCGCTCAAGGCGGGCGAAGTCATCGACAGCATGTTCATGAGCAAAAAAGCGCTGGTCGAGTTCTACGAAAACGAGATTCAAGACGCCTACAAAACGGGCGTGATGTTCTCGCTTCACGTCAAGGCCACGATGATGAAGGTCTCGCACCCCATCGTGTTTGGCCACTGCGTAAAGATTTTCTACAAAGACGCCTTTGCCAAGCACGGCAAGCTGTTCGAGGAACTGGGTGTCAACGTCAACAACGGCATGGCCAACCTGTACGAAAAGCTGGAAACGCTGCCGCAATCGATGCGCGAAGAGATCATCAAGGACCTGCACGCCTGCCACGAAGGCCGCCCCGAGCTGGCCATGGTGGACTCGGCCAAGGGCATCACCAACTTTCATTCGCCCAATGACATCATCGTGGACGCTTCCATGCCGGCCATGATCCGCAATGGCGGCAAGATGTGGGGCGCAGACGGTCGCTTGAAAGACGTCAAGGCCGTGATGCCCGAGTCGACGTTTGCCCGCATCTACCAGGAGATGATCAACTTCTGCAAGTGGCACGGCAACTTTGACCCGCGCACCATGGGCACCGTGCCCAACGTTGGCTTGATGGCGCAGCAGGCCGAGGAATATGGCTCGCACGACAAGACCTTCGAAATCCAGGAGGACGGCGTGGCCAACATCGTCGATTTGGCCACCGGCAAAGTGCTGCTCTCGCAAAATGTGGAAAAGGGCGATATCTGGCGCATGTGCCAGGTCAAGGACGCACCGATTCGCGACTGGGTCAAGCTGGCCGTCACCCGCGCCCGCAACTCAGGTATGCCGGCCGTGTTCTGGCTCGACCCGTACCGCCCGCATGAAAATGAGCTGATCAAGAAGGTGCAGGCCTACCTGAAAGACCACGACACCACCGGCCTGGACATCCAGATCATGAGCCAGGTGCGTGCCATGCGCTTCACGCTGGAGCGGGTGGCGCGCGGCCTGGACACTATCTCGGTGACCGGAAACATCCTGCGTGACTACCTGACCGACCTGTTCCCCATCATGGAACTGGGCACCAGCGCCAAGATGCTCTCCATCGTGCCTCTGATGGCGGGCGGCGGCATGTACGAAACCGGTGCTGGCGGCTCGGCGCCCAAGCATGTGCTGCAGCTGGTGGAAGAAAACCACCTGCGCTGGGATTCGCTGGGTGAGTTTTTGGCACTGGCCGTTTCGCTGGAAGATCTGGGACTCAAGACCGGCAACACACAGGCCAAGGTTCTGGCACAGACACTGGACGCAGCCACGGGCAAGCTGCTGGAAAACAACAAGAATCCGTCCCCCAAGACAGGGCAGCTCGACAACCGGGGCAGCCAGTTTTATCTCGCTTTGTACTGGGCACAAGCCTTGGCGGCACAAACCGACGACGCCGCGCTGGCCGCCAAGTTTGCCCCGCTGGCCGACAAGCTGGCGGCAGGCGAGCAAGCCATCGTGGCCGAACTCGCAGCAGTGCAAGGCAAGGCCGTCGATATTGGCGGCTATTACCAGCCTGATCTGGACAAGCTGAACGCCGTCATGCGCCCGAGCGCAACGCTCAACGCGGCCCTGGCCACCATGCAGAGCTGAGCTGCGCCACCGCATTTCTGGCAATTGGGGGCCAAAGCCCCGGGTTGCGCAAGAAGCGAAAAAAAAAAGGCCGGCCCCCCTGTGCGGAGGGACCGGCCTTTGTCTTGTGGCGATTGCCAGACGGGCAATGCGATGTCAGTGGGGCGCAGAGAAAGGGGCACCGCTCAGCTTGCTACCGGCCTTGAGGCGTTTCTGAGAAAACCAGCCCTGGTTCATTTCGAGCACATAGCGCACCGGCTTTTGCGAGCAGTGCGAGGTTTCGGACTGGGGTTGCATGTCCGCCAGATTCACGATGCTGCCGTCGTCGGCAACGAATGCCGCCGTGAGTGGCAGCAGAGTGTTCTTCATCCAGAAACACTGGACACCCGGCTGCTCGAAGATGAACAGCATGCCCTCCTGGGGCGGCATGGATTTGCGATGCATCAGGCCGATCTGGCGCTGGCCAGGCGTCTGGGCCAATTGCGCATCAATGCGGTACATACCGGCCGTGAGCTCGACGCGTGGCAAATCCATCTGCGGTGCTTCTTGCGCATGGACATTTGCGAAGCTTGTCAGCAGCGCCAGAAGCGCCAGGTGCCGCGAACATCGGGAGAACAGGGAAAGTGCAGGCATCGACACTCCAAAAAAGCGGTTGGCACGTTCGCAAGCGGGCATGAAAAGGCCCGCATGCAGCGGGCCATTTTCACGCATCGGGCCTGCGCCCGGGGAGCAAGGATCAGACCGCCTTGGCGGCAGCCTTGTGTGCCTTCTTCTTGGCAACTTTCTTGTGGCTCGACTTGGCTACCTTGTGCTTGGCTGTGGGCTTCATGGCTTGAGCAGCCGGAGCGGCTTCAGGCGCAGCCACTGCGGCTGCAGGGGCCGCCGCAGGTGCCGGGGCCGCAGGTGCGGAAGTCTGGGCATGGGCAGCAAAAGCGAGAAGGCTGGCCGCAAGGGTGGCAACAACTTTGTTCATAAGAACTTTCAAAATAGGAAAACGCCGTTTCTTGATGCTTAACAAGCGAATGCAAGCCAGCTAACAACGGCATGCGAACCGCACCGTTGACAGGGAATGGTGAAAATTTTTGTGGCTAGAATTGAACGGTTTAGAGAGTTTTGCCTAACTTGCTGAAAGTCCTTCAGCCTCAACGGAGTTTTGCTTACATGACCAGCTACCAGCACATCAAGGTTCCCGCCGAAGGCGCGAAAATCACCGTCAATACCGACATGTCCTTGAATGTGCCGGACCAGCCGATCATCCCCTTCATCGAAGGCGACGGCACGGGCGGCGACATCACGCCCGTGATGCTCAAGGTGGTCGATGCAGCCGTGGCCAGGGCCTACGGCGGCAAGAAGAAAATCCATTGGATGGAGGTTTACGCTGGCGAAAAGGCGACCAAGGTGTACGGCCCCGACGTCTGGTTGCCTGAGGAAACCCTGGCCGCCATCAAAGACTACGTCGTCTCCATCAAAGGCCCGCTGACCACGCCCGTGGGCGGCGGCATCCGCTCGCTGAACGTGGCCCTGCGCCAGGAGCTTGACCTGTACGTCTGCCTGCGCCCCATCCAGTATTTTGAGGGCGTGCCCTCGCCCGTGAAAGAGCCGCACAAGACCAACATGGTCATCTTCCGCGAGAACTCGGAAGACATCTACGCCGGCATCGAATTCGAAGCCGAGTCCGACAAGGCCAAGAAGCTCATCAAGTTCCTGCAGGACGAAATGGGCGTCACGAAGATCCGCTTCCCTGCCACGTCGGGCATCGGCATCAAACCCGTCTCGCGCGAAGGCACCGAACGCCTGGTGCGCAAGGCCATCCAGTACGCCATCGACAACGACAAGCCCAGCGTCACCATCGTGCACAAGGGCAACATCATGAAGTTCACCGAAGGGGGCTTCCGCGACTGGTCCTACGGCCTGGCCGCCAAGGAATTCGGCGCCGAACTGATCGATGGCGGTCCCTGGATGCAGTTCAAGAACCCCCGCACGGGCACGAACATCACCATCAAGGACAGCATTGCCGACGCCTTCCTGCAGCAAATCCTGCTGCGCCCGGCCGAGTACTCGGTGATTGCTACGCTCAACCTCAACGGTGACTATGTGTCTGACGCCCTGGCCGCGCAAGTCGGCGGCATCGGCATCGCCCCCGGCGCCAACCTGTCGGACACCATTGCCATGTTCGAAGCCACGCACGGCACGGCGCCCAAGTACGCCGGCAAGGACTACGTGAACCCCGGTTCCGAGATTCTGTCTGCCGAAATGATGCTGCGCCACATGGGCTGGACGGCAGCGGCCGACCTCATCATCAGCTCGATGAAGAAGTCGATTGCCAGCAAGAAAGTCACCTACGACTTCGCCCGCCTGATGGACGGCGCCACGCAGGTGAGCTGCTCGGGCTTTGGACAGGTCATGATCGACCACATGTAACCCTGCCTTTCGGGAGCGGAGACGCCCCGAAATCAAAGCCCCTTTCCTCTGTGGAAAGGGGCTTTTTTGTTCTGCTTATCCCGTGAATGCCGCGATGCCGTGATGTTGCCTAGGTCTCCGCGCCCATCGCTCCGGATCAGCGGAGAGCAGGCGCCCAGGCCACCTTCGGCTACGACGGTGTGCGGGCGGCAGTGGCTTTTACCGACCAAGCAACCCAAGCCACTGCCGCCCGGGCGTGCATTTCAGCAGCAGCGTGCGCGGCTGCCACCGGCCGCGGTTGCAGCGGTAGGTGCCGCGCCTTCGGCCGTCTTCCCTGTGGCAAGGGGTTTGCGTGCCCGCACGAAGCCGCTGACGAAGCGACCGTCCACCTCGCGCGCCAGTTGCTGAAGCTGAGCCGGCTGGCCCGCCAGGAACTCGGCGGCGTCTTCTGCCGTGTAGACGCGCGTGACTTCGATGTCCGCGTCCTCGAAGCCAGCGGCCTGCAGCTTGGTGAGGTAGTCGGTATCGCGCAGCGCTCCGGCCACGCAGCCGATCCACAGTTCCATGTTGCGGCGGATGGATTCGGGCATTTCGCCGCGCACCACCACGTCGGACACCGCGAAACGTCCGCCCGGCTTGAGCACGCGGAAGGCTTCGCGCAGCACGCTGTCCTTGTCGGCCGACAGGTTGATCACGCAATTGGAGATGATGACGTCCACCGAATTGGCGGGCAGCGGGATGTGCTCGATCTCGCCCTTCAGGAAATGGACGTTGGACAGGCCGCTCTTGAGCTTGTTCTCCTGTGCCAGAGTCAGCATCTGGTCGGTCATGTCCAAGCCGTAAGCGGTCCCGGTGGGGCCGACACGTTTGGCCGAGAGCAGAACGTCGATGCCGCCGCCGGAGCCGAGGTCCAGCACCGTCTCGCCGACCTGGAGTTCCGCCAACGCGGTCGGGTTGCCGCAGCCCAGCGATGCCAGCATCGCTGTGGCGGGCACGTCGTCCGCCTGGGCCTGGTCGTACAGGTTCGAGGTAATGGGGTCCCACTGTTCGGGCGACGCGGCCGAGCCACCACAGCAGGCGTTGCCACGCCCCTGCGCCACATGCTCGGCGGCCGCGCCGTATTTCTGCTTGACCACTTCCTTCACATTCGCCATGTCGTTCATGAATTTCTCCTTGGTTGGGGTTCGGTTCAATCGCAGCAGGTAATGCGCTGGGGCTCCACCGCCTGGTTGCGGGTACAGCACTCGGCGTACAGAAAGCCGAGCAGGGCTTCCAGCCCGGCGGTGTTGGCGGTGCAACGCAGGAAGGTGCCTTCCCGCTGGACGGACACCAGGCCCTCGGTCCGCAGCTTGTCCAGGTGGTGCGAGAGCGTGGAAGCCGCCATGCCGAGTTCGGTGCCGATCTGGCCGACCACCAGCCCCTCGGGGTGGGCGGTGAGCAGCAAGCGCACGATGGCCAAGCGGGGCTCGGTACCCATTGCGGCAAGCATGTGGGCAAATCGGGCCGTGGTGGAGGGCGGGGGTGTGGCGGGCATTCTGCGTCTTCTGATACGATATTTCTACGATAATCGAAATAAAGCGCCGCTGTCAATGGGCCTGTGAAAAAAGGCGCTGCCCAGCGCTCGAAAGCACGCGCGAGCTCCATCCGCTCGATTTGCGTGATCGGGCCCTGCTCCCCGGACCACAGAAGCCCCTAAAAGCTCGACCCCGGCAGCTTGAGGAATTCGATTTCTTCGTCGGTGCAAGCGCGGCCCAGAATGGCATTCCGGTGGGGGTAGCGCCCGAACCGGTCGATGACGGCCTTGTGCCGCAGCTCGGGTTGATGGCGCGACGGCGCATAGCGCTGGAACAACACCTCGGCCTGCGCGTGAATGGTGCGGGACTCGCTGTGCATGTGAGGCATGAGGAGGAAGGCGCGTTCCTCTTCATCCAAGACGGACATCGCGCCGGCGGAAATGGCCTCCTGCGCCAGTACCAGCGCCATCCCATCCTGGCTGAACGCCAGCGGCGTGCCGCGGTGGATGTTGCGTGAGAACTGGTCCAGTACGATCACCTCGGCCAGGCGCCCCGCCGGGCTGGCGCGCCAGGCGAACAATTCGCCCGCGGCGGCTTGCTGCAGGCAGCCCAGGAAACGCTTCCTGAGCAAGGCATCAAAGGCCGGATCGTAGGTGCGCCACTGGTTGGCGTCGATTTCATGCAACCAGAACGCAAGAATCTCTTGGAACATTTTTGAATGGGATAGGCGCCACAAAGCGTACGGGCATTGGTTCCCGAACGGGTAGGCTAAATCGGCAGCCAGCGCCACCAGAACGGTTTGCGCGTTTCCTTCGCCCCGAGCCCGCGCAGCAGCGCCACGAACTCATGGCGCCCGTGGCGGCGGGCGGCCTGCAGGGGCGAGAGGTCGTCCAGCCCGGACACCAGGTTCGGGTCCGCCCCGTGGGCCAGCAGGTGGTGCGCCACCTCCGCATGGCCCTCGACCAAGCTGGCCACCAGCACCGTGCGCAGGATCTCGGGGTGCTGGTAGTTCGGGTCCACACCTTCGCGCAGGTGGTGCTGCAGCAGCGGCAGATTGCCGCTGACAGCGGCTTGGTACATGCTTTTCCAGTCGCCTGCGGACATGGTGGCCTTTTACTGGGCGAGCCTCGCGCGGGCAGCGCTCATCAGCGCCCTGGTATACAGCCGGTGAAAGCCCGAAAGCGCGTGGAACGCCCAGCCGAAAGACGCCTTGCCGCTTGCGGCTGTGGACTTTGGCAGCACCGCCGAGCCGAAGTACAGCCGGGTGGACAAAGCCCCGGGCTCTGCCATCAGCCACGACCGCGTTCGGCCCAGATGGTCACACAGCAACAGCTGGTTGCTGGAACGGTCTTCCACGCGCCAGGCGGAAAAGCTGGCCTGGCGGCCGTGGGCCAAGTCCCGAGCGGCTTCATCCGTCGAATGCTTGCCAGCGGCCAGGGCCAGGATCTTGCGCTCCACCTTGAAAAGCGGCGTGGTGTAGAAGGCCGAAATGTAGTCGGGCATGGATACGTGCCGGGGCAGGTCCATGCAATAGCAATCGGTATAAGCGCCGCCGCGCTTGTAGCGCTGGAGCAGGGCTTCTTCGGGCAGAACGGTTGGGGTGATGGGGGGCATGCTTGTCCGGTGGTTGGCAGAAGGCCCAAGTGTGGCAGCTGCGGGGCGCGTGCGCGGTCGAACGCTGGGGTGGCAGCAGCTACGGCGCCGCCGTTGTTTGGTTGGCCTCTCGAATGGGTCCCCCGCGCGCGTCTTTTCATCAGGGTCCGCTGCAACAAGCAGCATTAATGACCGTTTGTAGTTTCGCTGTCCGCATTCCTTGCTCGACTGGGCAACGTAGTGCTGGCGCAGATGGTGTGGATTGAATCAAGTCAGTCGAAATGCATTCCGTGATCCATCGCTGCGCGATGCATCAAGGTTGGAAATTTGTTTGACTTTTATGGGGAAGCCCTTGTAGCCTGAGTTAAGCCACGCCGCGAAGCGGCGTCGGCTTGAACGAGTTGTTATGCCTCACTCGGTAGCGGCCACGCCCTAAGCACCGGCTTAAATTCCTCATGATCCTGAACAAGGCCATGAGGCTGCCTAGTCATGTAGCTCTGAGGTTTGAACTCCATACAGTGTGATGAGGCGCCCGTCTTTCTCTGGAAGTAATAAAATGAGCCAAGCTTTTCGGCCATGTCCATGGTGCGGCTTACGAAATAATGCTCCAGCATATAGAAATGGGCTCCGTTCCCGCCGTGTGAATCGGCACCAAGCGTGAATAGTTCTGTGTCTGGGAATAGGTTCAGAACGCTCTTGCTAATTCGAAGATCCGCCTCAGTATTATTTACGTTGAGCGACATGTAGGCACCGCTCTCATCAGTCGAGAACTCGAACCTCACGTAGTGAGGGCCGAGTCCCATAACGGGCGCACTTAGTCGATGCAATTTCTGTGTTGAGTCGCGACACTCAAAAACAATCTCGCCATTCTCTAGGTAGGCGGAAATGTTGTCTGCGTCAGCAGAGCCGTACGCAGCAAGAAAAGCCTTTTGATAGATTCGCTCAGGAGCCAGGTAAAGATGAGATACAAAGCACCACCCCACGCGTGAAGCGCTATCTCGCCTGGCGATTGCATAGACCTCGCTCATTCGATCAAGTAGATCATCATAAAAAACTATTTCTGTAGGGACTTTTCTCTGGGCCGATAGAGTGTTGACGAGGGTCGCGTCATTGTCTGCTCTGAGGCCATAGACAATTACCGCGCGGGGGGCCGTCTGAATTTTTGTGTTCGAGGCGCTTGAAGACTTGTCCACGGCGGCGGGCGTCGCTTGCGACGAACGAGCGACGCGGTGGGCAAGTCGGTCGTACATCTTAAGCGGCGGTTTTTGTGAA
>JAGNYI010000080.1 GCA_017985015.1 Giesbergeria sp. | reverse complement strand
CGCTGGTAGGTACGCGGCCCCTAGACACTGCAGGTGGACACCATGGAAACGGAACTGAAAGCACAAGAACTGCTGTCGGCGCTGGCCGACGGCGAACTCGAAGGCGAAGAGCTTGCACAGGCGCTGGACCTGTGCACGCAGGACGCGTCGCGCGTGTCCTGGCAGACCTACCACCTGATTGGTGATGTGCTGCGATCTCCCGAACTGGCGCGCGCCAGCGACAGCGAGCGCTTTTTGCTGCGACTGCGTGCCGAGCTCGCGCGGTCGCCTGCCCAGAGCACAGTACCTCCGGTCGCCGTGCCCGTCAGCGCCGAAACCATCGCCACGGGGCCGGGCGACTCGGCAGCCAATGATTCAATCTGGCGGTGGAAGTTGGTGGCTGGTTTTGCTTCCTTGGCGGCGGTGGCCGCTATTGGCTGGAACTCGCTTTCCGTGCTGCGTAGTGAGCCGCTGCAAGGGGCGCAACTGGCAGTAACCACGCCGCCTGCGGTATCCGCGCCAACCGAGCTGGCACAGGCTGGGGCTCCGGTGATGATTCGCGATCCTCGGCTGGATGAGTTGCTGGCCGCGCACAAACAATTCGGTGGTGCCTCCGCCCTCCAGATGCCTGCGGGTTTCTTGCGCAATGCGACGTTTGAGGCTCCGGAGCGCTGAACGCTGCCCCGCAGCCACGCCGCTCGCGAGGGTGTGTGCTGGCGCGCTCGTGGCCCTGGCTGCGCAGTGTGCGAATGCGCCTGCGTGGGCCGCAGGTGCGGTGGATGCTGGCGCTCCCAGCAGTTCCGCAGCGGCCCAGCTCCCCACGGATGTGGCCGGCTGGATTGCGCGGGTGCAGCGCGCGGCACTGGAGCGAAGCTATGTGGGCACCTTTGTCGTGACCACAGATGCAGGCGCCACCAGTGGCTCGCGCATCTGGCATGCCTGCGAAGGCGATCAGCACATGGAGCGGATCGAGGCGCTCGACGGTCCTGCGCGCACCATCTTTCGCCGCAACGGCGAAATGCGAACGTTTTTTCATGCCTCGCGGACGGTGGTGACCGAGCCTTTGCGTCGCTCTACACCCTTCTCGGGCGCGGTGCCGTCCCTGGCGGACCAGCTCGACACCTTGTACCGGGCCGAGCGCCTGGGGCGCCAACGCGTGGCGGGGCGCGATGCGGACGTGGTCTGGCTGCGGCCGCGCGATGCGCTGCGATTTGGCTACCGCATCTGGAGCGAGCAGGGCTCGGGGCTGGTGCTGCGACTGCAGACCGTGCAGGCAGACGGCCATGTGCGCGAGCAGGCGAGCTTTTTGCAGCTGGAACTCGACGCGCCGGTGTCGCTGCCCACACTGTCACGGGCCATGGACGATCTACAGGGTTACCGTGCGCTTGCACAGGTGCCTCAGCGCGAACTGCAAAAAGAGGAAAGTGTCTGGGCGTTGCGCGAAGCGGTTCCCGGTTTTTCGCTCCAGGGTTGCCGGGTGCCTCAGACGCGCGGCAATGCCATGCAGTGCACGTATTCAGACGGTCTGGCCAGTGTGTCGCTTTTCTTCGAGACCCGGGAGGGCGCGCAGACCCTCAATGCGTTGGCGCGCTGGTCGGCAGGTGCCACGCAGGCGCTGGCCCGCCCGCTGGACGCCCATACCTGGCTGACCGCAGTGGGCGAAGTTCCTCCGGCCACGCTGATGCTGTTTGCCGAGCGGCTGGTCCGCGTGCGCAAGTAGTCGCGTCCACGCGTGCGGGGAACCATTTGGTCCGGCGCGTTTCTGAAAGTGCATGCGCGCGGCGCGGACGAAATTTGAAAGGCCAGACATCATGAAAACTCAGTGGACGAAATTCAACGCGTGGACGGCGGCAGGCGTGCTGGCTGTCGCAGGCACGGTAGGCGTGGGCGCTGCCAGCCTCTCGCCTCATCACGCGCAGGCGCAGGCGCAGGCACCAGGGACCAGTGTGCGTGGTTTGCCGGACTTCACCGATCTGGTGGAGCAGGTCGGCCCCTCGGTGGTCAATATCCGCACACTGGAAAAAGTCTCGGCGCGCAATATGTCGGGCGGCATGGACGAAGACATGCTGGAGTTCTTCAAGCGCTTTGGTCTGCCCATGCCCAACGTGCCCAAGAGCCAGCGTCCCAACCCGCGCCAGCAGCAGCCAGAGGAAGAGCAACCGCGCGGGCTGGGGTCGGGCTTTATCCTGAGTTCTGATGGCTATGTGATGACCAATGCCCACGTCGTCGAAGGCGCGGACGAAGTCATGGTGACGCTCACCGACCAGCGCGAATTCAAAGCCAAGATCATTGGCTACGACAAACGCAGTGATGTGGCCGTGGTCAAGATTGACGCCACCGGGCTGCCAGCCGTGAAAATCGGTGACGTCAGTCGCCTGCGCGTGGGCGAATGGGTCATGGCCATCGGTTCGCCTTTCGGGTTGGAAAACACCGTGACTGCCGGCATTGTGAGCGCCAAGCAGCGCGACACGGGCGACTATCTGCCCTTTATTCAGACCGACGTGGCCATCAACCCCGGCAATTCGGGAGGTCCGCTGATCAATATGCGCGGTGAAGTGGTTGGCATCAACAGCCAGATCTATTCGCGCTCCGGCGGCTTCATGGGCATCTCGTTCTCGATTCCGATCGACGAAGCGATCCGTGTCAGCGACCAGTTGCGCGCCACGGGCCGCGTGACGCGCGGGCGCATCGGTGTGCAGATTGGCAATGTCACCAAGGACGTGGCCGAATCGCTTGGCTTGGGCAAGCAGCAGGGCGCGCTGGTGACGGGCGTTGAAAAGGGCGCACCGGCCGACAAGGCGGGCGTCGAGGCCGGTGACATCATCACCCGGTTTGACGGAAAAATCGTGGACAAGATTTCTGATTTGCCGCGCATGGTGGGCAACACCAAGCCCGGCACGCGCAGCACCATCACCGTGTTTCGCCGCGGCCAGACGCGCGATCTCACCGTGACTGTGGCCGAAATCGAACCCGACAAGGCTGAAGCCAAAGCCGGTGCGCCAGAAGCGACAGCCAAGGCATCGCCGGCTGCACAGAAGCTGGGTCTTTCGGTGTCCGAGCTGACCGATGCGCAGCGCCGCGAGCTCAACGTCAAGGGCGGTGTGCGCGTCGAGGCTGCCAGCGACGCTGCGGCGCGTGCGGGCCTGCGCCAGGGCGACGTGATTTTGGCGGTAGCCAATACCGAGATTACCGGTCTCAAGGAGTTCGAGGCCGCGCTTGCCAAGGCCGACAAGAGCAAGTCCATCAATGTGCTGTACCGGCGCGGCGACTGGGCGCAATACGCGCTGATTCGGTCCGCGCGGTAGCCGGCCAGGGCGCTCGCAGGCTTTTGCCTACAATACGCGCCCAAGCATTGCTTATGTGACAGGGCGCGTCCTCTGAGCGACGCGCCCTTTTTCATGTCTGCTGCGCCGCGCCCGCGCCACCCCAACCCTCCTGTCGATGAACCACATCCGAAATTTTTCGATCATTGCCCATATTGATCACGGCAAATCCACGCTGGCCGACCGGCTGATCCAGCGCTGCGGCGGCTTGGCCGACCGGGAGATGGAGGCGCAGGTGCTCGATTCGATGGATATCGAAAAGGAGCGCGGCATCACCATCAAGGCGCAGACGGCTGCACTGCAATACAAGGCGCAGGATGGGCAGATTTACAACCTCAACCTGATCGACACGCCCGGCCACGTCGATTTTTCCTACGAGGTGAGCCGTTCGCTCTCGGCCTGCGAAGGTGCGCTGTTGGTGGTTGATGCCTCGCAGGGTGTCGAGGCGCAGACCGTGGCCAACTGCTACACCGCGCTTGACCTGGGTGTGGAAGTGCTGCCGGTCCTCAACAAGATGGACTTGCCACAGTCCGACCCTGAGAACGCCAAGGCCGAAATCGAGGACGTGATCGGCATTGACGCCGAGCATGCGATTCCCTGCTCGGCCAAGACTGGCATGGGCATTGATGAAATTCTCGAAGCCATCGTCGCCAAGGTGCCGGCGCCGCGCGGCAACCCGGACGGCCCGCTGCGCGCCATGATCATCGACAGCTGGTTCGATACGTACGTCGGTGTGGTGATGCTGGTGCGCGTGGTCGACGGGCGCCTCCTCAAGGGCGAGCGTTTCAAGATGATGGCCAGCGCCGCTGTCTACAACGCCGACAACCTGGGGGTCTTCACGCCAGCGACGGAGCCGCGTGACCGTCTTGAGGCCGGACAGGTAGGTTTCATCATTGCGGGGATCAAGGAACTGCAGGCTGCCAAGGTGGGTGACACCATCACACTGGAGAAAAAGCTTCCGAACAACGCGGGTCCCGCCGCCGAGGCGCTGCCCGGTTTCAAGGAAATCCAGCCGCAGGTGTTTGCCGGCCTGTATCCGACGGAAGCGAGCGAATACGATCAACTGCGCGATGCATTGGAAAAGCTCAAACTCAACGATGCCTCGCTGCACTACGAGCCCGAGGTAAGCCAGGCGCTGGGCTTTGGCTTTCGCTGCGGTTTTCTGGGCCTTTTGCACATGGAGATCGTGCAGGAACGCCTGGAGCGCGAGTTCGACCAGGACCTCATCACCACCGCGCCCAGCGTGGTCTACGAAGTGGTCATGCCGGGCGGCGAAGTGGTGATGGTGGAAAACCCGGCGAAGATGCCCGACCAGGGCAAGCTGCAGGAAATCCGCGAGCCCATCGTCACCGTGCATCTGTACATGCCGCAAGACTATGTGGGGCCGGTAATGACGCTGGCCAACCAGAAGCGCGGTGTGCAGATGAACATGGCCTACCACGGTCGCCAGGTCATGCTGACCTACGAGATGCCGTTGGGTGAGATCGTGCTGGATTTTTTTGACAAACTCAAGTCGGTGAGCCGGGGCTATGCATCGATGGACTACGAGTTCAAGGAATACCGCGCCTCCGACGTGGTGAAGGTGGACATCCTGCTCAACGGCGAAAAGGTCGACGCGCTATCCATCATCGTGCACCGCAGCCAAAGCCAGTACCGTGGCCGCGCCGTGGTCTCCAAAATGCGAGAAATCATCAGCCGGCAGATGTTTGACGTGGCCATCCAGGCCGCGATTGGCGGCAACATCATTGCGCGTGAGAGCATCAAGGCGCTGCGCAAGAACGTGCTGGCCAAATGCTACGGCGGTGATATCTCGCGCAAGAGGAAGCTCCTGGAGAAGCAGAAGGCGGGCAAAAAGCGCATGAAACAGATTGGTTCGGTGGAAGTGCCGCAAGAAGCTTTTCTTGCCATTTTGCAGGTGGAAGATTGATGCAGCTGGTTCAGATTTTCACGTCGCTGTTGCTCGCCGCGTTCGCGGGGTACATCGGCGCCTGGTACTTTGGCGCTATTGAGGGCAATTTCGCCTTGCTTCTGTTTTTGGCCACCGTGGTAACGGGCTGTTATTGGCTCGCCGAACGTTTCTATTTCTTGCCGCGCCGCCGCCACGCAGCGCTCGCGATTGAGCAAGCGGCCCAGGCGCGGCGCGCCGAACTCGATCGCCAAGGCATTGCGCGCGTCGATATCGACACGGGCGATGCGCAGCAGCGCGTGCTGGCGCAGCCCTGGTGGCTTGATTGGACTGCGGGACTGTTTCCCGTGATTGCTGCAGTCTTTCTGCTGCGCTCGTTCTTGTTCGAGCCTTTCAAGATCCCTTCGGGCTCCATGATTCCCACGCTGCTGGTGGGCGACCTCATATTGGTCAACAAATTCACCTATGGCATTCGCTTGCCGGTCATCAACACCAAGATCACCCAAGGCAATGCACCGCAGCGGGGTGACGTAATGGTGTTTCGCTACCCACCGCAACCCACGCTGGATTACATCAAACGCGTGGTCGGCGTGCCGGGCGATGAAGTGGCCTACATCAACAAGCGCCTGACCATCAACGGCGAGCCGGTCCCTACCGATACGCTTCCGGACTACTTTGAAGAAGACGCCACGCGCTATTTCAAGCAGTTTCAGGAGGAGCTGGGCGGTCACCCGCACCGACTGCTGAACAACGACAGCGTTCCTGCGTTCGTGCAAGGGGCGAGTAATTTTGCCTACCGCGACAACTGCCGCTACAGTGTCGAGGGCGTCGTCTGCAAGGTGCCGGAAGGCCACTACTTCATGATGGGCGACAACCGCGACAATTCGCTCGATTCACGCTACTGGGGCTTTGTGCCGGAAGCCAATATCGTGGGCAAGGCGTTTTTTGTGTGGATGAATTTTGGCAACTGGAAGCGCATTGGTGGGTTCCAGTGAGCAATTTGAACCAAGTGTCGCAAACAAGAACGGGAGATTGAATACCATGAAACAGCATCGCACCGCCAGCCCTTCGCGCCAACGCGGCCTGTCCTTTATCGGCGTTATCGTCATTGGCTTGCTGGCCGTGGCGGCCTTTGCCATTGGCGGGCAGTCGGTGCCGGTGTTCCTTGAATCGCACGCCATTCAAAAGGCCATCAACAAGGCCTCGAAGGAAGGCACCACCGTGCCGGAAATTCGCGGCAGCTTTGATCGGGCTGCTGCAATCGACGACATCTTTACCATCGGTGGCAAGGATCTGGAGGTGACCAAGCGCGGCGACAAGGTCGTGGTTCGGGCCAAATACTCGCGTGAGATTGCTCTGGCCGGGCCTGCGTATCTGGTGTACCGCTTTGACCTGCAGTCCGAATAGGTGCCGCCCCTGGTCTCGCTGCAGCAACGCCTGCAGCATGCATTTTCCAATCCGGCGCTGCTGACGCGCGCGCTCACCCACCGCAGCGCCAGCAGCGACCACAACGAGCGACTGGAGTTTTTGGGCGATTCGGTGCTCAACCTGGCAGTCTCCAGCCTGCTGTACGAGCGCCTGGCCAGCCAGTCCGAGGGCGATCTCTCGCGTGTGCGTGCCAACATGGTCAAGCAAGACACCTTGCACGGACTGGCCGTAGAACTCGGTCTGCCCCAGGTACTGCGCGTGGGCGAAGGTGAAGCGCGCTCGGGGGGCAAGACGCGGCCTTCGATGCTTGCCGATGCGCTCGAAGCCGTTATTGGCGCCGTCTACCTGGATGCGGGCTTTCAGACCGCTACCGAGTTGGTACGGCGTTTGTTTGAGGGTGTGGAGATCAGCCCCCAGATGCAGGCCGCGGCCCGGGATGCGAAAACTGCCTTGCAGGAATGGCTGCAAGGCCGGCGCATGAAGCTGCCAGACTACCGGGTGGTTGATACCACCGGCGCGGCGCACCGGCAGTCTTTTGAAGTCGAATGCAGCATTGGCGAACTCGCGCTGGCTGCGCGCGGCAGTGGGGCTTCCCGCCGCGCGGCCGAGCAATCTGCGGCCGCTGCCGTGTTGGCCCAACTCCAGGCGAAAAAATCATGACCGATGCTACAAATAAAGAAGCTGCTCCCGCTGATGGGATAAGCGCTGACGGCCAAAAAAACCTTGAATCCATGCTGGCGGCGAGCCGGGCTGCGACCAGCCGGCCTGCGACAGCAGTGGGCAATGTGGGTAATGTGGGTGAAGCGGGTGAAGCCAGTGCAACCGGCCAGCGCTGCGGCGTGATTGCCATTGTCGGCAAGCCCAACGTCGGCAAGTCCACGCTGCTCAACGCCCTGGTGGGCCAAAAGATCAGCATCACGTCGCGCAAGGCGCAGACCACGCGCCACCGCATCACCGGCATTCATACGCGGGAGCAGACGCAGTTCATCTTCGTCGACACCCCGGGCTTTCAGACGCGCCACGCCACGGCGCTGAACAAATCGCTCAACAAGACCGTCATGGGCGCCATTGGCGACGTGGACCTGATCCTGTTCGTCGTGGAGGCCGGCAGTTTTAC
>JAGNYI010000037.1 GCA_017985015.1 Giesbergeria sp. | reverse complement strand
GTTGGGAATCTTCGGCAGCGCCGCGCTCCGGGCGGCAATGGCTGCGTTCTTCAACTTCGTTCTGCTTGGCATAAATGATCCTGTAGGTCATGGTTATGCCTCAAACACAAAAATCAGGACAGGCTCCAAAAACTGCGTCTGCGCCAAGCCTTCCCGCAAACTCGCCTCCAGCTCAGCGCGTTCCATGATGGTCGTCTGCATGGCCGTGTCAAAAAAGCGCAGCGTGTTTCGGCCTGCTCCCTTGGCTTGGTACAAGGCCATGTCGACTTGTTTGAGCAGCTCTTCCAAGGCGTACTTTGGATTGGAAAAAAGCGTGATACCGATGCTGGGTGTGTTGTGGCAGTGGGTGCCGGCCAAGTTGTAAGGTTTGTTCAAGCTATTCAAAATCTTGTGGCCAACGCCCTCTGCATGGGCCGCCGCATTACTGGAATCGGTACTCAAATTTTCCAGCAACAGCACAAACTCGTCCCCGCCCAGGCGAGCTACGGTATCGACTCCTCGCACGCATTGAACCAGCCGCTGCCCTACCTGCTGAAGCAGCAGGTCGCCCATGTTGTGACCGAGGGTGTCATTGACCGTCTTGAACTTGTCAAGGTCCAGCAGCATCAAAACCCCATTGCGCCCACTTCTCGCGCTGGCCAACAGGCCTTGCTGCAGTCGGTCCATAAACAGGCGGCGATTGGGCAGACCGGTCAGAGCGTCATAAAACGCAAGATTTTCAATTTCTTTCTCTGCAGCCTTACGCTGGGTAATGTCGATCAAGGTGGCCACGTAGTGGGTGACCTCATTGTCCGAATTCCTGACCGCAGTGATGGTGAGCCACTCAGGGTACGGTTCTCCATTCTTGCGCCGGTTCCAGATTTCTCCTTGCCATGAGCCTGCTCGCTCCACCGTGGTAAACACCATTCGATAAAAATCGGCATCGTGACGCCCTGAACTCAGGATGTTTGGGCGTTGGCCCACAGCCTCTGCAGCAGAGTAGCCCGTAATGGCTGTAAAGGCGCTGTTGACTTGCAAAATCACGCAGTGTCGGTCGGTGACAAACATGCCTTCCTGTGACTCGAACGCGGTGGCCGCAATGCGCAGTCGAGTATCTGCTTCAACGCGCTTTTCCATGCTGTCCAGAAAGGCATTGAACCAGTCCACCAATTCGCCAATCTGCGCCAGTGACTTGGGTTTTGCCATGCGCCAGTCGGGAGCCAGAAGTCCCTGTTGGAACTGCTTGAAGCCTGCAGAAATGGCGCCGATCGGGTTGACCACGCGCAGAACAAACAGCCTGACAAACACCACGATCAACATCATGCTGAGCAGTAACATGATGCTGCCCATCTGTTGAATTTTGACCATTGGCGCCAGCAAGGTGTCTTTTGGGACGATGCTGACGACATACCACTGTTTGTCTGGAATTTGTGTATAGCTCAGCAGAACGTCTGCATTTCCGATGTGTTGAATGAAGGAACCAGATGGGCCTTCAAGCAACCGAGAGAAATCGTCGGTGACTCTGGTGCCGATTTTGCGCTTATCAGGGTGGTAAATCAGGCGCTGCTGGTCATCGAGCACCAGCAAATAAGCGCCCTCTCCCAGATTGACGGTACTGAAATGTCCATGCAGATAATCGGTCGAATAGTTGATGAGCAGCATTCCGACCGGCTCAGTCTTGAGCCACGAGGAATCTGGATTCATGATCACCTTGCTGGCTGCCAACACCTTCTCGGCGTTGGAGTTTGTGTGCACGTTGTCTTCGACTCCGAGCCAGACCACCGATTCCTTGGCTTTGAAGGTGCGCTCCATCAGGCGATCGCGCGGTTCGGGCCGGTGGTCCGCTACGGTCAGCGAGTCGCCCACATGGTAGAGCGTGCCATTGAGCGCAAACAGGTCGATGGAGACCAGCCCCTTGAGGCTTCGGTAATTGCTGAGCAAATACCCAATGCGTGCATTGGTGGTCAACCGGTCGTAAGTTGAAGTATCCGAAGCGCTATTGATGGCGGCCAACGAGCGGCTGATTTCGTCTACCTGACCCAAATTGGACGCTAGTGCCTCGATTTGTTCCATTTGGAGGGCTAAATAATCGCGCTGATTGCCTAATATTTCCAGGTTGTGGCGGGTGGCAGTGCTGAGAATAGTTTGCTGTGTAGCCCGGTAGGAAACGACGTAATACGTCAACAGTGGCAAGATACTCATGGCCAGCAAGATGCTATAGAGCTGCAGAACAAAATTCTGCCTCAGGTGCATAAACATCCACTGGGCCTTAGAAACCCGTCTCATTTCAGGCTCACTTCAGACTTTTGGCAGTGACCAGTTTGGCTTCTACTTCAACTTCCAGGGGCTGGGGCTCTTGCTTGAGCAGGTGCAACGCCGCCTTGACCCCCAGATACCCTTGCTGGCCAGCTTGTTGATCGATAGTGGCCGACAATTGACCAGCCCGAATCGCAGACTTTGCCTCCTCCAGTGCGTCAAAACCACCTACCAGCACTTGAGTATTGCCTGTTTCTTGCAGGTATTTCAGAACGCCAATGGCCATCATGTCGTTGGCGCAGAACACCACTCCGATATGGGGATGGGCCTTAAAGATGCGCTTGGCGACCTCATAGGCTTCGTCGATCTTCCAGTTGGCCGTCTCCATCGCAACAACGCTGAGGTTGGAGTTTTCTTGGAATGCGCGTTCAGCGCCGCGCTTGCGCTGCTGGCCGTTGTCGGCGCCGCGTATGCCCTCAACGATCGCGACCTCGGTCGGGTGCTTGACCTGGTCTGCCAAAAACTTGGCAACCTGGTAGGCGCCTTTCTCATTGTTCACACTGATGAAAGGCACGGGCCGCATGGCGACGGCAGTCATGGCTTGGGCGCTAAGCCGATTGTCGATGTTGACGATCTGGATGCCGGCGTCTTGCGCCTTTTTAAGCACCGGCACCAGGCGCATGGAGTCGCCGGGAGCAATCACAATCGCTTTTGTATTGGACTGAATCTCTTGTTCGACCAGCTGAATTTGCTGCTCAATCGAGGTTTCCTGGGTCGCTGTTTTGACCTGCAAATCAACGTGTGCTTCTTTTTGCGCCCTCCGAGCCCCCTGCTCCATTTCCACAAAGAAGGGATTGGTGAGGGTTTTCATGATGAGCGCAACCCGGGGCGTGGATGCACTGTCCTGGACTGACGCGACTGCTGCAGGTGCAGTATCGGTGGTGATGGCTGCGACTGGAGGGCGGTTGGAGTCACTGCACGCAGTGAGTTGCACGAGAAGTGCCGTTGCTATTAACAGATTGGCAATGTGCATAGTTTTTAAGGAAAAAGAAAAAGAAATTTTCCGAACAACTTATTCGCTTGACTTATTAATCGTACTCCTAATTTACGACATCTCCTTACAACCACTACCCCCGCGGATGGTGGCGGGCGTGCAGTTCGCGCAGGCGCTCGCGCGCCACGTGCGTGTAAATGGTGGTCGTCGAAATATCGGCGTGGCCGAGCAGCAACTGCACCACCCGCAGATCTGCACCATGGTTGAGCAAATGGGTCGCAAACGCGTGGCGCAAGGTATGCGGTGAAAGCGGCGCCGTAATGCCGGCGCGCAGCGCATGCTCGCGCACGATGCCCCAGAAGCGCACCCGCGTCATGCCGCTGCCGCGTGCGGTGACAAACAAGTCCGCGCTCTGCTGGCCCGCCAGGATGGCCGCGCGTGCCTCTCCAAGATAGCGCGTGAGCCAGGCGCCGGCTTCTTCGCCAAACGGCACCAGCCGCTCCTTGTTCCCTTTGCCCAGCACGCGCAGCACGCCGGCGCCCAAATCCAGGTTCCAGGTCTTGAGCTGCACCAGCTCAGACACCCGCAGGCCGCTCGCGTACATGAGTTCGAGCATGCTGCGGTCGCGCATGCCCAGTGCGGCGCGCACGTCGGGCGCTGCCAGCAGCGCTTCCACCTGCGCCGTCGAGAGCGTCTTGGGCACGCGCAGCGCCTGGCGCGCCGCCTGCAGGCGCGCAGTGGGGTCGGCGGCGATGCGGCGCTCGCGCAGCGCCCAATGAAAGTAGCGGCGCAGCACGGTGAGGCGCCGATTGGCCGTGGTGGCGCGCGTGCCGTGGTGGCGCGCCGAAAAATACGCCTGGATATGGTGCTCGGCCGCAGCGTCCAGCGCCAGCGGCGGCTCCTGTGCCGACAGCCACTGGGCGAAATGCCGCAGATCGCTGCGATAGGCCGAGAGGGTATTGCGCGACAAACCGTCTTCCAGCCAAAGCGCGTCGGCAAACTGGTCGATGGCGCTCTGGCTGGCTTCAAAGAATGGCATGCGAAACGATAGCAGAGCGGCAAGTCCGGCAGCACCTGGCAAAGCAGCGCAACCAGACCGGCCCAGGTATCCTGCGCGCCGTGGTCTACGCACAAATTCTGTTTCCTGATTTCTCGCTCATTCTTCTGGGTTACCTGGTGTGCCGCTTCACACCACTCAACCGCAGCGTCTGGCAACCAGTGGAGGCGCTGGTCTACTACCTGCTGTTTCCGGTGCTGCTGTTCCAGTCCATCGTCAAGAGCCCCATCGAACTGGGCCCGGCCTCAGCGCTGATTGCGGCGGGGCTGCTCAGCGGCCTCGCGGGCATCGCGCTGGCCTATGCCCTGCCCTATCTGCCCGGGCTGCGCCAGCGCATCGATGCACGGGAGCACGCGGGTGCGGCGCAGGTCGCGTTTCGTTTCAACTCCTTCATCGGCCTGGCGCTGGCCGACCGCCTGGCCGGGCCACAAGGGCTGCAGCTGATTGCCGTGCTGATCGGGGTGTCGGTACCGCTGTTCAACGTGGCGGCGGTCTGGCCCATGGCACGCCGCGGAGAGCACCACTTTGCGCGCGAACTGGTGCGCAACCCCTTGATTCTGGCCACCGTCGCCGGCCTGTGCGCCAATCTGCTGGGTCTGCACATTCCAGAGATTTTGGTGCCCAGCGTCACCCGCCTGGGTGCGGCAGCGCTGGCTCTGGGCCTGATGGCGGCCGGCGCCGGGCTGCAATTTGGCTCGCTCAAGCACAACCGGCCGCTGAGCGTCGCCGTGCTGTCCATCCGCCATCTGCTGCAGCCCCTGGTGGCCTGGGGCGTAGCGCGGCTCCTGGCGCTCGATGCCATGCAAACCACGGTGTTGCTGGCGTTTGCAGCCTTGCCCACCTCGTCCAGCTGCTACGTGCTCGCAGCACGCATGGGCTACAACGGGCCGTACGTGGCGGGGCTGGTGACGCTCTCCACCGTGCTCGGGCCGGCCAGTCTGGCGCTGGCGCTGGGGGTGTTGCGCTGAATTCAATACTACTTAATTGATAGCTTGTATCGCTTATCAGATAAGCGCTAGAGGCCAATTTCATTAGGACTTACACAAAATGGTTCCAGCAAGGCGCTCGGACGCAGACAGTGCAAGCGCACGGCAAGGAAGAGCAACGCCGCTGGGGCGATTCTGCGCAAGTCCTGTTCATTCCATATTTTCGTTCTCCAGCGCCCATTGCACGTGCTCGCGCACCAGCGCGCTGTCGTGCGCGGCGCGGGTGTGCAGGGCGGCGCGCAGATTCGCGGCGTGCGTCTTGGCCAGGGCATTGCCCAAGGCCACCGCCACGTTGCGCAGCCAGCGCTCGTGGCCGATGCGTCGGATGGGGCCGCCTTCGGTCATGCGCAAGAACGTCGCCTCATCCCAGGCAAACAGATCCACCAGTTGCTCGCCGCTGAGCCCGGCGCGGGCGTCGAAGTCGGCCAGGGGGCTCGCCTGCGCGTATTTGTTCCAGGGGCAGATCAGCTGGCAGTCGTCGCAGCCGTAAATGCGGTTGCCGATCGGGCGCCGCAGCGCCAAAGGGATGGGGCCCGCGTGCTCGATGGTCAGGTAGGAAATGCAGCGCCGCGCGTCCAGCCGGTACGGTGCAATGATGGCCTGCGTGGGACAAACGTCGATGCAGGCCTGGCAGGTTCCGCAATGTGCGCTGACCGGCTCGCTCTCGGGCAGTGGCATGTCGATGTAGATCTCGCCCAGAAACGACATGGAGCCCGCCTCGCGGTTGAGCACCAGCGTGTGTTTGCCGCGCCAGCCCTGGCCGCTGCGCGCTGCCAGCTCGGCTTCGAGCACCGGGGCCGAATCGGTGAACACGCGGTAGCCGGTAGGGCCGACCGCCTCGGCAATGCGGTCACACAGCTTTTGCAGGCGCGCGCGCAGCACCTTGTGGTAGTCGCGCCCCCGGGCATACACGGAAACTGCGCCTTGCTGCGGGTCGGCCAGACGCGCAAACTCGATCTCCTGCCAGCCATCGGGCGTGTCCCTTGGCAGGTAGTCCATGCGCGCAGTGATTACGCTCACGGTGCCCGGCACCAACTCGGCAGGGCGGGCACGCCGCATGCCGTGCGCCTCCATGTAGTGCATCTCGCCATGAAAACCCTGCGCCAGCCAGGCCTGCAAACCCGGCTCGGCGGACGACAGATCCACACCGGCCACGCCAATTTGGGAAAATCCCAGCTCGCGCGCCCATTGCGTAATTTGAGGAACCCATTGACTGCTGCTGACCACCATCGCCCGATTGTAGAAACCCCCCCCGCGCACAAGACCCGCTCGCTGGTGTGGGGGAGTGAGGACGATACCGCGGCCTTCGCGCAACAGCTGGCTGCCTTACCGGGTATTGCCAACGCCTTCATCAGCCTGCACGGCGAGCTGGGAGCAGGCAAAACCACGCTGGTGCGCCACCTGCTGCGCGCCCTGGGGGTCACCGGACGCATCAAAAGTCCGACCTACGCCGTGGTGGAGCCGCACGAAACCGAAAATCTCGCCATCTGGCACTTTGATTTCTACCGGTTCAGCGACCCGCGCGAATGGGAAGACGCGGGCTTTCGCGAGCTATTTGCCAGCCCCGGGCTGAAGCTGGCAGAATGGCCGGAGAAGGCTGCCGGCCTGATTCCGCCTGCGGACCTTGCTATCCACATTGAAGCATTGAACGAAACCGCGCGGCGCGCCACCTTGCAAGCAGGCACGCCGCATGGCGAAGACCTGCTGCAAGGACTGCACCCATGAAGCCCACTGCCCCCCCCCTGAGCACCGCGAACCCAGCCAGCGACCGAGCTGCGCTGCCGTCGCGGCGCACGCTGTTGCAGGCTGGCAGCCTGGTGCTGCTGCTCGGGCGCCAGCAGATTGCGCGCGGCGCCACCATTCTGGCGGTGCGCATCTGGCCCGCGCCCGAATATTCGCGCGTTACGCTGGAATCCGACGGTCAGCTCAAGGCACGCCAGTTTTTCGTCACCACGCCACCGCGCCTGGCCGTGGACATTGAAGGCATCGACCTCAGCCCACAACTGCGCGAACTTGTGGCCAAAGTGGGCCGCGACGACCCAAATATCGCAGGCATCCGCGTCGGCCAGAATGCACCGAACGTGGTGCGTCTGGTGGTGGACCTCAAACGTGCCGCCAAGCCGCAGGTGTTTTCGCTCGCTCCCGTGGCGGCCTACGGCCATCGGCTGGTGTTTGATCTCTACCCCGAAGTCCCCGTCGACCCGCTGGAGTCGCTGATTGCCGAGCGCCTGCAAGCCTCGCCGGGCAACCTGGCCACCTCCGCGCCCGGCGAAGCGGCGCCCGAGCCCACGCTGGCGCTGTCGGCCACGCCGCGCTCCGAGCCCGTCCCGGACCCCCTGGGCGACCTGATTGCCCGTGCCGGCGGCGCGCGCGAGGCAGCAGCACCGGGCGCCAAGCTCAATGTCCCCGACGCTGTGGCATCTGCAGTGCCCATCCCGCCCGCTGAAGCCCAACCTGGCAAGCGCCCCGCTGGTCCCCAAGCCCCCGCGCTGGCCCTGGGGCGCAAAACCGACCGCTTGATCATCGTGGCGCTGGACCCTGGCCACGGCGGCGAAGACCCCGGCGCCACCGGTCCGGCGGGTACGCGCGAGAAGGACGTGGTGCTCAAAGTGGCGCATTTGCTGCGCGAACGCATCAACGCCACCACCGTGGGCGGCAACCCCATGCGCGCCTACCTGACGCGCGACGCCGACTACTTCGTGCCCCTGGGCGTGCGCGTGCAAAAGGCGCAGCGGGTGCAGGCCGACCTGTTCGTCAGCATCCATGCCGACGCCTTCACCGACCCCGACGCGCGCGGCGCCAGCGTGTTTGCGCTCAGCCAGAGCGGCGCGTCCAGTTCGGCCGCACGCTGGCTCGCCAACAAGGAAAACCAGGCCGATCTGGTAGGCGGGCTCAACGTGAGCGCCAAAGACCAGCACGTGCGCCGCGCCCTCATCGATATGAGCACCACGGCGCAGATCAACGACAGCCTGAAACTTGGCAGCGTCTTGCTGGGCGAGATCGGCGGCATGGCCAAACTGCACAAGGCGCACGTCGAGCAGGCCGGTTTTGCGGTCCTCAAGGCTCCCGACATCCCCAGCGTGCTGGTGGAAACCGCCTTCATCAGCAACCCCGAGGAAGAAAGGCGCCTGCGCAGCAGCGCCTACCAGGAACAACTCGCCGATGCGCTGATGCGCGGCATCACACGCTACTTCGCCAAAAACCCGCCGCTTGCGCGCAGCCGCTCGGTTTGAGAGACTGCGTTCGCCACTGCGTGCGCCACCAACGGGAGACTGCCATGGCCCTGCCCCACACCCCTTCCTCCGAAGTTGTCCACATTGCCCCGCTCGGTGCAGCGCTTGCAGGGACGGTCAACACGGCCATCCTCAAGGCCAAAGAGCTGGAGGTGATCCGCCTGGTGGTACCCGCCGGCAAGACCCTGCCGCAGCACCAGGTGCCGGGCGAGATCACGCTGCTGTGCATCGAGGGCGAATGCGAGCTGAAGACACCCGGCACGATGCAGGTGCTGACCACGGGTGATTTCGTCCACCTCGAAGGCGGCACGCCGCATGCGCTCACCGGCCGCAGCAACGCCTCGCTGCTGCTCACCATCAGCCTGTGCACACAGCGCGTCTGAGCGCGTTGTCCCGGCACCTGCGCTGACGCTGGCTGCACTGCGCGTCCTACAGGCTGGCGAGGGACGCTGCACGATAGTGGCTCATCGGCCTCACGCACGCTATTTCGCGGCGCGGCCTTTGTTCCAACTTCCTGAAAGGGACCCCGCCATGCAAACCCGACATCTCGTGATCGCCACCGCCTTTGTTGCTTCCCTGGGCCTGGGCGCCTGCTCCTCCAACCCCACCAACGCCCAGATCGGCACCGGCGCCGGAGCCGTCGTTGGCGGCGTTGCCGGCAATGCCTTGTTTGGCACCGCCGGGGCGATCGCCGGCGCTGCAGGCGGCGCCTTGGTGGGCCACGAACTGGGCGAAGACCGGGACCAGCGCCGCCGCTGATTCTCGCAGCAACGTCAAGGCCTGAAAAATTTGGTCAAAAGAGCTTCCAGCGCACTACCCATATGCGCTCGAAGCTCTTTTTTTAGGAGCTGACAGCCCCCTTCCGGCTCCCGCGCCAGGCGCCAAACAGCGCAATCAGCCCCGGCACTAGAATCAAGCCCCAGATGATCTTGTCCAGATGCTCGCGCACAAAGGCCAGGTTGCCAAAGAACAGGCCAGCACTGGTGATGCCCAGCACCCACAGCACGGCGCCGCCGATGTTGTAGGCGCTGAACTTTGCGCGCGACATTTCGGCCACGCCCGCCACAAAGGGCGCAAAAGTGCGGATGAAAGGCATGAAGCGCGCCAGCACGATGGTGATGCCGCCGTAGCGCTCATAGAACGCATGTGCCTGGTCAAACGCGCGGCGGTTGAACCAGCGCGAGGATTCCCACTGGAACACGCGCGGCCCGAACCAGCGGCCAATGGAGTAGTTGCACTGGTCTCCCAGCACCGCCGCGGCGAGCAGCACGGCCACAGCCGGGGCAAATTCCATCATGCCCGCCCCGCAGAGTGCGCCGACAATGAAGAGCAGCGAATCGCCCGGTAAAAACGGCATGACCACCAGGCCGGTCTCAACAAAAACAATCAGAAACAGCAGCGCGTACACCCACAGACCGTAGGTGGCGACGAAGGCTTCGAGGTGCTTGTCGACGTGCAGGATGAAGTCGATCAGAAAGGCGATGGCGTCCATGAACAGGCTTTGGGCAGGCTTTGATTAAGGCGGGCCATTATGGCGAGCTCTCCTGCCCGCAGCGCCAATCCCTAGAATCTTCGCGTGCAACACGTTTCTCCCCCAGCTTCCAAGGCGTCTAAAGCCGCCCGCCGCCCCATCCGCGACCTGCCCGACGAACTCGTCAGCCAGATTGCGGCCGGCGAAGTCGTCGAGCGCCCCGCCTCCGTAGTGCGCGAGCTGGTGGACAACGCGCTCGACGCCGGCGCTACGCAGATCACGCTGCGCCTGCTGGCGGGGGGCGTGCGGCTGATCAGCGTAGAAGACGACGGCAGCGGCATTCCCCAGGCCGAACTGGCGGTGGCGCTGCGCCGCCATGCCACCAGCAAGATTCGCACGCTGGACGACCTCGAGAGTGTCGCCACCATGGGCTTTCGGGGCGAGGCGCTGGCGGCCATTGCGTCGGTCTCCGAGCTTGCGCTGCTCTCGCGACCTGCCGGCCAGGAGAGTGCCTTTCTGCTCGATGCGCGCAGCGGCGAACTGCGCCCGGTGGCGCGGGCGGTGGGCACTACGGTGGAAGTGAAAGAGCTGTTCTTCAGCACTCCGGCGCGGCGCAAGTTCCTCAAGACCGACGCGACTGAGCTGGCCCACTGCGTCGAGGCGGTGCGCCGCCACGCCCTGGCGCGGCCCGACGTGGGTTTTGCCATCTGGCACGAAGGCAAGCTGGTGCAGCAGTGGCGCATCGCCCTGACGCATGGCGCGGGAACGGGAGCGCTGGAGCGGCGCCTGGCGGACGTGCTGGGCGAAGAGTTCCTTGAGCAATCGGTGGCACTGACCCACCAGGAAGGCCGCATCACCCTCACCGGCCGCGCCGGCCTGCCAGACACTGCGCGCGCGCGCGCCGACCAGCAGTATTGCTACGTCAACGGCCGCTTCGTGCGCGACAAGGTGGTGGCCCACGCCGCCCGCAGCGCCTACGAAGACGTGCTGCACGGCCAGCGCCAGCCGGTGTATGCGCTGTACATCGACATCGACCCGGCGCGCGTGGACGTGAACGTGCACCCGACCAAGATCGAAGTGCGCTTTCGCGACAGCCGCGAGGTGCACCAGGCAGTGCGCCACGCCATCGAGAACGCCCTGGCCGCGCCGCGCGCCGGGGCTGTACTCGCAGCGCCCCCAGCCGCTATGGGCTACGCAGCCGGCGCCACGGAAATCCCATTAGATTTTGAACAAAATCGGCCTCCAGCGCTTATTCCACGGGCGCAGGCAGCTATGCAATTTGATGCACCCATCGGCCACCGCGTGGCCGATCTGGGCGCGCTCTGGGGCCAACCGCGCACGCCAGAGCGCGAGGGCGTGAGCGCGAGCAGCACCTGGGTGAGCGCCGAGCAGCCTGCGTGGCAAAGCCCGGCCCCTGGCACACCGGACACACCGGGCACGCCGGGCGCCCCCCAAGCCGAGACCTGGCCGCTGGGCCGTGCGCTGGCGCAGCTGCAGGGCATTTACATCCTGGCGGAAAACGCCCAGGGCCTCATCATTGTCGACATGCACGCCGCCCACGAGCGCATCGTCTACGAACGCCTCAAGTCCCAATGGGACAGCAGCGCACGCATCGCCAGCCAGCCGCTGCTGATCCCCGCAACCTTCGCCGCCACACCGCAGGAACTGGCCACCGCGGAGCAGAACGTGGACGCACTGGCGGCGCTGGGCCTGGAGATCACTCCCTTTTCTGCCCGCACCCTGGCGGTACGCGCCGTGCCCGCCACGCTGGCGCAGGGCGATGCCGTGGAGCTGGCCCGCAGCGTGCTGGCCGAGCTGGCCGCACACGACGCGAGCGGCGTGGTGCAGCGCGCGCAGAACGAAATACTGGGCACCATGGCCTGCCATGGCGCCGTGCGTGCCAACCGCCAGCTGACGCTGCCGGAGATGAACGGCCTGCTGCGCCAGATGGAATCGACCGAGCGCTCGGACCAGTGCAACCACGGCCGGCCCACCTGGCGCCAGCTCAGCCTGCGCGAGCTTGACGCGCTGTTCCTGCGCGGGCGCTGAGCCGCTGCGTCGCGGTTTTCACCACGCCACTCGCCGAGCGCGGTGCTGGCTTCGCGCAAGCTTTTGCACCGTTTTGTGCCACACCTCTGCCGTATACGCACCCAAATTGGGCGTTGCTGCACCAGCGTCATGCAAAGACGCCCCATTTTGTTGCATCAACCCATACCGGTTTGGCATAATGTCATGCTGCACCGCCGCAACCTATTTTTTTCCCGAAAGACAAGTGCCATGAAATTCGCGTCCGTCGAGGCTTTTCTTGCTGAGGTAGCCACCCGCAATCCGCACCAGCCGGAGTTTCTCCAGGCCGTCACCGAGGTGATGGAAAGCCTGTGGCCGTTCATTGAGAAACACCCCAGGTATGCCGAGCAAAGCCTGCTCGAACGCCTGGTGGAGCCCGAACGCGTGATCATGTTCCGCGTCTCCTGGACCGACGACCATGGCACCGTTCAGGTCAATCGCGGCTACCGCATCCAGCACAGCATGGCCATTGGCCCGTACAAAGGCGGCCTGCGCTTTCACCCCTCGGTCACGCTCTCGGTGCTCAAGTTCCTGGCGTTCGAGCAAACCTTCAAGAACGCACTGACCACCCTGCCCATGGGCGGCGGCAAGGGCGGCTCCGACTTTGACCCCAAGGGCAAGAGCCCCGGCGAAGTCATGCGCTTCTGCCAGTCCTTTGCCAGCGAGTTGTTCCGCCATGTGGGCGCAGACACCGACGTGCCGGCAGGAGACATTGGCGTGGGCGGGCGCGAGGTGGGGTTCATTGCGGGCATGTACAAGAAGCTCAGCAACCGCGCCGACTGCGTATTCACGGGCAAGGGCATATCGTTTGGCGGCTCGCTGATCCGCCCCGAGGCGACGGGCTACGGCACGGTGTATTTCGCCCAGGAGATGCTCAAGACCCGTGGCAAGTCATTTGACGGCCTGCGCGTGTCGGTGTCGGGCTCAGGCAACGTGGCCCAGTACGCGGTCGAGAAGGCCATGGCCTTGGGCGCCAAGGTGGTCACGGTGTCGGATTCGAGCGGCACCATCGTCGATGAAGAGGGCTTCACCACCGAAAAGCTTGCCATCCTGATGGATGTCAAAAACCACCACTACGGCCGCGTGAGCGACTACGCCGAGCGTACCGGCGTGCACTTCGAGGCCGGCAAGACGCCTTGGCACGTGCCGGTGGACATCGCCCTGCCCTGCGCCACGCAAAACGAACTGGACGCCAGCGACGCCGCCACCCTCATCAAAAACGGCGTTCTGTGCGTGGCCGAAGGCGCCAACATGCCTTCGACCAACGAAGCGGCCAAGGCCTTCGAAGCGGCCGGCGTGCTGTACGCACCGGGCAAGGCCAGCAACGCCGGGGGCGTCGCCACTTCGGGCCTGGAGATGAGCCAGAACGCCATGCGCCTGAACTGGACCGCCGAAGAAGTGGACGCCCGCCTGTTGATGATCATGCAAGGCATCCACGCCGCCTGTGTCCAGCATGGCACACGCGCCGATGGATCGGTGAGCTACATCGACGGCGCCAACGTCGCCGGCTTCGTCAAGGTGGCTGACGCCATGCTGGCGCAGGGTGTGGTCTGAAAGTTGGCTTTCGCCAAAAAGAAAAGGGACCCGCGGGTCCCTTTTTTTATGCCGGTGCTGCACAGTGCAAATCACAGAACTTTGATTTATATGAAATCAATCTTGCGAGGCTGCTTTTTAGAGCTGCCCAACGTTCACTCCATCTAAGTGCGGATCACGTCGCTCCTTCAGATGGCGAATGGCCGCAACTAAACCAGCTTGACCGGGTGAGCACATGCGCCGTATGGGCATTTTCTCGATCGTCAGGTCCCCATTTAGCGCTTGATATACCCCATCCGAATTCAGCGGAGCAAGCACGACACCACCAGGAATAGCTTCATCGTTGGCTTGAATATGTCTGGCGACCTCGGCGTACCAGCTTGGATCATCGATTCGCAATATGAAAATCAGCTCATATTTCGCCCTGTGGAGATCTAGAATTAGTCCACTGCAGAAAAGCTCGGCTCTATTTTGTTCAATCAACCTCGCAATCGATTTTACAGCAATATGTTCAGCGACCAGCTGCTTATAGGAATCAAAATCAGGATGAAGATGCTCGGGAAAGTTGAATATCTCTTCTATAAGCTCTCGATAGATATGAAATTCAATATCCTCCGCCTCCTTCATCATGGAGTGTTTCATTTGAGTGACCGGCTGATGGACAAAAGAAGGCGCCAGGTGTGACTCAGCAATTCTACTAGGACCGCCTTCCTTGAGCTGAACAAAGGTCCAGTATGGTCCTTCCTCGTTTCTCTTGAAGATAACGGCCGTAGTAACACCTAGAATATGGCAATTGATATAGCCACCTTTCTCAAAAACACGATTAACATTATCTGACAACCCGGCTATTTTTCTATCCTCCGCAGGAGTCATATAGGAATATATGGCCGCCATGTAGAAGGCGTCGTGGTTTTCCAAGCTTTTAAAATAGGTACTCCAGCCAACTTCGAGGGTTAATGCATCATTTGCCGAGACAAATTTGGTTAAGGCAAAAGATAATCTATCTGGCGAATTGGTCGGGTTGGCTTTTTTAATAAAGCTCGTCAACTCTTTTTTTTCCGGGGCAGCTGTATTATTCAACGAGATTTTCACTCCGGTTGTTGGCATGTTCTGGCGCGCGATATCGATAAACGAGCATTCGAAACTATCGCGCCCATTCATCTCAATTTTCTGGATAGGGTGGTTAATTTTTTTCTTAATGGCTTCCGCGAGCTTCTTGAAAAATGCTTTCTGAATATCCAGCTGGTGAAATTTTAATGTTTCACTCTGCAGTTCGCCTATATAATCAGCATCGCTAAAAATCGATGCGTAATCAACTGCCGGGGCCGTTCTTTTCGTTTCGAGAGCTGAATCGAACTCCACTTTAATATCCGAACTTCCTCCCCAAGAATTTTTGATATATTCTCGTAAGTCCTCCGAAAGATTATCGTAGCCAAACAAATTTCCAGAGACCAGGATGAATTTTCGAAAGAATTCAAATGTGGCATTATGCATTCCGCCATCTGATTTGAAGGCATTTTCGAGCGTTTTAAGATTAATTGATTCACCCTGTTCTGCTCTCTTTCTCTGAAAAAAAGAAATCACACCTGGAGAGATTTCCTGCAATACAGCAAGGGCATCTTTCATGTCTTTTCTAGCGTGAGTATTGAATGAGACAATTTTATTGATTGTCATACCTTTATCCTCTTCACCGGTTAATCGACAAGCTCTCTATTTGAACATTAAAAAACAAGGTCCACAAGCCATCTTCATTCCCGGAATTTTCCGGTAATTTCCTCTGCTCCGATTCCAGACTTAATGCGCCTTACCTTTGCTAGGATCGTGCCCATACCGTTGCAGGTGGCGCCCACTACCTTTCCAGAGCGACCCAAACCGGCTTTGTTGCATTCCTGTACACGACACACAAGGAGAAGCATATGTCTACCTCATCTACCTCTGCTAGCGTATCAATGGAGTCTGCAACCCGCCGCAAGGAAACCTGGACGGAGCGCTGGGCCATGCCAATGCTGGGCGTACCAAAGAAGCACTTCGAAGTCCTGGAGAACACTGGCGCGGCCAGCAAAATCGGCTTCCAGGCCGTCGCGCTGCTGGTGCTGTCAGTCGGGTTTGCGCTGAACACATGGTTCTTCGGAAGGTCACTTCTTGAAAACGATGTCCCGGCCTCGCTCCTAATGGCAGTTGCCGCCGGTTTCGGATTGTTTGTCATCTATAGGCAGACCCTAATCGACCTGCGTCTCGATCCGAAGGGTGGCAGAGCCTGGGCCATCAGGGTGGCTACCGTGTTCATGGCGCTGTTGATGAGCCTGTTGACCGGCGTAGAAACAAACAAGGACGACATCGCTCGCCTCCAGGCGAAAAACCGCGATGCCGAAGCAGCTACGGCGTTGGCAGGGACTGAAATCGCGCCCATCGTCACGGCTCGACAGGAGGACCTGGCCCAAGCGACAAAAGATGTGGCGCGCAAGGCATTACTAATGGTACAGCTGACCACAGCTCGGAATGCGGAGACCCATGCGAGAACCAACCTCAATTTTGAACTGCAAGGCATACCTTCTCCGGAAGGCAAGCGAATAGCCGGCCGGGGCGCCAAGGCAATATATTGGGAAGAAACTCTGGGCGCTGCCAATCAGAAGGTGAAGACGATTCAGGAGGAGCTTGATCAGCTGCAGAATCCTGCTCAACGGCAAGCCGATGCCCACGCTGCGTTGAAACTAATAAAGGATACTGCAATGACGGAGGCAGGCCTTCAGCAGCGCGGAGCATCGAAAAGACTTGAAGGTCTTGTTCAACTTCTAAAAGAGGAGTGGACGGCCTGGCTCAGCGTTGGCTACGCCGCCGCTCTGGCGTTGTTGCCCGAGGTGATGATGCTGCGAGCGGTTTACCTCGCGCGGACATTGGCTCTTGATTGCGAGCTTCTCATTCATCTGGAACACCAGCACGCGCAAGCGAAGGCCGTCAAGTTGGCAGGCCTGATGAAACGGGAGCTCGCATCGTCAACCGAAGCAACCGTGGTTCGCGTTCGTACACCCCCACGCAAAGCCAGCCACTCGTATGACGGCATTGATGCCCGCTTGACCGGTGCCATGGCCTAGGTCCCCAGATCGCCATCAAGCGGAGCTCACCATGCACCCGAAACATCCACGAATTGAAGCGTTGCTTAGAGACGCACACACTGCTGAAAAGCAGCTACGGACGGCCTTGGGAAAACTACTGACCTTCGGCGTTGCGGCAGATGATTTACCCAACCACCGCGATATATTCGGGCTCGCGCTGCTTGGCGACCATGAGCGTGCCGAAGTCGTCTCGCAATTGCGGAGCCATTGGCCTGCGTTGCAAGAACGCGGACTCGTCGCCGAGCTTTCACCCGATGATGTTCCAACGCCACTGCTGCGGCTGTTGGTCTATACAGTCAACCATCTCGAAGAGATCCCGTCGTTGCTGGATGCACTGCTTGTCGATGCGGCGCCAACGCCTGCCCCGGAAATGTTCGAGGCCCCAGAACAGATCCGAGGCGTCTATTGGGGGCAGCGCTTATCAATTCTATTCTCAGCGAACGACACTGAGGCTATTCGAATCCACGCCGATGAGGTACTCGGGTTCAGTCCTGTCTTGCTGCGTTCAATAGATGGGAAAGTAAGGGGCGAAATCGATGTGCTTGCTGACACCGGCCGCTTCACCTTCACACTCCTGTCGCGCTCGGGCACCGTGTTTCAACACATCTTGAATATTACGGTCGCTCAAACCTTGCAGGAGCTGCAAGATGAATGAAACTACTAGGCGCTTGCATTTGCGGCAACTTGCGTTTGGTCTGCAGGCAGGCGTACTTGGCGCCGCACCCCATCGCATGGCGATATGGACTTACGGCTGTGACCTGGGCTGCCCAGCTTGCAGTTCAGCGCAAACATGGCAAGCGGATTCTGCCGCTGATGCGCATTGGGTACCTATCCAAGCTATTTTGGCCTTGGCTGTAGAACACGGCGTCAACGGGCTCGTCATATCTGGTGGTGAACCCACACTGCAGGCACCGGCAGTCACCGAACTGGCCAGGGGATTCAAACGGATTTTTCCTGACAAGGAAGTTGTTCTATATACCGGCCTGCGCTTCGAACCGCTTTCGGCAAGGTTTCCCGCTCTTGTCGAATCAGTAGATGTTGCTGTAACTGGCCCGTACATCGAAGCGCTCCCCCCAACCCCTCTCGCAGGGTCATCCAACCAACGAGTGAATTTGCTTACCCCTTTGGCCAAACGGCTCTTCAATGGATGGGAGTCCTGGCCGCTGCACCACCTGCAAATCGCAGCTGAAATCCCAACAAACAATGGTCAAACCGAGATCGTTACCGTTGGTATTCCACATACCCAGCGGTTGGAGAAGGCCCTGCAGGGCGTACCTCCCCCAGTTCAGCAAGAGTCAGTTGGCCGCCAAGCGGCCCCCGTCAATAAACCAGGAGCAAGAGATGGCTGCAATCACGAATCGTGACCAGCAGGCGCACCTGACGTGCCCAGCCTGCGCGCAAAAATACACTATGGGTAGCCACGAGTACTGCCCGCTGGATGGTGAACGGCTGCAATTGCAGCCGGCTGTTGCGGTGAGCGTTTCGGAGCCAGCCAAAGATCCCTCCCTATTGGGTGGTTTGCTGAACCGGATGGGGCTGCGCAAACGCAGTCTGGTAATTCCAACGGATCCTGACGGCGGCAAAGCCACTCAACCCGCAATACCGACGCTCCCATTGGCTGAACACAACAACCTATTACCGTCGCAAGTCATCGAAAAAGGTTGGGGGGTTACCGGCACGCACATGTCGAACGAGATCATGGACGTGTGGCAGGTGGCCCGCCATTCCACCGAAGCAGGCTCTGCATACGCACGGTATTCCCAATATCGCTGTCAGGTGCTGACAAGCCAAGCCCTCTATGCACAGCTTGGTGCCCATAGCTGCGCCGCGCTGCCCAAGTTGCTTGACTACGGCACGACCCATCTCAATGGGCATGCCCGCGCCAGCTTTGAACTGACGCTTGCGCCGGATCGCGCGTCCCAGTCGATGGCGTCTTGGCTCAAGCAGGCTCCACCATCGGAAGAGAAGGCATTGAGCCTGTTGCCGCACCTGACGGCTATGCTCACCAACCTGGCTGCTGCGGGGGTGCAGCCCATCAGTTTTTCGCCATCCCAAATGCTGCGCCACATTGATGGGCATATTGCGCTCGACAACTTGGCCGCCCTTACCGAAACGGCTTCCTCACCGTCGGATGACTATCGACCCGAACTGGACCGGACCCCCTTCATCGGCCGGCTCTGTAGCGCGCCGGAACTGGCTGAGCAACTCGTCGTCAGCCCGAAGAGCGCCCTTTTTTCCCTAGGACAAGTACTGGCCGAGGCGCTCTGGGGGCACCCCTGCGCTGTGGCTGATCTGCGTGCAGGCAATGTCCCCTTCTCCACCATATCTGATGCGCGCCTGGCACGCATTCTTCAAGGCTGCCTGTGGGTGCAAACCATTGTCGGCCGCTGGGATCTGGCGCAACTGCAGGCTGCCGTGACTGCGCCATTGGATGCGATGCCGCCGGTGGAGGACTGGGCGCAGCTGGGGCCCCGCGCTATGGGCAAAGCGTTTGCGCTGAATGGCAAAACCTACTGGCGCGTCGAAGACCTTCTCACCCAGGCGGTTCAGCCTGGCAACTGGACGCAAGCGATCTCTCGCTTAGGTTCCCTGTTGGACTGGATCGAAGGTGGATCGCCCTGGGCCAGTGCCGCCACGCATCTGCGCAAGCAACTCGACTCGGGGCGAAGCGCGGACTACGTCCTCGTTCAATTGGCGCACACCGTCGTTCCGCATTTGCCACTCACGTGGCGTGGTCTTGATTTCAGCGACGAACATGCCCGTGACAGCCTGGTGGGTCTCGCCCAACGCAATTTGGCCCCCGATACCACCGCCGAGGATGCCGATCTGCTCGAAGCCTTGTTCCGTGCTGACCTGCGCAGAGGGTTTGTGAGTGCCACACATTCCGGCGAGTAAGCCGTCGTCCACCAGTTCACTATCGCGTCCTTCCAGTTAAAGGGGTCCAGCATGTCCACCAACGAAATTGTCGTCCGCCGGGCAACATCAGAGGCTCGTCTTGAAGATCTGCGCCGTCTGCAAGCGGAACAGGCCGAGCGGGAGCGCCAACGCCTGGGCATCGCCCAACACGCCATCACACTTCTGGACGAACAATTTCGGGAGCTGATCAAGCGCCGGGATGAAGCCGCCCGTAGGTTGCCAGATCTGCATCTCCAGGAGCCGACTTGGCCCGCAGTGGCGGCCACAGACAGCAACGCCGTTGGAGTAGAGAACTATGCCGCCAAACTTCAAAGCCTGGTCATTGCGTTTGAGCGCCAGCTACACACAGCGATCCAAAACGCCGAAGCCGTGCTTGCAGACCGCCTGGCCCGAGCCGCCGCCTGGCGGGACGCAACTGCCCTCGAAAACGCTGTTGGCATGTGCCGCGAGAGCCTTTCCGACACCTGCCAAGCTGTGCAGGAGAAGCCACCAGTGTTGCAGGTGTTCGAACGTCCTGATTTGAAGGCATCGCTGCCGAAGCTGCAGCATTACGTCGCCGCATTGCGATCGCATGTGGCCGAACTCCAGCAGCAGGTCATTTCGGCCCAGCGCAGACTGGAAACGCGCCGCCTTGGCCACACCGTCTCAGGCAGCCAATTGGCGGTCCGGTCGAGCGCCCAAGAGGCTTTGGCTCAACACGCTGCCCAACAAAGCGCCAAGGCACACCAAGCCCTGCAGTCCACGTTGCTTGAGGCGCTCAAGGAAGCCCGGTTCAACATGGCGGAGCTGTCGATTGGCACGCAAATTTTCCTGAAGGCGGCTGCCGAAGCAGCAGAAGCCACACCGCAACAGCACGAACACATCCGGCGACTGGTGGCCCGCGAACGTGCATTGCAGGGTCACGTCGCAAGGGCACTGCACCTGATGCAAGCCCCACCCGACCTGGTACACGCCCACCCCGAACGCGCGGCGCGCTGGCAAACCCTGGTGCAGGAGCTGCAGGGCGTTGCTGCGGGCCTTGCTCCGTTCAGCCCACAGATCGATCTGGAGTACGCGCAGATTCAAAAGGATGCGCAGCGCGACCTTGACCGCCGTTTCGTCGAAAGCGAGTTTGCGATGGCCCTGCGTGAACAGGACTTCCACGTAGCCAGCGACGAGGACGGCCGGCTGGTCATTGAAGACTTGCGCCACCTCGGCGTCTGGCTCGAAGAGACCCAGGCGCTGGACCTTGCCGATAGCGAGCGCGGCGGCATCGCCAGCGTACTGGAACTCAAGACGGATGCGCCGTTGAACGACTCTATGAACGACGAGCAGGTCATTGCAAGTGTGTGCGAGCGTCTTCATGCAGCCAGCCAAAGCAGCGACAAGGCCACAGGCGAACACGAGGTTCTGGAACGCAAAAAGATCATCGCGCGCGCTCGCCGGCCATCCAAGCCCAAGTCGCTTGCTGCCCCAGTGTGACCCAATCAACATCGGAGCGCGCCGCCATGAACACGTCTAACCCTCCTGCCACTGAACTCGACGAAGCCTTGGCTACCTCCATACGCATGGCGGCCCATGTGGCCAGCACCTTGGTATTGGTAGGTCGCCGGCAGTTTGATCGCTTTTGCGTAAGCAGTTCTGAAGCCCCCCCCCGAGTGACTAGCCTGGAGCAGCTGGCCCACGACGCACTAGACGCGGCTGCTACTTGGGTTTTCGACCCCCGGAGTGAGCAGGTCAAATTGCTGCGCTGCGCGGATGGCTACACGCTACCAAGCACCGGTCTACCCAAGGACTACGGCGATGGTGTGCGCCTGCCTCTTGCTCAGGCCCTTGATGCGTTTGCCAGCTTGGGTGCTCCCACACAAGGCTCGCGCCTGGTGTTACTGATCGACGCGGGCCTGCTTTTCGAAGACCCGGCCACCCCGCACGGCGATGACTTTCAGGCGTTGCGCGCCATCGAACACCAGGCCCGCAACGCCGCACGATCGCACATGCTTCTCATGCGTGTATCGCTGGCCGGCGCAATGCCTTCCGCCCTGCTCGCCAATCCGAAGGTGCGCACAGTGCATGTGCCTTCAGCCACCCGCGATGTGCGCAATGCCTATGCGCGGTTGCGTTGCAGTGCACTCGCTGAGCAATGCAACAGCACGCCCGACGCCGTCGCGCGCGTTGTCGCTGCCTGCACCGAGGAATGGAACCTGGATCTGCTGGAGAGTCTGCTGCAAGCCTCGCTGCAAAACGGGCTCTCGAATTTGATCGAGATCGAAGAGGTTTCGCGGGCCATTCGCGTGGGCACCGCCAAGAGCCCCTGGGTAGGCCAACAAATTCGCGAGGTCGTAGGACAAGCCGAAGCCAACCTGGAAGCGCGCGTCAAGGGCCAGCCACAAGCTCTTAAAGCCGTTGTGACCGCCTTGAAGAAGGCATGCGTCGGTTTGGTAGGGGCGCACGAAAGCCGAAACACAACCACGCCACGCGCAGCCATGGTTTTTGCTGGACCCACGGGCACAGGAAAAACCGAGCTCGCCAAAGCGATTGCAATGATGGTTTACGGTGATGAAACGCTTATCCGTTTCGACATGGCTGAATTCAGAGCGGACCATGCTGTCAGTCGGATGCTCGGGGCGCCTCCCGGCTATGTGGGGCATGAAAAAGGCGGCGAATTAACTGACGCTGTACGCGCCAAGCCGAACTCGGTGATTTTGTTCGACGAAATAGAGAAGGCCCACCCCCGCATATGGGACATATTCCTTTCCATTCTTTCGGATGGCCGCCTGACCAACGGTACGGGACAAACCGCTGATTTCTCACAGGCGGTCATCATATTTACTACCAACCTTGGGATGTATGAGGAACAGCCAGACGGCTTGGGCGGCATCTGCCGCGTGCCCCGATTTCAATACTCCACACCTTTTGAAAGAGTGCAAGCTCAAGTCCAAGAAGTGATCCGAGCCGAGTTCGTGAACAAACTGGGGCGGCCCGAAATTCTGGGGCGACTGGGAGGGCACCAAAGCATCGTCGTTCTCGATTTTTTGCGGGATTTACATGGCGTCGGCGCGAAGTTTATTAACAACCTGAGCGAGCGATGCCAGCGCCTGCACGGCATGGATCTGGAGGTAACACCTGTCCTATTGAATGCCTTGGTCGCATCCTTCCAAAGTAAGCCTGAAGCAGTGCTGCTGGGCGGACGGGGTTTGGCCACCGATATGGACAGGCTGTTGGTAGAGCCACTTTCGGCATATCTTTTCGATGCGTACCCAAAACCCAAGCGCCTTTGCGCCGATTGGGAGCAAGGCAAAACCATTTTTAGATGTGCGGATTGACGGGCCTACATTTCATCACGCTGGCGACCTATCAGTCTGGCCCATCCACAAATTATGAAAAGCCAATCAAACCCTAGAGCTTCACACGATGCAAATATTTAATGTATATCGTTCCGGTTATCTTCTTGGACAACAACACGGCCAGGCTGGCGAGCGCCATCGTGCAGCATGGGAGCTCCAATTGACCCGTTTTAGACTATGGCTTCCTGGTGTCGATCGCAATAGTTTTTTTAATGGCTACCACTCAGGCTACGAAGACGCCATGCACCTACGCAGCGCCTTGATTCAACTGCATCACTGACTGCATGGCGATATACTCACCCTATGGGTCTGAGATAGTACTGATGTTTGCGTACACGGACGTGCGTAGCCGTTATTCAACCTCATACACCACCATGGTAATATCGTCCGAGGTGGATTGCCTGCATTTTTCTAGCGCCGCCTTGCACATCGTTGCGGGATCCGCACAACGCGCTGACAGCACCGTTATCTGCTGATGCGACATCCCTTTTGATACCCCATCGCTAAACAGCACCAATCGGTCCCCAGGCGAGATTGCGCAGGTGCTGTGTCGCAATACCAGATCCTGTGCGCCGAAGTAATTTAGCAGCTCGCCACCTGGCCCTTGATCCATCGTGCTAAGCACCCGCAGCGCACCCGCATCGGTCAACCGCAATACTTGGGTGTCACCTGCATGCAGTACATGGGCGGTTGACTGTCCGTGAGGGATCCAGGCCACCGAACCTGCTGCGGCCCCACACGGCCGTTGCGTGCCCTCAATGAAACCCCAGCGCAAAATTGCTGCTGAAGCTTGTAGCAACCTCGCGCCGAGGTCTTCCAAGAGCTCGTTTTCGCTCAACCCGCAGGCTTGGCCGCTGCTGCCCACGACGGGCCGCGCCACCGTATAAAAACCCAGCAACGCGTCGGCCAGCGCCTGAGCGGCCTGCATGCCTTGCGGAGCCGAACCCACCCCGTCGAAAACAGCGACCAAGTCACCCCTGCCACTGGTGGCCACGAGGGGTATGTAGCTGGTGAGCAGCCGAAAGCGATCTTCGTAGGTGTGGTGTGAGCGACCTTGCGCCCACCCCACCGCCGCAAAGTCTCCCTGCCTGTCGATACTGCTTTTCATAAAAGCTCAATTTTACCTCTGCCTTCACGTCAAAGAAATGGCTACTTCTCAAAAGATTCTATTGCTAGTGCTGGACCTGGACCTTGGAAAATTCCGGAATTTTCCCCCTATCGACAAGCTCTAGTCTTTTACTGAAAATTAGTCTCAGCGATGTTGCTTTTCCTTTTTGAAAGGGGCAGTGGTGATGCACCAAGACAAAAATCCCGATGACCGCGCGGCGAGACTTCGCCGACTTAAGGTAATTGCCCTGGCTGATCTTCTTCTACGAAGTTCCAAGTCTGATACAGACCTACAAGCCGCCCGTACAGCGTTAGGCGAAACAAAAGCAAAATATCCTATTGGAAGCGCGCAACCCAATGCTATGCAAGGGCTGCGCCATCGAATCGCAGTTCACGAAAGCGGGCATGCACTCGCTCATTATATTATTCTTGGAAAATCGAATATAAAACGACTATTTCTTGAGGGGGAGGAGAGTGCACTAGAAACTACAACACCTCCTGAGACCATCACAGCGGACCTTGCGCGGAAATTCATGGTGATTTTTTTGGCAGGTCGTGCCGCAGAAGAAAGGATCTATGGCAGGAATATGGTGGGCAATGGCGCTGGACTCGACCTTTCCAAAGCGACTGCATTGGCGTATGAAGCTATTACCGAACTGGGATTTGACGAGGCTTTCGGCCTCATTAGTTTCGCTGGCTTTTCCCATTCGAAGAGAGCTATACCACCGAGCCTACTGAGCCTTGCTGAACAACGTACAGTGTTCTGGCTCAAGAACGCTCATCTTCAGGCCAAAGCACTTCTCGCGAAGCATCATATAGCTCACGCTGCATTACTCGACGCATTGTTGGTCAGAAACAGCCTCTCCGGCGACGAAGTGGCTGAGATCATCTACGCACATCTTATCGATTGATTTGGAAGACATCATGAAATATCATCAAAAAAATGCCTTCTTCAACCCTATGATTACTGGGGAAGATATACCGGAATCGACTGTTCAGCTGTTGCTGAGTGCAATCCCAAAGCCTGTTGGGGTTGAAGTCAACATGACAATCTATCTGCGCAGCATACTGGGTTCATCACTGGGTTTAATGGAAAAATTTGACGTCCTTGATTCTATACCCACAAATACGCAATTCCAAGTCGATTCCCTTCAGCAGGTATTTTCGGATGAATATTATGAACTGGGTCATCTCACCCATAAATACTGGCCCTTTCTTTGCGAAGTCGGGGCCAGGAACTGGGTAATGTCCAATATGTTAGCAGACCATTATGCAGGAACTCAGTTCCGCTCATCCGAGGTGGAGCGCTCTGAGGTATCCTGTATGCTCCACAAGAAATACCAAGGGGTCAAGATGCGCTGGGCCGAAGAAGCCCTTCGCTTTAATTCTGCAGTGGTGCAGCACGTTTATCGAGCTTTTCGAGGTAGCAAACTTCCCAATGGCATTTGATTGGGCTGGTGATTTTGGTGCGTAGGGGCTTTTTTTCTAGGCTGAACACTATCTGGAATTTCGAGGCTTTTTCAATTATCTCCATGGACCGTTTTAAAGCGTGCGACTATTTCAAAAGAGCAGCTTTCGAATCACATCAACTCCGCACTTGTATTTTCTGAACCGGGACTTAATCATGACCATTGCAACACGACATGGACTTATCATCGATCGAAAGAAACAACGCCAAAGAAAGGTCTGGCTCTTTTTGGCTCTTTTCGGTGTTGTTTCTTTGATGCTGTACGTGTATCAGAAAAGCTCTTACCCCAAACCGACGATGGAAAGCAGGGTAGATACTCTCTGCGATGATCAAACCATCTGCGTTACCGTCGCATTCATACCCAGGGGAACTCACCTCCTCGACAATAGCGAGTGGATTTCGGTAAATGCGGACTACTGGCTTACCACACACGAGGTAACCCAACTGCAATGGGATGTTGTCATGGGCACAAATCCCAGTTACTTTTCGCGATGCGGGCAACAGTGCCCCGTTGAAAACGTGAGCGCAAAAGATGCGCTGCTGTTCATCGATCGCCTAAATGATCTCCTTGGTGGCCAGAAATTCAGACTGCCAACGGAGTCCGAATGGATCTACGCCGCTACCTCGCATGCGAAGCCCGACCTATACGTCAAATCGGAACATGGGTGGAAAATTAATTCCCTATACGGTTGGCTCAGCGACCGTGAAGAGCTGAGAACACACCCGGTGGGGCAACTAGAATCCACTGGGTATCATTTATACGACCTCATGGGTAATGTACGCGAATGGGTGCTTCACGATTGCGCACTTCATCGGCCTTGGTGGAAAGTTATCCTGCAGACAGAGGACTGCGGTCAGCGCTACATTACGTTGGGTGGCAGCTTTATTGATTACCCGGGCTTCGCACGCCCCGAGGTTCGTTACCACGAACCGACCGAAAAAGCCTATGACGTGGGATTTAGATTGGCTCTTTCGGCTCAATAGTTGGCCGGTACTGAAGAATCCCTGCAGACCAAGACGCTGTTTGCGCTATCGAAAAGGAATCTTAGTTGAGAACCTGAAATCAGGAATTCCCCCGTTGACTGCGAACCCATAGACACCATGCAAATCGAAACATAGGCCAGTTAGGAAAAATATGGCCCTGCTGTTCCTGAAATTTTATGAATAGTTGAACAGGATGACGAATGCTGTTCGGCGAATATCATATTGACAATCTCCAGTCTTGCTGTACTATTCTTTGATTCGAGGCAATTTCAAAATAACATGTCCGGCGTCCACTGGACTGTTAATCTCTGGATCTGCAAGCACCATCCTCAACACAGCCTCGAGCAATTTTTAGAATATGCTCAATGGCTGATTCAGAAATACTTATTTTATCTTCAAATGGGCCATCCCAATTCATTTCAACAGCCTGGATTGTAATTCCTGCATTCTTGAAATACAAAAGGAAATCGCGAATGCCACCTGAACCAGAAGGCAGTCTCGAATTCTTGAACCATGGGGTATAGAAATCCAATGGCGGAAAAATCACACAAACAAGATTGTGCTTCCAGTCACGCATAATGTCAGCATACAGTTGCTTGGCGTTCTCTTCATCAACATCATTGAACATGGCAATGTTGATCTCAAATCCAGCATCGGAAAAAGCCACAGAATGCGAGGAGATTCTCTCTCGCTCTGGTGGTAATACAAAGAGAATACGATACGGACATCTTGTGATCGTTTTTGAATTCACGGCGCTCATTAGCTATCCTTGATCTCACTTACATTTCAACTCATACTTGGAATGCGGCTTTATCGTTACAGTTCCTGCGAATGCAGCTGTGCCAGAATTTACTCCATCAGTGTGACAGTACACATCGATTTTTTCATCTCTCCATCTATCGGTCCATTTTGTTTCAGCATAGGATGTCCTGAACAACTCGGTTTCGCGCGTGCTACGAGACTGAGTTTTTCATCTGGCGCAATGGAGACCGTCTTTCCAGCGGTTCCGCCTTGTTTGGTGCCCCTTGTGGGGGCCACTTGCGCAGCCGCTGCGGCTGCACGGCTGTTTGCGGGCGCACTCATCCCTTCGCCCCCAGCAATTGGTGGCGCACCATCCACAGGTTGGACAGCGCAAACAGCGTCTTGAGCTGCAGTGTGTTCTTCTTCAATCCCCGGTAGCGCACCTTCACATATCCAAACTGCCGCTTGATCACCCGAAAGGGATGCTCCACCTTGGCCCGGATGCTTGCCTTGATCTTCTCCACCCGGTCTATGAGCGCGTCAACGGGGTTGTTCTCTTTGTCCAGCTCTTTGCGCTTGCCCGGGCGCATCGCTATGTGCCACGTCACGCCCGCCCTCGCATCCGGGCGCTTGTGAACGCCTTGATAGCCCGCGTCACCAAACCCGTCTTTTTCTTGCCCGTGCAGCAAGCTGTTGCCTTCTACAACGTCGGCCACGTTGCCCGAGGTTCCGATGACGGTATGCACCAGTCCTGACTCCGCGTCCACGCCAATGTGGGCCTTCATGCCAAAGTGCCATTCATTGCCCTTTTGGCTTGAGTGCATCTCTGGATCGCGCTTTCTGTCCTTGTTCTTGGTAGAGCTGGGCGCTGCGATCAACGTGGCGTCTACCGCAGTGCCCGCCTTGAGCAGCAAGCCCTGCGCTGCCAGCAGTTCGTTGACGGTGGCCAGAATCTGCTCGGCCAGCTTGTGCTTCTCCAGCCGGTGGCGAAACCTCAAAATGGTGCTCTCGTCAGGCATTCGTCCATGGGCATCGAGCCCTGCAAACTCCCGGTAGATCGGGGTGTCAAAGAGGGCTTCTTCCATCGCCAGATCCGACAAGGTAAACCACTGCTGCATGCAGTGGATGCGCAGCATGGTCTCCAGGGCAAAGGGTGGGCGGCCGTTCTTGCCCTCGGGGTAGTACGGGGCAATGACATCGATCAATGCAGCCCAGGGAACCACCCGATCCATCTGGACCAGCAGTTCCTGTTTGCGGGTCTTCTTGGTGCTCAGATTCAGGTCAAGGCTGCTTTGCTTCATGGCCTGTGAGGATGCCATTGCATGCTGACATGTACCAAACACTGCGGGGGGTTTTGCAGGATTTCCCATAGCCGTTTGAATCAAGAGCATCAGGAGTCAGACCGCTTTTGTTGGCGTGCTTGTAAACCAATATTCCACCCGAGGCTTTCTTGCCAGATCTTGTGTAAATCGTAAACTCGACTTTCATCTGAACCTCTCCGTCCATTTTGTAAAGATAACAGCAGCCGCGATAAATTTCGGTAACCTTTAGAGGTTTTTACAATAGCATAGCACGGCAATCTCAGTCACTAGATTGCGCTAGTTGAAGGGCGACGTCGTATGTTTTCTCCAACACCTTTTCCGGGCTTCCGAGGTCTGGGCGATTCAACCATTCTCCGCCCATGCTGATAAAGCTCGAACAGGTTTGACCTAGGGTTTCATCCAGTGCTTTCCGGCACCGGGGCCTATGCAAACTGCAATCTTGCGCGACCCACTCGCGGGCGTTGCCCATCAGATCGAAAATGCCATGACCGTTACTTTTCACTTGACCCACAGCGTGGGTCTTCAGGTCGCTGCTTTCTCCATGCCAGGCATAGGTTTCACTGACTTTGACACCCCTGTATTCAGGTGAGGCCACATAAAGGCCGATGCGGCTGCGATACAACGGCATGCCGCCACTCGTTCTCAGTGCGAAGCAACGGACAGCGCCAACAGCCCCCAGCAAAAAGGGACCTGACGGTCCCTTTTTTTATGCCGCCTCGCGCTCTTCGAGCACTTCCGGGCCGTCCGCCGCGGGCCGCGCGGGCGCCTCGGACAATTTGGCAAAGCGCGCCAGCACGTGGCGTGTCCAATAGCCGATGTCATAGCGCTGCACCTGGCTGAGCATGCGGCCCATGCGTTCGCGTTGCTCGCCTTCGGGCATGGCAAGCGCTTCGTCCAGCGTGTTGTCAAGCGAACCGCGGCTGTAGGGGTTGACCAGCACCGCATCTTCCAGCTCCATCGCCGCGCCCGAGAACTCGGAAAGCACCAATACGCCGGGTTCACCCTGTTTGGCGGCCACGAATTCCTTGGCCACCCGAGTTCGACACCAAGCTCCGTAAGCTATTGATCTGTATAGGGCGAGCCTTCCGGCCTGCCACTACAACAGGGGCATTTGAGCGTCGTGGACGGGTTTCTTGATCTTGAGTGCGGCCAGCACT
>JAGNYI010000079.1 GCA_017985015.1 Giesbergeria sp. | reverse complement strand
TTGCCCCGCGCCCCTCAAATAGCCACCAGGCGCCGAATCCCTTGGTCCTGCATCTCGCTGCCCGGCCCGCGCGCAATCACTTCGCCGCGCTCCATCACCAGGTATTCGTCGGCCAGTGCTTCGGCAAAGTCGTAGTAATGCTCGCACAGCAGCGCCGCCACGGGGTGGCCGTCCAGGCCTTCGTCGGCCAGTTGGCGGATGACGCGGCCGATGTCTTTGATGATGCTGGGCTGGATGCCTTCGGTGGGTTCATCGAGGATGAGCAGGCGCGGGCTGGGCGCCAGCGCCCGGGCAATGGCGAACTGCTGCTGCTGGCCGCCCGACAGGTCGCCGCCACGCCTGCCCAGCATTTGCTTGAGTACCGGGAACAGGGTGTACAGGTGCTCGGGCACGGGGGTGCTGCCGCTTTGGTAGGCCAGGCCCATGCGCAGGTTGTCTTCCACGGCAAGGCGGCCAAAAATTTCGCGGCCCTGGGGCACGAAGCCGATGCCGGCGCGGGCGCGGTCGTACGGCGCCTGGTTGTGGATGGGCTGGCCACCCCAGGTGATGCTGCCGCTTTTGATGGGCACGAGACCCATGAGGCTTTTGAGCAGCGTGGTTTTGCCGACGCCGTTGCGGCCGAGCAGGACGGTGACTTTGCCGGGGGCGGCGGTGAGGCTCACGTCACGCAGGATGTGGGAGCCGCCGTAGTACTGGTTGATGTTTTGGACGGTGAGCATGGTTTTTTTAGGTGTTTTTGGCCTATAGCGCTTATCTGGTAAGCGCTGGTAGCTATTTATTTGGGAGCATTTGCGTGCTTGCGTGCGTGCGTGCTTGCGTGCTTGCTTGGGTGCTTGCTTGCTTGCTTGTTCTGAGGGCGGGGGCCGGGATGTCGCCCCGGCGGGCGAGTCCCTTTCTTTCGCTTCGCCGAAAGAAAGGAACCAAAGAAAGGGCGACCCTGCTGGCCGTGACCCCGCCGCTGCGCGCCGGGGCAACCTGCGATGCTCGTTCGCGGGGCGCGCTGCGGAACTCGCTGCGCGCTGACGCGCTCCGCTCAGACAGCCGCAGCGAGTCAGTCAACGAAGGCGTGTGTCCTTCGGCACACGCCCGCCCCGCGCCCTGCGCTTCTCGGCACGGCCAGAAGGGAACCCAAGAGCGCGGGCCATCGCTGCGCTCGGCCCCCGATGCACGGCGCACAGTGCCTGCACGTATTGGGCCGAGCGCAGCGAAGGCCTGTTTGGATGTTTTGGCTGTTGGGCTATCCCACCCCTTCTGGATGCGCCTGGGGCGGAGCACTTGCGGGGTGGCATGCGCGCTGGTGCGCGCATGCTTCGTTAACTGGCTCGCCGTGGCTGTTTGAGCGGAGCGCCGCAGGCGCGCAGCGAGTTCCACGGCGCACCCCGCAAGTGCTCCGCCGCAGGTTGCCCCCGCGCTTCGCGCGGGGGTCGCAGCCAGCAGGGTCGCCTACTCTTTGGTAACTTTCTCTTGGCGACGCAAGAGAAAGTTACTGCGCCGCCGGGCGCACACCCCGGCCCCCGCCCTCAAACGAAGCACACCGCCAAAAAAAGAGGCACAACCGCAAGCCATCACCGCCCCAAACAAACCTCAATCACCCGCTCATCCCCCTGCACCTGGTCCAGCGCGCCCTCCGCCAACACAGCGCCATCGCACAGCACCGTCACCTTCTCACTGATGCCGCGAATGAACGACATATCGTGCTCCACCACCATCAGCGAGTGCTTGCCTTTCAATGTCAGAAACAGCTCGGCCGTACGCTCGGTTTCCTCGTCTGCCATGCCCGCCATGCGCCGCACGCTGGCGGCCAGGTGGATGGTGTGCAGCACCTCGGCCAGGCGGTCTTGCTGCGCAGAATCGATGCGGAAGAACAGGCTGGACGGCACGCCCTGGTGGGTCTTGAGCGCGAGCGCAAGTTCGAGGTTCTTGAACACGCTGAGCTGCTCGAACACCGTGGGCTTTTGGAACTTGCGGCCTATCCCGGGCTGGCAATCTCGGGCTGGTTGTGGCGCAGCCGGTCGATGGCGCTGCCGAAGTACACCGTGCCCTGGTCGGGCCGGGTCTTTCCGGTGCCCTGCGCGTACGCGGGCAGGCTTGAGAGCCCGGCGATCGTGGCGATCGCCGCAAGGGCCTTGAGCGAATAGCGACGTTGCCTGCTTGCGCCTCCAGGTTGAATGATTCGTTGGCGCCCTGTGGGGTGCGCTGGAGTTCATTCTGGAGAGATGCTGCAGTGCAGGAAATACGCCGGGTGGCGTACACGGTGGCCCCGGTGCAGCCCGCCAGGGCGGCTATGGAGGCAATGCGTAGCGCTGCGGCACCTGCCCACGGATCGGGGCGGACATTCATCAGCCTGCAGGTGGGCCGTGATGGATCGATGCAGTGCGGGTACGCGATTTTCGCTTCAATTTTTATAGCTTACAACCATTTATAGATAAGCGCTGGAGCCTATTTTTGCCAGGATTTTACAAACCTGCACTTGCTGTTCACCCCACCCTGCCACGCCCTCACCAGTTGGCTCAGGTGAGCAGTGCGCCGTTCCTGTCTTCACCGGGGTCAATGAGCATATGCACCACAGGAACGCAACCATGCTGCACATCCGCGCAATACACGGTGTTGCGCCCGGTTTCCTTGGCGCGGTAGAGGGCCTTGTCGGCCCGGTTCACCAACTCTTCAAAGCTGAGCCCGGAGCCCTTGTGCAGCGTGGCCACACCAATGCTCACGGTGACCGAAACGCCAATACCGCATTCGTCCCACCGAAGGCGAACGAATTGGACAGCATGGTCCGGCCTGCCGCATTCGGGCGCGCCGAGTTGGGCACATAGTCGAGGTCGCACGCAGGATCGGAGGTCTGCAGGTGCATGGTTGGCAAGGCGATGCCGCAGCGCAGCGCCTCAATGGAGAGCACAAACTCCAGCGCACCCGCTGCGCCGATCAGATGCCCGTGAACGGACTTCGTCGCGCTGATCGGAATGTGTTTCGCTCGCGCACCGAAAACCTCTTTGATGGCGGCAGTTTCAGTGACGTCGTTGGCTTGCGTGCCCGTGCCATGTGCGCTGATCGAGTCGATGTCCGCCGGTTGGAGCTGTGCTGACGCAAGCGCCGCGCGCATCGCGGCGGCTTGGCCTGGCACGCTGGGGCGGGTGATGTGGGAGGTGTCGGTGGTTAGGCCATAGCCCAGCAACTCGCCATAGATCTGCGCGCCGCGTGCAAGTGCGCGCTCCCGGTCTTCCAAAACCACGATGGCCGAACCTTCCCCCAGCACCATGCCGCTTCTGTCACGCGAAAACGGTTTGCACGATGCCGACGCGCACGTCGGGTCGATTTTTGCAAGCGTGTGCAGGGCTTCCCACGCTTTCAATGAACCCAAAGACAGCGGTGCCTCGGCGCCGCCGGCCACGGCGGCCAGCAATTCGCCCCGCGCAATGCGCAGCCATGCCTCGCCGAGCGCCACTGCGGACGAAGAACAGGCGGTCGAGTACGTCAAGCTGGGGCCGCAAAATGCATGCTCCATGGCAATCCAGGCCGCGGAGGCGTTGTGCATGCCCATCAGCACCAGCATCGGCTTGATCCGGTCCGACTGCTCGCCGTAGAGCGTTTGGTAGCCTTCGTCCATGGACAAGGAGCCGCCCATCCCTGTTCCTACAAAAACGCCCACACGATCGGATTCGGCCGCGTTTGGCTCCAACTGGGCCTCCGACAAAGCGCTTCGCGCAGCGACGATAGCGAACTGGCTTGAACGGTCAAGCATGCGCAGCCGCGCCGGATCAAAATGTGTTTGAGCATCAAATTCTGCCGTCGCAGCCAACGGCGCGAGCAGCCGCTTTGCGATCTCGCCGCGCAGCGGCGAGACGGCCGAACACCCCAGCCGCGCTGCGTTGAACGCTTCGCCGATGGTGTTCCCAAGCGGCGATACCACGCCCCGCCCGGTAATAACGACACGCCGCATCAAGCGCGTGGTTCGAGATTGGGCGCGGACGCGAGGGAGTTCGCGTCCGCAAGCGCATCGACTTGGGCTGCAATCAGTCCGTCGATGTAACCCACCACGTCGGCCACGGTGTTCAGCTCGACCGGATCGCGCGAGACGGTGACCTTGAACTCGTCTTCAATCGTGAACAGCAGCTCGGCCAGCCCTAGCGAGTCCAAACCCAGGCTCTCAAAGCCCGCGTCCGGCGTCACCGCATCGGGTGCCACGCTGTAGTCCCTTGCCAAGATGGCGCGCAAACGTTCGAATGTGTTGGGCATAACGTCCTTTGGGAAAAAACTTCAGAAAGCGGATGGCTCGGAGCCCAGAGGGAGCACGCCTGTCAAGGCGCCAGGCAGCGCGTCGGTGTGGTTTCCACGCATGCTCGCATATTGGTTCAATCGGGCAATGGTGTCAGCATCAGGCACCGTGCGCGTCTTACCGCACCATTCGACGCCGCGCGTAATGCGAGATGGCCACCGCTGCGCCACGCGCAGCAAGGGCCACAACAAACGCGGACGCATCGCTGCGTGTGCGAGCACCGCCGCCGCGCGGAGCCGCAAGGCGAACTGCCGGCGCCACGTTTGCGCATAGCGGCGCGCAATGTTCGCGTGCCAAAGGGCGAATTCTTCAGCGCTGATCTTTTGCTTCAAAGCGGCCGGTGGCTGCTGCGCGTCGTACAGCAACTGGGAACAGAGCAGCCACGCCGATTGCATGGCCATGCTCATGCCTTCGCCGATGATGGGGTGCGCTTCCGCGGCTGCGTTGCCGATTCGGAAAATCGGATCCTCGTCTCGCAGATGGACGCCCGGATGAAGCGGACCGGAAGCCAGCCAGGGATGCGCACGCACCGCCGTCTTCAGGGCTTCGTCTACGCCGCGGCACTCGCGGCGCAACATGGCTTCCACCACCTCACCCGCCGAACAGCCGGGGGAAGCGCGGCGCAAGCGCTCCAGCCGATCGGCCCGCACGCAACAAGCCAGCGTCATCACGCCCGCGTCGGCGACCACCATGCCGCCATAACCGCCGGGGAAAGACAGCACCGGCAACACGCCGGGCAGCAATGCGCCGCCGAGAAAGTTCGCCTTGAAAGCCAACAGATCGCTCGGCCGCCGCTGCGCACGGCGCTGCCCACGCTGCGCGGGTAGCGGCTCCCAGGAACCATTGGCCAAAATGGCCAATGGTGCCAGGAACGTAGCGCTTTCGGACGTCTCGGTGCTCCGCAGCGCACATTGAAATGCCCCCGGGGCACCCTCAAGCGAATCGACGGCCCAGGGCTGCCACACCGCGACCCCGGCGTCTCGGGCCACACCGATCAGCAAGGTGTCCAGCGTTTCGCGGCCGAGCGCGCGCCCCCATTCCATGCCGGCAGGCTGCGCCGCAGGCAACTCGAAAGCAACGCGTTTGGCACCATGCAGCACCTCGAAGCGGCGCAGCGGCGGCCCGGCAATGGCTTCCAGGCCCGCGGTGTCGATGCCAATTGCGTGAAGGAGCGGCAAGTTGCTGGCAGCAATGCACTCGCCGCAGACTTTGCGCCGGGGAAAATTCTGTTTTTCTATCAATGCCACCGACCATCCCGCACGCGCAAGAAGAATCGCGGCGGTGGCCCCGGCCGGCCCGGCGCCGACGATGATCGCGTCGTAGGTGGTATGCATGAGTCAGCCCGCCGCAGCGCCAACGCGCCGGGCCGTAAAACAATGCCCAAAGCAGGCGGCGCGGCGTTCGGTCAGCGCCCAGGCACCGGGTTCCGTTGCCCAAAGCGCACTCAATTCGCCATCGCAAAAGCCCGCGCGTACGCTGGTAACTGCATCGGAGCGCGTCACGCTGCACGCCCCCAGCGCGCCCACGCAGTGGCTTGCGGCCAGGGCCAACCGGGAGCGCCGGGGCTCGCAAGCCACGAAGGCACTGCACCGGCACGCGATGGCCGCCAACAAGCGCTTCAAGTTGTCTGCTTCGAAGTGGTGCAGAAAAAGATTGGCAACGATCAAGTCCCATGCGGGCTGCTCGCCACGCTCCAAATCGATCTGCACCGTTTGTTCGCTTGCCCATTCGAGTGCATCCATGGTCATGGGCGTGGCTTCCCAGCCGAGTTTTGCGTAGGCTGCGCGCGTCTTCGCGTCGAGAAGATCCACTTGGTCCAGGAGCGTCAATTGCACGTGAGGCCACTGCGAGTTGAGCGTACGCGCCACGCGCAGCATCAGGCTTGCGTCGCCGGCCCCCAATTCCAGCACACGCAGAGGCGAAGCCTGCGCCGCGCGCTGGCCTACCAACGCGCCGAGTTCCCGCGTCAGCACGCTGCAGGTGGCCATAGCGCGGTGCACGCGCTGCAGGTCACGCCGCGATCGGATGGCGGACGGATCGTCCGGCCCCAGGCTGTCGAGTTCCTCAGGCACCACTGTGCGTTTGAGCATCATCAGCAACTCGCATTCATTGAACGCGCAGCAGCGCGCCGTGGCAACTGAAGCCCGCGCCAAACGCGCTGAGCCACCACCAGTCGCCGGGGGCGTCGTCGGCCAGCGCCGCGTCCAGCACGAAATACACAAAAGCGCTCGACAAGTTGCCATAGCGCCGAAGCACGTCTGCGCTGTAACGCAAATCGCCCGTTTGCAGCCCAAAACGACGCTCGACCGCTTGCAGCACATCGCGGCCACCAGCATGCATGATCCAGGCGCCGATATCGTTTTTGCTGAGCCCAGCCCGACCCAAAACCAGGCGGAGGGTTTGCTCTGCATGCTCTGCGGCAAGACCAGGCACCTGGCGCGTGAGGATATTGCGCAGCATGCCGCCGCTTTGCTCAAAACGCAGTGCATCCCGGTGGGCCGGCTCGATGAAAGACGCACTGTCCTGCCATTCAATGGTTCGGCGGCGTCCAGCGGGGAACGCCGCACTGGCGCAATCGCCCGGCGTGGCCGACAGCACTGCCGCTCCGGCGCCGTCACCAAACAGGCAGGCGCTGATCAGAACCCCCGGATCGTTGTCGAGGTACATCGCAGCGCTGCTGACCTCGACGCACACCGAAAGCACGTTTTGGCTGGCGCCAGAGCCAATCAAGGAGCGCCCCAATTGCAAGTTCGGCAGCGCCGCGGCGCAGCCCTGCCCCACCAGATCAAACGCCTGAATGTCGCGCCGCAATCCAAGCCGCTCCACCACATAACCGGAAAGTCCAGGGCACAAGTAACCGGTGCAGGTGCTGACCATCACGGCATCGATGTCGCTCGCAGCCAGGCCTGCGGCGTCCAGAGCGCGCCGCGCTGCATCGGCCGCCAGCGCAGGCGCATGCTCGCCAAAACGCCGCGAAAGCGTGTCTGGATCGATCGTGAAAACGTCTTGGAGCGACTCCGCTGCCAAGTGGCGCTCATCAATGCCGTTGTCGCGCCTGAGCACGGTGTTGGCGATAAAACGAGCGCGCGCATTGAGCTTGCCAAACCATTCGGATTTCTCAAATTCCGCCAGGCATTCGTCCTTGCGGTAGCGCCACGCGGGCGTGGCAGTGCCGATGCCGCGCAGGTACATCGCAGGTGCTGCGTATTGAGCGTCTGCTGTCATCGCAAGCACCGTGGCAAAGTTCTGGTGGGGCATGGATGGGGCTGCGCATCGTTCGTGACGTTCTCCTTTGGTTGGGACCAGGCAATTTTTTGCACTCCCGAAAAGGGAAGTCTGACAGCCAATTCCCTTAGAGCCTGTTCAAAGTCTTTTTGGAGATCGCATTGGAGTGCAATCGAGATGAGTGGATGCTTTGGGTGCGACGCATGGGCTCATGCCCATGCAAGCAGCCGGGGCGTCCAATCGCCCGATTTCACTCCAACCCTTCGGGCAAGTGCCTTGCCGGGCGGTCTGCGGCGTTGCGGCGCTTGCCAATAGCCGAGCTATTGGCTGCGCACCGCGCCTTGCACCCCATCCCGGCAAGGTACTTGTGCGACTCCAAAAAGACTTCGAACAGGCTCTTAGTACTTACGAGTGCACAA
>JAGNYI010000078.1 GCA_017985015.1 Giesbergeria sp. | reverse complement strand
GCGATCTCGGCCGAGCTGCCGTCTTCCAAAACGTACAGCATGGACACGATGGCATTGATCGGGAAGTACACGTGGCTCATTTTTCCGCCCGATTCGTGCAACACCAGACCGAGGGGCAAGTCCACCTCCTCAAGCAGCGGTGCGATGCGCAGCCATTCAGGGGGAGGAAACGCGGCCAGCAAACTGTTGACCGATTGATCTGGAGTGGTACCCATGTGCAAATTCTCAGGCGGGATTGCGCCGCAGACAGTGTGTCAACCCATCAGCATACGAGCGCCAGTGTGCCTCATCTGTGCGTTACCGCACAAAAGACTGGCGGCACTGCACTTCCAGCGTTTCGAGCGCTTCAAGACATCGCCTGCGCCAAGTCGGTCTGGTTCTTGGCCTGTGCATTTCAGGCCGACGCAACTTTCGCTGTCGGATCAAGCGCAAATGGTCTGCGCCATCACACAACCCCGTTGGATGGGGTTTTCCCGGTGAAGCAGCGCGCCCAGTGTTCGCTAGCGCACGGACAAAAGCCTGTGCGGGAGCAATGCTTGCCACATGCTGGTCAAGCTTGCTTTTGCCGTACCGGTTCGGTGGTTCGAACCGGTACCGCGCACCCTGACCGAGCGCTGATGAATCAATCACGGGAGAATCAATATGACTGACTCAAAATCGCCCCTTCGAGACGGCGCATGCTTTGCTGCACTCAAGGACGCGATCCTGGCAGAGCAGCATGTTCTTGAGCTGGACATTCATATCGTCAGCGCCCGCGTCAAGGCGCTGCTCGGCGAGCCGCTGTTCGAGACCGACCCCGCCAGCGCGCCCATCGTCATGGCTTCCAGGGAACATGCATTGACCGGGCTCGGCCCACTCCCAGCCAGCTCAGCCATGCTCGCCAGAGGGAGCCGTTCTGACCGTGCAGGTCGAGAACAAGCCGCTTGAAGCCACGCTGAACCGCCCGAGAGGTGGCAGGGTTTGCCCACCGTTCAGGAAACGTCAGCGGGCGCTCGCTTCCCGCTCTGTCCAGGCTTCACACCGCTGCCACAACTGGGCGGCCAAGGCCACGTCGAGCGCCAGGGCACCCGGCGGGCGCGGCCGGCACTTGTCGTAGTACAGGCCAGACGCTGTGGCAAGTTCGGGTGCGGTGGCGCAATGCAAGCTCGTGGCGGCACCTTCCTCAGTAGAAATCATGCCGAGCTTCATCAACGGACGAATCGGCCACGGCACCGCACGCCAAACGTCCGACGCCACCACGCCCGGGTGCACGGCGTAGGTGCTGACACCGCTGCCCTGCAGCCGGCGGCCCAGTTCGGCGCTGAACAACACATTGGCAAGCTTGGAGTTGCAATATTCATCGATGCCGGTGCGGCTGCGTGTGCCTTGGCGCAAAGCCTCCCAGTCCAAACCCGTGGCACGAAAATGCGCCCGGCTCGCCACCGTGACGATGCGCGCCGGTGCCGAGCGTTGGATGCGTTCGAGCAGCAGCTGCGTGAACAAAAAATGGCCCATGTGATTGACGCCAAAGGCCAGCTCAAACCCCGACGCAGTCAGCCCGCTCGTTCCGCCAAGGCCGGCGTTGTTGATCAGTATGTGCAGCGGCAGCTCGCGTGCCAGAAAAGCTTGCGCACAGGCGCGCACCGAAGCGAAATCGGCCAGATCCATCGACAAGGCTTCGACCTGCAGATTGCCGCTGCCGGAGCGAATCTGCTCCAGCGCTGCCGCGCCGGTGGCCGCATTGCGGCAAGTGACGAACAGATGGGCGCCGCGCTCGGCCAGCACACGTGCCGTCACCAACCCGATACCAGTGTTTGCGCCAGTCACCAGGGCAACGCGGCCGCTCAGGGGGAGATTCAGAGTTGGCATGGTGGGCCCATAGACAGCAGGACGATCGGGCAATGGTAATAAGGGGCGCCGACGGACGAAGACGTTTGCACCAAGGTACAGACAGAAAAGTTTATAGAAATCGGCCTCTAGCGCTTATCCATCAAGCGCTAGAGGCTATATTTTTAATAGCTATTTCTCGCTATGGGAAGCGGCGGTACAAGCCTGGGCCGACAGGCAGTCGCCCAATTCACGCTGCTCCGGCCGCGCAAATGGGGATGCGCATTCAAACGAAATTCAGAACAGTGAATCGGCCGCAGCCCGATTTATCTTTGACTACAGACGGCATAAAGTTCTATGCATGGTGTAGCGCACCTCTACTGGGCCTGCTGCAGTGGCTGCACCCCGCAGCCATACCTTCTTCTTTCCCACTGATTCAAGAATCCTTTCATGAACGACAAATATTCCGCGTACGTCTCCCTCGCCGGCCGCATTCTGCTGGCGCTGATGTTCATTCCCGCCGGTTTCGGCAAGCTGACCAACATTGGCGGCACCGCGGGCTACATCGCCAGCGGCGGCCTGCCCTTCCCGAGCGTGCTCGCCGTACTGGTCGGCGCCCTGGAGTTGTTCGGGGGCCTGGCGCTGGTCATCGGTTTCAAGGTGCGCTGGGTGGGCCTGGCGATGGCCTTGTTCACACTGGCCGCCAGCATGCTGTTCCACCCCTTCTGGTCGGTGCCTGAAGCGCAGCAGATGGTGACCAAGCTCCTGTTCATGAAGAACATCTCGGTGGTCGGCGGCATGCTGCTGATCTCGGCGCTGGGCGCTGGCGCGCTCAGCCTGGATGAGCGCCGCAGCGGGCGCTGAAGCCTCGCCCTGAGCGCTGCCGCGTTACCGGTCCGCACGGGCCAATCCCAAACCTCTCCATCCAGCCAAGGAAACCCCATGTCCAAAGTCCTCGTTCTCTACTACTCCTCTTACGGCCACCTGGAGACCATGGCCTCGGCCGTGGCCGAAGGCGCTCGCTCTGCTGGCGCTGTGGTGGACATCAAGCGCGTGCCCGAAACCGCACCCACCGAGGTGGCCAAGGCCGCGCACTTCAAGCTGGAGCAGGCAGCGCCCGTCGCCAGCATTGCCGACCTGGAGCACTACGACGCCATCGTCATCGGCGCACCTACGCGCTTTGGCCGCATGCCGGCGCAGATGGCGAGCTTTCTGGACCAGGCGGGCGGCCTGTGGGCGCGCGGTGCGCTGCACGGCAAGGTGGGCGGTGCGTTCACCTCCACCGCCACGCAGCACGGCGGGCAGGAAATGACGCTGTTTTCCATCATCACCAACTTGCTGCATTTCGGCATGGTGATCGTGGGCCTGCCGTACAGCCACCAGGGCCAGATGACGCTGGACGAAATCGTCGGCGGCAGCCCCTACGGCGCGACGACGATTGCGGGCGGCCAAGGCCAGCGCCAACCCAGCGCCATCGAACTCGAAGGCGCTCGCCACCAGGGCAAGCTGGTGGCCGAGACGGCGAACAAGCTGTTTGCTGGCTGAAGCCCACTGGCCGCTGCGGCCCGCATCCAAGGCGCCCCGCTCCCGGGGCGCTTTTTTTGGTCAAATTGGCCTCTAGCGCTTATTGGGTAAGCCTTAGCAGCTATTAAATTAGTATATTTCTACTGCCCCACCGGCACCAGGCCGCCGCTTGCGGTCCGCGCGGCGCCAGCCCCCACAAATGCGAAATCCACCTCCGGCGCCAGGCCGCTGACGATGCGCGCCAGGCTCTTGCCCGAGCCGCAAGAATGCGTCCAACCCAGCGTGCCGTGCCCGGTGTTGAGGAACAGGTTCTGCACCCGCGACTGGCCGATGATCGGCAAGTTCGACGGCGTGGCAGGGCGCAGGCCGCTCCAAAACTGGGCTTGCGTGCTGTCGCCCGCGCCAGGGAACAGCGCTTCCACCCGCCGTACGATGGCCTGGCAGCGCACCGGGTTCAAGTCGCGGTCGTAGCCGTTGAGTTCGGCCGTGCCCGCAATGCGCAAACGGTCGCCTTGCTCTGACGTGTAGCGCGAGAAAACGAGCTTGAATTCGTCGTCGGTCAGCGACACCTGGTGCGCCATGGACGCGTCTTTTACCGGCATGGTCACCGAGTAGCCCTTGGCCGGGTAGATCGGCAGATTCAGGCCCAGCGGCTTGACGAGCACTGGCGAGAAGCTCCCCAGCGCCAGCACGTAGGCATCGCCCTGAATGCGCTGGTAGCGGCCCTCGTTGTCTGTCACTTCCACATGGTCGATGCGACCGCCTGCTTCTCGCAGCGCCGTGATGTGGTGGCCCATGCGGAACTCGACGCCATCGGCCACGCAGCGCGCGGCCAGTTCGCGGGCGAACCGGTTGGCATCGCCCGATTCGTCTTCGGCGGTGTAGGTGGCACCGGCGAGCTGCGGGCGAATGTGGCGCAGCGCGGGCTCCAGCCGTACCGCTTCGTCGGCAGAAATCACCTGGCGTTCGCAGCCCAGCTCGCGCATTTGCTGCGCGGGCGCTTCCGCTGCATCGAACTCTTTCTGGCTGGTATAGAAGTGCAGGATGCCCTGCGTGCGTTGGTCGTACTCCAGGCCTAGGTCGCGGCGCAGCGCCTGCAAGGTGTCGCGGCTGTAGGTGCCCAGGCGCACGATGTGCCCGATGTTGTGGCGCGTGCGCGCCGGCGTGCATTCGCGCAGAAACTGCAGGCCCCACAGCCACTGGCGCATGTCGGCGCGCAGGCGGAACAAGAGCGGCGCATCCTCGCGGCCCAGCCATTTGAGCAGCTTGAGCGGCGCGCCGGGGTTGGCCCAGGGCTCGGCGTGGCTGACGGAGATTTGCCCGCCGTTGGCGAAGCTGGTTTCAGCGCCAGGCGTGGCTTGCCGGTCGATGACGGTGACGTCGTGGCCCTGTTGGCGCAAGAAATAAGCCGAGGTGACGCCGAGCAGGCCGGCGCCCAATACGATGACTCGCATGAGAAGACTCCAAGAGAACGGTGGTCGCAGCCAACAAAACGTTGGTTGCGTGCCGCTCCCTCTGTCCTCGGTACCTGAGAGATTCAGCCCTGCTCTGCGAGCGCGGCCTTGCTCCTTCGGTGCGTCACGGCTGTGACGGCTCTCCAGACGGCGTTTGGAACGTGTGGACGTTCCACGGTGTGCAGTACGGTACCTGAGCGTTCATGGGAGTTTGCGCCTTCGGTGGCACGCCGTGGAACGGGTCCGTGGGCGTGCACTCTCCTGCGGGGAAGAGTGTAGCAGCCCGCCGAAAATCTCTGCGCGTCTACTCGCGCGGCGTGGAGCGATTGTTGCCAGAAGCGCCCATCGGGCCTTCCGCGCCGGTAGGAATGCTGCGCGGTCGTTGGTCGCGCGCTTCGCGGGTGCTGTACTCGTCATCAAAGGCTTGCACGCCGTCGATTTCCTCGGGGGCATTATCTGCCGGCGCCGTTCCATTGACAGCCTGCGCGGCCCGCATGCCGTATTGCGACAGGTGGTCTCCGGCGTGAGGCTCATTGGGTCGGTTGACGGGAGGCTGCGCCTGGGCATGGTGTTGGGCAGTCTGCGGGTTATGGGTATCGGATGGGTTCATGCGGGTCTCCTGAAACGCGAGCCGGGGGCGTCGACATGGCCATCATTGGGCGAAAAGCGGGGCGTGCGTGTGGGCTTTGGCCTCACCTGCCTGTCGGCACTGCGCACCGTCGCAATCCGACAGGCGCCGGAGCAAGACTCCTACGCGCGCAGCCGACGGCCAATGCCATCGTCAAACGCTGCGGCCTAAGCCGAACGGAGGCAAACCATGGCGACACGCGTTTTGTGGAAAGGGGCGATTTCCTTTGGGCTGGTGCACATTCCGGTGGGTCTCCACACTGCCACCAGCCAGCAAGGCATCGATTTCGACTGGCTCGACAAGCGCACCATGGACCCGGTGGGCTACAAGCGCGTGAACAAGCGCACTGGCAAGGAAATCACCAGCGACAACATCGTCAAAGGCGTGCAAACGGGCGACGGCGAATACGTCGTGGTGTCGAAAGAAGAGATTGAGGCGGCCTTCCCCAAGACCACGCAGACGATTGAGATTGAGCGTTTTGTCGCGGCCAGCGACATCCCGTTTTCCTACCTCGAACGCCCCTATTACCTCGCGCCCATCAACAAGGGCGCGAAGGTGTACGCGCTGCTGCGCGAAACACTGCACGAGAGCGGCAAGGTGGGCTTGGCGACGGTGGTGATTCAAACCAAGCAGCACTTGGCCGCGTTGATGCCTTGCGGCCCGGCGCTGGTGCTGAACCTGCTGCGCTGGGGCGACGAAGTCAAGCCGGTGGATGCACTGGATTTGCCCAAAACCGGCAGCCAGAAAATCAGCGCCGCCGAACGCAAGATGGCGACTCAACTGGTCGACGAGATGAGCGGCAAATGGAACCCCGACGACTTCAAGGACGAGTTCCGCGAGCAAGTCATGGCGCTGGTGGAACACAAGCGCGATGCAGGCGACACCGAAACCGTGCTGCAACCCGAAGAGAGCCCGCCAGAGAGCGCGGAGGTGATCGACCTCACCGCCCTTTTGCAACGCAGCCTGGGTGCCAAGGGAGGGACCAAAACGGCAGGCAAAAGCCAGCCAGCTACCAAGATACCGGCAGCGAAAGTGGCAGCCACCAAGCCCAAGGCACCCGCCAAATCAGCACCGAAGCAAGCTGGCAAATCAGTCGCAAAAAAGGGCAGCGATAGCGCCGCGCCCAAACGCAAGGCGGCCTGAGGGAACGCCCCGCCATGGCCAGCCGAAAACTATTCGAAGACGCACTGACGCGCTACCGGGAAAAGCGCAATTTCACGCGAACCCCCGAGCCCGAAGGTACGGTGGAACCCGCCGCCGGAGCGCTGCGATTTGTCATCCACAAGCACTGGGCCACGCGGCTGCACTACGACTTGCGACTGGAATGCGAAGGCACAATGAAAAGCTGGGCCGTGCCCAAAGGCCCCAGCCTGGATCCGCGCGACAAACGCATGGCCGTGCAGGTGGAAGACCACCCCATCGGCTACAACAGCTTTGAGGGCCAGATTCCGCCAGGCCAGTACGGCGCGGGCCGGGTCGTGCTGTGGGAACGCGGACACTGGATTCCCCACAGCGATCCCGTCGCCGGGCTGCGCGACGGGCATCTGAAGTTCACGTTGCAAGGCGAAAAGCTGCACGGCAGCTGGGCACTGGTGCGCATGGGCGGAAAGCGCTTTGACCCGAAAAAGCCGGCATGGCTGCTCATCAAAGAGCGCGACAGCGCAGCGCGCCCGGCGGACGAGTACGACGTGACCGAAGCACTTCCGGACAGCGTGAACACTGGTGCAGCGGCAAAGGCCAAGCCCGCGCCCAAGACGGTCAAGCAAGCGCCTAGCCAGCCAGAGCGCAAGAGCACCGCGAAAAAATCAACCAAATCTGCACCACTCGGAAGCCCACTCAAGGCCCTTCCCCAGACGCTGGCGCCGCAACTGGCCACGCTGGCCAACGCGCCGCCATCGGATGGCGCGGGCTGGATTTACGAGCTGAAATTTGACGGCTACCGCATCCTTGCTCGCATCGACGCGCACGGCGCCGTGCGTTTGTTCACCCGCAGCGGCAACGACTGGACCGACAAACTCGCCTCCATCGCCGACGCCATCAAGGCCTTGGGCCTGTGCTCCACTTGGCTCGACGGCGAGCTCACCGCTACGGGCGACAACGGAGCGCCGGACTTTCAGCGCCTGCAAAACGCTTTTGATCGCGCGGCCACCACCGACCTTGTCTACACCGTGTTTGACCTGCCGGTGTACGCGGGGCGTGACCTGCGTGAAGAACCGCTGCTGGAGCGCCGCGCAGCGCTGGAAGCGCTCGTGCAAAAAGACGCTGGCGAGATCCTGCGGTTCAGCGCAGCCTTCGCCGCCCGCGCCGCAGACCTCGTTGCATCCGCCTGCAAGATTGGCTTTGAAGGCGTCATCGGCAAGCGCGCCGATGCGCCCTATCGGAGCGGCCGCAGCAGCCAATGGATCAAGCTCAAATGCAGCCAGCGGCAAGAGTTTGTCGTCGGCGGTTTCACCGAGCCGCAAGGGGGGCGCAGTGGCCTGCCCGAGTTCGACACCAAGCTCCGTAAGCTATTGATCTGTATAGGGCGAGCCTTCCGGCCTGCCACTACAACAGGGGCATTTGAGCGTCGTGGACGGGTTTCTTGATCTTGAGTGCGGCCAGCACTTC
>JAGNYI010000036.1 GCA_017985015.1 Giesbergeria sp. | reverse complement strand
CGCCCAGCCCCCGACGCGCCGCCCGAGAGCCTGCGCGGCCCGCGCATCATCGCGCTGGTGGCCTTGCTGGCGGTGCTGGCGCTGCTGTATGCGGCATTTGTCTCGCGCGCCCAGCCGGTGCGCCTCTTGCCCCTTCCGACAGGCGTCTCCACAGAGGCCTCTGGCACCGCGCCGTCGCAGGCGCACGCAGCGAGTGTGGTACTGGCCGGAGGGTGCTTCTGGGGCGTGCAGGCGGTGTTCCAGCACACACGCGGGGTGCTGAGCGCGGTTTCAGGCTATGCGGGTGGCGAGGAAAGCCAGGCGAACTACCCGGCAGTGAGTTCGGGAAATTCAGGCCACGCCGAAGCGGTGCAACTCATCTATGACCCGCGCGAGATCACGCTGGGTGAGATTCTGCAGGTGTTCTTCTCGGTGGCCCACGACCCGACGGAGCGGGGCCGCCAGGGTCCGGATTTCGGTCCACAGTACCGCTCCGCCGTGTTCTACGAAACCACCGAACAGCGCGACCTGGCACAGGCTTACATTGCACAGCTGGATGCCACGGGCCTCCTGAGCGCGCCTATTGCGACGGAAGTGACTGCGCTCAATCGGTTCTATCGCGCCGAGCCAGGGCACCAGGATTACGCCACGCGCAACCCCAGCGCCATTTACATCGCTACTTACGACACGCCCAAACTGCACAACCTCCAAGCGCTGCGTCCCGAACGCTACCGAGAGGAGCCCGTCCTGGTGTTGAAATAGAAAACGGCGCCACGGGCGCCGTTTTCTCAGGGATTCGGTGAGCGGATCAGCTGCGCACCACCAAGACCGGCACATGCACCACGCCCAGTACGCGCTGCGTGACGCTGCCCAGCATGAGTTTTTCCAGACCGCGGCGGCCATGCGAGCCCATGACGACCAAGTCGGCCCCCGTGTTCTCCAGCGCACGCAGAACGCCTTCATGCACCGCGTGGCCCTCACCCAGAACGGTTTCCACCGCAACGCCGACCGCCTGCATGGCGCGCTTGGCCGCATCCAGCGCGGTGTTGGCCTCTGCGGTGGCCGCACTGAGGTATTGCGACTGGCCGTAGGCGAAATCGGCCCCGACTCCGGTGAACGGATAGGGATCGATGACGTATAGCGCTGTCACCAGACTGCCAAAGGCTTTGGCCAGCTCGGCGGCCTTGGAAACCGCCAGCATCGAGGTGGGAGACCCGTCGATGGGAACCAGAATGTGCTTGAACATGTTGTCCTCCTTGGTTGAATTGACTCGCATACAGTTTGCGCGCGGCGCTCATGCAGTGCCTTGACCGGCATCATAGGCGGGACAGACGTACCGGCGCTAGGGCGCGCCAAGTATCGGCCCTTGAAAGCTGCCCCGGCGCCAAGTCAGCACCAGGGTATCGCGGTGCCCCCCTGCGCCCGATGGCTGCGCCGCTGAAAGCGGTTGAATCGGGGTGGTTTCATGCACCATGCGCGCATCGTCAAGCAGCAGCGCCGACCAGGGCTCGGTGAGCGTAAAGCGCTGGCCAGCGGGCGATGCGGCTTCAAAAATACGCGTCTCGCCGCCCTTGATGGCGTCGCGCGCGACAAGAATCACGGCCACCAGATCGACGCCATCGCGGTGCGCGCCTTCTGGCGTAGGCCGGCCGATGCCCGACGCGGTATCGATGCGAAACTGGTGCGACTCCACGTACCAGCGCGGCGCCTCGCCATTCGGCGCAAAAACTGCATCGCACAGGCCACCGAGGCCAGTGAGCAGTGCATGCCATGCAGGCTGCGCCAGCGTGTGCTGGGCCATGGGCTCGAACCAGCGCTCAATGCCGCCGTGCAAGGCGTTGTATTCCACTGGCTGCCAGTGCGCGCGATGGGGCACAGTCGCCCATGTGCCCGCCTGCACTTCGAAACAGGCATGGCGCCGGCTGCGGTAGTGGCCGCCATCGCGCAGGTAGTTGTCGGGAGGCAAATCGTCCCAGTCGCGCGCCAGCTTCTGGAGTTGAACCTTCGTCGCGCCTATCCACCGCGCCAGATCGGCGCCGCTGAGCAGCGCAAAGCCCGCTTGTAGCAGCTGCGCTGCAGCATCTTCGGGGGCGCAATATGGAGGCGCAAACAGCGGCTGCACCGCGGGCCTCGTCGCTGTCATGAAAGCACCCTGGACGCAGCCATGCGCTGGAAACAAAATTTAAGAAAAAACAGTCTCTTGCGCTTATCCATATTGGGTTTAAAGCTATCCTTTAAGAAGCAGTTCCGAGGTGCTGGAAAGAGCGAACTGGGCCAGCATTTCCCGCACAGGTGCTGGGCGGCCAAACAGATATCCCTGCCAGGTATGGCAGCCGAACTCTGCCAGCAGGGCGCGCTGTTCCTCGGTTTCTACACCTTCGGCGATGACACGCAAGTCCATGCTGTGGGCCAATGAAACAATGGTTCTCGCTATGGCGGCATCGTTCGCATTGACAAGAATGTCGCGCACGAAGCTCTGGTCAATCTTGAGTTGGTCCAGCGGCAGGCGCTTGAGGTAGGACAGGCTCGAATAGCCCGTACCGAAATCGTCCAGAGAAAAACGCACTCCGTGCGCACGCACTTGCGTCATGCGCTCGATGGCGCCTTCCGCGTCGTCCAGCAGCAGCGACTCGGTGAGTTCGAGCTTGAGGTGCGCTGGGTTGGCTCCGGTTTCCTGCAGCACCGCGAGCAATTCCTCGACAAAGCCAACATGCTGGAATTGCCGGGCACTGACGTTCACGGCCAGCGTCAGCAGTTCGGTGTCTGTATGGCCCGCCCACCGTGCCAGTTCGACGCAAGCGGTGCGCAGAATCCAGGCACCCAGTGGCACGATGAGGCCGGTGGCCTCGGCAATTCCAATGAAGTCGTCCGGGTAGATCCATCCACGCACCGGGTGCCGCCAACGCACCAGGACCTCGGCGCCAACGAGCTTGCCACCGGATTCCACCTGGGCCTGGTAGTGCAGTACAAACTGCTTCTGCGCCAGTGCCTCGCGCATATCGGCCTCCAGAGCCGTACGCTTTGCCACGGCTTCCTGGGTGCGCAGATCGAAGAAGCAGAAGGTGTTGCGTCCTTGCGCCTTGGCCTCGTACATCGCCAGGTCCCCGCGTTTGAGCAGTTCTTCCACGCTGCCGGCCGCATCGACATAGAGCGCTATGCCCACACTGCACGAGGTGTGGTGCACGCGCCCATCAAGCACGAATACCTTGCGAAGCATGTCGAGCACGGTGCGGGCAACTGCCTCGGCCTGCACCGCTGCCTGGGCACGTTCTGCGCTCAAGCCTTCCAGCAGCATCACGAACTCATCTCCGCCCAGGCGTGCCACGGTATCGCTCCGGCGTCCACATTGTTCAAGCCGCTCGGCCACCTGCCGGAGCAATTCGTCGCCTGTCTCGTGGCCCAGTGTGTCGTTGAGGTCCTTGAAGTTGTCCAGGTCCACCACCAGCAAGGCGCCGCCGAGGCCACCGGTCTGGCTGTTGGCAAGACTGCGCTGCAGCCGGTCGGACATCAGGCGGCGATTGGGCAGGCCAGTGAGCGCATCGTAGTAAGCCAGCGTGCGAATCTCATCCTCTGCGGCCTTGCGCTCCGAGATGTCCATCTGCGTGCTGACGTAATGCGTGATCTCGCCTGCCGCAGAACGCACCTGGGCGATGTTGACCCAGGCCGGGTAAACGTCCCCGCCTTTGCGCTGCAACCACATTTCGCCCGCCCAGTGGCCGTTCTGGGCCACCGCATTCCAGACCGCCGCGTAGAACGTGGGGTCATTGCGTCCTGATTCCAATCGACGCAGGTCCTGCCCGAAGAGTTCGCCGTCTGCGTAGCCAGTGAGGCGAAGCAACGCCCCGTTGACGCGCAAGATTCGCCGGTCGGGGCCTGCAATCAGCATTCCCTCCTGGGATTCAAAAATGGTGGCCGCCAGGCGCAGCGATTCGTCGGCGCGGCGCAGCGCCGTGATATCGGTCAAATAGCCGCAAACGCCCATGATCGCGCCATGGCTGTCGAACAAGGGGACCTTGACGGCAAAATAGATGCGAGGCTCCTGACCGTCCTTCGTGACCGTGGTTTCTTCCACCTCGATGCGCTCGCGAGACTCAAAAACCCGCCGGTCGTTGGCTTGCATGGCCCGCACAGTGGCTTCGTCGAAAAAGGCGGTGTCGTCCTTGCCGACAATTTCGGCGACGGCACCACCCATCAAATCTGCCGCCTGCCGGTTGACATACTGGTAGCGGCAGTCGGTGTCCTTGATGAACACCAGTGCGCCGGCGTTGTCGAGAATTGCCGAAATCTTTTGCTCGCTGGCCCGCACGTGCTGGGTGCGCTCAGCCACTTTGCGCCGCAGCACGATCACGTGCAGCAGCAAAATGAGGCAAAAAAGGCCCAACGCCAGCAAACCCCAGTGCAGCCAGGGCAGCTCGAAAACAGCGCCCAGTCGGACCGGCACATCCTGGATTTCGGCATGCTGCGCAAAGGCCTTCAAGGGCAGCGAGGGCGCCAGGGCCCCAAGCGCCACACGAGGCGGTGGGAAACGCATCCATTTCGGGAGCAAAATCACACTGCGGAACGAGGCAAGCACATGAACACCATCGTAACGAAATTTCACAAAACCGGGGTGATCCGGGTCGGGATGGCCTTGATCACATCGCGCTGGTGCAAAGGGCCGCTGGCGTGCAGTGATGCGAGGAGATATTGCCATGGCACATGAACGCCGCCATTTTGTCCGCGTGCATTTTGCGGCCCCGGCGCAGCTGGTGAGCGGGGACTTTACGCTACAAGTGCAGGTGCTCGATCTGTCGCTCAAAGGCGCGCTGATCGTCCTGCCCGAAGGGGTACGCATGAAACAAGAGTCCGTATGCACCCTGACCCTGCCTTTGTCGAGCGACAGCGGCCAGATCGAAATGACCGCTCTGGTGGCTCACGTGGACGCCAGGCAGCTCGGCCTGCTGTGCACGCACTCCGATCTGGACAGCGTGACCCATCTGCGCCGCTTGATCGAGCTGCAGCTCGGCGACCCGTCGCTGCTTGAGCGCGATTTGGGCGAGCTGGTGGGCGCTGCCAGTTAAGGCCTCACGCTGCGGGCTGCTGCACTGCCTCAGCTTCCTGCAGCGCACGCCACATCACCTTCCCACTGCCACTCTTGGGCAGGGCATCGACAAACAACACGGCACGCGGCACCTTGTAGGCTGCCATGTTTTCATGGCACCAGTCCATGATGTCCTGCTCCGTCGTATGGGCATGTGAGGCACGCAGCACCACCACCGCTTTGACACTCTCGCCTCGGTACGGATCGCGCGTGCCAATCACGCAAGCTTCCTGAATGGCAGGGTGGCGGAACATCAAGGCCTCCACCTCGGCCGGCCACACTTTGAAGCCGGAGGCGTTGATCATGCGCTTGAGCCTGTCGGTCAAAAAGAAGTAGCCGTCTGCGTCCACGTGCCCGAGATCGCCGGTACGAAAGAAGCGTTTGCCATCGAGCTCGATGAACGCCGCCGCCGTGGCCTCGGGGCGCTGCCAGTAGCCTTCAAACACTTCTGGCCCGTGCACCACGATCTCGCCTTGCTCGCCCATGCCCAGCTCCGCCAGACTGTCCGGATCGATCACACGGGCATCGGTGCTCATGAAAGGAATACCCAGGCACTGCTGCTTGGGTGCGTCGGGCGGATTCGAGTGCGATGGCGCCGCAGTTTCCGTCAGGCCGTAGCCTTCGGCATAGCGCAGGCCGTATTGGTCTTGCAGGCGCTGCGCCACGGCCTGTGGCATGGCGGCGCCGCCGCCTCCGATATAGACCAGGCTTGAGAGGTCATAGCTGGCGAAGTTCGGGCTGCCGAGCAGATCGATGATCATCGTCGGCACATTGGTCCAGCTGGTCACCTTGTAGCGCGAAATCATGCGGCCGGCCAGATCGCGGTCCCAGCGGGGCATCAGCACCAATGTGCCGCCGCTGTAGATGGTGGCGTGCATGACGCTCACCATGCCGGTGATGTGAAACATCGGAACCGCTGCAAGCGCCACATTGCCAGACGAACCGGAGCCCCAGAGGGAGCTGGCAATGGCGTTGTGCATGATGCTGCGGTGCAGATGCATGCAGCCCTTGGGCAGACCTGTGGTGCCGCTGGTGTAGGGAAGAACGGCCAAGTCGTCGCGGCCGACGACATGCGCAGGCACAGGCGCGACGCAGGCAAGTGCATCGTTCCATGCCAGCACCTGCCCGCCAGCGAGCACCGGAGTGTCATGGTGGCGCGTCAGCCACTCGCGCCACGCGGCGGGCGGAGCATCGTCGCCTTCGACCAAGCCATCGAAGGCATCGGTATAGCGCGTAACAATCAGCGTGGAGAGCCCCTGCCCCTGCGGCAAAGCATTGCTGGCAGCGGCAAGTTCACCGGCCAGATCGTCCGTGGTGATGGCAACGCGTGCTTGCGGATCGGTGATGTAGTGCTTGAGCTCTTCGGCCAGGTTCATCGGGTTGACCGGAACAACGACAGCATTCGCGCGCAGTATGGCGAAATGCGCCATCACCCACTGCGGGCAGTTCTGCGTGCAAAGCACCACCCGATCGCCGCGCCCGACCCCCACCGCCTGCAATTGGGCCGCCAAACGCTCGGCTCCTTCGGCCAGTTGGCGGTAGCTGGTTTCGGTGCCAAAAAAAACCAGCGCAGCCTTGTCAGGATAGCGACGTGCGTTGACTGCGAGGTTGTCCCAAAGCGAGGTTGCGGGGACGGCAATGGACTCGGGCAATCGTCGGGGCCAAAAAGCGTGGTGTGGGCGCATGGTGCATCTTCCTTTTGGCCGAAAGTCTATTTCGCCAAAGGCAAGAAGCGCCGGGGGTTTGCCCGGAAACGCTGTCGCGTGGGGCTCAGCCTGCGCGCGCCCTGGAACGCGTCGGGTGACAACCAAACATTGAGCATCAGGAAAAATGAGGGGCGTTTACCTCGCTTACCCATCCATCTGCAGCCGCAGAAGCCTTCACACTTGCAGTCAACTTTCTCGATCAAGCAGTGGTGTACCGCCCTTCAATATCTTGATCGCTCATTGTCAAAGGAGTTGAGTGATGCTCGATATTTCCCAAGCCACGAGCTTCTTGCAGTCGCTGGGCGTCAAAGGCTCGACTGCAAGCAAGGCGGCAGAGCAGGCGGCTGGCAGCGGCTTTGGCGCCAATCCGGTCGATTTCTTGAAACAGTTGCAGAACAGCCTTGAGCAGCTTTCGTCCGCGACAGCTGCAACCGAAAACCAGACTGTTGATTCCGATCCAGAGGCAATGTTGACATCCAGCGTCTACAAGAGCACGCAGGAGACCTTTGCGCCCGATCAATCCGCATCTTCTGAAAATCTACCGTTCAAGAATTTGGACGAATTTCGTGTCTGGGAAAAGGGCTTAGGCAGCACCTTCTCTCCAGACTATCAGGCGCCTGACTACCTGCAGATGATGGGGCTTGCCCGTATTGGAGGAGACCAGGAAGCGTTCGGACGCTACACATTCTTCAAGAACAATCCGCAGTTCGCTGCAGACTACGAAGCCATACACAGTGGCGCCCTTTCCACATTCCCCACCGATGGGTCGACTCTGATCAAGAGCGATCTGTCTAGCATGCCCGAAGAGACCGCCTCGTACTACAAAGAAAATCCCGCTGCGTTGCGGATGGCGGAAGGATTCAGCATGGATCCCACCCTCTACAAGATGCAACTGGACGGGAAACTAGACATTCCGTACGGGACCAACACGACTGAATGGTTGGCACAGAACCAGTGGACTTCGGACGGCGTTGTGTCCAACAACAATCGCCTTACCCTGGCGCAAGCCGAATACCGTGGCCTGGATGGCAATGGAGCAGACACCTATCGTCTCGCGAAGAACGACCCGGTGACGGGCCTGATGGTTGATCTCGATGGCAAAACCTATGACCCGCTGACGGGTCAGTTGTCGGCCTGAACTACACAACCGGTTGCCGCTTGCGCGGATCCGAATTCACTCCCACTCAATCGTCGCCGGCGGCTTGCTGCTCACGTCGTAAGTCACCCGGTTGATGCCGCGCACCTCGTTGATGATGCGACCGGACACTTTTTTGAGCAGCGCGTAGGGCAACTCGGCCCAGTCGGCCGTCATGAAGTCGCTGGTCTGCACGGCGCGCAGGGCCACCACGTAGTCGTAGGTGCGACCGTCTCCCATCACGCCGACGCTCTTGACCGGCAGGAACACAGCGAATGCTTGGCTCGTCAGGTCGTACCAACTCTTCCCGCTCGCTTCGTCCTTGAAGTTGCGCAGTTCCTCAATGAAAATGGCGTCTGCACGGCGCAGCAGGTCGGCGTATTCCGGCTTCACTTCGCCCAGAATGCGCACGCCGAGGCCCGGTCCGGGAAAGGGGTGGCGATAGACCATCTCGGGCGGCAGACCCAGGGCCACTCCGAGTTCGCGTACTTCGTCCTTGAACAGATCGCGCAGGGGCTCCAGCAGCTTCAATCCCAGCTGCTCGGGCAGGCCGCCCACGTTGTGGTGGCTTTTGATGGTGACCGCTTTCTTGCTCTTGGCGCCGCCCGACTCAATCACGTCGGGGTAGATGGTGCCCTGCGCGAGCCATCTGGCACCCTTGGCGCCCGAACGGGTCAGCTTGGCCGCTTCCTGTTTGAACACCGTGACGAACTCGCCTCCAATGATCTTGCGCTTGGCCTCCGGGTCGGCGACGCCCGCGAGCTTGCTGAGAAACAGCTCGCTCGCATCGACACGAATCACTTTGGCATGCAGCTTGCCGACAAACATGTCCATGACCATGTCGCCTTCATTGAGGCGAAGCAGGCCGTGGTCCACGAACACGCAGGTGAGCTGATCGCCAATGGCGCGGTGAATCAGCGCAGCCGCCACAGACGAATCCACACCGCCCGACAAGCCCAGAATCACCTCCTCGTCGCCCACCTGCTTGCGGATCAGTGCCACGGCTTCGGCCACGTGGTCGCGCATGACCCAATCGGGCGCGACCTGGCAGATACCGAGCACAAAACGCTCCAGAATCGCCTTGCCCTGCTGCGTGTGCGTCACCTCCGGGTGAAACTGCACCGCGTAGAAGCGCCGCGATTCGTCGGCCATCCCGGCAATGGGGCAACTGTCGGTCGAGGCCATCAGCTTGAAGCCCGGTGGCAGCTCGGTGACTTTGTCGCCGTGGCTCATCCAGACGTTGAGCATGCCGTGGCCATCCGGCGTGGTGAAGTCGGCAATGTCTTTGAGCAACGCGGTGTGGCCGCGTGCACGTACCGACGCAAAACCAAATTCTCTCTGGTGGCCACCCTCCACCTTGCCGCCCAATTGGTGCGCCATGGTTTGCATGCCATAGCAGATGCCCAGCACCGGCACGCCCAGCTCGAAAACGGCCTGGGGCGCCTTGTCGGTGGTGTCTTCGTAAACGCTGGCGTGGCTGCCCGAGAGGATCACTCCCTTGAGCATGCCGTCCGCAGCAAACTCGCGAACCCAGGCATCGGTCACGTCGCAGGGATGGACCTCGCAGTACACATGGGCTTCACGCACACGGCGGGCAATCAGCTGGGTGACCTGGGAGCCGAAATCGAGAATGAGAATTTTCTGGTGCTGCATGACGGTCGACGATTAACTGCGAATAAAAAGGGCCGCAATCACAAGCGGCCTCAACAATTGCGTTCAGCCACTCATCCGTGGCACCGCGGATCCGGCTCCGCCGGCCCGCCTGAGCCGCCCCCTTCAAGAGTGACGCCGCAGGCGGCCCAGGGGTGGACTTAGTCCGCGCGGTAGTTCGGCGCTTCCTTGGTGATTTGCACGTCGTGTACGTGGCTTTCGCGAATGCCAGCCGTAGTGATCTCCACGAACTCGGCCTTGTTGTTCATGTCGTCAATGGTGGCGCAACCGCAGTAGCCCATGGCAGCACGCACACCGCCGGCCATCTGGTAGACGATGGAAACCATGGATCCCTTGTAGGGCACGCGGCCTTCAATGCCCTCGGGCACCAGCTTGTCAGCATTCGGGTTGCCGGTGCTCGACTCCTGAAAGTAGCGATCGGCACTGCCTTGCTGCATGGCGCCAATGCTGCCCATGCCGCGGTAGCTTTTGTAGCTGCGGCCCTGAAACAGGATGACTTCGCCCGGCGCCTCTTCGGTGCCGGCGAACATGCCGCCCATCATGATGGTGCTGGCACCTGCCGCCAATGCCTTGGCAATGTCACCGCTGAAGCGCACGCCACCATCGGCGATCAAGGGCACTCCCGTGCCCCGGAGCGCGGTGGCCACGTTGTCAATGGCCATGATCTGGGGTACGCCCACGCCCGCGACGATGCGCGTGGTGCAGATGGACCCTGGGCCAATGCCTACCTTGACGGCGTCGGCACCGGCTTCCACCAGGGCCAGTGCGGCCGAGCCGGTGGCAATGTTGCCGCCAATCACATCCACGCCCGGGTAGTTTTGCTTGACCCAGCGCACGCGCTCGATCACGCCTTTGCTGTGGCCATGGGCCGTATCCACCACGATAGCGTCAACTCCCGCCTTGACCAGGGCCTCGACACGCTCCTCGGTGCCCTCCCCCACGCCTACAGCAGCACCGACGCGCAGACGGCCCGACGCGTCGCGCGCGGCATTCGGAAAACTGGTCTGTTTGGTGATGTCCTTCACCGTGATCAAGCCCTTGAGCTCAAAGGCATCGTTCACCACCAGCAGGCGTTCCAGCTTGTGTTTGTTCAGCAAAGCCTTGGCCACGGCGGGCGACGTGCCGTCCTTTTCATTGACGGTAATGAGCTTCTCGCGCGGCGTCATGATCTGATGCACCTTGACGTCGTAACGCGTCTCAAAGCGCAGGTCGCGGCCTGTGACGATGCCCACCACCTTGCCGCCATCGCACACCGGAAACCCTGAAATGCCCAATTGCTCGGACAATTGCAGTACCTGCAGCACCGTGTGCTCCGGGGTGATCACCACCGGATCGCGCACTACACCCGATTCATACCGCTTGACTTTGGCCACATGCGCGGCCTGCTCCTGCGCCGTCAGGTTCTTGTGCACGATGCCAATGCCGCCCTCCTGAGCGATAGCGATGGCCAGGCGCGCCTCGGTGACGGTGTCCATGGCTGCAGAAACCAGCGGCAGATTGAGCCGGATATTGCGCGAAAAACGGGTGGCGAGAGAGGCGTCCTTGGGCAGGACTTGAGAATACGCTGGCACCAGCAACACGTCGTCGAAGGTGAGCGCTTTGCCTAGAAGGCGCATGTGAAAGCTCCAAAAAAACAATTGTACCCGCCGCAATTCCCCGCTCCACGGGGTGTCGCTGCCGCTAAACTGCATCCATGAAGCTCTACAAACTCTGCTTGGTGGCCTTCGCCTGCGTCTGGTCTGCGGGCGCCATGGCGCAGTGGCAATGGATCAACAAGGATGGACGCAAGGTCTTCAGCGACCGTCCGCCTCCGTTGGAAATCCCTGAAAAAGACATCCTGCGCCAGCCGAACCAGCGTATCGCACCCGTTGCGCCAGTGGCAGCCGACGCACAGTCCGCGCCTTCGTCGCCAACGTCCAAGCCTGCCGCAGCGTCTTCCGCCAAGGGCACCGACAAAGTGCTGGAAGAGCGCAAGGCCAAAGCCGAGGCCGAGGCCGAAGCCGCAAAGGCAGCCACGGACAAGGCTGCGCAGCAAAAACTCGCGGCCGACCGCGCCGAAAACTGCACCCGCGCCAAACAGGCCAAAGCCTCGCTGGACTCGGGTCAGCTGATGAAACACACCAACGCCAAGGGCGAGCAGGTGTTCATGGACGACGCCAGCCGCGCAGCAGAACGCAAACGAGCGCAATCTGTCATCGATGCCGACTGCAAGCCCTGAGAGCCTGAAATTTACGAGCCCGGCTGCCGCCCACGCGCAAACAAGCCGGCACCCCGGCGGCCTTGCTGCACAAAACGCTCACGCCGGGCCACCTTGGGGTCTACCGTGAGCCGACGGTAAATTTCCACCCGGTCGCCGTCGCGCAGCTCCTGAACGACCGGCACCACCCGGCCCCAGACACCCGCCACCCAACCCGATTCACTGTCTTCCCAGCCGCTGGCGCGCAGCGCATCGATCACCCGGGCACCGGCAGCCAGTTCTCCAGTCCATTCGCGTACCGCACCGGGACCCGCACAGACCCATACCGCGATACGCAGCCTGCCAGCCGGCGCTTTCGCTTCAGCCATAGATCTGCTCGGCCCGCTTGACAAAGGCATCCACCATGGTTGCGGCAATGCGGTCAAACACCGGCCCTACCAACGCAGCCAGTGCCGCGCTGTCAAAACCGTAGTTGAGCTGAAGTTTGACCCGCGCGGCGCGCTCGCTGCCGTCGCCCAGAGGGTCAAAGTGCCAGTCTCCGTTGAGCCGGGAAAAGGGCCCCTTGACGAGCTGCATCTGTACCCGCCTTCCAGCCTCATGCGTGTTGCGGGTGACAAACGTCTGGCGAATGCCTCCCATGGCAATGCCCACCTCGGCCACCATACTCTCCTGCGCCTGCTCCAGCACGCGCGCATGGTCACACCAGGGAAGAAACTCGGGGTAGCGGTCCACGTCGGTGACCAACGTGAACATTTCCTGCGGGCTGTACCAGATCAGGACGGATTTATGGACTTGTTTCATTGACAACGGGGCAGCGGCGCGCGGCAGTGGCGCTCGCCGGCACTGACTAGAATCGCAACTGCACAACAACAGTGATTGTAGAGACGGCTCTCTGGCCTCCTCACTGGCGCCCTGCACGCACCTGATGGCTAAAAAACCCGACTCCGCTTCCCGCATCGCCGACAACAAGAAGGCCGCGTACAACTATTTCTTCGAAGAACGCTACGAGGCGGGGATGGTGTTGCAAGGCTGGGAAGTCAAAGCGCTGCGCGAAGGCAAAGTGCAACTGACGGATGGCTACGTGGTGATTCGCGAAGGCGAGCTCTACCTGATCGGATGCCAGATCAATCCGCTCAAAACAGCGTCCACCCACGTCAGTCCCGAAGCGGCGCGCACCAAAAAGCTGTTGCTGCACAAAGAAGAGATCAAGCGCCTGATCGGCAAGGTGGAGCAAAAGGGCTTTACGCTCGTTCCCCTCAATCTCCACTGGAAAGACGGGCGCGCCAAAGTGGACATTGCCCTGGCCAAAGGCAAGGCCGAGCACGACAAGCGCGACACCATCAAAGACCGCGAAGGCAAGCGCGAGGTGGAGCGCGTCATGAAGAGCCACAACCGGTAGCACGCGCAGGCTGCGGAGCTCGACGGGGGGCTTGCTCGGCCTGTTGGCTGACACAGTCAGCCCGCAATCGCTCCTACATTGGTGTTTTGTTCTTTCCGGAGTAACACCCATGAAGCTGCTCGCACCTACCCTCTTGGCGGCCGCCCTGCTCGGGGGCTGCTCGATGATGCCGTCCCATTCCAGCATGATGGCGTCCGACATGCCCACCCGTGCCGCGGATGGGCGCCTCATCGGTCCCACGGGCAATACGCTGTACGTTTTTTCCAAGGACGGCCCCGGCATGTCCAATTGCAACGCCCAATGCGCCGCCAATTGGCCGCCGCTGCCCGTCGCCAGCACGGCCAAACCCATGGGTGACTATTCCATCGTCACGCGCGCAGACGGCAGCCAGCAATGGGCCTACCGCGGCCAGCCGCTGTACTACTTCGTCAAAGACCAGAAATCTGGCGATATGGTGGGCGACGGCGTGGGTGGAAGCTGGAAAATCGTCCGTCCCTGAACTTCCTGATTTCTCCGATTTGCAAGCGCATTCACCGAGCGCCAGGCCATGGCATCGGCGAATTGCGCGACGGGCATGACGGCCGCTTGTCAGCGCAGCGCAGCCAGCGGGTGGGCGTGCGCCGGCCAGGGGCTGGAGAAGAACGGCGCCACCATCTCCGGCGTCACGTCTTCGATGCGAGCGGGCGCCCAACGGGGCGTGTGGTCCTTGTCCACTGCCAGCGCGCGGATGCCCTCCAGCGTCTCGCTCTGACCTGGGCGCAGGTGGAAACAATGGCGGACCATGTCGCGTTCCATGCGCAGGTCATCGGCAAGAGACAAGGTGCGAGCACGCCGGATCTGCTCAAACACGACATGCAGCATCAAGGGTGAACGCTTGCGCAAGGTGGCAGCCGTCTTGGTTTCCCATTCGCCTGCGCTGGCTTCCAGAGCGCCAACGATAGCGCCCACAGAATCCATTGAGAAATAATGGTCTATTTGGCCTCTAGCGCTTATTGCATCTATATTTTCAGCTATTAATTTTGATGTAACGAGCGCGGTGACCGCAGCGCCATCCGCAAAGCGCTGCGTTCCGAGGGCCTCCCACACTGGGGCTTGGTCGGCCAACGCGATGCGCCCGTCCGCCAAGCCCAGGGCTATCGCTGGATCGGCACCAATCGTCTCCCCCGTCAACGCCAACCACTCCCCGGTGTGGCCGGGGCAGCGGGACAAGAAATACCCCCCACCCACATCAGGGAACAAACCGATGGCCGTCTCGGGCATGGCCATCCGGGTAGCGTCGGTCACCAGGCGCAGCGCCGCGCCCTGACTGATGCCCATACCGCCACCCATGACGATGCCGTCCATGAACGCAATGTAGGGCTTGCCGTAGTTGTGAATGAGGTGGTTGAGGGCGTACTCCTCGGTGAAGAAGTCCTCGATTTCTGGGTTGCCCGTGCTGCCGGCCTGGTGCAGAAAGCGGATGTCGCCGCCCGCGCAGAAGGTGCCAAACGGGCCTTCCTTGTTGCTGCCCCGAATGGCCACGGCCAGCACCTTGGGGTCTTTTTTCCAGGCCAGCAGCACCGTCATCAGGTCGCGCACCATGCTCAGCGACAGGGCATTGAGCGCCCTGGGGCGGTTGAGCGTGATGCAGCCTACCTGGCCGCGCACCTGCGCCAACACCTCACCGGTCAACTTCGTCATTTTTGTTCCTTCCAACCCAATAGTTCATTGAAAACCAGCGCACCAATGACCAGCGCGCCGCCCATCAGCACAACGGGCGCAGGGCGCTCACCCGCACCCAGCCACGCCAGCAATATGCCAAAGATCACTTCCAGCAGGCCCAGCAGCGCCATCTCGGGCGCCTTGAGCACGCGGCCGCAACGCACCGCGAGCACGCACGGAATCGCCAATTGCACCAGCCCGAGCAAGGCCAGCAAAGTCAGATCGTGTGCATTGGCCTGGAATGGCCAGGCCAGTGGCAGCGTGGCCAGCGATGAGAGCACCGCGCCGATGAGCACGGCGGGCATCAGATCGACCGCGTGGCCATGGCGCTGCGAATGCTGCACCACCGTCCAGTTCACCGCTGCGGCCACGGGTACGCACAGCGCCACCAAAGTGCCTGCCACGGGCAGGCCTGCCATCTGCGCGCCATACATCCAGGCGATGCCCAAGCCAGCCAATGCAATGGCCCCCCAGGTACGCGGCGCGATGTGGTGGCCGATGAAGGCCCAGGCGAACAGCGCCGTGAGCAGGGGACCGACGGCCATGGTGACCAGCACATTGGCCACAGGCATGAGCGTAATGGCCACCATGAAGGCGGTGAACATCACGCTCCAGCAGACGCCGGAAATCCACAATGCCCGGCCCCCGCCGCGCAACGTTTCGAACACGGCACGCCCTTGAACGGCAGGCAGGATGACCAGCAGCGCAAGCAAGGTAAAGAAGCTGCGCCAGAAGGTCACCTCAAAGCTGCGGGCCTGCTCCAGGTGGCGCGTGACCACACCGGCGATCGACCACATCAGCGTGACGGCCACCATGAGCCATACCGCCCGGCCATGCGTCAGGCCCCGACTGGGAGCCGGACCGATATTCATCGCGTAGTGCTCGCACCGCGCGCGGCCCAGACCAGTGGCCACCGTGCAAGGGCCGCCCCGCCACGCAGGCAGCACCGCCCTTCGCACCACCGGCGCCGCATGCAACGGGCGCGAGCAATGCCAGCGCTCCCGCGCAAGGGCCTGGGCCGGCCGCGCCGCCCCGCCGCGCAGGCAGCGTCCCCCCTCTCGAATCGCGCAGCGATTCGAGAGAAGGGGCTGAGGGGCGCGGCTCCAAGCCTGCCTGCGCAGGCTTGGACGTCACCGAAGGGCTGCTGCCTCTGGCGGCTGCACGGAGGCGCGAAGCGCCTCAGGGAGGTGTCCTGATCACTCACGGCTGGCGCGCTTGCGGTCACTCTCTTTCAGGTGGCGCTTGCGCAGGCGAACGGACTTGGGGGTGATCTCGACCAGTTCGTCTTCCTCGATGAACTCGACGCCGTATTCCAGAGTGAGGTCAATCGGCGGCGTGACCTTGATGGCGTCTTCCTTGCCCGAGACACGAAAGTTGGTCAATTGCTTGGTGCGCGTGGCGTTCACCACCAGGTCGTTGTCGCGGCTGTGGATGCCGACGATCATGCCCTCGTACACCGGATCGTTGGCCTTGACGAACATGCGGCCGCGGTCGTCGAGCTTGCCCAGCGCGTAGGTGAAGATTTCGCCGTCGTCCATGGAAATGAGCACGCCGTTCTTGCGGCTGCCGATCTCGCCCTTGTGGGGCTCATAGCTGTCGAAAATGTTGGAAATCAAGCCCGAGCCGCGTGTCAGGTTCAGGAATTCGTTGGTAAAACCAATCAGACCACGGGCGGGAATGCGGTATTCCAGGCGCACGCGGCCTCGGCCATCGGATTCCATGTTCACCAGCTCGCCCTTGCGCTCACCCAACGCCTGCATCACGCCGCCCTGGTGGGTTTCCTCGATGTCGGCGGTCACCAGCTCAATCGGCTCGTGCCGCACGCCGCCAACGTCCTTGAACAGCACACGGGGCTTGGAGACGGCCATTTCGTAGCCTTCGCGGCGCATGTTCTCCAGCAGGATGGTCAGGTGCAGTTCGCCCCGGCCCATCACTTCGAAAATACCTTCTTCGCCCGTCTCGCTGACGCGCAAGGCCACGTTGTGTTGCAGCTCTTTTTGCAGACGGTCCCAGATCTGGCGACTGGTGATGAACTTGCCTTCGCGGCCGGCCAGCGGGCTGGTGTTGACGCAGAAGTTCATGGTGAGCGTGGGCTCATCCACCTTGAGCATGGGCAGCGGCGCGGGGTTCGAGGGGTCGGTCACCGTCACGCCAATGCCGATGTCGGTAATTCCATTGATCAGCACGATTTCGCCCGGGCCGGCCTCGGTGGCCTGCACGCGCTCCAGGCCTTGGAAGGTCAGCACCTGGTTGACGCGGCCCTTGAAGGATTTGCCGTCCGGCCCTTCCATGACCACCACGTCCATGTTGGGTTTGATGGTGCCCTGGTTGATGCGGCCCACGCCAATGCGGCCCACAAAGGTGGAGAAATCGAGCGCCGAGATCTGCAGTTGCAGCGGCGCCTTCTCGTCACCCTCATGGGCGGGAACGTGCCTGAGCACGGTTTCAAACAGCGCCGACATGTCCGGGCCCCATTGCTCGCCCGGTTCGCCCTCCACCAGCGACGTCCAGCCATTGATCCCCGAGGCGTAGACCACCGGAAAATCGAGCTGCTCGTCGGTTGCGCCAAGCTTGTCGAACAAGTCAAAGGCGGCATTCACCACTTTGTCAGGATTGGCGCCGGGCTTGTCCACCTTGTTGACCACGACGATGGGCTTGAGGCCCAGCGCCAGTGCCTTCTTGGTGACGAAGCGCGTTTGCGGCATCGGGCCTTCCTGCGCATCGATCAGCAGCACCACGCCGTCGACCATGGACAAGGCACGTTCCACTTCGCCGCCAAAGTCCGCGTGGCCTGGGGTGTCAACGATGTTGATGTGCGTACCCTCCCAGGTCACAGCACAGTTCTTGGCCAGAATGGTGATGCCGCGCTCGCGTTCGATGGCGTTGTTGTCCATCACGGTGTCGACCATTTTTTCGTGCTCGGCGAAGGTGCCCGACTGGCGCAGCAGCTGATCCACCATGGTGGTTTTGCCATGGTCCACGTGGGCAATGATGGCGATGTTGCGAATTTGCTTGTTCATATCGTTTCCAAAATGCCGGCGCTTGCTGCGCTCGGCGTGCTCTTCAAGATTTGTTCGATTTCAACCGGGCTCAGCAACCGGTCGGGGATGAGTTCGCCGGCGGCCACGTGGCCTACACCCAGCAACGCGGCTGGAGTTTTCCCGAACACTGCCACGGCCTGCGCATCGGGCCAGGGGCCACGGCGGCGCAAGCCCGAGAGGAAGCGTCCGGCGTCTTCGGCACCCAGGGTGATGCGGGTGTGCCCGACAAGCAGCAGCTCAGCGGGTTCCAGGCTGGCAAGGCGCGCATCCTCGTCCATGGCTTCCAGTGCGTCGAGTGTGACGCAGCGGGCCAGAGCGAGGCCGCCCGTGTCAATGCGGCGCAAAAAGGTCAGGTGGGCGCCACAACCGAGTGCCGCTCCGATATCTTCGCCGAGGGTGCGGATGTAAGTGCCTTTGCTGCATTTCACTACGATGTTGATAGCTGGATACGTATACGCATCAAGCGCTGGAGCCAGATTTAGCTCAAAAATTTCTACGTCACGCGCGGCGCGCTCCACCTCAATGCCTGCGCGCGCGTATTCGTACAGTGCGCGCCCGTCCTTCTTCAAGGCGCTGTGCATCGGCGGCACCTGCGCTATGGGGCCGGTGAACTGGCGTTGCACGGCCGCGAGCCGCTCGGGGGACAACGCCTCGGGCGGCACGGGCCGCTCGGCCAGCACCTCACCTTCGGCATCGCCCGTGCTGGTCGTCACGCCCAGGCGCGCCACAGCGTGGTACGTTTTGGGCGCATCGAGCTGCAACTGACTGAACTTGGTCGCCGCGCCAAAGCACAACGGCAGCACGCCAGTGGCCAGCGGATCAAGCGTGCCGGTATGGCCTGCCTTTTCCGCGCGCAACAGCCATTTGGCCTTTTGCAAGGCCTGATTGCTGGAGAGCCCCAGCGGCTTGTCAAGCAACAACACCCCATGCACAGGGCGCCGCTGCACCCTGGTGCGTGGCGCGCGAGCCAGGCCCCCACGCTCTTGCGCTGCGCGCGAATCGCTGCCCCCCAAGGGGGCCTTCGCACCTTGGGGCGGTCCGGCGGTGCTCAAGCTACTCCTCTTTGGAACGCGAAGCGACCGCCTGGGCAATCAGCGCATTCATGTCCGCCGCATGCTCGGGCGTCCGGTCAAACACGAAATGCAGCGTAGGCACGGTGTGGATATGCAGGCGCTTGAACAGGCCGGCGCGGAGGAACCCCGCCGCTTGGTCAAGTGCTTCTTGCGTGGCGGCCGGCTGACCTGTCAGCACGCTGTAGAACACCTTGGCATGGGCGTAATCGGGCGTCACTTCCACCGACTGGATGGTGACCATGCCGACCCGCGGGTCCTTCAACTCGCGCGCGATCAACTCCGCCAGATCGCGCTGGATCTGGTCGGCCACCTTGAAGGCGCGGTTGGGCGTGGAGGATTTCTTGGCAGCCATGTTAGTAACCCACTACGCCAATCACCGACGACGCCGCATGAACGTGGCGCGGCCAATGCCAGCGCCCCCGCACAAGGGCCGCCCCGCCGTGCTGGGGGCGTCCCCCTCCCGAATCGCAAAGCGATTCGAGAGAGGGGGAAGGCGCGAAGCGACGCAGGGGGTGCTTCATAGTGTTCTGGCGATTTCCTTGATGTCGAAGAACTCCAGCTGATCACCTTCCTTGATGTCGTTGTAGTTCTTGAGCTTGATACCGCACTCGAAGCCTTCCTTGACATCCTTGACGTCGTCCTTGAGCCGCTTGAGCGAATCGACATCGCCGGTGTAGATGACCACGTTGTCGCGCAGAAGGCGGAACTTGGCATTGCGATGCACCATGCCCGAGGTGATGTACGAACCGGCGACGGTGCCGATTTTGGAGGCGACAAACACTGTGCGGATCTCGGCCGTGCCAATGATTTCCTCGCGCTGCTCTGGGGCCAGCATGCCGGACATTGCCACCTTGAGTTCGTCCACAGCGTCATAGATGATGCTGTAGTAATGCAGGTCGACATCGTTGGCTTCGGCCAGTTTGCGCGCGCCGGAGTCGGCCCGCACGTTGAAGCCGATGACGATCGACTTGGACGCAATGGCCAGGTTGATGTCCGACTCGCTGATGGCACCCACGCCGGTGTACACCAACTGCACCTTGACCTCGTCGGTCGAGAGTTTGAGCAGGGACTGCGACAGCGCTTCCTGCGAACCCTGCACGTCGGCCTTGACGATGATGGGCAGCGTTTTCACTTCGCCCGCCGTCATGTCGGAGAACATGTTCTCCAGCTTGGCCGCTTGCATCTTGGCCAGCTTGGTGTTGCGGAACTTGCCGGCGCGGTAGGTGGCGATTTCACGTGCACGGCGCTCGTCAGTGAGCACCATGAACTCGTCGCCCGCCTGCGGCACTTCTGTCAACCCCTGGATCTCCACCGGGATCGACGGCCCAGCGGACTTGGCGGTCTGACCGTTTTCGTCCAGCATGGCGCGCACGCGACCAAAGGTCTGACCGGCCAGCACCACGTCGCCCACCTTGAGCGTACCGGACTGCACCAGCACCGTGGCCACAGGGCCGCGGCCCTTGTCCAGTTGCGCTTCGATGACCAGACCCTTGGCCAGCGTGTCCACTGTAGCCTTGAGTTCCATCACTTCGGCCTGCAAGAGCACCTGCTCAAGCAGCGTATCAATGCCCAAGCCGGTCTTGGAGGAGACCTGTACAAACGGTGTATCGCCGCCATATTCCTCGGGAACCACCTGCTCAACCACCAGTTCCTGCTTGACGCGGTCAAAGTTGGCGTCCGGCTTGTCGGATTTTGTGATCGCCACAACCATGGGCACATTGGCCGCCTTGGCGTGCTTGATGGCTTCGCGCGTCTGCGGCATCACGCCGTCGTCTGCAGCCACCACCAGAATCACGATGTCGGTCGCCTGCGCACCACGGGCACGCATGGCGGTAAACGCCTCGTGGCCGGGGGTGTCGAGGAACGAGACCATGCCGCGCGGCGTCTCGACGTGGTAGGCGCCAATGTGCTGCGTGATGCCACCGGCTTCGCCCGTCGCGACCTTGGTGCGGCGGATGTAGTCGAGCAGCGAGGTCTTGCCGTGGTCCACGTGACCCATGACGGTAACCACGGGAGCGCGGGAAACCAGCTCGGCGTTCTGCGCCGACGAATCTTCCTGGGAAAACGCCTCGGGGTCGTCCAGTGCCGCCACCACCGCCGTATGTCCCATTTCTTCCACGACGATCATCGCAGTGTCCTGGTCCAGGGGCTGGTTGATGGTGACCATCTGGCCCATCTTCATCAAGGCCTTGATGACTTCGGACGCCTTGATCGACATCTTGTGCGCCAGCTCGGCCACGGTAATGGTCTCGGGCACGTGCACTTCAATGCTGCGGAACTCGGCTGGCGCTGCGTGGGCGTGCTGGTCGGAGCGGTCGCGGTCGTTGCCACGCCGGCCGCCGCTGCGCGCGCCACTGCGCCAGGCACTACCGCCTCCACCACGGCCTCCGCCGGTGTCTCCACGGGTAGGAATGCCCTTTTTCTTGGCCGGATCGCCTGCCCAGCTCGACGAGAGCTTGGCCGACTTCACTTCCTTGCCTGCACCGCCCGGCGCACCTGTACCTGCGCCTGCACCCGCATTGCGCGGTGCAGCGCCAGGCGCGGCAGCGGGCTTGTGCAACGTACCCTTCTTGGCATCCGCAGCGGCGCGCGGCGCCGGCTTGGGCTCTTCAGGCTTCTTGGCCACCAGCACTTTGGCTGGTGTTGACATCATCGAGCGGATCGCAGCGGCCTCGGCCAGAGCCTTGCGGCGGCGTTCATCCAAATCGGTGGCGCGCGCGGCTTCCTCGGCGGCACGGGCACGCGACTCGGTCTCGGCCTTTTCGCGCGCTTCGTTCTGCGCTTCAACGCGGGCGGCAGCTTCTGCGGCCTGTTCGCGCGTGGCTTCCTGCTTCTCGGCCGACACCTGGGCCTTTTTGCCCGCCTCCTGCGCGGCATAGGCAGCGGCGCGTTCGGCAGCTTCGCGTTCGCGCTGCTCGCGCGTTTCGCGTTCACGCCGCTTCTCGCTCAGGTCTTGCTCCTGGCGGCTGATGAGTTCGGCTTGGCGACGCGCCTCTTCCTCGCGGCGAGCCAAATCGGCGTTGTCGTGGTCAGCGGCTTGGGCGGACTCGGCGGCTTGCGCCGCTTCGGCTGGATCATCCACCGGGGCAGCGGTCTCGCCGGTCTCGTCGCGCTTGACGAAAGTGCGCTTCTTGCGCACTTCCACCTGAATGGTGCGCGCCTTGCCCGAAGCGTCGGCCTGCTTGATCTCGCTGGTTGAGCGCTTGACCAAGGTGATTTTCTTGCGATCCGCCCCTCCCACGCCATGGCTGGCCTGCAGGTGCGCGAGCAGTTTTTGCTTGTCTCCCTCGGTCAACGCATCGGCCGCATCGGCTTTGGCGACACCGGCAGACTTGAGCTGTTCGAGCAAGACATCAGGAGTTTTTTTGAGTTCGCTGGCGAACTCGGCGACTGTGATACTGGACATATGTGCTTGGTGCCTCCCTGACCTTTACTCTTGCCCCGCGAACCAATGTTCGCGTGCTTTCATGATCAATGCCTTGGCATCGTCTTCGGACTGCCCGGTCAGCTCGGTCAATTCGTCGATGGCCAAATCGGCCAGATCGTCGCGGGTGTGAATGCCGCCCTCGGCCAACTTTGCCATCAACTCGGGCGTCACGCCTTCGAGGTCGCGAAGGTCCTGCGACACACTCTCGACGCTGTCCTCACGGGCGATTTCCATGGTGAGCAGCACGTCTTTGGCTCGCGCACGCAGTTCGGTCACGGTTTCTTCGTCGAAGCTCTCGATTTCGAGCATTTCCTGCAGCGGCACGTAGGCCACTTCTTCGAGCGTATTGAAACCTTCCTCGATCAGGATGTCGGCGATCTCCTGGTCGACGTCGAGCTTTTCCATGAAAAGGTGACGCGCTGTGTCGGTCTCGTCGGCTTGCTTCTGGGCCGACTCGGCGGCGTCCATGATGTTGATTTTCCAACCGGTGAGGTCGGACGCCAGGCGCACGTTCTGGCCGCCGCGGCCAATGGCGATGGCCAGGTTTTCTTCGTCGACCACCACGTCCATGGCGTGCTTTTCTTCGTCCACCACGATGGAAGAGACGTTGGCAGGCGCCAGGGCACCAATGACGAACTGCGCCGGGTCTTCAGACCACAACACAATGTCCACCCGCTCACCCGCGAGCTCGTTGGTGACGGCATTGACGCGTGTGCCGCGCACACCCACGCAGGTGCCGATCGGATCTACGCGGCGATCGTGCGAGAGCACGGCAATCTTGGCCCGGCTGCCGGGGTCACGGGCGCAGCTCTTGATTTCCAGCAGGCCCTGCTCGATCTCCGGCACTTCATGGCGGAACAGCTCAATCATGAATTCTGGCGCCGAGCGCGAGAGGATGATGGGCGCGCCGCGCAGGGTCAGGTCCACCTCCATGATCATGGCGCGCACGCGGTCACCGCTGCGCAGGTTTTCCTTGGGGATCATCTCGCTGCGGCGCAGGCGTCCCTCCACCCGACCCGACTCGACGATCAGGTCGCCCTTGTCCATGCGTTTGACGGTGCCAGTGAAGATTTTTTCACCACGGGACATGAAGTCGGACAGGAGCATTTCGCGCTCTGCGTCGCGGATCTTCTGCAAAATGACCTGCTTGGCCGCCATTGCGCCAATGCGGCCAATGGGGACGGATTCAATGCCCTCTTCGATGTGCTCACCCACTTCGACGTCGGGCACACGATCCCGGGCGTCCATCAGGAGCTCTTCGGCGTCCGGATTCTGCAAACCGGCGTCGTCGGGCACCACGAGCCAGCGGCGGAAGGTTTCGTAATTGCCGCTGTCGCGGTCCAGCGCCACACGGATGTCCACTTCGCCGGAATAGAGCTTTTTCGTCGCCTGTGCCAGTGCCAATTCGACGGCGCCCAGCACCACGTCGCGCTCGACGTTCTTCTCGCGCGAAATGGCTTCAACCAACATCAACAGTTCGCGATTCATGCAACGACTCTCCTATTTCTTTTACCCTTGGGCAGCGTGGCTGCGGCCCCGATCCACTTCACCCTTTCGGGGAATCATTGCGGCGCCGGTTTGGCGCCGCGCCCCTTGAAATTCACAATCGGCGCCAGCCGCGCGTCTTTGAGCTCATCGAGCGCAAAGCCCAAGGCCTGCAGCGGCGCCGGGACGCGCTTGGCGCTCACCCGCTGACCCACCTTGACCGCCGGCTCGTCGCGCCAGGTGATCTGCCAGCCACCTTCGGCCCGCTCCAGCGTGCCGCGAAACTTCTTGCGCAAAGGGCTGACCTGGCCTGCGGCCGCTGCTCCAATGGGCTGCTTGAGCGTCAGGTCAATCACCTCGCCCTCAAAGCGCACAAAATCCTGTTCATGGCGCAAAGGGCGGTCAATACCCGGCGAGGACACCTCAAGCCGCTGGTATTCCACCGCCTCCACTTCCAGTGCAAACTGCAACTGCCGCGTAACCTTTTCACAGTCTTCCACCGTGACGTACACCTCATCCGCCGGGGCTGCGCCTTCAGCGGGCGCCTGCCATGGCAGATCAATGGTGATGCGCAGCAGACCGCCGGAACTGCGCTCGATTTCGACCAGGTCATAACCCAGGCCGATGACGGTTTGCTCAACGATTTGCTGCAGTGCCACGTGTTACGTTCAATCCCGGAAAAACAAAAAACCCGAGAACCCCCTGAGGCTTCGAGCTCCAAAAGCTGACGGCCAAAAAAAACGGGCGGTTGGTACCCGCCCGCTTGGTCGTGAGAACGCTATTGTAGCTTGGAACGCCCTGCCAGAAAAGTGCCTTGGCCGGGGAAACGGCAAAAATCGGGTTGGCGACCTCGCTTACCCGGCAGCAACGGAGCGTCAAAACGTCGTTACAAGCTCAGGCGCGGGCGGAACGCACCCGGGAGAACAAGGCTTGTGCTTCGGGGTCGACCTGTGCCTCGGCAGCGGGCCCTGCGTCGCGCAGGCTGCCGATCAAGCGGCTCAGCACCGCAGCATGGGGCAGCAAAGGGCCAAGAAAACGCGCTTTGTGAGCGTCTGCTATCAGTAGCGTAGGAAAAGTTTCTACATCCAGGTCGCCCGCCAGCTCGGATTCGTCCTCAATGTCCACCCACTCAAATCGCATCTGTGGCCAGTCGCGCGCCACGGCAAGAAAAATCGGGCGGTAGTCGGTGCAGGTATTGCACCAGGCGGCGCACAAACACACTACCCACCACGCTTGGGTTGGTGCGGTAGGGGCTGCGCTGCGCTCCATGGGAGTTTTTCTTTCTGTTGTAGGCATTCAAGGGCTGCGGCGCTCCCGCACGCGGTGCACCTCAATGGTAGCGACCGGCGCAGCAGCATTCCCCCAGGCGTTGCGGATATAGCTTGCCAGCGCCGCCATGTCAATGTCGCTCAGCAATTGCTGAAACGGGGGCATGCCATGCGGCCTGGGATGGCCGGCGGTGGAGGGCGGGTAGCCTCCCTGCAGGAGGGCGCGCACCAGATTGGTCGGGTTGTCCATCAGCACAGCGCGGTTGCCAGCCAGCGCCGGAAATGCACCGCGCTCGCCCTCCCCCGATTTACCGTGACAACTGGCGCAGTGTGTTTCGAAAAGCTTCGCGCCTCGCGCGCGCACGTTCTCGTCCATTTTTGTTGCTGGTGCAAGCGCTTGCTCGATGCGCGGGGGCAGCGAACGGAGGTAGATGGCCATGGCGCGTGCGTCGCTGTCGCTCAGGTACTGCGTGCTGCCCGCCACCACTTCAGCCATGGGGCCGAGAACCGAGCCGCGCGGCGCCACGCCCGTTTGCAGCAACTCTGCCACCTCCTCCACCGGCCAGCTAGCCACACCCGCCTCGCGTTCGCTGTGAAGCGCGGGTGCATACCAGTTCTGCACCGGAATCATGCCGCCAGCGAGCCATTGGCTGTTGCGCGCGGCGCCCAGCGCATTGCGCGGCGTATGGCAGGCACCGCAATGGCCAAGTCCCTGGACCAGATAGGCGCCGCGGTTCCACTCAACAGAACGCTCGCTCTGGGGCTCGTACACGCCAGGGCGGAAAAACAGGGTTCGCCAGGCCCACATCGCGGCCTGGGTTCCAAAGGGGAACTGCAGCGCGTGCGGGCGGCTGGGCTGTGCCACAGGGGCCACGGTCCGCAAATAGGCGAACAAGGCGTCTGCATCGGCGCGTGTCACCCGCGTGTAGTTGGGATAGGGAAACGCCGGCGCCAGCAGCCGACCATCGCGCGAGCGCCCTTCGTGCAAAGCGCGCCAGAAATCATCCGCCGACCATGCGCCGATCCCAGTGTCCCGATCGGACGTGATGTTGGGGCTGTAAACCGCGCCAAAGGGGGTGTCAATGACGCGCCCACCGGCGTACTCAGGACCGCCGCGCGTGGTGTGGCAGCCCATGCAATTGCCCATGCGGGCCAGATAGCGGCCACGCTCCAGCGGCAATTCGGTTGCACCCAGCCAGGCCGGCAGCACCAGGGTGAGCAGCAGAGTGGCGAGCATGCTGTACAAGCGGGCCTTCATCGCTCGCCCTCCAACGTGCCACAGCGCAGCGGCGCCTGTGCAGGCAGACTGGCTGCAGGGTGGCCGTTGCCCGGTACGGGCTGTGCGGACAGCCAGGCGGAAACGGCGCTGACGTCCTCGGACGTGAGCAAACGGGCAATCTGCGCCATGCAGTCAGGCGCCTGGGCCCGGCGCTGGGCGGTGGTCCAGGCACCCAGTTGGCTGTTGATGTAATCGCGCGGCAACCCCAGCAAGCCAGGGGTGGCTGGTTGCACGCCCGTCAACGCGGAACCATGGCAGGCGACACACGCAGGAATGCGCCGCGCTGCATCGCCCTGTTGCACCAGCGCACGACCATGCTCCATGGCGGGCGCCGAGGCGCGCACAACTGCGGGGGGCGGGTAAGGCAGATCCAGCGCCGAGAAATAGGAGGCCATTTCGCCCAGGTACTGCGCGCTCAGGTGCTCGATGAGGTCGGTCATGGGGGGATAGCTGCGCCGACCTTCCTGAAAATTGATCAACTGGTTGGCCAGGTATCCGGCCGGCTTTCCGGCGATGCGTGGGAAATAGCCGTCTGCCGTGGCCCGCCCTTCTTTGCCATGGCAGGCGATGCAGGCCCGCACGCGGGGCTCCATATCGCCCGCTGCGGCGCGGGCCGGGACACTGAGAATAAGCAAGGTGCACAGCGTGCCAAGGCGCGCGCCATCCAGCGCAGAACGAAAAAGCATGGCGTTGATGGTAGCGCGTGGGGCACAGAAGGCGGGTCAACGGGCCCTCTCCAGGCGCAAGAAATTACTATTTATTTGATAGCTGTCAGCTCAATTTTTCTATGCCCTAGAGCCCAATTTCTATCCAAATTTCGCATCTCGCAGCCAGCGAATGTATTCAACCCGGCCATGCTCCGACACTGCCACGAGGGCACCCGCTTGGAGATGTTGGACCGGAACGCCGCAAGTGCGACACTGGTGGACCGCTTCGCGCTGCACGACAAACCCGGCGCGGTGCAAACCGGCGCGGTGCAAACCGGCACTGTTGAAACGCTCATGCACTGAGCCGCAAACAACTGAACACGATCCAAACAGGAGAATCCCATGAACAAGGTTTACGCCTGCATCGACGGCCGCGCCACCACCGCCGCCGTCATCGACTGGGCGGCCTGGGCGGCACAGCGCCTGCCTGCGCCGCTCGAATTGCTGCACGTACTGGAGCGCTCGCCCGAGCTGCCCAACGTGGGCGACTACACCGGCGCCATTGGGCTGGGGGCACAGGAGGTGCTGCTGCAGCAGCTGAGCGCGCTCGACGAGCAGCGCAGCAAGCTCGCCCAGCAGGCCGGGCGCGACATGCTGGAAGCCGCCAGCCTGCGTGCCCAGAACGCCGGCCTGCCGGTGCCAGCCACCCACATGCGCCACGGCGAGCTGGTCGATACCCTGCTGGAGCTTGAGCCCGAGCTGCGTTTGTGCGTGCTGGGCGCCAACCACCGCGCCAGCGGGCCGCGCAAGCTCCACCTGGACCACCACGTCGAAAGCGTCATCCGCGCACTGCAGCGCCCGGTACTGGTCGCCACCAGTGAGCACTTTGCCCCGCCCGAGCGCTTTGTGGTTGCCTACGACGCCAGCCCCACCGCCCGCAAGATGGTCGACATGGTGGCCGCCAGCCCCTTGCTGCGCGGCCTGCCAGCACTGATCGCCATGGTGGGCGCGGACACGACCGAGGCGCAGGAGCAGCTTGCTGCCGCCGCTGAACTGCTGCGCGTCGCCGGTTTTTCTGTGCAGACCCGTCTGCTGGCGGGCGAACCCGAACAGGCCTTGCCCGAACTGCTGGCCAGCCAGGGCGCGGCGCTGCTGGTCATGGGCGCCTACGGCCATTCGCGCATTCGCCAGCTCATCGTCGGCAGCACCACGACCACGCTGCTGCGGCTCTCCGAGGTGCCGGTGCTGATTCTTCGATAACTATATTTTTGATAGCTACTGACGCTTATCCAGTAAGCGCTAGATGCCATTTTTATTCAACTTTTACGCCACCGGAGAGGCCGGCCGCTGCCCCGCCCGGTTGACCAGCGCCACCAGCGAGAGCATCACCGGCACTTCCACCAGCACCCCGACCACCGTGGCCAGCGCCGCGCCCGAGTGCAAGCCAAACAGAGAAATCGCCACGGCCACGGCCAGCTCGAAGAAGTTCGAGGTGCCGATCAAACACGCCGGCCCAGCCACCTCGTGCGGCAGACGGAGCCAGCGCGCGCCCCACCACGTAATTGCAAAAATGCCGTAACTCTGCACGATGAGCGGCACGGCAATCAGCGCAATCACCAGCGGCTGCGCGACGATGGTGCCCGCCTGAAAACCAAACAGCAGCACCACAGTGGCGATCAGCCCGGCGATCGACCAGGGCTTGAGGCGCGCGACGAAGTCGCCCACGGCATGCGCCGAGCGCCGTTGCAGGAGCGCCCGCGTGGCCATGCCCGCCGCCAGCGGCAGCACCACGTAGAGCACGGTGGAGAGCACCAATGTCTGCCAGGGCACCGTCACATTCGTCACGCCGAGCAGAAAAGCAGCAATGGGCGCAAAGGCGACCACCATGATGAGGTCGTTGACGGACACCTGCACCAGCGTGTAGTTGGCGTCGCCCTTCACGAGTTGGCTCCAGACGAACACCATGGCCGTGCACGGCGCCACGCCCAGCAAAATCATGCCGGCGATGTATTCGCTGGCCGATTGCGGGTCCACCCAGGGCGCAAACACGTAGCGGAAGAACAGCACGCCCAGCGCCGCCATGGTGAAGGGCTTGATGAGCCAGTTGACCACCAGCGTCAGCAACAGGCCGCGCGGCTTTTTGCCCACGTCCTTCACGGCGCTCCAGTCGATCTGGATCATCATGGGGTAAATCATCACCCAGATGAAGACGGCCACCACCAGGTTCACGTGGGCCAATTCCAGCGCGGCAATGGCCTGGAACGCGCCCGGAGCCAGCAGCCCCAGGCCCACGCCGGCCAACATCCCCATGCCGACCCAGACGGTCAGGTAGCGTTCAAACAGACCCATTTCAGACTCCAGCCGCTTGGGCTTGAAATTGAGACCCGGCAAGCTCCAGCAGGCGCGCAATGCCCACGGGCTCCTCGCTCAGCAGCGGCACGATGGCCCAGCGCGTGGCGTGCTGCGTGGTCACGGCATCGATCTCGCGCAGTTCGTTGCGGGCGCGCTGGCGCAGCAGCGGCGAGGTCACCCGAGCGGCCGCCACGCTGTTGTTGATGACCCAGGCCCAGGGCTCAATGCCGGCGCGGCGCAGGTCGTTCTGCAGGTTGGCGGCTTCCAGCACCGGCGTGGTTTCGGCCAGCGTGACCAGAATCACCTTGGTCTGCTTGGGGTCCTGGAGCTGCATCATCGGCGTGGTGAAGTGCACGCCCGTGCTGCCCATCTGGCGCACGATGTCGCGGTGGTAGGCGCCCGTGGCGTCCAGCAGCAGCAGCGTGTGGCCGGTGGGGGCCGTGTCCATCACGACAAATTTCTTGCCCGCTTCGCGGATGGTGCGCGAGAAGGCCTGAAAGACGGCGATTTCTTCCGTGCACGGCGAGCGCAGGTCTTCTTCAAGCAGTGCGCGCCCTGCGGCGTCGAGCTTGGCGCCCTTGGCTGCCAGCACCTGCTGGCGGTAGCGCTCGGTCACCTCGTGCGGGTCGATGCGGCTCACGGTGAGGTTCTCCAGCGCGCCGCTTAGGGTTTGCTCCAGGTTGGCCGCCGGGTCCGACGTGGACAAGTGCACCGCAAAGCCCCGGTGCGCGAGTTCCACCGCGACGGCGGCGGCCAGGGTGGTCTTGCCCACGCCGCCCTTGCCCATCAGCATGACCAGGCCGTGGCCATCGGCAGCAATGCCATCCACCAGCGCGGCCAGGCGCGGCAGGTCGATGTCGGGTTGCGCACCGGCGTCGCCAGGCACTGGCGCCGCCGCCGTTTCCACCAGCAACTGGCGCAAGGCCTCGCCCCCCACCAGGTTGAAGGGCTTGAGCGCCACGAG
>JAGNYI010000077.1 GCA_017985015.1 Giesbergeria sp. | reverse complement strand
GCCAACACTTCACAATCATGATATTGCCACTACAGAAAATTACAAAACCTGCTTCTATGTGCTTGATTCAAATGAGACCGACATCGAGAAATCGGCTCAAACCGCGATTTGGTGTCGAACTCGGGGGGCAAGGCCCCATATGCCAAGCGATGTTGGGCCACACATCAAGCATAGGATCGTTGCCGTAGTGTTCCTTGCGCTGAAAGCTCTTCTTACGGTCTTTGAACCAGTTGCCCAGCTTGCGTAATCCCATGTGGGAGTGGTTGCGAAAGTCAGTGCAGGTCGCCCCCTCCTTGAGTAGCGGGATCATGCGTTGAACGCTTGTCCTATAGGCAATGTTGGACTCATACAAGGTCACAAGCTGGTCACTGGGAGGAATGTCTTTAGGCCACTCATGGAACGGGAAAGAATGGTCTTCTTTTGAAGGTTGGAAAATGGCGGTCATGTGCTCTTTTCTTTTCGGTATTAGGTGGAGACCTGTCACTACCTTTTGCCCGTTTGCGTGTTTTCAGAAAATCTGTGTTTTTGAGGCTTTCAGGCGCTTGTCTTTGACTTTTTGGTACTTTGGGCTGTTCGATATGTACCTGTCACTTGACAGAATCCACCTGTCACTTTTTGGGCTTTTCGGTGCCCCGCCTGTCAGTTGACAGGTGCATATCGAAATTGTTCGGAGGTTCTGGGGAGACCACAATCAGGTGCCGGGTTTGCTCGCCCGGCGGCCCTCAATTGATGGATCGGAATTGCCCCTCGGTCAGTAATGGTCGAGGGGATTTTTTTTCGTCCTTATCCGGTTGCCTGCGCCTTCGTTTCTTCGTCGTGCTGTAGCTGCTGGTGCAGTTCATAGATGCACGGTATTTCGTCCCAGTCGTCGCCATCCAGCGTTTCCAGCGTGAAGCGGCGATGCTTTGGCAATGGGTCGGTGCCCGGTAGCTGCCAGTCACGCACGACAAGGCCAGAGCCTTCCAGCAATTTATTGCAAAGGCGTGCCACGATCTTTCCCTGTAGGCGTCGGGGAGGCTTTGCGGTTGGCTTATCCATTGCTTGCGTCCCCCGTGATGTAGGGAAGCATTTGGGTAGTTAGCCAATATGGTGTTGGCCTTGTGCCAGTGCCAAAGTGACCCGCTGGTTCTGGGATTTTTCCAGCGGCACGCATTTTGTACAGTTGCGGGGCACTGATTTGGAGAAGGGTTAGCAGGTGTCCAACTCGCAACCGTTGCGGCTGGTTGAAGTTCAACCCGTCAATGGGTAGTTTCTTTGCCTGTCCCGGCTTTTTCTTTGCCGTGGTTACGGCCTTTTCTTTTTCTGCTGTTGCGGTTCCCGCCGCCGCTTTCTTCACAAACGAAATTGCCATTTTTTGCACCTTCTAGCGTGTCTGCATTCAAATGCAAAGGCTTATGGCGCAAAAAAAGAGTGCGCGAAAAAGCCCTTGCGGCTTTCCCGGTGCACTCCATTGCGTGGGATGGTCGGATTATATCAACATCTCTACGGCAGTCAATAACTAATGACTGACCGCTTTGAGTGGGACTACATTATCTCCCTGTCCCTGCGCCAACTCTACATAATCAGCCCATTCTTGCATTAGTTTTCTGCGTTTTTCAATTTGGGTGCCGTGCATATAGGCGGCTTCAACTTTGCTTTCTAACGTGTGGGCGAGGGCAGTCTCCAGGAGGTCTCGGGGGTATGCTGTCTGCTCCCCACCCCATGTGCGGAAGGTTGACCGGAACCCGTGAGGCACGGCATCAAGTTGCATGCGGCGCATGACTGCGGTTAGGGTCATGTCGGACAGCACCTTGCCGCGTGGGCTTGGGAAAACGAGGTCGGTTCCTGCCGTGGGCTCAGTCGCTGCAATCAATTGCAGGGCCTGCTTTGACAGCGGCACGGTGTGCGGCTTACCTGCCTTCATGCGTTCACCGGGGATAGTCCATAGTCCCTTCTTCAGGTCGATTTCAGCCCACGTTGCCCCGCGTACCTCTCCGCTACGGCTGGCGCACAGGATGGCGAATTCAAGGGCTTTTGCCGCTGTGCCCTTCTGCTGGCGTAAGGCGCTCATGAAGGTGTGCATTTCCCCGTGAGGGATTGACTTATGGTGCTCGGTCTTCTGTACCTTGCCGGGATTCTTCAGGATGGCGTCAAGGTGTCCTTTCCAGCGGGCAGGGTTCAGGCCATCGCGGTAGCCGTGGACTGTCGCCCAGTCCAGCACCTTTTCAACACGCCCGCGCAAGCGTGAGGCAGTCTCGTTTTTGCTGTCCCATAGCGCCGCATTGGCCTTGTCGGGCTGCGGTTGGTTCAGCACTTCCAACACATGCGGCAATGCAATTGATTGCACGGGCAGTTTGCCAATGATCGGATTGGCGTAGGTCTCCAGCGTGCTACGCCATTGGGCGGCGTGTTTCGCGTTCTTCCACTGGCCTTCCATGCCAGCAAGGTAGGAATCAACGCACCATTTGAAGGTCTTCAAGCTGGCTTGTTGTGCCAGCAATGCGGCCTTTGCTGCCTGCCTCTCTGCAACCGGGTCAACGCCTTTGCCGATGGCTTCCCGTGTCTCTCTGGCCTTGTTGCGGGCTTCCGCAAGGGAGGTTGACGGGTAGCCCCCCAAACCGATTTCTCGGCGCTTGGTGCCCGTCCTGACACGAAGAACCCAGGTCTTCCCGCCCGTGGGTGTGACTTCAAGAATCAGGCCAGCAACACCGCCCACCGCGTGGCTACCGGGCGGAAGGTTCTTCACTTCCAGCGCTGACAGTTCCTTGGCTACCTTCGGCATGCTCTGCCCTCCCATATGCGTTCTGCAATTGATTGCAGCGGAGGGCTGCAGCCACCCGCCCAAACACCCGCCCAAAATTTTACGCTAGAGGGTAGATTTCCGTAAACGTCTGGAGATATGTTTTTGGATATTTTCCCTTGTTTGACAACAGGTTAGCGTAACTATGGGAGATGACTGGAAATCTCCAAAAGTTCTACGGAGGCGGACTCCGTTTCCGCCAAGTACAAGCCCTAAGTGATGGATTCACTTAGGGTTTTTTCGTTTGTGGCTTGCTCCGAACGCCGCAGCAGCACCGCGCCAATCGCCACCACCACGCACACCATCGCCGCCATGTCCTGCCAATGGGGCCATTCGCCGACGATGAGCGGTGCGCTCAAGGTGCCGATGAGAGGCACCGCCATCACGCTCATGGCACTGGTGGCCGCCGGCAGCTCCCGCGCCAGCGCAAACCAGATCACCTGCGCCGCGCCATAGTTGATCAGCACGCTCCACACCAGACTCACCCATACCGCCGTGCTGAAATGCCAGTGCTGGGGCGGCTCCAGTGTCACCGCGAGCAGCACGATCACCACCGCCGACAAAACCATCATCCACACCACCAGCGTCTCGGCGGGCAGCGTCAGGTGCGCGCGGCGCATCCAGATCGTGCCCAGCGCCCAGCAGAGCGCCGCCCCCTGCATCCAGGCAATGCCCACCGGTCGGCCCGCCAGGTGTGCCCACTCGTTCCAGAGCAAAAGCGCAATGCCCGTGAGCACCGCCACGACGGCGAGTACCAGGCGCGGGGTCAGCTTGTCGCGGTACAGCAGCACGCCCAGCAGTACGGTCCACACGGGCATGGTGAAACCGAGGATGGCGGCGCGCCCGGCCGGCAGGTGCGCTACGCCGATGATGGACAACGCGTGCCAGCCCAGGATGTTGGGCAGCCCCAACACCACTACGGTTCGCCATTCCGAACGCCCCCTGGGAAGCAGGCGAATGCCTTGCCTACCGAAATACCCCGCCAGCATCAGCGCGCCGACTCCCATGGTCAGTCCCCGAAAATAGAGCGGACTGATCTCGCGCAGCGCGAGCTTCATCACCGGCCAGTTCAGGCCCCACATCAGGGTGAGCAGAACAAGGCCGATGAGCTGGCGGCGGGAGAGAGGTGTCATGAAGGAGGGGCTGCGTGCACTGATGCACAAGTGTCTTTGATTTTGGACAGATGGCCTTGCAGGCTGCTGCGTTGGGCCGGCGCGGGCGCTTAAAGCTCCATGCCCCCCATGCGTTGCGCCTATACATGCCGCTTCGGCGACGCTCCTGCCGGCCCTGCGTCGGGTGCTGCATTGGGCTGCGCGTCGGCTTGCGCGTGCAGCGCATCCAGCACATGGCAGTGCGCGTCGTCGGTGCCGTCGCAGCGGCTGCGCAGTGCGCGCAGGTCTTGCTCCAGCGCCTGCAGTTCCTTGCGGCGGGCGCGCACGTGGGCCAGGTGCTCGTCCAGCGTGTGGCAGGCCGCATGCGTGTCGGTGGGCGGCTGGGCGTTGAGCGCCACCAGCGTGCGCACTTCGCCCAGCGACATGTCCATGGCGCGGCACAGGCGAATGAAGCGCAGGCGGTGCACGTCGGCGGCGCTGTAAAGGCGGTAGCGGTTGTCCGCGCGCGCGCCGGGCGGCAGCAGCTTTTCCTTCTCGTAAAAGCGGATGTTGGCGGCCGACACGCCGGAGCGGCGCGCGGCCTCGCCAATCCGCCACGCGGCGGTGTCCTGCAAGGGCATGGCTTGACCTTCAAGTGGCTTCAAGGATTCCAATGGTGCCATTGCGGCCTTCAACCGCGTTGATTGCAAGGATTTCATGCCAGTCGAGCCCACCACCGCACGCCCTGCCGGCCCGCGCATTTCGCTTTCCTGCTGCCCCACGGAGGATGGTGGATGCGCATCGACCGCAGACCCGGCGCGCCGCAGCGCCAAGTGTTCAGGCGAGGGCGATGCATCCGTTGGTGCGCACGCAGACCATGATCACGAGCACGATCACAAACACGGGGATGGCGACGGCCACGACCACAGTGCGCTTCCGGGCTGGGCGCGCATTGGCGCCGGGCTGCTTGCGGCGACCGGGGCAGAGCTGCTGCACTTGCTGGGGCCGGATACCTGGCCTTGGCATACAGGTGGCATGTTGCTGGCCGCGGTGGGCATCCTGCTGGCGGGCCTGGGCGTCTACCAAAGCGGCGTCCGCTCGTTGATGCGGGGGCAGTTGGGCATCAGCGCGCTCATGGCGGTGGCGGTGACCGGCGCCTTTGCCATCGGCCAGTGGCCTGAGGCGGCCATGGTGATGGCGCTGTACGCATTGGCCGAGCGCATCGAAGAGGGCGCGGTGGGGCGGGCACGCCATGCCATCGGTGCCTTGCTGGCGCTTAGCCCGGACCAGGCCGAAGTTCAAAGCGCAGACGGCCAGTGGCGCAGCGTGCCCGCTGCCGACGTGGCGCTGGGCGACACGGTGCGCATCCGCCCTGGTGGCCGGGTGCCGCTGGATGGCAGCGTGACGCGCGGCGCCAGCGCCGTGGACGAATCGAGCGTGACGGGTGAAAGCCTGGCCGTGGACAAAGCTTTGGGCGACGCGCTGTTTGCCGGCACCCTCAACGCCCACGCCGAGCTGGAAATGCGCGTGACGGCCGCGTCGGGCCACACCACGCTCGACCGCATCATCCGCGCAGTGGAGGATGCGCAGGCCACGCGCGCGCCCACGCAGCGCCTGGTGGACCGTTTTGCTGCCGTGTATACGCCGGCGGTGTTTGCCATTGCTGTGCTGGTGGCCGTCGGCGCGCCGCTGCTGCTCGGCTGGGCCTGGCTGGACGCCATCTACCGCGCGCTGGTCTTGCTGGTGATCGCCTGCCCTTGCGCGCTGGTGCTCTCGACCCCAGTCACCGTGGTCAGTGGCCTGGCCGCCGCCGCGCGGCGTGGCATTTTGATCAAGGGCGGGGCCTGGCTGGAGCAGGCGCGCGGCATTCGCGCCGTGGCCTTTGACAAGACTGGCACCATCACCACCGGCCGCCCGGTGCTGGTGGGGCAGAGCGCTTTTGGCAACGACGCCGCGCACGACGTGGCCCTGGCGCTGGCCAGCCGCTCGGACCACCCGGTGTCGCAGGCGATTGCGCTCGGGCTGGGGCCGCAACAAGGTGCCTTGCCGGAGGTGATCGATTTCACCGCGCAGGCCGGGCGCGGCGTGGAGGGCTGGGTGGGCGGCGAGCGCTGGAACCTGGGCAACCGGCGCTGGATGCGTGAGCTGGGCCTGTGGACCGAGACGGTTGAGGCCGCTGCCGCCGAGCACGAGGCGCAGGGCCGCAGCGTCACCTTCCTGGCTGAGCGCGGTGCGGTGCGCGCGCTGTTTGCTGTGGCCGACACCTTGCGTCCGCAGGCCATCGAAGCGGTGGCCGAGCTGCGCGCCCTGGGCATTACCCCCATCCTGCTCACTGGCGACCATGGCGCTGCGGCGCAAACCGCTGCCCGCGCGGCTGGCATCGACGAGGTACAGGCCGACCTGCTGCCCGAGCACAAGCAGGGCGCCATCGCCGCCTTGCAAAAACTGCACGGCATGACGGCCATGGCGGGCGATGGCATCAACGACGCGCCCGCTCTGGCGCAGGCCGACATCGGTTTTGCCATGGGCGCCGCCGGCACCGACGTGGCCATGGAAACCGCCGACGTGGTGATCATGAACGACGACCTGCGCCGTGTGGCCGAGACGGTGCGCCTCTCGCGCCGCACGCACCAAGTGCTGGTGCAGAACATCGCGCTGGCGCTGGGCATCAAGCTGCTGTTTCTGGCGCTGGCACTGGCCGGGCAGGCCACGATGTGGATGGCGGTGTTCGCCGACATGGGCGCCAGCCTGCTGGTGGTGGCCAATGGCCTGCGCATGCTGCGCGCGGAACCTGTACGGCGCCATGGCAAGGAAGTGCACTGAAAAATATCAGTAAAAAATGCCTCTAGCGCTTATGCATATTGCCTTGACAGCTATGAAAAAGATTGCATTGGCGGGCGCAGTGGGGAACCTCTTTGCGGCTGGCGTGCTCCATGCAGGCATGCGCCGTTTTCTCGCTTGTCTTGCCGTATCTCTGCTGGCACTGCGCATGCTGCTGGGCGCTGATGTGGCGCTGGCGGCCGCTGCGCGTTGCGAGCCAACGGCTGCCGCCCCTGTAGCCACGCACTGCGCTCACGGCGCTGCGGTCTCCCTTGCTTGCGATACGTGCGCGGACTGCGTGCTCTGCCACGCGGTAGCGCCGCCTTTGTCGGTCGAGACGGTGCCCGCCCGCTCGGGTGCTCAATTGCCCGCTGTACAGGCCAATGGGGCTTTTGCCAGTGCGCCCGTTGCTTTGGCCCTCAAACCGCCCATTGCGCGCCACGTCGGCTGAGCCGAAACCTCTCATTCCGGGCGACCGGCTGCGGTCGGATGCTTCGGCGATCCACCGGTTTCCCTCGATTTCATCCGTGCCCATGGCTGCCTATGTGCAGCAGCGCGGCGTCTCGCCCAAACTTCAGCATTCAAGGAGTTTTCATGTCCCAGATTTTTTCAACCGTATCGGCGTTTCTGCCTTCGGCTACCGGCACCCTTCCTGGAAAGGCACCACCAATGCCACGCCGGCACCTGCTGGCTGCATTTGGCCTTCTCGGCGCGGCTACCGTGGCTCCGCGACTGGCACGCGCCGCCACTGACCCCTTGGCCGTCGAGGTCTGGAAAGACCCCAACTGCGGCTGCTGCAAGGATTGGGTCGCCCACATGCAGGACAACGGCTTTGCCGTCACCGTGCACGACAGCGGCAACAGCGTCGTGCGAACCCGGCTGGGCCTGCCGCAAAAGCTCGGCTCGTGCCACACGGCACTGGTCGGCGGCTATCTTCTTGAAGGCCATGTGCCTGCGGGCGATGTGCGCAAGCTGCTGGCGCAAAAACCCAAGGCACTGGGTCTGGCCGTACCTGGCATGCCAGTGGGTTCGCCGGGCATGGATGGCGCGGTCTACGCCGGCCGGCGCGACCCGTACGACGTGCTGCTGGTGGCACGCGATGGCGGCACCCGCGTGTTCAGCAGCTACCGCTGAGAGAAAAAGGGCCCGGCGGCTTCAAAGCCGGACCCGGGCTTGTCAGTTGGCCTCGGCCTTGGATTTGAGCAAGGCGTAAAGCTCGTCTTTGAGTTGCAGCTTCTGCTTCTTGAGCACTTCAATTTCCAGATCGGCCGAAGGGCCGGTTTCGGCCACCAACTGCGCAATCTTCTCGTCCAGGTGGTTGTGCTTGTCGAACAGGCGCGTGAAGTGGTGGTCGGTGTTTTTGAGTCGGGTGATCAGGTCGCGGTATTCAGGGAACATCGTTTCTCTTTCCTTCGACGGGTTGCGCGGGGAGT
>JAGNYI010000035.1 GCA_017985015.1 Giesbergeria sp. | reverse complement strand
TGGTGGGACGTGCGGGGGTCGAACCCACGACAAACGGATTAAAAGTCCGCTGCTCTACCAACTGAGCTAACGTCCCGATCTCTGTTGTAACGCTTCGAATGCGCTGCAGCAAAGCCTTGAATTATACCTTTTTTGGATGCTTCGCCAGTGAGTCTAACATCCACCCCGCTGCGCAAAACCCAAAGCTGGCGGTGACGGCGACAGTGGAGCCGTAGCCATGGCAATTGAGCGAACCATCGGCTTGCCCGTCGAGTTCGCAGGATGCATCGGGCGGCATGACCGGTTCGCGGCTGAAGACGCAGGCAATGCCAAAGGCCTGGTTGGGCGTGCGCGGCGCCGCGTGGTGTTTGCGCAAGCGATAGCGAAGCTGCGCCAGCAAGGGGTCGTGAGTGACTTGCGCGAGGTCTGCAACTTCCAGCTTGTGCGCCAGGCGCTTGCCGCCGGCCGCGCCCGAAGCAATGAACAGGGCTTCGTGGCTTCGCGCCCAGGCGGCCATGGCAGTTTTTGCGTGGACCTGATCACAGGCGTCAATGACGCCGTCCACCTGAGCGCCCTGCAGGATGGCCGGCCAATTGCCTGGCTCCACGAACTCCTCAGCACAATGCACGTGGCAGGTGGGGTGAATGCCGGCAATACGCTCGCGCATGGCCTGCACCTTGGCCTGACCCAGCGTGGCGTCGAGTGCGTGAATTTGCCGGTTGATGTTGGATTCGGCAATGTGGTCCAGGTCGATCAACGTAAGGCTCCCAACGCCGCTGCGCGCCAGTGCTTCGGCTGCCCAGGAGCCGACGCCGCCGATACCGACAATGGCGATGTGAGCCTGGGCGATACGGGAGGCTCCCGCCGCACCGTAGAGGCGATCAAGTCCACCAAACCGGCGCCGCAGGTCTGCAGTTGCGTCAGCGGGACCGACCGAGCTGACCGACTCGGCGCTCACTTCATCCGCGCCAGCCGCTCTTTGGCGGTTGCTGCCGCTTCCGAGGCGGGGTAGACCCGAATCAGGTCCTCCAGCGTTTTGCGCGCGCCGGTCGTTGCCTTGAGTTCCATTTGACAGTTGGCAATCGACAACGCAGCTTCTGGCGCACGGGCGTGATTGGGTGCGCTGGCCAGCAAGGCCTTGAAGTTGCCAATGGCCTCTTTGTAGTCGCGCGTGGCGTATTGGGCATTGCCCAGCCAGAAGCGCGCGGACGGCAGGTAGCCACTTTGCGGGAACTGGCGCAGGAAGGCCCCAAAGGCCGTAGCCGCGTCGACAAACTTGCCGGACCGGAACGTGGCGAGCGCCGCCTCGAAGTCTTGTCGCTCGGCCGGGTCGGCGACGAACTCCTGCCCGTCCACCGTGACCTTTCCGGGCTCGAACTTTTTCAGGCGCTCGTTCACGCCTTGCGCGGTTTCCCTTTGCAGGCGCTGCAGTTCGGAAACATCACGGCCCAGTTGTTCGTTCTGCCCGCGCAGCTTGGCAAGCTCCACGTGCAGCGACTCAATCTGGCTCTGCAAATCCAGCAAACTGCGGCGCATCTGGCTGGTATCTTCCCCCGATCGGCGCAGGTCGTCTCCGGCACGTTGGTTCGATTGCTGCAGCGTATCGATGCGCTGACGCAGTTCGATGATGGCGCGGCGCGCCTCATCGTCTTCAAACAGCGCAGCACGGGCTGGCGTGGACAGAACTCCGGCCAGTGCCAATGCAAGCGCCAAACCGTAGCGTGTGCTCATCGGTGTTGCAGCCATTGCTTAGCGGTACGAGAACTCGGCACGGCGATTCTGAGCGTAGGCATCTTCCGAGTTGCCCATTGCGGCTGGCTTTTCCTTGCCGAAACTGACCGCCTCCATCTGGCGCTCGGGCACGCCCAGCAATGCCAGCGCGCGGCGCACGGCCTCGGCGCGCTTTTGGCCCAGTGCCAGGTTGTACTCACTGCCACCGCGCTGGTCGGTGTTGCCTTCGATCACCAGATTGCGGCCGGTGTTGGCCTTCAGGAAGCGAGCGTGTCCTTCAATCAAGGACTGGAAGTCGGGCTTGATCACGTAGCTGTCGTAATCAAAATAGATGACACGGGCAATGCCCACTGGCCCAGCCGCGTCGCGTGCCGATGCATTGAGGTCCACGCCTTGGACACCGCTCTGCCCGGTGTTGCCGCTGTTGGCACCGTTGTTGGTGGTGGACAGCGGCGCGCCAGCCTTGTCGTCTACCGGCACGTTGTCGAGATCGACACCCGAACTACAGCCTGCCAGCACGACAAGCGCTGCTGCAAAGTAAGAAATACGTTTGATCATTTGAGTTACTCCTAAGCCCTGAAAATGGATTGGATAGATAGAAAATTCATTGGTTCTGGAACGGGCCCCAATCGGGCTCGCGCAGGTCACCGCTTTGTCCCGCCAGGCGGGCCTTGATCTTCCCGTCGAGTGTGGTGGTCATGAGCGCTTCACGGCCTTGCTGCTGAGTAGCGTAGACGAGCAGACGGCTGTTGGGTGCAAAGCTGGGGCTCTCGTCGGCTGTGGTGTCCGTGATGGAGCGCACGCTGTTGTTCGTCAGGTCCATGACATGCAGCTTGAACCCCCCACCCACACGAGAGACATAGGCCAGCCAGCGCCCATCGGGACTGAGCGCGGGAGAAATGTTGTAGCTGCCCTCAAAAGTCACGCGCTCGGGGTTGCCGCCGCTGGCGGGCATCCGGTAAATCTGCGGCGCACCACCCCGGTCACTGACGAAATAAATCGTTCGCCCGTCGGGCGCGTACAGGGGTTCGGTGTCGATGCCGGGGCTCTGGATCAGTCGGCGCGGCTCACCGCCGTTGGCGTCAATGGTGTATATCTGCGAGTTGCCGTCGCGGCTGAGCGTGACAGCCAGCGACTTGCCGTCCGGCGCCCAGGCCGGCGCGCTGTTGGAGCCGCGGAAATTGGCAATCAGGCGCCGACGCCCGGTGGCGACGTCATGCACGTACACCACGGGCTTGCGCGATTCGAACGAAACGTAGGCGATTTGCCGGCCGTTCGGTGACCAGGCGGGCGAAATAATGGGCTCGGGGCTGGCCAGAGCCGACTGGGCGTTTTCGCCGTCTGCATCCGCCACCCAGAGGGTATGGCGCGTGCCAGACTTGGTGACGTACGTCAGTCGCGTGGAAAAAATGCCCTTGTCACCGGTCAGCTTTTCATAGACGAAATCAGCGATGCGGTGCGCCACCAAACGCAGGTCGGCCTGAACAATGACATAGCTCTGTCCGCCCAGGTCCTGCCCGCGCACCACGTCCCAGAGACGAAAACGGATGTCGTAACGTCCATCGGCAAGGCGCGCGATGCTGCCGCTGACCAGCGAATCGGCACTCTTTTGCCGCCACAGGGCGACGTCAGGGCGCGAGGTCTCGTCCAGTGCCGCGCCGCTGGCGTCCACAGCACGAAACTGACCGCTGCGCTCCAGGTCGGCCTGCACAATGGCTGAGATTTTTTGGGGGGCTTGGCCTTCCCCGCGAAAGGGGGCGATGGCAATCGGTAGCTGGGTCAGGCCGATGCCCGACACCTCCACGCGAAATTGTGCCAGCGCAGGAATGGCAGAGAGGGAGCCAAGGGCGGCGAGCACAGCGCGCCGCGAGCTCGTCATGGAGAGGGGTGTAGGCAATGGTGGAATGGTCATTCGCAAATGGCAGCAGCCGGTCAGGGGCCGGCTATCAGGGGTGAATGTTACACACTGCCGGCAAAGACCCTTGTCACAAAACGTTGATGAGAGCGCAAAAAGTAGAATTGGCGGCACATGTCTTCATCCGATCCTGGCGCCGCGGCGCAGCACAAGAGCGCGTCCGCGCTTGCCTCCGCTCCCCTCTTGGCGCGGCTTGCCCGCCTGTCGGATTATTTTCGGGGGCAGCGACTGGCCTGGACGGTTGCGGTGGTGGCCACCTTGGTTGGGGCGGTCACCGAACCGCTGATTCCCGCGCTGCTCAAACCCTTGCTGGACCGTGGATTTACGCAGGGCAATCTGCAGCTCTGGATGGTGCCGCTGGCGATCATGGGTGTATTTCTGGTTCGCGGACTGGCGCAGTTTGTCGGCCAATATGCCCTGGCGCGCATTGCCAACGACGGCATGCTGATTCTTAGAGAAACACTTTTTGCGCGCCTGCTGGCCGCCGACATGGCGCTGTTTTCCCGGCAATCGGCCAGCAGCCTGTCCAACACGGTCGTGTACGAAGTGCAAACTGGCGCCACGCTGCTGGTGCAGGCCTTGCTGGGGCTCTCGCGCGACGGCTTTACGCTGCTGGCGCTGCTGGGCTATTTGCTGTATCTCAACTGGCAGCTGACCCTGATCGTTGGCTTGGTCGTTCCGGGCGTTGCCTGGATCATGAAAACACTCTCGCGCCGGCTCTATCGCATCACCAAAACCAGCCAGCAAGCCACCGACTCCCTGGCCTACGTGGTGGAGGAAAACGTGCTGGCGCACCGCATGGTGCGCTTGCACGCAGCGCAACCGGGCCAGTCGGAGCGTTTTGGGGTCCTGAGCCGGAACCTGCGCGGCCTGGCGATCAAGGCGACCATTGCCTCGGCGGCCATGACGCCGCTGACCCAACTGCTCGCTGCGGCCGCCCTTTCTGCCGTGATCTGTACGGCACTTTGGCAAAGCCAGGGCGCGGCAGCGGCGCACGATGTGACAGTGGGTGGTTTTGTTGCCTTCATCACCGCCATGCTGATGTTGATCGCCCCTATCCGCCGGCTGGCCGACGTGGCCAACCCGATCACCCGCGGCGTGGCGGCACTGGAGCGCGGATTGACCTTGCTGGGCGAAACACCTGCAGAAACCGGCGGCAGCCACACCAGCGCGCGGGCACAGGGCGCCATTGTGTTTGACCAGGTGAGCGTGGCTTTCGCGGCCGATCGTCCTCCGGCACTTGACCGGGTCAGTTTTTCCGTCAAACCAGGCGAAATTGTTGCCCTGGTCGGTCCTTCTGGCGCCGGCAAGACCACTTTGGTCAATCTGCTGCCACGCTTTGTCGCATGCGATCAGGGCCAGGTGCTGCTCGACGGGCAGGCACTGGAGACTTGGGACCTGCAGAGTCTTCGGGACCAGTTCGCACTCGTTAGCCAGGACGTGGTGATGTTCAACGACTCCCTGGCGGCCAACGTGGCGCTGGGAGGTCCGTTGGACCCGCAGCGAGTCATCGAGTGCCTGGCCGCGGCCAACCTGGCCGAGCACGTCGCCGGCTTGCCGCAGGGCATCCATACGCAGGTGGGGCACAACGCGGCGCAGCTGTCGGGCGGGCAGCGCCAGCGCCTGGCCATTGCCCGCGCGCTCTACAAGGACGCCCCAATTCTGATTCTCGATGAAGCCACCTCGGCGCTCGATACCGAGTCCGAGCGTCTGGTGCAGGAAGCTCTGGCACGCCTGATGCGGGGCCGAACCACCCTAGTGATCGCCCACCGGCTCTCGACCATTGAACATGCCGACCGTGTTGTGGTGATGGATCGCGGCCGGGTGGCCGAACAAGGCTCGCACCAGGAACTGATGCAAGCGGGCGGCCTGTATGCACGCCTTCAGTCGCGGCCCGAGGCAGCCAACGCGCCCGCTTGATTACCAGCGGCCGCGCTGGGGTTGGCGGCGCCGGATCGCGTCGGCAATGGTTTTTGCGACGTCCTTGCGTTCGGCCCGCAGCGCAAATTCCACGGCATTCAGACGCAATTGATTGCGCAGCGACGGGTCAGCTCCTTCGCGCAGCAAAAGCTCCACCGATTCGCTGGTGCCGTACTGGGCCGCCATCATCAGCGGGGTGCTTCCATTGGGCGAAGCCGCGTCGATGTAGGCGTAGTGCTCCAAAAGCAGGGCAATGATTTCCACCTGGTACGAACTGGTTCCGGAAGCGGCGTAGTGCAAGGCGGTCCAGCCGGGCTGGTTCACGTCGGCGTCCCGCGCCAGCAGCGTGCGCACCATGTCGCTCTGGCCGCGCAGGGCCGCGAGCATCAGGGCGCTTTCTTTGTTGGCATTGAGCGCGTTGACGTCAAGATTGGGGGCGCGCAACAAGGCGGCGGCGGCGCGCAAGGAATCTGCCTGCACGGCCACGCACAGGCCCGGCTGGCCCTTGGCATCGGTGGTGTTGGGATCAAAACCGCGGCGCAACAAAGACTCAACGGTCACGCCGTCGTCGCGCTGAATGGCGACGAAAAAATCCTCGTACGAGCCTGCGCTGGCCAAGCGCCCCAGCGCCAACAGGCTCAGGGCAAGAACACTGCGCCGCGCAATCATGCAGCCGCCTTGGCAAACAGCTGTTCAAAATTGCGGCTGGTGGCTTCTGCCACCGCCTCCACCGCAAGCCCGCGCACCTGTGCTACCTGGTGCGCCACATGCGGCACGTAAGCGGGCGAATTGGTTTTGCCGCGAAACGGCACCGGGGCCAGATACGGGCTGTCGGTCTCGATCAGCATGCGGTCCATCGGAACCAACGCCACCACGTCGCGCAATGCCTGCGCACTCTTGAAAGTGATGATGCCTGAGAACGAAATGTAATAGCCCAGATCCAACGCGGCCCGGGCCACTTCGCCGGACTCGGTGAAGCAGTGAAACACCCCGCCGCAGCGGTTGCCGGCACCGTCTTCGCCTTCCTCGCGCAGGATGGCCAACGTGTCGTCCGAAGCACTGCGGGTATGGATGACCAGAGGCAGGCCACAGGCGCGCGCGGCACGGATGTGGGTGCGAAAGCGATCGCGCTGCCACTCCAGATCGGCAATGCTGCGCCCGCCCTTGCGATCCTCCATGCCGTAGTAATCGAGTCCGGTTTCGCCAATGGCCACCACGCGCGGCAACGCGGCGCGTTCAAGCAGATCCTGCACTGTGGGCTCCTGCACGCCCTCGTTGTCGGGGTGCACGCCCACCGAGCACCAGAAGTTGTTGTAGCCCGTTGCCAGCGCGTGGACCTGGGAAAACTCCTCCAGCGTGGTGCAGATGCACAAGGCCCGGTCCACCTGCGCAGCGCTCATGGCCTGGCGGATGGCGGACAGTTGCTCGGCCAGTTCCGGGAAACTCAAATGGCAGTGGGAATCAATGAACATGCGTGCGGCGGGAGGCGGGCAAGACTGGCATGGGCGCCAGATGAAGTGCCGCCGCAGCCCATGGATGCGGCAGGCAAGCGCCAGGCATCAGATGGTTTGCGTAGGGCGTTCGGAGCCCAGGGACGAACCGAGGATTTCCTCGATCTTGTGCTTGAGCTGGCGCGATTTTTCGTCCTTGGGAAACTGAATGCCTACACCCTGGGTGCGGTTGCCACCCGAGCGCGCGGGAGTCACCCAGGCCACGCGCCCCGCCACCGGGTAGCGCTGCGTGTCGTCGGGCAAGGTCAGCAGCACATACACGTCATCACCCAGGCGATATTCGCGCGGCGTCGGCACAAAAATTCCGCCTTCGACAAAAAACGGAATGTATGCCGCGTACAAGGCGCCCTTTTCCTTGATCGCCAATTGCATGACGCTGGGGCGGGGGGCATTGGTAGGAGTGCTCATGGAGTGGTTTTGGCGGTGGCTGCAGTCGAGTGTAGGACGTTTCGCGCCTGGGCAACAAGGGCTTCGAGCATCAGCGGCACGGCAAACGGATGGTCCGCCGTGCGGGCGGCCTGCATCAGCTCGCGGCTCCAGCGGGCCAGTGCAGGGAGCGCAGGGGCCGCAGGCAGCTCGCGCGCATCGAAATAGCGCGGCGCCGCGCCGGTCTGGTGCACCTGCAGGTCATGGCAGAGCTTTTGCAATGCCGCAATCGCCTGAGCGGGGCTCCAGCCTTCCACAGCACGCACGTCGCCGTGCTGCATGGCTTTGGGAAACGCCGCCCAGGCGGCCGGACTGGCACCCGAACGTGCCAGCGCCAGCGCGTCGTCCGGCCTGCCGCCGGCAGCGCGCAGCAAGGCCTCTGCCACATCAGGCGCGACGCCCTGCCCGGCCAGCCATTGCAGTACCTCGTCCTGCGGCGGCCAGTGCAGGGCGTGGGCCATGCAGCGGCTGCGGATGGTGGGCAGCAGCGCGTGCGCGGCTTCGGTGGCCAGCACAAAGCGCGTGTCGCCTGCGGGTTCCTCCAGCGTTTTGAGCAGCGCATTGGCCGCAATGGCATTCATCTGCTCGGCCGGATAGACCAGCACCACTTTGCCCCGGCCCCGGGCGCTGGTGCGCTGCGCGAACTCGACCGTCTCGCGCATGGCGTCAACGCGGATTTCGCGGCTGGGCTTGCGCTTTTTGTCGTCGATGTCCGCTTGGGCCTTTTCCGGCAGGGGCCAGCCACGCTCGATCATGTCGGTCTCGGGCATCAGCACGGTCAGGTCGGCGTGCGCGTGCACGTCAATGGCGTGGCAACTGGTGCAATGCCCGCAGGCGCCTTGCGCGCCGGGCGATTCGCACAGCCAGGCCCGTGCCAGCTCCATCGCCAGCGCAAACTGCCCCAGCCCCGACGGGCCGTACAGCAGCCAGGCATGGCCACGCTGCGCGAGCAGGGCATCGCGCTGCGTTGCAAGCCAGGACGGCAGGCTCACCGAGGTCCTCCACCGGCGGCGACCATGATGGCCAGCCAGCCGCGGCGCACCAGGGCCTGCGTGATTTGCTGCCAAACGGCGTGGCGCGACTGCGCTGCGTCGATGCGCACAAAGCGCTGCGGCGCGGCCTGGGCGCGCTCGGCATAACCCTGCGCCACGCGGGCAAAGAAGTCAGCATCCTGCGCTTCGAAGCGGTCCGGAGCGCGGGCCGATTGCAGCCGGGACGCCGCAACGGCGGGCGGCAGGTCGAACCACAGGGTGAGATGGGGTTCAAGCAACAAATTGGGCTCTAGCGCAATACCCGTCTGCACCATACGCTCTAAAATTGATAGTGTTTCGGTACTGAAGCCGCGCCCGGCGCCCTGGTAGGCAAACGTGGCGTCGGTAAATCGGTCGCACAACACCACCTCGCCGCGCACCAGCGCGGGGGCAATCACCTGGCAGAGATGGTCACGCCGCGCGGCAAACGCCAGCAACGCCTCGGTCAGCGGGTCCATGGCCGCGCCGAGCAGCAGGCTGCGCAGCGATTCGGCCAAGGGCGTGCCGCCGGGCTCGCGCGTGCGGGTGACCGTACGCCCCTGGGCTCTGAACGCTTCGGCCAGAGGCTCGATGTGCGAGGACTTGCCCGCACCGTCGATGCCTTCGAAGCTGATGAATAAACCGCTGGTGGCCATGGGCGACGTTCTTTCTTACTGGCCGCGCTGGTAGCGGCCGACGGCACGGTTGTGCTCATCGAGCGAGCTGCTGAAATGGCTGCTGCCGTCGCCGCGCGCCACGAAGTACAGCGCCTTCGTTCGCTCGGGCTGCACTGCGGCCAGAAGCGAGGCCTTGCCCGGCATGGAAATCGGCGTCGGCGGCAGGCCGGTACGGGTGTAAGTGTTGTAGGGGGTATCGGTCTGCAGATCGCGCTTGCGCAGATTGCCGTCAAAGCGCTCACCCAGGCCATAGATCACTGTGGGGTCGGTCTGCAGCAGCATGCTGGCGCGCAGGCGATTCGTGAACACGCCCGCCACCAGGGCGCGGTCGGCCTCGCGCCCGGTCTCTTTTTCGACGATGCTGGCCAGTACCAGGGCTTCGTCGGGGGTTTTGAGCGGCGTATCGGCCGCTCGCTGCTCCCAGGCGGCGGCCAGTTGCCGATCCATGGCATGCAGGGCGCGGCGCAGCACCGTGAGGTCGCTTGCGCCCTTGGCATAGGTATAGGTGTCGGGGAAAAAACGGCCTTCGGCGGCGACACCTGTGCGTCCCAGGCGCTCCATCAGCGCAGCCTCACCCAGTGCCGCGCTGTCGGGTTTGAGTTCAGCCGTAGCCAGGGCCGCGCGCACCTGGCGGAAGTTCCAGCCTTCGACGAGCGTGAGCGCACGCAGGGTCTCGTCGCCGCGCACGAGTTTGTCGAGCAGCCCCAGCGGCGTGCTGCCAGGAGCAATTTCATAGTTCCCCGCCTTGATGAGCCGGCTTTGGCCCGACAGGCGAAACCACCAGTACAGAAGCCGTGCGTCGGTGCGCACGCCAGCGGCCTGCACATCCCGTGCCACACCGCGCGGCGAGGTGCCGGGCTCAATGGCCAGTTCGATGGCTGCGTCGCCCATGGGCAGCGGCGCGTGCAGCCACCACCAGGCCGCCCCTGCGAGCGCCAGCACCAACAACAACAAGCCTTTGAAAGCGCGACGCACAACCCTGCTACCTGCAATGAATGAGACTCGGGAATGATAATTGACGCATGACAGCTTCCTTTGATGGCATCGCCCCCCTGCCCCACCTCGGCGTGATACGCGCCGAAGGCGAGGACGCCGTGAAATTTCTCCACGGCCAGCTCACCCACGACTTCGCCCTGCTGGACGTGCAGCACGCCCGGCTTGCGGCGTTTTTGTCGGCCAAGGGCCGCATGCAGGCCAGTTTCGTCGGCTTCAAGCGCAGTCCCACCGAGGTGCTGCTGGTCTGCAGCCGCGATCTGCTGGCGCCCACGCTCAAGCGAATGTCCATGTTCGTGATGCGGGCCAAGGCAAAGCTGAGCGATGCCAGTGAAGAGTTCCTGCTCTATGGCTTGGCAGGGAATGCTATTATAACGATAGCTGGAAAAGCAATACAGATAAGCGCTAAGGCCGATTTAGGCAATATTTCTGTCATTGGATTGGCTCCTGCCGGTGCCGTGGCCCGTGCGCTGTGGATCGCGCCCGTCGGCACGCCTGCGCCTGCGGGCTCGCCGCTGCCCGAAAACCTGTGGGCCTGGGGCGAGGTGCAAAGCGGCGTGGCGACACTGACAGCACCGCTGGTGGATGCTTTCGTGCCGCAGATGCTCAACTACGAATCGGTCGATGGCGTGAGCTTCAAGAAAGGCTGCTACCCCGGCCAGGAAGTCGTGGCACGCAGCCAGTTTCGCGGCGCCATCAAGCGGCGCGCGTTCATCGCACATGCCGATGGACCATTGCAAGCGGGCGATGAGGTGTTCAGCGCCGCAGAGCCCGAGCAAGCCTGCGGTGTCGTGGCCCAGGCTGCCCCTGCGCCAGAAGGCGGCTGGGACGCCATCGTGGTGCTGCAGCTCGCTGCGGCCGAGTCGGGCGCTCTGAACGCCGGCAGCGCTGGCGGCCCAGCGCTGTACCTGGGCACCCTTCCCTATACGCTCAAGGAAGATTTGTAGTCAACGCGCGCTGCATGGGCACATGGGGCAGGCCCGCTTCTTCGTAGCGCGAGCCGCTCACCTCAAAACCGGCACGCTCGTAGAACGGCTGCGCACTGGCTTGGGCGTGCAGCACCACCTGGTGGTCGCCACGCTTGGCTGCGGCCTGCACCAGGGCGTCCAGCATCTGCCGCCCCAGGCGCCCACCGCGCAGCGCACGGTGCACGGCCATGCGCCCAATGCGCGAGACGCCGGGGGAAAGCGTCACCAACCGACCCGTGGCCACGGGCTGGTCTAGCCGGTTTGTCACCAGCGCGTGCAGGGCGGTCGCGTCCTGCCCGTCCATTTCAATCGCGGGCGCAATGCCTTGTTCGTCGATAAATACAGCCTGGCGCACACGTGCAGCACGGTCACCCAGATCCTGCCAGACGCCCAGCTGAAGCTGCGTCGTGCTCTCGCCTGCCTCGAATCCGGCAAACAGTTCGCGCAGCAACGCAGGCACCGGGGTCGGCCGCTGGTTCGCCGGGTCGGCAAAGACGTAAATCAACTCGCCCGACACCAGCAATTGCTCGCCGCGAAAGATGCCGCCCTCGAACAACATGGAGCTGTTGCCGACACGCAGACAGCGCATGCCGATCGTCAGCATGTCGCCTTCGCGAGCAGAGGCGTGGTATTCGAGGGTGACTTTTTTCAGATACGGCTCGCCGCCGAGCGTGTGCATCGCATCGTCGTACGGCAACGCAAGTGCGCGCCAGTAATCGGTGATTGCGGTGTCGAAGTAGGTCAGGTAGTGCGCGTTGAAGACGATGCGCTGCATGTCGATCTCGGCCCAGCGCACGCGCAGGCGCGAGTGGCAACGGTAGTCCGTCAGTGGCATGAAAAGTCCCTCATGGAAGATTGAACGCGGCGCGCAGCGCAGCTGCCGCGTCCGCATGGGCGGTGCGTGCCTCGGGGATGGCACGGCCCATTTTGATGAATTCGTGCGTCACGCCGCGGTAGATTTCCAGGTCCACCGGCACACCGGCGGCGCGCAGCTTGTCGGCGTAGTCGATGCCCTCGTCCACCAGTGGGTCGCATTCGGCCAGCCCGATCCATGCCGGCGCGACACCCTCCACGTCGGGCGCGAGCAGCGGTGCAAAGCGCCAGTCTTCGCGTTCAGACCGTCCTTGCACGTACTGGCCAAAGAACCAGGAAATGGCCGCCTCGTCGAGCACCAGGCCGCGGGAGAACTTTGCGTGCGAAGCGGTGTCCTGGTGCGCGGCGCAGCCCGGGTAGAAAAGAAGCTGCAGCGCCAGCGGAAGGCCGGCGTCGCGCGCCAGGATGGCACTAACTGTCGCCAACGTGCCGCCCGCGCTGTCACCGCCCACAGCAATGCGCTTGGGGTCTGCTCCCAAATCGTGGGCGTGGGCCGCCAGCCAGGTGAGCGCGTCCCAGGCGTCATTCGACGCCGTAGGAAAGCGGTGCTCCGGCGCCAGGCGGTAGTCGAGCGACACCACCATGCAGCTCGCCAGACGCGCCAGTTCCCGGCACAGGATGTCGTGCGTGGCGCTGCTGCCGATGGTGAAACCTCCGCCGTGCAGGTACAGCAGCACCGGCAGACCCGTAGCGCGCGAGGGTGCCACCAGCCGCGCACCGAGCGCTGTGCCGTCCCGTGCGGGAATGGCCAGCATTTGCACGCGCTCTAGCTCGGCGCGTGGCACTTCCAGAATGTCGGCACCAAGCGCATACACTTCGCGCGCCTGCTCGGGAGTAAGCGTATGCAGGCGCGGACGCCCGGCCCGCTCCATGCGTTCGAGCACGCCGCGCATCTGCGGCGTCAGGCGGTAGGCGTGAATGTTCGGGTGCGCCTGCGTCACTGGAAGGTCACGCGCACCGGTTGTGCGCCTGTCAGGCCCTGGTAGTTGGCCTGTACCTGCAGGCCGGGCTTGGGCGGCAACAGCGGCGAGAACGAGCCCAGGCTCAGCAGATCGCCCGGCTTGAGCGTGATGTTTTCTTTCTGCAGCGCCTCGGCCAGCCAGACCACGGCGTTCAGCGGGTGCTCCAGCACATCGCTGCCCTTGCCGCCGCCCAGCAGGTAGCCCGAGCCATCCGTCAGCGTGACCTGCATGTCTCGCAGGGCGTCCAGCATGGCGTAACGTTCGCCGCGCGTCACCGGCACGGCAATCGGCGTACCGGCCACACCCAGGCGCGCGCCGACGTTGATTGCGGTGACCCCCGCGCCGTTGAGCTTGGGCGGCGCCTGCACCATCAAGTCGGGCAGCTCGATGAAGGGAATCACCTGGTCAATCGACTCCAGCACCTCCATGGGAGTGCGCGCATGGTTGATGCTGGCGCTCTTGACGCGGACCAGCATGTCGGCCTCGTACAGCGGCCGGGCACCAAACGTGGCAGGAACCGCAGCGCCATTCGCCAGCACCATGCCCTCGTAGAGCTTGCCCCAGACCGGACGGTCGGTGTTGAAGCGCTTTTGCACTGCGGGGTTGGTCAGGCCCGCCTTGTAGCCAACGACCTTGCCCATCTTCTGCGCCAGCAAGCTGTTGAACTTGGCCCGCGTGCAGGCACCATCCGCATCCGACAGGCCTTCGGGGTTGGCGGCGGGCGTGCGTGCGGCGTAGTGCTCGGCCATCTCTGCTACTTGCACGTCGCTCAGACAGGCGGCATGGGCGGATGTCGCCGCGGCGACGCCAATGGCCAGGGTGGCCAGTGCGGTGAGGGTTTGCTTGCGTGGCATGGGTGTCTCCCGGTTGTAAAGTATGTCCGTCTATCGTAGCGGGAACGCACCCCATCGCCATGTCACTCATTTACTACCTCACCCAGATTCAGTTTGACCATGGCGCCGTGCGCCTGCTGCGCCAGGAATGCGAGCGCGTGGGCATCCAGCGCCCGCTGGTGGTGACCGACCCCGGCGTGAAGGCGGCCGGAGTGCTGCAAAAGGCGCTCGACGCTCTGGGCGATCTTTCCGTGAGCGTGTTTGACCAGACGCCTTCCAACCCCACCGAAGCCGCCGTGCGCGCCGCCGTGGAGGTGTACCGTGCGGGCGGCTGTGACGGCCTGGTGGCGGTGGGCGGCGGCTCAGCCATCGACTGCGCCAAGGGCATTGCCATTGCCGCCACGCACGAGGGGCCGCTGACGCACTACGCCACCATTGAGGGCGGCTCCCCACGCATCACCGAACGCGTGGCGCCGCTGATTGCCGTGCCCACCACCAGCGGCACCGGCAGCGAGGTGGCGCGCGGCGCGATCATCATCGTCGACGACCACCGCAAGCTGGGTTTCCACTCGTGGAACCTGCTGCCCAAGGCCGCCATCTGCGACCCGGAGCTGACGCTCGGTCTGCCGCCGCTGCTGACGGCAGCCACCGGCATGGACGCCATCGCCCACTGCATGGAAACCTTCATGTCGGCGGCATTCAACCCGCCCGCCGACGGCATCGCGCTCGATGGCCTGGAGCGCGGCTGGAGCAGCATTGCGCGCGCCACGCAGGACGGCAGTGACCGCGAAGCGCGCCTGAACATGATGAGCGCCAGCATGCAGGGCGCCATGGCGTTTCAGAAAGGCCTGGGCGCGGTGCATTCGCTCAGCCACAGCCTGGGCGGCGTGAACCCGCGCCTGCACCACGGCACCCTGAACGCCATGTTCCTGCCGGCGGTGGTGCGTTTCAATGCACAGGCAGCGTCGGTACAGAAAGACCGGCGCCTGGAACGCATGGCCAGCGCCATGGGGCTGGCCTCGGCCACCGACATCCCGGATGCGATTCGCGACATGAGCGCTCGCCTGGGCCTGCCCACAGGCCTGGCCGCCATGGGCGTGACGGAAGATCAGTTCGACGCAATCATCCAAGGGGCCATGGCCGACCATTGCCACAAGACCAACCCGCGTGTTGCGACCCCCGAGGAATACCGCGCCATGCTGCGCGAATCGCTGTAATCCTGCACCGGCACTAAACGAGGTAGTTCATTTCCGCTGCCTCGACTTCGAGCTCGTTGCGCGGCGCGGTCCAGTCGATCGGGTCCTGGCTGAGCACCCGGTCGATATCGAGCCCCAGCGGCAGGCCCACCTCGTCGGGAAAAGTCACCGCCATTTCGCGCTCGTCAAGGCCCGACTCGCGCGCGCGCACGCGCCACGCGGCCAGATGCAGAATGCCCGCCAGCGGCTCGTAGGTGTTGTTCTCGAACGGCGCATGCTGGTAGTTCAGCGCATCCACCACCGTCTGCGGCAGTTGCCAGCGTTTGGCCAGTGCGCCCGTCACGCGCCCATACGAGAAACCGAAGATGCGCAGTTCGAGCTTGCAGCGGCGCAGGTCCAGTGGCGCCACCAGGGTGTTGAGCGATTGCGCGCGCTCTGGCTCCGCCAGATGGATGACGATCTCGCCCAGCCCGTGCAACAGACCCGCCGTATACGCCGCCGTCTGGTTGTGGTGCACATGCCCTGCGAGCGAGCGCGCGATCTTGGCCGTATGCAGGCTGTAGCGCCAGAACTGCTGCATATTGATGCCCGGCACCGAGCGCGAGGTGGTGCCCAGCGGCGCCGTGGCCACCAACTGCCGCAGTTGCGCAGTATCGACCAGCGCCAGCGCCTCGGGCAAGCCGGCGACCGTGCGCGGTGCGCCAAATTCTTCGGAATTGGCCAGGCACAGCAGCCGTGCGGCCAGTGCCGGATCGGTGCCGAAAAGCTGGTTCACGCGGCGCAGGTTGGGTTCCTCCTGCGCAAGCTCGGCCATCAGCAGCGCAACCGCGCGCGGCAGGCTGGGCAGCGTGGTGGGAGAAGCCAGCAGTGCATTCACATCCATAGGATTGGCGCCGCGTTGGTGGGGACGCAGGCATTATCCATGGCGAACCGGCGAACCCGACAAGGCTTTAACGGCGCTGCAGTTTGGCAAAGGCTGCCGCCATGGCCGAGGGCGCCGATGACGCTGCCTGTGCGTTGCTGTGCCGAGGGCCGCTGTGCTGGCCGCGCCCGGCGCCTTCGAAGCGGTTGTCGCGCACACCCGCACCGCGTGGCGCCTCCCCGAGCTTCATCGTCAGACCGATGCGCTTGCGCTCGATGTCCACTTCCATCACCTTGACCGTGACGATGTCGCCGGTCTTGACCACCTCGCGCGCGTCGCTCACGAACTTGTGCGCAAGCTGGCTGACGTGCACGAGGCCGTCCTGGTGCACGCCCAGGTCAATGAACGCGCCAAACTGCGCCACGTTGCTCACCGTGCCCTCCAGCACCATGCCCTCCCGCAGGTCCTTGATGTCGTCCACGCCTTCGTTGAAGCGCGCCACCTTGAAGTCCGGGCGCGGGTCACGCCCGGGCTTTTCCAGCTCGGCCAGGATGTCCTTCACCGTAATAACGCCAAAGCGCTCATTGGCAAACAGCTCGGGGCGCAGCTGCTTGAGCATGTCGGCGCGGCCCATGAGCTGGGCCACCGGCGCCTGGGTGTGTTCGATGATGCGCTCGACCACCGGGTAGGTTTCGGGGTGCACGCCGGTGAGGTCCAATGGGTTGTCACCGCCGCGAATGCGCAAAAAGCCTGCGCTCTGCTCAAAGGTCTTGGCGCCCAGGCCGGCCACGTCGAGCAATTGCTTGCGGTTCTTGAACGCACCATGGGTATCGCGCCAACGCACCACCGCCTTGGCAACACTGGCCGAGAGCCCCGAGACCCGCGAGAGCAGCGGCGCACTGGCAGTGTTCAGATCGACGCCGACCGCATTCACGCAGTCTTCCACCACGGTCCCCAGGGTGCGCGCCAGCTCGCTCTGGTTCACGTCGTGCTGGTATTGGCCCACGCCAATGCTCTTGGGGTCGATCTTGACCAGCTCGGCCAGCGGGTCTTGCAGGCGCCGGGCAATGCTGGCGGCGCCGCGCAGGCTCACGTCGACGTCGGGCATTTCCTGCGACGCGTATTCGCTGGCCGAATAGACAGACGCGCCGGCTTCGCTGACAACTATCTTTTCGATAGCTGCTTGCGCTTGTCCAGCCTGCGCTAGAGCCTGTTTTTGCATCAATTTTATGAGCTCACCCGCCAGCTTGTCGGTCTCGCGGCTGGCGGTGCCGTTGCCAATGGCGATGAGCTGCACGCCGTGCTTCTTGCTCAATTGGGCCAGGGTGTGCAGCGCGCCGTCCCAGTCCTTGCGCGGTTCGTGCGGGAACACGGTGGCGGTATCCACCAGCTTGCCCGTCTGGTCCACCACAGCCACCTTCACGCCGGTGCGGATACCGGGGTCCAGCCCCATCACCACGCGCGGACCGGCGGGCGCGGCCAGCAGCAGGTCGCGCAGGTTGTCGGCAAACACTTTGATGGCGACTTTTTCAGCGTCTTCACGCAGCCGGGCAAACAGATCGCGTTCGGTCGAGAGGCTGAGTTTGACGCGCCAGGCCCAGGCCACGCACTTTCGGATCAGGTCGTCCGCCGGACGGCCCGCATGGCTCCAGCCCAGGTGCTGGGCGATGCGCCCTTCGGCAATCGAGGGCTTGCCGGGCTCGGGCGGCACCGGCAAGGCCAGGCGCGCCTCCAGAATGTCGAGTGCGCGGCCGCGAAACACCGCCAGCGCGCGGTGCGAGGGCACGCGGGCCAGCGGCTCGCCGTAGTCGAAATAGTCGCGAAACTTGGAAACTTCGGGGTCGGTTTCGCTCTTGCCTTCGAGCTTGCTGCTGCGCAGCAGCCCTTCGGCCCAGAGCCATTCGCGCAGCTGCTGCACCAGCGCGGCGTCTTCCGCCCAGCGCTCGGAGAGGATGTCGCGCACGCCGTCGAGCACGGCAGGCACGGTGGAAAAATCAGCGCCCGTCTTGCCGTCGTCCAGCACTTCGGGTGGTTGGGTGAATGCGGCTGCCTCGGCCGCGGGTTCGAGCGTGGGGTCGGCAAACAGCTTGTCGGCCAGCGGCTCGATGCCGAACTCGCGCGCCATCTGCCCTTTGGTACGGCGCTTTTGCTTGAACGGCAGGTAGAGGTCTTCGAGTTCCTGCTTGGTGCCCGTCTGGGCGATGGCCAGGCGCAGGGCGTCGGTCAGCTTGCCTTGCTCGTCAATGGCTTTCAGAACCGCTGCGCGGCGGTCATCCAGTTCGCGCAGATAGGCCAGGCGGGTTTCCAGTTCGCGCAACTGGATGTCGTCCAGCCCGCCGGTGACTTCTTTGCGGTAGCGCGCAATGAAGGGGACCGTGGCCCCGCCGTCGAGCAATTCGACGGCGGCGGTGATCTGGTGCGCTCCGGCCTGGATTTCTCGGGCGAGCTGCTGGATGATTTTTTGCATGCGGAAAAAGAAACGAAACAGAAAAAAGCGGCGCAGTGTGCCACAACGCCTGCTGGCAGCGACTGGCTCGCACCGGGCTTGGGCTTGCGCGCGCCTTAACCAGCGCCTGATGGGGTGGCCCGCACCCTGCGCACGCTGGTCACGGCTGCCAGCAGCGCCAAGCCGCCAGCGATGCCCAAGGCCAGCTTTTCGCCTTCGCCATGGCTCGGCGGCCACAGCGAAAACAAGGCAGCCAACAGCACCGCGCCGGCCGTCTGCCCCGTCAGGCGCGCCGTGCCCAGCATGCCACTGGCGGCGCCGCTGCGCTCCAGCGGGGCCGATGTGACGATGGTGTGGTTGTTGGGTGACTGAAACAGTGCAAAGCCGGCACCGCACAGCGCCATGCGCCAGACGATGTTCAGATCGCCCGGGTCCGCGGGCAAGGCGGCCAGCAGCCACAGACCGCAGGCAAACAGCGACATGCCAATGCCGCCCAGCAGGCCATCGGGATAGCGCGCAATCAGACGCCCGGAGATGGGCGCCACCAACGCGATCGCCAGTGGCCAGGCGGTAATGAGCAGCCCGGCACGCAGCGGCGTGCGCCCATACGTTTCGAGCAGAAGAAAAGGCAGGCTCAGATACGCGAGCATCTGCGCGCCAAAAGCCCCCACCGAGGACGCCATGGACAAGGCAAACACTGGAATGCGCAGCAAATCCACCGGGAACAGCGGCGTGGCCTGGTGCCACTGCCTGCGCAGGTAGACAAACCCCACGGCCAGACCCGCGCCCAACAGCGCCAGGCCGGCCCATGGCGCACCGAGCGAATCGGCACCGCCATGCATTCCGAGGCGTTCGCCGCCCAGGAAGATGAGCGTGAACATCAAGATGTTCAGCGCGACGTCCAACACCGCCGGCCTGGGCGCGCCAGAAGCCACCGGATTGCGCGGCAGAGACTTGCGCCCCAGCCACAGCGTAAGCGCCCCCAGCGGCAGGTTCAGCGCGAAGAGCCAGGGCCAGGACGCCACCGACAAAATGCCCGCCGCCACCGACGGCCCTGCCACCGCCGCGAAAGCCACCACCATGGAATTGATCGCCAAGCCCCGCCCCAGTTGGGCGCGCGGATAGATCAGCCGGACCATGGCGGCGTTCACGCTCATGATGCCGGCAGCGCCCAGGCCCTGCAGCGCCCGCGCAGCAATCAAGGTTCCCAGCGAAGTGGCGGCCATGGCAAGCAGCGAGGAGAGGGCAAACAGCGCCATGCCCACGAGATACACGCGCCGGTAACCCATGCGGTCGCCCAGCGAAGCCAGCGGCAGCAGCATGACCAGGGTGGCGATCTGGTAAGCGTTCACCACCCACACCGCGCTGGCGGCACTCGACTGCAACTCGCGGGCAATGCCTGGCAGCGCCAAATTGACGATGCTGCCGTCCAGCACCGCCATGGTGATGCCCAGAATAATGACCAGCATGGCGCGGCCGCGCTCGGGCTGAGGCAGGCCGTCGGGCGATTCGGGCAGTGGCGCCACGCCGTGCGCTGCGCTGCTCACTCGACTGGGCCGGCCTGACGCGGTGCTCATGCGGAAAGATCCACCACGCGGCGGTTCGGAAGCGGACATGACATGTGGGGATTGTCGTGATCTGGGCGACGGCCCGCTCACGCGGTACGCGGCTGACCCACCGCGGACAAGGTCAAAAAAGCGAGCCCGTGCCGCCCTGCGGCGCGGCCCCCTCGGCCGCCAGCATGCGCAGCTTGGTGGCAGCCCCGCCGTGGGCAGAAAACCCGCCCGGCCGCTGGCCCGCTGCCAGGATGCGGTGGCAGGGCACCACGGGAGCGAACGGGTTGAAGCCCAGCGCCTGGCCCACGGCGCGCGCCAGGTGCCTGCCGCCCAGATCCGCCGCCAACTCACCGTAGGTGCGCGTCTGGCCCGCAGGAATGGCGCAAGCCAACGCGTAGACACGGCGCTGGAAATCGGTCAGGGGGGCCATGTCGAGCACGATGCCGCTCATATCGTGCGGCTCGCCGGCCAGCAGCGCGGCGATCTCGCGGATGGCTGCGCGCACCTCAGGCGGCGGCGCCGCTTCCGGCAGCGGGCCCGTATAGCGCAGCAGGCGTGCACGCGTGGCCTCTGCATCGGCCTCAGGCAACTGCACGCCCGCAATGCCGCGCGGCCCCCAGGCAATGCCGCAGGGGCCGATGGCAGTATCGAACAAGGCGTGGCCTGCGGGCGTGTTCATCACTTCATTTTTGATAGCTGCTCACGCTTTCCTGATAAGCGCTGGAGGCCGATTTGGCTTCAAAATTCAACCCGCTCGCAGTTGTGCCCGCAGTTGCTGGCCCAGCTCGGGCTTGTCGGCAAAGGGATCGGTGGGGTTGCGCGCCTGCACCACATCTTCCATCCGCGTCTGCACCGAGGCCAGCGCCTTGGGGTGGCTGAAGATGTAGAACTGGCCGCTGGCCACGGCGTCGAACACCTTGTGCGCCACCTCGGCGGCGGTGATCTTGCCGCTGCCCACGGCCTTGTCGCTCATCGCCTGGCCGATGATCTGGCTTTGCGTGGGCTTGTCGGCTGCCAGGGTGGCGGGCCGGTTGCGGTGGCTCTGGCTGATGCCGGTGGGCACGAAAAACGGGCACAGCAGGCTGGCGCCCACCTGGTCCGTCACCAGCGACAAATCCTGGTACAGCGTTTCGGTCAGGCTCACCACGGCGTGCTTGCTGACGTTGTAGATGCCCATGTTGGGCGGCGCCAGGAGCCCCGCCATGCTGGCGGTGTTGACGATGTGGCCACGCCACGCCGCATCCTGCTTGGCGGCAGCCAGCATCAGGGGGGTGAAGAGGCGCACGCCATGGATCACGCCCCAGAGGTTCACGCCCAGCACCCAGTTCCAATCGGCCACCGAGTTTTCCCACACCAGGCCGCCCGCACCCACGCCGGCGTTGTTGAAGACGAAGTGCGGCGCGCCAAAGCGCTCTTGCACGGCCTGGGCGAGCTGCTCCATTTGCGCCGCATCGGACACATCCACACGCCGCGCCAGCACCTGGCAGCCCGCGGCGATGGCCTCGGATTCGGCGGCGTCAAGGGCGTCCTGCTGCACATCCACCAGCACCAGGTTCATGCCGCGCTGCATGCCAATGCGCGCGCACTCCAGCCCAAAGCCCGAGCCTGCTCCAGTCAGAACTGCGGTCTTGCCTGCGAAATCTTCAATCATGTGGGTGTCTCTTTCTTTCGATAGGTTATTTAGGGCGATGCTGAATAAGTCACCGCGATGACGCGCGCCGTGCATCGGGATGGGATGCAAGGCGCAAACCGCAGTCATAGCGGCAGCTATGGCGAGGATTTGCAACGCCGCAGACCGCCCGAGGTGCGGATGCGCGGCACGTGAGGGACTTGTTCGGCATTGCCTTAGGGCACTGCCCTTGAAGCCGAAACGGCCCAGACCAGGGGGAAGCGGCAAAGCCGCTCACGGGGATGGTCGCAAGACATAACCGATGCGGGGGAAATGGACATGCACGGTGCCAGCGCGCGGATCTTGGCGCCGCAGCGTGTAGCGGGTGCGGGTAGCGGCCACCAGCGTGCCCTGCGTGGCCTCGGGGCCAAAGCTCTCGGGGGCCACGGTGACTTCGCTGCCCAGGGCAATGCCATGCTCGTCCTGGAAGATTTCGCTCATGTGCGGCAACGGCTCGGCGCCAGCGGCCACGGTAATGGCGTCCTGGGCAGTGAACTTCTCCATGCGGCCATGGCCGAGTGCGGCGATGCGGTCCATCCATTCAAGCACCGCCGGTACATGGTCGAACACATCGGCCACGGACGGCGTGCACACCCGCGTGAACCACAACGGGTGGTAGGTGGCAAAGTCGGCCACGCAGGGCTCGGCGCCAAACAGGAAATCGTGCTCTTCCACCATGTGCGCAATGCGCCGCAGGTAGGAGCGGTAGGCAGCAGCCGCATCTTGCGTGCGCAAGCGCGTCATGTTCACGCTCATGGCCTTGCGGTCTTCGGCAAAGGCAGCCCCGGCTTCGGGCGGCAACTTGGCAAACAGCGCGGCCACGCCCTTGGGCTGCATGTTCCAGGCCATTGCCGTCCAGAACAAGGTGCTGTCGGCCCATTGGGCGAAGACGCGGGAGACGCCCTTCAAGTGCGGTGGGTACAGCACGGGTTCGGGCTGCGCATGTTCGAGCACTTCGCAGATCAGGCTGGTGTCGCAGTAAATGTCGGCGCCGATCTGCAGCACAGGCGTGCGCCGGTAGCCACCCGTGAGCGCCACCACGTCGGGTTTGGGCATGACACTGGGGATGATGACGGACTTCCAGGGCAGTTGCTTGAAGCCCAGCACGAGGCGGACTTTCTCGGCAAACGGCGACGAGGGATAGTGGTGCAGGATGAGTTCTGTGGTCATGCAAGATCTCCAACCCCAGCGGGGCGCAGCATTTCGATGTGGGGAATACCGTCTTCCAGGTAGGGCGCGCCCGCCGGCACAAAGCCCAGCCCGCCATAAAAGCCTTGCAGATGCGCCTGCGCACTGATGCGCACCGCCCTGCCCGGCCACATCTGAGCGCAGCGCGCCAGGCCCTCGGCCATCAGCACACGGCCCAGGCCCTGGCCGCGTGCCTCGGGCGCCGTCACCACACGGCCAATGGAGGGCTCGGCAAACTTGGCGCCAGGGTCCACCACGCGCAGGCAGGCCTGGAGTTGGCCCGCGGCGCCGTAGCCCAGCAGGTGCCATGCCTGCCTGTCGGCGGCATCGGGGTCCTGGTACGGGCCTTGCTCAAGAATGAACACCCGGCAGCGCAGGGCCAGCGCGTCGTGCAGGGCGTGCACGCCCAGGTCATCGAAGCGTTTGCAGGTCCAATGCACGGCGGTGGGCATGGCTCGACGCGGGTGTTCAGACCAGTTTGACGACCTGTTTGCCGAAGTTCTTGCCCTTGAGCAGGCCCAAAAATGCCTCGGGCGCGGCGGCAATGCCCTGGGCCACGCTCTCGCGTGGGCGCAGCTTGCCGGTGGCAACAAGTGTGCCCAGCTCGGTCAGCGCCTCGGGCCAGACTTCCATGTGCTCGCTGACGATGAAGCCTTCGAGTTTCAGACGGCTGACCAGGATGAGTGCCGGGTGCGCCATGGGCAGCGGCGCGCCGTCGTAACCGGCGATCATCCCGCACAGCGCAATGCGGCCAAAGGCGTTCATGCGTTGCATGACAGCGTCCATGATCCAGCCGCCCACGTTCTCGAAGTAGCCGTCGATGCCCTTGGGGCAGGCTTCTTTCAGCGCCTGACCCATGGCCTTGCCATCGCTGTGCTGCTTGTAGTCAATGCAGGCGTCAAAGTGCAGCTCGTCCACGGCGTATTTGCATTTGTCGGGGCCACCGGCAATGCCCACCACGCGGCAGCCGCGCGCCTTGGCGAGGGCGGCAAAGGCGCTGCCCACGGCGCCCGTAGCAGCGCTGACCACCACGGTATCGCCCTCCTTGGGCGCAATGATTTTCACCAGGCCGTACCAGGCCGTGACGCCGGGCATGCCGACGGCGCCCAGGTAGTGCGACAGCGGCACGTGGGTCGTGTCCACCTTTTTCAAGGAGCCGGGTTGGTTGGCGTCGACCACGCTGTACTCCTGCCAGCCGCCAAAGCCCACCACCTTGTCGCCCACGGCGAACTTGGGGCTGCGGCTCTCGACCACTTCGCCCACGGTGCCGCCCTGCATGACTTCGCCCAGGGGCTGGGGCTGGGCGTAGCTCTTGGCGTCGTTCATGCGGCCGCGCATGTAGGGGTCCAGGCTCAGGTAATGGTTGCGCACCAGGACCTGGCCATCCTGCAACGCAGATGTGTCGGTAGCGACAAGCTTGAAGTTGCTGGCCACGGCCTCGCCTTGGGGGCGGTTGTCGAGATGGATTTGCTGGTTGCGGGGCATGAAACACTCCTTGAAACAGGTAAAAACTATATATTTGATAGCTGCTCATGCAGACCCATCAAGCGCTAGAGGCCAATTTGACCTGAAATTTCGTTGTGGTGCAGACCCAGGGTCAATCGGTGGCGATGGCACGCAGCTCGTTGGCGTAGCCCGGCCCCACCGGCAGGCGCCGCACGTACTTGAAGGTGCCGGTGGCGTGGGTGCACGGCCGCCCCTTGGCGTCAAAAACCGTCGCTTCGGTAAATGCCATGGTGGCTGTACGGTGGATCAAGCGGCCTTTGGCAACCAATGGACCTTGGGCCGCCTGCATGAAGCTGGTCTTCATCTCGATGGTGACCACGCCCATTTCGGGCGCAACACTGCGCGCCGCTGTTGCCATGGCCACGTCCAGCAGCGTCATCGAGGCGCCGCCGTGCGTGACGCCAAATGAGTTGAGGTGCTCCGGCCGCGCCTCGTAGTGCAGCTCGGATTCGCCATCCTGCATGCGCACCAGCTCGAAGCCCAGCAGCTCGACGAAAGGGATTTCAACACCAAAATCAAGCAAGATTCGTCCTCAAAATTGCAGCGGCCAAAACTGGCGCGGCACAAGCCAGCGGCCACCGTGCAAGGGCCGCCCCGCCGCACCGGTGGCGTCCCCCTTCCCGCATGGCGCAGCTGTGCGAGAGAAGGGGCTGAGGGGCAGCGGCTCCGAGCCTGCCAGCGCAGGCTTGGACTGCCCCGAAGAGCGGACGCCTGCGGCGGGAGAACCGAGGCGCGCAGCGCCTCAGGGGGTTGAACACTATTCAGCCTCCGACCAGGGCGCTCACACCGCCGTCCACCGCAAGGTGCTGGCCCGTGATGTGCTTGCCGGCATCCGACGCAAACAACGCGCACAGGCCTTTCAAATCTTCGTCATCGCCCAGGCGGCCCAGCGGCGCGTGGGCCTTGAGGTTCTCTTCGCCCAGAGCTTTAAGGAGACCCGCGGTCATCTTGCTCGGGAAGAAGCCCGGGCAGATGGCGTTGACACGGATGCCGTACTTGCCCCATTCGCCCGCCAGCGTGCGCGTGAAGTTGATCACCGCTGCCTTGGAGGTGTTGTAGGCAATGGTGTTCATGCCCTGCGGGTTCCCGCCCAGCCCGGCAATGGACGCCACGTTGATGATGCTGCCGCGTTGGCGCGCAATCATGCTGTGCTTGGCGACATGCTGGCTCAAGATGAAATAACCGCGCACGTTGAGGTTCATGACCTTGTCCCAGGCCTCCAGCGGGTGGTCCTCGGCCGGGGCGCCCCAGGTGGCGCCGGCGTTGTTGACCAGAATGTCGATGTCGCCCATGCGCTCCATCGTCTCGCTGGCCAGGCGGTGGATTTCGGCTTCCTGCGCGCAATCGGCGGCTATCCAGCGGGCATCAATGTTGGCCGCCTGCAACTGCGCGACTGCCTCTTCCAGGTCGCCGGCCTTGCGCGAACTGAGCATGACGCGCGCCCCCGCCTCGCCCAGCGCGTGCGCCATCTGCAGGCCCAGGCCACGTGAGCCTCCGGTGACGAGTGCCGTCTTTCCGGTCAGGTCAAAGAGTTGCTGGATGGTGCGGGTCATGGGGTCTCCTTGGAAGTTCTGGCGTGCGTGACGCTGGCCGGACTGGCCCAGCAATCGAGAAGCATTCCATTCTGCGGCTTTGCACACCAGCGCACTGTCGCGCTGGCGATTGAACCTAGAAACGGCAGTTGGATGCGCCCGCCGGTGCCGTGATCAGGGTGTCAGGCAAGACGAGACGACGCGGCGGGCTCCTGCCCGCAAGGAGGAGCAACGCCGCATGGCGCCCTGAGCGCGGTGCTGGCGGGTACATAGCGCTCTCACCCATCAGGTGAACGTCATCGAAGCCATCAACGAACGATTCCATGCGGCTTGGCATACGGTACGAAGCGGTCAACTGCCGTTTCTAGGTTGAACGTCTGTGCGCCTCAACCCCGGGCGACGAGCGCCGCGCCCCTCCATCGCGGGGCGGCCTTGCCCAGGCCCGGTGCGGTCCCGCCTGCTTCGCCCTGCCCGGTGTTCCGATCGCGGTAGCGCATCGCCCAGCGCTCGATCGTATGCAGCGAGAGCGCGGCCAGTGCGATAGAGATGGCGAGAGTCAGAACGACGACCACCGGCCAGGAGAAATCGGCGCGCAAATAGCGCACCACCGGGTAGTGCCACAAATAGACGCCGTACGACAGCGTGCCCAGCTTGACCAGCGTGGGTGCGCTCAGCATCTCGTACACCAGACCCGAACGCTGCTGCGCGGCCACCAGCAGCACCATGGTGGCCAGTTCCACCACCGTGATGCCCCAGACCATGGCGCCCTGGTTGTCCCAGCCCAGCTCCATCAACAAGGGAACGGCCAGGGGCAACCACATGGCCAGCGGCAGTCGTTCCTGCAGCCAGCGCAGGAACGCAGGGCGTTCGTGCATCAGCGCCGCCAACAAGCTGCCCGCCAGCAAGCCAGAAGCACGCGTGTCGAAACGAAAAAAGATCTCGTAGAACTGCTGGCCGTGCGCCACCCACAACAATCGCCACAACCAGCTGAGCAGGTAGAGAAGCGCGATGGGGCGCCAGACCTGACCTGGCCGGGAAAAGCGAACCAGGAACATCAGCAGCGGCGGCCACACCAGGTAAAAATGCTCTTCCACCGAAAGAGACCACATGTGCAGCAGCGTGCCCGGGCTGTCGAAGAAGGCAATGCCGTAGTCGGCCAGGTAGGCCAGAGAGACCAGCGCATCCCGATAGACGTCGTCCAGCCCCGGCCAGAGCAGCGGCGCCACCAGGCAGTAGGTGCCCAGAAACAAGGCCAGCGCGGGCATCAGGCGCAGGAGCCTGCGCCTGTAGAAGCGCACATAGTCGATGCGCCCATGGGCCTGGCGCTCCAGCAGCAGCAGCGAGGTGATGAGAAAGCCGCTCAAGACAAAAAACAGATCCACGCCCAGAAACGCACCGTCAAACAGCGGCACATGCGCGTGCGACAGGACCACCAGCAGGATGGCGACACCGCGCAGCCCGTCCAGGGCGGGGTTGTAGCCCAGCGTGAAGTTTCTCGATACCAAATCCATGTGCCTTTCTCGACCTGCGTTAGCGACTCAGGGTTTTCACCCATGGGGGCCGGATTCTAGAGGCGGGTTGAACCGGTGAGGTAACAAAAAGGCAAGCGCCAGCGCGGCGCCGCACGGTGTCGGACCACATCCGCGACAATGCAGGGGCGCGGCGTGCATGCGGCGCTCATCCTCTCGGCGCTTCGGCGCCTTTTTAAACCGCTGTGACTCCGCACAGCGGTGGCTGCTTAAAAACGGAATTTGTCATGACCTCTATTCCTGCGCGCCGCTCGGCGCTCAAGCAGGCGCTGCTGTGCTGCGCCGCCCTCGCCACCTTTGCGTCCACCCTGACTTGCCTACCTGCAAGCGCGGCCGACAAGGTACTGCGCGTCTCGGCCATTCCCGACGAAGCCCCTACCGAACTGCAGCGCAAGTTCGCCCCGCTGGGCGACTACCTGGCCGCACAGACCGGCATGAAAGTGGTGTTCACGCCCGTTTCCGACTACGCAGCGGTGGTGGAGTCGCTCGCCAACGGCAAGCTCGATATGGCTTGGCTGGGAGGCTTTACCTTTGTGCAGGCCAAGATCCGCACCAACGGCACGGCCATCCCCATCGTGCAGCGCGAGGAGGACGCCAAGTTCACCTCGAAGTTCATCACCGCCCAGGCGGACATCCAGTCGCTCGCAGACCTCAAAGGCAAAAGCTTTGCCTTTGGTGCGCCTTCGTCCACGTCGGGCAGCCTGATGCCGCGCTATTTCCTGCAGCAAGCGGGGCTGACACCAGAGAAAGACTTCAAAAATGTTGCCTACTCGGGCGCCCACGACGCCACCGCAGCCTTTGTGGCTTCCGGCAAGGTCCAGGCCGGCGTGCTGAACGCCTCGGTGTGGGAGAAACTGGTAGAGCAAAAGAAGGTGGACACCAGCAAGGTGCGCGTGTTTGCCACCACACCGCCCTACTTTGACTACAACTGGACCGTGCGCGGCGATCTGGACCCAGCGCTGATCGCGAAGCTCACCCAGGCCTTCCTCCAACTGGACCCGGCCAATCCCCAGCACAAGGAGATTCTGGCGCTGCAACGGGCAAGCAAGTTCATTCCAACAGCCAAGGAAAACTACGACGGCATTGAAAAAGCGGCCCTGTCGGCGGGTTTGCTCAAGTAAGGCTGGTCACAAGGCCGCGCTTGCGCAGGCACCTGTATGAGTTTTCAGTTGAACCGCGTGGAACTGGCCCACGCCAATGGCTTTGTCGCCCTGCAGGACATTTCGCTGCAAGCCCGGGCGGGCGAATGCCTGGCCTTGATCGGGCCCTCGGGCGCCGGAAAAACCTCGCTGCTCTCCGTGCTGGGCACGGCATTGGCTTCCCGCAGCGGGAGCGCCACGGTGCTTGGCGCAACGCTACCCGCCTCGTCGCCGTCGGCGCGCCGCGCCTTGCGCGCACGCATTGGTACGGTGCACCAGGCGCCTCCCCTGCCCGGCCGGCAGCGCGTGGTGACCGCCGTGCTCGCCGGCCAGCTCGGGCAGTGGCCCGCCTGGAAATCGCTCGCCTCCCTGGCCTACCCCATGGATATCGCCGGTGCACGCGCCGCTCTGGAGCGCGTGGATCTGGCCGACAAGCTGTTTGCGCGCTGCGATGCGCTCTCGGGTGGCCAATTGCAGCGCGTGGGCATTGCGCGCGTGCTCTACCAGCAGGCGGATCTGGTGCTGGCCGATGAGCCGGTGGCGGCCCTGGACCCCGTGCTCGCCCTGGCCACCGTGCGGCTGCTGGTGGACGACGCCGCCGCGCGCGGCGCCACTCTGGTGGCCAGCCTGCATGCGGTGGATCTGGCACTGAATTGCTTTGCGCGCATTGTCGGCATCAAGGCCGGACGCATTGCCTTTGACTTGCCGGCCCGCGAGGTCGACGACGCGCTGCTGCATACGCTGTACGCGAGCGAAGGGCAGGAGCTGCCGACGCTCGCCAAGCCGCGCAGCCACACCATGGCTGGCGCGCAACACCTCGTCGATCCCGTGGCAGGGTGCCGATGAACCTGGCCCGACGCGATCCGGCGGCCGGACGGCGCCTGCAAGGCGCGGCCCTGGCGCTGCTTGTGCTGTGGCCGTTGCTGCAGACCGCGCAGGTCCACCCCGCCGCGCTGCTCGACCCCTCCAACCTGCAGGTCATTGGCCACTTTCTGGCGGGCTTCCTGCCGCCCGAGACGGGCGCGGAGTTCCTGCACTACCTGGCACGCGCCACGCTGGAAACGCTGGCCATTGCCACCGCCGGAATGGCCCTGGCCTGGCTGCTGGCGCTGCCCCTGGCCTATCTGGCGAGCGCCGCCGGGCGCGAGCAGCGCAGCCTCAACCCGGTGTCGCGCGGCGTGCTGACGCTGCTGCGCGGCATTCCCGAACTCGTTTGGGCGCTGTTGTTCGTGCGCGTCTTTGGGCTCGGGCCGGCGGCCGGCGTGCTGGCCCTGGGGCTGACCTACGGCGGCATGCTGGCCAAGGTGGTGGCGGAAATTCTTGAGTCGGTGGACCCGCTGCCTGCGCAGGCGCTGCGCCTCTGCGGCGCGCGCCGCCCTGTGGCCATCCTCTACGGCCTGCTGCCGCAGGCCTCGAAGGAGCTGGCCAGCTACACGGTGTACCGCTGGGAATGCGCCATCCGCGCCTCGGTGGTGATGGGTTTTGTTGGTGCCGGCGGCCTGGGGCAGTTGATGGACCAGGCCATGAAGATGCTCAACGGCGGCGAAGCGGCCACCATCCTCGTCACCTTCATGCTGCTGGTGCTGGGCGCCGATGCGCTGTCGGGCTGGCTGCACCGCGCGCTCGACATGCCGCCCGCAGCGCGCGCCTCGCCCTGGGGCTGGCGCAGCGTGGGCTTCGTGCTGGCCGTGCTGACGGGCATTGCAGCGAGCTTTGCGCTGCTCGACATGCCTTTGCTTGGGCTGTTTTCGACCGAATCGGTGCATTCCATTGCCGCCTTCGTCACGGGTTTTTTCCCGCCCGACCTGTCGTCCGACTGGCTCGGCAAGGTGCTGCTGGGCACCTGGGAAACCCTGGCCATTTCGGTGGTCGGCACCTTGCTGGCCGCCGCAGCAGGTTTGCTCATGGCCCTGCCCCAATGGCGCCTGCCCTGGACAGGGCTGCTCAATACCTTGCGGTCTGTGCCCGAACTGGTGTGGGCCACGCTGACCGTGCTGGCCGTGGGCCTGGGCCCCTTTGCCGGTACGCTGGCGCTGGCACTGCACACGGCAGGGGTGCTGGGCCGCCTGTATGCGCAGGCACTGGTCAACGCCAGCGCTGCCCCGGCCCGGGCCCTGCGCCTTGCCGGCGCCAACGGCGGCCTGGCTTTTCTCTACGGCACCCTGCCCAGCGCGGCGCCGCAGCTCATCGCCTACACGCTGTACCGCTGGGAAATGAACATCCGCATGGCCGCCATCCTTGGCTTTGTGGGCGCGGGCGGGCTGGGCCAGTTGCTGTACGTCGAGCTATCGCTCTTTCACTATGCGCAGGCGTCCACCGTGATCATTGCCATGCTGGC
>JAGNYI010000006.1:75900-104536 GCA_017985015.1 Giesbergeria sp. | reverse complement strand
AGTGCTGGCCGCACTCAAGATCAAGAAACCCGTCCACGACGCTCAAATGCCCCTGTTGTAGTGGCAGGCCGGAAGGCTCGCCCTATACAGATCAATAGCTTACGGAGCTTGGTGTCGAACTCGGGTGCGCCGCGCCGCTGCCCTGGAGGCCAAGGGCATCCACTACCTCGACGTGGGCACCAGCGGCGGCGTGGCCGGCCTCACGCGCGGCTACTGCCAGATGGTGGGCGGCAAGGACGAGGCCGTCGCCCAATTGGCGCCAATTTTCGAGACCCTCGCGCCCGGCGCCGGCGCGCTTACCGCCACCCCTGGCCGCAAGGCGGGCAGCAGCACCGCAGAGCGCGGCTGGCTGCACTGCGGCCCGCACGGCGCGGGCCACTTTGTGAAGATGGTGCACAACGGCATTGAATACGGAATCATGGCCGCCTACGCCGAGGGGCTGAACATCCTGCACCACGCCAATGTGGGCAAACTCCAGCACGAAGTCGATGCCGAAACGACGCCGCTGCGCCACCCCGAGCACTACCAGTACGCGCTGGACCTGCCCGAGATCACCGAGCTGTGGCGGCGCGGCAGCGTGATTGGCTCCTGGCTGCTCGATTTGACCGCCGAGGCGCTGGCCGCCGACCCCAAGCTCGACGGCTTTGCCGGCCGCGTCTCCGATTCCGGCGAAGGCCGCTGGACGGTGCAGGCCGCCATTGACGCCGCCGTGCCCGCGCCGGTGCTCAGCGCCGCGCTCTACGCCCGCTTTGGCTCGCGCGGCGAGGCCGACTTTGCCAACCGCGTGCAATCGGCCATACGGCATGAGTTTGGCGGGCATGTGGAAAAGACCGGCCCCCTACCTACGAATGGGGATTGACATGGCGCACGACGGCACGCAGCCACCCGCCCGCTCCGACGCCCTGGTGGTGTTTGGCGCCACGGGCGACCTGGCGCACAAAAAAGTCTTGCCGGCCCTCTACGCACTGCACCTGCGTGGCGATCTGAACGTGCCCGTCATCGGCGTCGCCTCGTCGCCCTGGAGCCATGAAGAATTTCGCGAACGCGCGCGCGCCAGTGTGCAGGCCTCTGGGGCAGCGGCAGCGGGTAGCGAGCTCAATAGCTTCCTCGCGCAGTTGCAGTACGTCAGCGGCAACTACCAGGACAGCGCCACTTTCGACGCACTGAAAAAGGCCCTGGGCAACGCCCGGCGGCCAGCGCACTACCTCGCCATTCCGCCCGCGCTGTTCCCGGTGGTGATCCGCAGCCTCGGCGCTGCGGGCCTGGCACAGGACGCCCGCGTCGTCATCGAGAAACCCTTTGGCCGCGACCTGGCCTCGGCGCGTGCGCTCAATAAAGTGGCGTGCGAAGTGTTTGCCGACAACGCCATCTTTCGCATCGACCACTTCCTGGGCAAGGAAGCGATCATGAATTTGCTGTACTTCCGCTTTGCCAACACCTTCCTGGAGCCGCTGTGGAACCGCCAGCACGTCAAAAGCGTGCAGATCACCCTGGCCGAAGATTTTGGCGTGCAGGGCCGGGGCGGTTTTTATGAAAGCGCAGGCTGCCTGCGCGACGTGGTGCAAAACCACGTGCTGCAAATCGTCGCCCTGCTGGCCATGGAGCCGCCGGGCGGCCAGCACTTCAGCGCGGTGGAGGCCGAGAAGTTCCAGGTCTTGAACGCCATGCGGCCCTTGCGGCCCGAAGACCTGGTGCGCGGCCAGTACCAGGGCTACCGTGATGAAGGGCAGGTGGCAGGCGACTCCGACGTGGAGACTTTTTGCGCACTGCGCCTGTCCATCGACTCCTGGCGCTGGGCCGGCGTGCCCTGGTTTCTGCGCTCGGGCAAATGCCTGCCCACCACCGCCTGCGAAGTGCTGGTGCGGCTCGAACCCCCACCCGTGCGGCTGTTTGACGATGCCGGCGCGGGCGGAGACGAGGTGAACCACCTGCGCTTTCGCCTCTCGCCCCATTCGGTGATTGCCCTGGCGGCACGCGTCAAGCGCGTCGGCAAAGCCTTTACCGGCGAGCAAAAGGAACTGGTGTTGGTCGAAGAAGACGCCGGCGAGCAAAGCCCCTATGAGCGCTTGCTGGGCGACGCCATGGCGGGCGACGCCGCCTTGTTCGCCAGCGAAGGCGCCATTGAAGCCGCCTGGCGCGTGGTGGACCCAGTGCTCACCGAACACACGCCCGCCACGCCCTACCCACAAGGCAGCTGGGGCCCCGCCGCAGCCGATGCGCTGATGAATGCGCATGGCGGCTGGCACAACCCCACCCTTCCCGCAAAGGACACCCCATGAAAGCGACGCAACAACTTCACGAACTGGGCCAGAGTCTCTGGCTCGACAACATCACCCGCCCCCTGCTCGACAGCGGCGCGCTGGCGCGCTACATCACGCAGTATTCGATTACCGGGCTGACCTCGAACCCGACCATCTTCGAGCACGCCATCGGCACCTCGGACGCGTATGACGCGGCCATCGCGCACGGCACGGCCAAGGGCCAGGCGGGCGAAACGCTGTTCTTCGACCTGGCCATTGCCGACCTGCGCCGCGCCGCCGACCTGTTTCGCCCGGTGTTCGAGGCCACGGGCGGTGTGGACGGCTGGGTGTCGCTGGAAGTCTCGCCGCTGCTGGCGCACGATGCCAAGGGTACGGTTGCGGCGGCGGTGCACCTGCACCAGCTGGCCGACCGGCCGAACCTGTACATCAAGATTCCCGGCACGCCCGAGGGCGTGGTGGCCATAGAAGCATCGATTTTTGCCGGCGTGCCAGTCAACGTCACGCTGCTGTTTTCGGCAGCGCAGTACCAGGCGGCAGCCGAGGCGTATCTGCGCGGCATCGAGCGGCGCGTGGCCGCAGGGCTGGACCCGAAGGTGAGTTCGGTGGCCTCGCTCTTCGTCAGCCGCTGGGACGTGGCCGCCAACAAGCGGCTGCCGGGCGCGCTGCACAACCGCCTGGGCATTGCGGTGGCGGCGCAGACCTACCGCGCCTACCGCGAGCTGCTGGCCGCGCCGCGCTGGCACCAACTCGCCTCCGCTGGCGCGCATGTGCAGCGCCCGCTGTGGGCGAGTACCGGCACAAAAGACCCTGCGGCGCCCGACACCCTGTACGTCGAGGCGCTGGCCGCGCCCGACACCATCAATACCCTGCCCGAAAAAACGCTGTTTGCGTTTTCTGATCACGGCAAGGTGCAGCCAAGCCTGCAAGGCGATGGCGGCGACACCACCATCGCCCAATGCCGCGAGGCGGGCATCGACATCGACGCACTCGCTGAGCAATTGCAGCGCGAAGGCGCTGAGTCGTTTTCGCAGTCCTGGGCCAAGCTGCTGGACAACCTTGCCGACAAAGCCACGCCTTCCTCTGCGAAGACCGACCCATGACCGATTCCAAGGCACCGCGCACGCTGCCCAAACTGACAAGCTCGCCGGCGTGGCAGGCACTCACCGCCCACCATGAACAGATACGCGGGAAGCACCTGCGCGAGCTGTTTGCCAGCGACCCCGGCCGGGGCGAGCGTCTGTGCGCAGAGGCCGCAGGGTGGTACCTCGATTACTCAAAACAGCGCATCACGGACGACACCCTGCGCCTGCTGCTCCAGTTGGCCCAGCAGTGCGGCATGAGCGAGCGCATCGCCGCCATGTTTCGCGGCGACGCCATCAACACCACCGAGCACCGCGCGGCCCTGCACACGGCCTTGCGCGCGCCCGAGGGCACGCAGATTCTGGTGGACCGCGTCGATGTCGTGCCCGAAGTGCACGCCGTGCTGCGCCGCATGGCAGCGTTTGCCGACGCCGTCCGCAGCGGCCAGTGGCGCGGCCACAGTGGCAAGCGCATTCGCACCGTCATCAACATCGGCATTGGCGGCTCGGACCTGGGGCCGGTGATGGCGTACGAGGCACTGCGCCACTACAGCCAGCGCGACCTGCAATGCCGCTTTGTCTCCAATGTGGACGCGACAGCACTGTTCGAGGCCACGCGCGACCTGGACGCGGGCGAAACGCTGTTCATCGTCTGCTCCAAGACCTTCACCACGCTGGAGACACTGACCAACGCGCACGCCGCGCGCGCCTGGTGCGTGGCGCAACTGGGCAGCGACGCGGCGGTGGCCAAGCACTTCGTGGCGGTGTCCACCAACGCCGAGGGCGTCGCCAGGTTCGGCATTGCACCCGAGCACAAGTTCGGGTTCTGGGACTGGGTGGGCGGGCGCTACTCCATGGATTCGGCCATTGGCCTCTCGCTCATGGTGGCCATTGGGCCGGTGCAGTTCGGCGAAATGCTGGCCGGCTTTCACGCCATGGACGAGCATTTCAAAAGCGCGCCGCTGGCGCAGAACCTGCCGGTGCTGATGGGCCTGCTGGCCGTGTGGAACACCAATTTCCTGGGTACGCAAACACAGGCCGTGCTGCCTTATGCGCAGTACCTGAGCCGTTTCCCGGCCTACCTGCAGCAGCTCACGATGGAGAGCAACGGCAAGCACATGACGCTGGCCGGTGCACGTGTGAACTACGCCACCTCACCCATTGTGTGGGGCGAGCCCGGAACCAACGGCCAACACTCGTTCTACCAACTGCTGCACCAGGGCACGCCGCTGGTGCCGTGTGACTTCATCGGTTTTTGCCAGACGCTCAACCCGCTCGCCCCAGACGCCAGCGGCAGCGACAGCCAGCACAACCTGCTGATGGCGAACTTCTTCGCGCAGACCGAGGCGCTGGCCTTCGGCAAAACCTTGCAGCAGGTACTCAGCGAAGGCGCAGACACTGGCGTTGCCCCGCACCGCACCTTCGAAGGCAACCGCCCCAGCAGCAGCTTGCTGGCCGAGCGCTTGAGCCCGCACTCGCTGGGCGCTCTGGTGGCGCTGTACGAGCACAGCGTGTGCACGCAAGGCGTGGTCTGGAACATCGACTCGTTCGATCAATGGGGCGTGGAACTGGGCAAGGTTCTGGCGGGCACCACGGCAAAAGAGCTGGCCGCCTTTGATGCGCCGCAACTGGCGCACGACAGCTCCACCAACGCGCTGATGCGCCGCTACCGCCAACTGCGCAAGGAGATTTGATGACTGAACGCGACACCATGGCCACCACAGCCGCCACGGCCCCCGCCACGGAGCTGGACCAGCTGTGCATCAACACGCTGCGCACCCTGGCCATCGACATGGTGCAAAAGGCCGACTCCGGCCACCCCGGAACGCCCATGGGCGCGGCGCCCACGGCCTACTGCCTGTGGCAGCGCTTCCTGAACTACGACCCGCACGCGCCCGCCTGGCCGAATCGCGACCGCTTCGTGCTCTCGCCGGGCCACGCCTGCGCCCTGCTCTACGGCCTGCTGTACCTGGGTGACGTACAGCCCGGCAGCGGCAGCGATGCGCGAGGCTCGCTGGGCAAAGCGGTCACGCTGGACGAGATCAAAAGCTTTCGGCAGCTCGGCAGCCGCTGCACCGGCCACCCCGAGCATGGCTGGACGACGGGCGTCGAGACCACCACTGGCCCGCTGGGTCAGGGCGTGGCCACGTCGGTCGGCATGGCAATTGCCGAGGCTTGGCTGGCCGCGACCTACAACCGCCCCGGCTTCACGCTGTTCGACCACAAGGTGTACGCCCTGGCAAGCGACGGCGACATGATGGAAGGCATCAGCGCCGAGGCGGCTTCGCTGGCAGGCCATTTGCAGCTCGCCAACCTATGCTGGATTTACGACTGCAATCGCATCACCATCGAAGGCGCCACGGGACTCACGTTCACGGAAGACGTGGGCGCGCGTTTTGAGACCTATGGCTGGCGTGTGCTGCAGGTGGCGGATGCCAACGCCATTGAGCAGCTGTCTGCCCATCTCCAGACCTTTGCCCTGCAGCCGAGCCTGCCGACGCTCATCGTCGTGCAAAGCCACATTGGCTACGGCGCGCCGCACAAGCAGGACGCCAAGGAAGCCCACGGCGAAGCCCTTGGCGAAGACGAAGTGCGGCTGACCAAAGAGTTCTATGGCTGGAACCCGGACGCCAAGTTTCTGGTGCCAAGCGAAGTGCCCCAGCACTTCAAGGCGCACTTCGGCCAGCGCGGTGCACGCGCGCATGCAGCCTGGAACGCGCTCCATCAAAAGTACCAGGCGCAGTACCCAGACCTGGCACAGCAGATTGACCACATGCAGGCGGGCACGCTGCCCGAAGGCTGGGACGCGCCATTGCCCAGTTTTGAAGCCAGTGCCAAAGGCGTTTCCAGCCGCGACGCGGCGGGCAAGACACTCAACGCCATCGCCAAGCAGGTGCCCTGGGTGCTGGGCGGCGCGGCCGACCTTTCGCCATCGACCAAAACAGCGCTGACCTTCGATTTTGCAGGTGTCTTCGAGCCGGGGCCGCTTGCAGACAACAGCGAACGCGCCAAAGCCGACGCTCGCAATTTCGCCGGACGCAATTTCCATTTCGGCATCCGCGAGCACGCCATGTGTGCGGCCGTAAGCGGCATGGCGCTCGCCGGGCTGCGGCCGTTTGGGGCGGGTTTTCTGATCTTCACCGACTACGCGCGCGGCGCGATGCGCCTGGCCGCGATGATGGGCCTGCCCGTCACCTACATCTGGACGCACGACTTGATTGCGCTGGGCGAAGACGGTCCCACCCACCAGCCCATCGAGCAGCTCGCCTCACTGCGCGCGATGCCCGGCATGCGCGTGCTGCGCCCGGCCGACGCCAACGAGACGGTGGAGGCCTGGCGCATTGCCATGCAGCGCACCGATGGCCCCACCAGCCTGGTGCTCTCGCGCCAGGCCCTGCCCACGCTGGACCGCACGCAGTACGCCAGCGCTGCAGGCCTGGCCCAAGGCGCTTACGTGCTGGCCGATTGCGAGGGGGGTTCGCCCGAGGTGCTGCTGCTGGCCACCGGCAGCGAAGTGGCGCTGTGCATTGCCGCGTACGAGCAACTCAAAAAGGAGGGCGTTCGCGCCCGTGTCGTCAGCATGCCGTCGTGGGATCTGTTCGAGTGCCAGGATTCAGCCTACCAGGAGAGCGTGCTGCCCGACGCAGTACAGGCGCGCGTTTCGGTAGAAGCCGGCTCCGGCCTGGGCTGGGATCGGTACGTCGGCCGCCATGGCGCCATTTTGGCCATGCACTCGTTTGGCATGTCGGCTCCGGGCAAGGACGTGATGGCCCATTTTGGATTCGACGCCGCCCACGTGGTGCGCGCTGCGCAAGAGCAACTGCGCCGCCACCAAACGAAGGCCTGAGTCATGGGCACGCACCAAAGCCCCTTGGCCGGCCAGAGCGCCCCAACGTCCGTGCTGATCGACGTGGACAAGCTGCTGGCCGCCTATTTGTCCGAGCGCCCCGACCCGAGCGTGGCGGCGCAGCGCGTGGCGTTTGGCACCTCGGGCCACCGTGGTTCGGCGTTGGATGTGTCGTTCAACGAGTGGCATGTTCTGGCCATCACCCAGGCCATTTGCGACCACCGCCGCGCACAGGGGATTGCCGGGCCGCTGTTCCTGGGCATCGACACCCACGCGCTGTCCAAACCGGCCTGCGACAGCGCGCTCGAAGTGCTTGCCGCCAATGGCGTGGAGGTGATGCTGGCGCCGGGCGGCGAGTTCACCCCGACCCCGGCCGTTTCGCACGCCATCCTTGTGCACAACCGCAGCAACCACTCCAGCTCCGGCGCTGCGCAGGCGGACGGCATTGTCGTGACCCCCTCGCACAACCCGCCGCGGGACGGGGGCTTCAAGTACAACCCGCCGCACGGCGGCCCGGCCGGTTCGGACATTACCCAGGCCATCGGCGCGGCTGCAAACCGCTATCTGGAGCAGGGCCTGCAAGGCGTGCGCCGCATGCCGCTTGCACAGGCCCTGCGGGCCAGCACCACGCACCGCCATGACTTTCTGCGCCACTACGTGGACAACCTCGACCACGCCATCGACATGGAGGCCGTTCGAGTATCAGGCCTGCGTTTGGGGGTGGACCCGCTGGGCGGCGCAGGCGTGCATTACTGGCCTGCGATTGCCGAGCGCTGGCGGCTCGATCTCACCGTGCTGAGTGAGGTGGTGGACCCACAATTCGGCTTCATGACGCTGGACTGGGACGGGCAGATCCGCATGGACCCATCGTCGCGTTTCGCCATGCAAAGACTCATTGCCACCAAAGACCGGTTCGACATCGGTTTTGCCTGCGACACCGACCACGACCGACACGGCATCGTCACCCCCAGCGCGGGCTTGCTGGCGCCCAACCAATACCTGTCCGTGGCGGTCGATTACCTCTTTCGCCACCGGCCGCAATGGGGGGCGCACGCAGCCGTGGGCAAGACGGTGGTGACCACCGAATTGATCGAGCGCGTGGCCGCCAGGCTCAAGCGCGCAGTCTTCGACGTGCCCGTGGGCTTCAAGTGGTTCTCGCAGGGTTTGCTGGACGGCAGCCTGGGGTTTGGCGGCGAAGAGAGCGCCGGCGCGGCCTTTTTGCGCCGCGACGGGACGGCGTGGACGACGGACAAGGACGGCATGACCGCCGCACTGTTGGCCGCTGAAATCACCGCCGTCACCGGCAGCGACCCTGGCCGCTTGTACGCGGCCTTGACCGCGAACTTGGGCGAGCCTTTCGCAGACCGCGTGGAGGCCCCGGCGAACGCACAGCAAAAACAAGCGCTGGCTGCGCTTTCGGCCGATCAGATCACCGCCACCACGCTTGCAGGAGAAGCCATCTCCTCCGTGTGCACCCAGGCCCCCGGCAATGGCGCCGCCATCGGAGGCATCAAGGTGAGCGCACCCAGCGGCTGGTATGCCGCGCGGCCGTCCGGCACCGAAGATATTTACAAAATCTACGGCGAAAGCTTCCGCGGGGCCGAGCACCTGGCGCAGATTCTGGCCGAGGCGCAAAGGACGGTGGACGCCGCCTTGCAGGCAGCAAGCAACTGAAGCTACAGCCCTTGCGCCACAGCCCCAACGCGCCCCAGCATGAACGCCACAAACGGTGGCACGCACGGAATGTGGCCGGCCGGAGTGGCTTGGCAATCGGTCAGCGAAACCAGATCGCTCGCGCCCGTTCTCTGCATGGCTTGCAGGGTGTTGACTGAGCTGGCGTAGGGCACGGTCTGGTCGTTCCGGCCATGGAACAGCGCCACCGGCACCTGCGGGCGCCAGTCGTAGACACTGCTGTTCTGCGCAATGGCACGTGTGTCGTCGGCAAAAAAGCTGTCGAGAAAGCGCGTGTCGTAGACCACGTCGGCATCGCCCGGAATCAGCTGGCTCAGCACGGCACGGCGCACTTCGCGCTGCGCGCTGCTGCCCAGGTAGCGCAAAAGGCCAGGATTGATGAGCGCGCCCAGGAGCGGCTGCTTGTCGCGCACCACGTCAATCAGGCCGTCGAGCGTGGTTTGCACGTCGTACGGTCCGGCGCCAGCCACGGCCATGCGCAACTGGGAGAGGTGCGGCGAGCCGCTGGCCTGCAGCTCGCGGTGCGCAGCCAGGGTTGCGTAGCCGCCCTCCGAATAGCCCGCGAGAAAGAGCTGACCGTTGTCCTGCACCCCGCTGGCGGCACGCCAGTACGTCGCTGCGGTGAGAAAGTCATTGACCGCGGCCGCAGTCGGCGTCGCCAGCAGATACGGGTGAGATGTGCCGCGCGAGACGCCAAAGCCGACATAGTCCGGCGCCAGCACCACATAGCCGAGCGAGGCCAGCACCACGGCCACCTCGCCAGGCACCGCATGGTTGCTGGGCGCTTCTTCGTCATGAAAGATGGTGCCGTGCTGGTAGCTGAGCACCGGACTGGCGCTTCCCGCAGGTTTTTGCGGCACGCTCACCAGGCCGGAAGCCCGCACTTCGCGGCCATCGGCGTCAATGGTCGTGTATTCGAGGCGCCAGGAAGCCACTGCGTAGCGTGGCACCACGTTCTGCACCCGCGAGCCATCGTCTGCCAGCGCGGCAGCGATCTCGTCGGCCGCCACGGTGCCCAGGGGCGCGCTGGCCTTGAAACTGCCCCGCCCCACCGGGTTGACCGGGGCCGGCGGCGGTTGGACGGCCGTCTCTTCGTCGTCCTTACCGCCGCCGCAGGCCGCCAGCAGGGCGAGGACGGCGCCACAAAGCGCTGCGCGCAGAGCGGGAACAAGGTGCGAGTGCAAAGACGGGAACGCCATTGGGCGGTTGTAAATCATCCGGACCATCATAGAAGCGCCAGCAACGGACCGCAGGGGCCACTACACTTTGTGGTCTTTCGCTTCGCCCTCTTTGCATTCATGACGTATTGCGTCGCCATCAAACTCAACGCCGGACTGGTGTTCCTGTCCGACTCGCGCACCAATGCCGGGCTGGATCAGATCAGCTCGTTTCGCAAGATGATGATCTACGAGAAGCGGGGGAGCCGCTTCCTGGTACTGCTGTCCGCCGGCAACCTGTCGATTGCGCAGTCGGTGCGCGAGGCGCTGCAGACCACGCAAATCGTGAACGAGGAAAACCGCGGCGAACCGACAACGATCTGGAATGCCAGCAGCATGTTCGACGCCGCACGCGTATTGGGCTGCGCCGTGCGCAACGTGCACGAGCGCGACGGCGAGGCGCTTCGGCAGGCGGGCGTCGAGTTCAATGTGTCGCTGGTGCTGGGCGGACAGATTCGTGGGGAGCAAATGCGCTTGTTCCAGGTGTATTCGGCGGGCAATTTCATTGAAGCCACCGACGAAACGCCCTACTTCCAGGTGGGCGAGTCGAAATACGGCAAGCCGGTGCTCGACCGCATCCTCACGCCCGACACCTCGCTGGACGACGCCGCCAAGTGCGCGCTGGTGTCCATGGACAGCACGCTCAAATCCAATCTGTCGGTGGGTTTGCCCCTCGATATGGTGCTCTACGAGGTCAACCGCTACGAAAGCGACAAAATTGTCTGTATCGACGAGGGCAACCCCTACTTTCGCATGCTGCACGACCGCTGGGGCGCGGAACTGCGCAAGGCCTTTGACACCATCGAGAGCCCTCAGTGGGATGCGGGCGCCCCGGCCTGCGCTTCTCCCCTGCACGCGCCGGGTTGCCGCTACCAGCCATTGCGCAAGACCTCCGGCCCGTTGGATCGCTAAAGATCGGCTCGCGTGCGGCAAGCACGCGCGCTGACTTCGTGCGCGGCAACTTGTCGGGCGATCTCCCTCTGGCGCACACGCCTTTCCCTACCTATGCCCCACATCGTTTTCTCCCACGGCAACAGCTTTCCCGGCGGCACCTACAGCCTCTTGTTCGAGCAACTGCGCGCGCGCGGCTTTTCGGTCAGCGCCATCGACCGCTTTGGCCACGATCCGCGCTACCCTGTCACCAGCAACTGGCCGCATCTGGTGCAGCAACTGGCCGACTTTGCGCAAGCGCAAGTCCAAAAGCATGGCTTGCCGGTGTTTCTCGTCGGCCATTCGCTGGGCGGCATTGTCAGCGTGATGACCGCTGCCCAGCACCCGCAGCTGGCGCGCGCGGTGCTGATGCTGGACTCGCCGCTGATCAGCGGCTGGAGGGCCAATGCCGTGAGCGTTGCCAAGCGCACGCAAATGGTGGGCGCGGTATCGCCCGGCCGCGTGAGCCGCCAGCGGCGCAACCGCTGGGCCAGCGACGAAGAAGCGCTGCAGCACTTCGCGCGCAAGAAGGCGTTTGCGCTCTGGGACCCGCAGGTGCTGCGCGACTACATCGCGCACGGCCTGGAAGACGGCGAGGGCCAGCGGGTATTGCGCTTTGACCGCGCGGTGGAGACGGCCATCTACAACACGCTGCCGCACAACCTGGCCTCGCTGCTGCGCAAGCATCCGCTCGCGTGCCCGGCCGCTTTCATTGGCGGGCTCTCGTCCGTCGAGATGCAGCAGGTGGGCATGGCCATGACCACCCGCATCGCGAGTGGGCGCGTGAGCATGCTTGACGGGACCCACCTGTTCCCCATGGAACAGCCGCGCACCACGGCAGCGGCGGTGGAAGCGGCGCTGCTGAACCTGGAGACCGTGGCAGCCGCGGGTTCGAAAAGAATCGTGTAACGCCCAGGCCCAAGCCGTTGATGCCGCGCGGGCGTTTTGCCTTGCGATCCCTGTCGATGTCCGGGCGCAGCGTCCTGGCCGCCATGGCCATCAGCCCGCCCCGCCAGAGAAGGCGCGCGCGACGATGCAGCGGTCAGTTCAGCCGGGTTGTATTGGCCCAGCGTCGAACAACTCCAGCGGGGCAAGCTGCAGCAATCGACTTGCTTGCGCCACGGTTCCCGCCAACCAGGTGTCTACGTCGCCCGCTTCGATGGGAATCACACTTCGCTTGTCCTGCGCGTCTGCAGGTGCCTTCGAGTCGGGCTTGTGCATGCGCTTCATAAGCGGGTGCTGATCCGAGTTGATGGTCAACATCGTGTAGCTCTCATGCACCTCGCCCGTGGTTTTTTCGGTCCACGTGTTCCACAGACCCGCGAGACTCCACAGCGCACCATCGACCCGTTTGAACCGCCACCAGACATTGCGCCCGGTTTCCCAATTGGGTTCATCGAAGTCACTGGCCGGGATGATGCAGCGCTGCCCCCGGGCCCAAGGATGCTTGTAACTGGCCTTGTCCGCCAGTTCTTCGCTGCGCGCGTTGTTCGTCGGGTACTTGAGCTTGGGTTCCTTTGCGAACCATGGGATCAATCCCCATTGCCCGGCTACCAGCTCGCGTTCGTAGCTCGCTGACTCGCGCGCACGGCGAATGAACGGGCCAGTTCCGCGCGGGAAAAGAACCTCATCCCACCAGCGCAGCGGATTGGGCCTGCCGACTGCCCATTCGCGTTCTATGTCCTGCAGGGCCGGAGGGGTGTAGCGATTGCACATAACAATGATCGTCCATCAGCGCGAGCAGGCTCGCACCTGTCGGTGTCCCTGCGTACGCGGTCTGTTGTGAGCACCTATGTTTGCTCGCCCTGCTTCTTCGTACCGAACGGATACGCGCCGCCAGGTGTGCCCTTGGGTGGGATCTTGAGTGAAAGGACCATTGTCACGGCCAACGTGACCGCGGTGAAGCCAAGCGAAAACACCACAGGGATCTTATAGATGTCGATCAGCAGCATCTTTGCGCCAATGAATACCAGCACGATGGCCAGACCATAGCTGAGCAGATGAAAACGCTCATGCATGTTGGCCAGCAAGAAATACATCGCGCGCAGCCCCAGGATGGCGAACACGTTGGAGGTGAGCACGATGAAGGGGTCGGTCGTGATCGCGAAGATGGCCGGGATCGAGTCGACAGCGAACACGATGTCAACGATGCCGATGAGCAAGATCACCACCAGCAGTGGCGTGGCCATCCTGACGCCGCCCACCATGGTGAAGAACTTCTCGCCGTCGTATTTCGGGGAGATTTTGAAGCGACTGCGAATCCACTTGAGGGCGGGGTTGTTGTCCAGATCGGGTTCCTGGCCGGCAGCCCACCACATCTTGACGCCGGTGAACAGCAGGAAGGCGCCGAACACATAGAGGACCCAGTGGAACTGCGCGATCAGCCAGGCGCCAACCAGGATCATCACCGCACGCAGCACAAGGGCGCCCAGAATACCGATCATCAGAACACGCTTCTGGAACTCGGCCGGTACCGCAAAGTAAGTGAACAACATCAGGAACACGAAGATGTTGTCGACCGCCAACGCCTTCTCGATCAGGTAGCCGGTCAGAAACTCCAGCGACTTGGCATTGGCCAGCGAGCGTGCTGCTTCATCCGTGCCGGCACCCCCAAGGTGCCACCACAGCCAGCCTACGAAAACAAAAGAAACGCCGACCCAGACGAGCGACCAGATGGCAGCCTCGCGGGTACTGACGCGGTGCGCGCCCTGCTTTCTCATGGCAAAGAAGTCGACAACCAGCGCTGCGAGCACGAACGCCGCGAACAAGGTCCACATAAGTGGAGAACCGCTAGATTGCATGACTGCCTTATAAGTGATTTTGCAGAAAGCCGATCAGTTTCAGGGCGAGGACCGAAACATCTCACGGTGCAAACCCCAATGCTCGACGGCGGCGACGAGCACGATCGATTCGCCCTGCGCAACATGCGCGTCTGATTCTGCAAGTTCGACGCACCAACGAAGCAACTTCAGTCGCAGTGAGGGGTCTTGGATCTCGCCCATCAGGTCCGCCAGCGTGCACTCGTCCACCGGGCAGGCGTCGGCCCAATTCAACTGGCCGCTCGAAAGCAGGTCTTCGCAGAAGGTGTCCAGCAGCGTATGCAATTCATGCCGTGCCAGACCCAGTTGTTCATGCACGGACAGGCGGTCGAGCCACTCGATCTCGGCTTCGCCGATGTCGCCATCGGCGATCACCGTCAGTGCGACGATGCGGGCAGCCGCCTGCGGGCTGTTTACGGGGTAGCGGCGCATGATGGGTCTTCCTTGGTGCTGTCGGTCACTGTTCAGTCGAAGATGTCGCTGAGCCAGGACTTCTTGCGGTTGCTATGCGGGCGCCGGCCGTGCTCGTAATCGGAGTCCACGAACTGAGGCTGCGATCGGGCTGCGACGTTGCCGGCTGGGGCTGGCGCCATGGTCGCTGAGCGCTCAATCAGCTTGTCCAGTTCGCCGCGGTCCAGCCACACACCGCGACATTTCGGGCAGTAGTCGAGTTCGACGCCTTGGCGCTCGCTCATCACGAGTGCGGTGTCGGTGCAGATTGGGCATTGCATGATGTGCTCCTTGTGAGGGTTTATTCGTTAGCGCTGCCAAAGCCGAACAGGCTCAGCAGTCTCGTAAACATCTTGAACTTGTAGACGGCGAAGAGTAGTCCGAAGCAGCCGCCCAGGGTCAGCAGAACGCCCGGCGCCGGCAACCTGTACGCCCCGCTGGCAGCAGCGATGGCCCCGCTGAACAGCAGCGCCATCGACAGCAAGGCATGGCTGTTGCGCAGCACTCGGCTCCTCCCCACGATATCGCAGGGCAGAGCGGTGCCCACAGCATCCGGCAACGGTTGGACCGCTTCCAAGCGAGTGGTCGAGGGGATGAACATCATGGAGTTCATAGTGCCGAGTCCTGTGTTGTTTCGGTTCAACGTTCGTGATCGATGAGACGTTGGCGCATGCGGCGGGAGTCACTCCCGCGGCGCCACAGGCGCATGAGGAACCGTGCGGCGCGCGCCAGCGCGTTGTCCAGCGCGGCGCGCCAGTCGTTCGCCACGGACGCGACGACCAGCGACCCAGCGCCATCGGTGCGGAGTTCCACCTGACAGCGCTTGTCGATGCCGCCGCGCGGCCCGTTCACGTCTGACATCTTCACTTCCGCGCGTGGCACCATCCAGCCGAGGCGTCGCAGAACGAAGCGCACACGGCGCTCGGTCAGGTCGCGAAATTGGGTGGCTTGCGGATGGCGGGAGTTGAACAGCACTTGCATCACGGATCTCCATCGGTTGGGTGATAAATGGAATTTAGGTCTCCCGTAAATTCTGAAAAAGCAGTCTTTCGAGAACCTGAGCATCCGAAAAACCTGAATGTGGACGGAGGGTTCGGCCGCACACCTGGGGAGCTTCCGACTGTGCCGCGAATGCCGGCCGCTCAGCCCGTAGGTTCGCAAGTCGGCCTTCGCAACCGACCGGTCGTGACTGTCCAGAGCCTTAAGGCCAACTGCGCTTTTTTCGAAGATCTGGTCACGAAAGCTCTGCTTTCTCCTTTCGATGTTCCTGCCCAAACTTGCCTGCTTTCAAGCAAATCTCAGACAAGCACTCCTCAAGAAAGAAGGCCACCATGCGCTCCTATCCTCCCAACAGTCCCGAAGCGGCCGCGCGCATCGTGGCACTTGTCCTCATCGCCGACAGCCACGTCTGCCGATCGGAATTCGAAACGCTGAGCGAAGTCGATGCGGCGTGTGCCCTGGACATGCCGCCAAGGGCATTTCATGGCATTGTGCAAACGCTGTGCGAAGACCTTCTGATGGATGGCTTCGTTGGCGGTTCCATATTGCGGTATGTTGATGACGGTTCATTGGCCTCACTGCTGGGCGAGGTCGATCGGCCGCAACTGCGAGACCAGGTGATGCGTATAGCTGCGGCTGTCGTCGATGCCGACAAGCACCTGTCCGAGGGTGAGGCTGCCGTGCTGGACGCGATTGGTCGTCACTGGGGTCGTGCCGGGGCGACGGCTGTCATCGAGTCTGATGTCGCAAGCCTTCTGCGCAGTTGAAGGCCATCGAAATCGCGGCGCGCCAGCAACCAGGTCGAAAAATCGGCTTTGCCGACGCTCCCCGCGCTGACTCAGCCAGATGAACAAGCCCCAGGCCAGCAGCAAGGCCACCGCCGCGAAAGCAATGTGCACACAGCTTCCGAACGCTTCGAGGGATCGCCATGAACCAGCTTAAAGATTGCTGCCAAGGATTCGATTGCCATCGAACCGTGGTGCTCAGCGTCGCTCCGCCGCGATGACCTGCAGTACCAGGGGGTGGTGCTGTCCGCGACGCGAACGGATGGCGTGTATTTCCTCTTTCACAGCATCGCTGCTGCCGAGCAGACGAAGTCCGCGCATCAGGCCCACGTCGTCCGCGCCGAGCCGGCTGACCGGGAACACGCCCAATCCGCGCGCAGCAAACACCGCGAGCAGCCCACTGTCTTCGAACTCGCCGACGATGCGGGGCCGCAAACCCTGCGCTTCGAACCAGTGGTCAAGCGTCGGTCGCAGGGCGGAATGCCCCGTGGGCAGAAGCACCGGCAGGTCGTTGAGGCATTGCGGAAAGCGATCGCGCTCGGCCTTGCCGACCAGCCGTGCCGGGCCGTACCACTCGACCGGCGAATCGACAAGCCGCTCGCTGGTGAGGCGCAGGTTCGGGTTGCGCGGAACGGCCTGGCTGGCCAGCACCAAGTCCAGGTGATGCAGCGCCAGTTCGCCCAGCAGCTGCTCGAACTCTCCTTCGTGGCAGACCAGCCGAAGGTTGGGTGTGCTCAATACCGGTTTCAGCAGCGCATGAGCGGCCAACTTTGAGATCCCATCGGAGAGCCCGACCGCTAGGCGCGCCACCTTGCCGCTGGCCGCTTCGCGCACCTCGTCAGGGATGCACTGGCCCAGATGAAATATCTCCTCGGCGCGCGCGAAGGCGACCTTCCCCGCCTCGGTGAGGGCCACGCCACGGCCTGAGGGCTTGAGAAGCTGGTGGCCCAACGCCTTCTCCAGCTCGCGCACCTGAGCGCTGATGGTCTGCACCGCCATGTCCAGCCGTTCGGCGGCACGGGCGAAACCGCCTTCCTTCGTAACGACCCAGAAGTAGTGAAGATGACGAAAGTTCAGCATATCTCCCCCGGTTCGTAAAAACCGAAGTTTATGTTAGATAGGATATGGTTTGTTCGAATCGTTTGCACCCCCGAACTCTAGGCGCAGCCTGCAGCAGGCCACCGAGCACCGGCCCCAGGCCTGACAGCATCTGGGTTACCCGCTGCGCGTGCATTGCAGGCCGAGCTCCCGGTGGCTTGTAAGGCAAATTCCTACACGCCGCATCCCGAAACCAGACGCGCCACGCAGTCAGATGCTGACTTAATTTCTTTTTGGGCCCGTTTCACAATCCATTTCACCGGATCACCAAAGCACGCACAAGGCATGCAAGGTGCCCTCCACCTGAAAAGGAAAGTGCCATGAACCACGAACAAGTGCTCGCCGAAATCCGCGAAGCCAACCTGACCTACCTGATGCTGGCGCAGACGCTGATCCGCCAGGACAAGGCCGAGGCGGTGTTCCGTCTCGGGCTCAACGAAGAAGCGGCCGACCTGCTGGCCTCGCTCTCGCCCTCCCAGGTGATGAAGATTGCGTCGCGCAACACGCTGCTGTGCAGCTTCCGCGTGGACGACACCCTGGTCTGGGGGCTGCTGACCAACCACGACACGCCACGCAAGGTGGGCAACGAAGCCACCAATACCTTGCACGCCAACATCCTGATGGCCAGCCGCGTCTCCGAAGTGCTCTGAGCACCCGGCCCTTCGCTCCCTACCCCACCTGCCCGAGACCGCCATGACCGACACCACCGCCAGCACCGGCACCAGCACTCCGAAACGCGCCGCAGCCAAGAGCGTGCTGAACGAATCGCGCCAGATCGAACGCGCTGCGTTGCTCATCGGCATGGGCGCCCGCATGCAGGTGCTTGAATCGGAAACCACGCTGTCCTACGAGCGGCTGATCCGCTTGTACAAAGAGATTGCGGGCAAATCGCCGTCCAAAGGACAGTTGCCGTTCTCGACCGACTGGTTCCTGACCTGGCAGGAAAACATCCACAGCTCGCTGTTCCTGAACATCTACGAATACCTGGGCAAGGGCATGGACCTCGACTCGGTCGAATTGCTCACCAAGGCCTACCGGCTCTACAGCGAGCAGATCGAGATCGCGCAGGTCGAACCGCTGCTGTCCTTCACCCGCGCCTGGCGCCTGGTGAAGTTTGTCGACGCCGGCATGCTGACCCGCACCCAATGCAGCGACTGCAAGGGCCAGTTTGTCACCGAGCTGTACGAAAACCGCGGCTACGTCTGCGGCCTTTGCAACCCGCCGGCGCGCGCAGGCAAGAGCAAAACCAGCGGTGCCTTGATGCTGCACTGAAAATTTTAAGGTTTTTTGGCCTCCAGCGCTTATGCAGCAAGCGCTGTAAGCTATCAAAATAAAAGCAAACTCGGCAAACCCGGCGCATGGCAGCGGCCGGGTTTTCGCTTTCTGGTCAGCGCAGACCGAGCAGGCTGCGCAGTTCTTCGTCCAGCACCAGCGCGTAGTCGTGCGCGGCAATGGTCAGGTTGCCTTCGGGCCGCACGAGCTTGAGGCTGACGAACACCTGCCGGCTCGACACGGCATACGTGCCGACCACCACGGCCTGCGCTGCGTGCGCCCGGCTCACCTCGCGCAGCTCGCGCGAGAGCAGCAGCGCACCCTCCTGCGGCACCAGCGCCACGGATTCGCGCAAACGCAGCTCGGGCACAGGCAGACCGCGCTGCGTCAGGCGCCCGGCAATCTGTTCGGAGACCACGCGGCCAAAACGCGACGAGGCGCCCAGGTGATCCAGATCGACCAGTGTGGCCACCAGGACCGGCGCACGCGGGTCCAGCGGCGCGTTTTGCAGCAGGGCGTCGGCGGCGGCGTAGCTGCTGCCCACCATGTCGGCGTTGGATGAGAGAGACAACGTGGGGCCGTACTTCTCGCCGTAGTAGTAGCCCGCGCAGCCGCTCAGCGGCCCCGCGGCCAGCATGGCCAGTCCCAGCGCCGCAAGGCTCCGGGGCGCCATCCAGCTCCCCCGCTTCATGGCCTCACCACCTGCCAGGTTTTGACCGGCGTGGGCGGCGGTGCGGGCAGCTCAGGCTGGTACAGCACGGCGTCCGCTCGCTCTATGTAGTACATGTCTGCCGAGCCAGCCAGATAGCGGTCATGGCTTGTGAGCGTGGTGGTAATGAGCACTTCGGTGCGCGTGGGTCCGCCGGCTGCTGCACCCCGGGTATAGAGCTGCGCGATATCGAGGGCCAGGCCCGCGCCCACGCCAATGGCGGTGGCCGCGCCCGGCAACAGCACGCGGTTGGAGTAATGGTCCTTCCAGTCGCGCCACACGCCCACACTGGCCCCCAACATCGTCCCACCCAGGGGAATGGGCAGGCTGCGGGGCACATCCGCCCCGTGCTGCACCACTTGCGTCTGCACCTGCAGTTCGACCGCCGTCGGCACGGTGGACAGAACCACGCCCCGGTCCAGCAACTGCACCCGCAAGAGCTTGAGAAAGCCCTGGTTGAAGCTGGAGTTGTCGGGCACGGTGACATGAATGGGGTAGTCGCCCTTTGGCCATTCGGATATTTTCTCCACCACACGCGCGGCCACATCGCCGGCCAGCACATCCCAATGGTGCACGGCGCGCGCCTTTTTCTGGCCGGTGGCGGGGTAGTTGTCGGCGCGCGGCACATCAAGGGTGCCGCAGCCGGCCAGCAGCGCGGCGGCCAGCAAGGGCGCGAGAGTCCGCAGGTGAAACAGGGGTGGAGGCATGCGGCCCATGGTAGCCACCTGCCGGGCGCGCAATCGGCGCAACAAACTGGTGTTTCCCAACCAGAAGCGCTTTTTCGCGGCGGCGCCAAAGACCAAGAATCCCTCACAATGGAATGAAATTGAAGGACCCAAAATGCGCCACCGCTCTCCCTCCAAAAACCGCCTCGCCGCAAGCCTGCTGGTTCTGACCGCCGCATTGGCAGGCTGCGGAGGCACCACCGAGCCGGCACCCGCGCCGACGCCCGCGCCCGGACCAATCAGCGTGCGCTTCACCGGGCCCGTCGGGGACGGCAGCGTGCACAACACCAACACCCCGGTCAACCTGCAGGTGAGCGTGGACGTCAATGGCAGCCGCGCCGCCGATGGCACGCAGGTCACGCTCAGCGTCAACCGCGCCACCGCCAGCCTGACGCGCCCCGTGACCGCCACGGTGGGCGGCACTGCCGCCTCGGACCTGCAGGACACCCAGCCGGGCGCGGTGCAGGTAGACGCCTCGGCCACCAGCAACACCCATTCGGGCAGTGACCGCATGACGCTGTTCATCCGCCCGAAGCCAAAGAACCTGGAGCTTCTGGTACCCGCCTTTTTCAGCGCGGCTGCAGGCTCCGCCTGGGAAACACTCACCAGCGGCGCCACCAGCTACCCAGACCTGAAGATCACCGCCATTGCGAACGTCAGCAACGGCATCCTGACCAGCGCCAGCAAGGCCGACACCGATCTCCTCAGTGCCATCACCCTGTTCAAGGCCGTCAAGCCAGGCAACCAGAAGGTGGTGGCCTATGTCGCCACTGCCTACGGCAGCGGCACGCGCTCGGTGGTAGACGTCAAAGCCACCATCGACAAATACATCGAGCTCTATCCCGCGCTGCTCGACGGCTTCTTCCTTGGGGAAATGGCTGCCGGGAACGACCGGCTGGCGTTCTACACCGACATCTACACCTACATCCACGGCAAGGGCTTGAGCGTCATTGGCAACCCGGGCAGCTTCCCGGATGCAGGCTATGCCGGCGTGGCCGACGTGCTGGTGACGTTCGAGGGCAATGCGGCCGCCTACCAGAACATTGACCCCCAGCCCTCCCACACCTGGGTCTACAACCAGGACAACACCAGGCAGGCCATGCTGGTGCACAGTGCCAGCGCCTGCACCACCATGCAAAAAGCCGTGGAAACCGCCAACATGGCACGCACCAACACGGGTCTGGTGTACGTCACCGATCTCGTCGGCACCGGCAGCCCCTGGTCCGGCCTGCCCACCTACTGGACGAAGCTGCTGGGCACCGTGGACGCGCACAACAACGATCGGGCCTGGCCGGCTTGCTGATCGCCCTGTGCGGGGCGGCGCAGCAGGTTCCCACAGCCATTGACCATCCGCTCCCTCACCGAAGCGGATGAGCGCCTACAAGGCGTGCTCCAGCAGACACGCCACAATCCGCCGATGACCCAACCTGCCGCCAGCGAGCCACTGCCACAGCCCCCGCCGTGCGAAGCCGACGGCACCGTGGTGCTCACGCCCACCGAACCTCCCGCTGAACCCGTATCGGTCCATGTGCCGGTGGGCGCGCGCAGCGCTTCGCTGGCGCTGATTGCCCTGTCCGCTGCGCTGGCCGTGCTGCACTGGGCGGCGGCAGTCTTCATCCCCATCGCGATGAGCGCCCTGCTGATTTGCGCGCTCTCGCCTGTGGTGGGCTGGCTGCACCGCCACCGCGTGCCACGCGGCGTCTCAGCGGCGCTGCTGCTTCTGGCTTTGAGCGGCGGCTTGGCGGGCACCGTGTACCAGTTGAGCGATGGTGCCTCGCAGGTTGTCGATTCGCTGCCAAAAGCCGCATCCAAGGTGCGCGACAAGATGCGTGAACGCGCCCGCCAGCCCAGCCCCATCGAGACGGTGCAAAAGGCCGCCACGCAGATCGAGCAGGCCGCCGCCGAAACCAGCGCGCCTACCGTAGCCCGGCGCGGCGTGCAGCGCGTGCAGATCGAGCGCAGCCCGCTCGACATCCGCGACTACCTCTGGAGTGGCACCATGGGACTGATGTCGGTGCTGGGCCAGCTGACCATCGTGTTTTTCCTCAGCTTCTTCGCCCTTGCCGCCGGCGACACCTTTCGCCACAAGCTCATGCGCATTGCCGGCCCCAGCCTGGCGCGGCGCAAGGTGACGCTACAGGTCATTGACGAAATCAACGGCCAGGTGCAGCGCTACCTGCTGGTGCAACTGGCGACCAGCGCCATCGTGGGCCTGGCCACCGGCCTGACCTACGCTATTTTGGGCCTGGAGAATGCAGCGGTCTGGGGGGTGATCGCCGCGGTTCTGAACCTGGCGCCCTATATCGGCTCGCTCGCGGTCACGGGCGCATCGGCGCTGGTGGCGTTCCTGCAGTTCGGCACCCTCGACATGGCCTTTGCCGTGGGCGGCTCGTCGCTGGTGATCCACACCCTGGTGGGCAACCTGCTCACCCCCTGGCTCACCAGCCGCGCCAGCAGCCTGAGCCCGGTGGCTGTTTTCGTCAGCGTCCTGGCCTGGGGCTGGCTCTGGGGCCTGTGGGGGCTGCTGCTGGGCATCCCCATCATGATGGCCGTGAAGGCGGTGTGCGACCGCGTGGAAGACCTGCACGCGGTGGGGGAGCTGCTGGGGAATTGAATTTGAACCAAACTGACTTCCAGCGCTTATCCCATAAGCGTCAAAAGCTATTGATTCAATAGCAATTTACCCCGTATTCCGGAGCCCCGCCGCAATCCCATTGATCGAAATGTGAATCCCGGTCTGCACCCGCTCGTCGCCCTGCCCTGCGCGCCAGCGGCGGATCAGCTCGACCTGCAGGTGGTGCAGGGGGTCGATGTAGGGGAAGCGGTGGCGGATGGAGCGGGCCAGCGCGGTGTTGTGCGCCAGGCGGTGCTTCTCGCCGGTGATGCGGGTCAGCACGTCGGCCGTGCGGTGCCACTCGGCCTCGATGGCGCCGAACACTTTTTTGCGCAGGCGGGCGTCCTGCACCAGCTCGCTGTAGCGGGATGCGAGCGCCAGGTCGCTCTTGGCGAGCACCATGTCCATGTTGGACAGCAAGGTGCTGAAGAAAGGCCATTCGCGCACCATCTTGCGCAAGAGCGCGAGCTGGGCCTTGGGGTCTTTGCCGGGTGCGCTCAGAAACGCCTCTACGGCCGAGCCAAAACCGTACCAGCCCGGCAGGGTGAGGCGGCACTGGCCCCAGCTGAAGCCCCAGGGAATGGCGCGCAAATCTTCAATTTTCTGGCTGGGCTTGCGCGATGCGGGGCGCGAGCCGATGTTGAGTTCGGCAATCTCGCGGATCGGCGTGGAGTTGAAGAAGTAGTCGGTAAAGCCCGGCGTCTCGTACACCAGCGCCCGGTAGGCCGCCATGCTGGCCACCGACAACTGCGCCGCCGCGTCCAGAAACGCGGGCGTGGCTGGTTTGGTGGGCTGCAATAGCGTGGCTTCCAAGGTGGCGGCCACCAGGGTTTCCAGGTTGCGCCGGCCGATCTCGGGGTTGGCGTACTTGGAGGCGATGACTTCGCCCTGCTCGGTCAGCCGGATCTGGCCGCGCACGGTGCCGGGTGGCTGCGCCAGGATGGCCTGGTAGCTGGGGCCGCCGCCGCGGCCTACGGTGCCGCCACGCCCGTGGAACATGCGCAGGCGGATGGGGGTGGTGGCAGCCAGCTCGTCGAAAAACTCCACCAGCGCGATCTCGGCGCGGTACAGCTCCCAGTTGCTGGTGAAGATGCCGCCATCCTTGTTGCTGTCCGAGTAGCCCAGCATGATGTCCTGCTGGCCGCCCGAGCGCTGCACCAGCGCGGCGATGCCGGGGGTCTGGTAGAAGCCGCGCATGATGCTGGCGGCGCTCTGCAGGTCTTCGATGGTCTCGAACAGCGGCACCACAATGAGGTCGGCGCGGGCTTCTGACGTGCCCAGGCTCCCCTGCATCAGCCCGACTTCCTTTTGCAGCAGCAGCACTTCGAGCAGGTCGCTTACGGTTTCGGTGTGGCTGATGATGTAGTGAATGATGGCGTCATTGCCATAGCGCTGGCGCATGGTCAGCGCGGTTTCGAATACGGCAATCTCGCTCAGCGTGTGCGCGCTGTACTGCGCGCCCATGACGCGCAGCGGCCGGGCGTCCTGCAGCAGTTGCAGCAGCAAGGCACAGCGCGCCTCCTCATCCAGCAGCGTGTAGTCGGGCGCCACGCGCGCGGTGGCCAGCAGTTCGGTCAGCACGCGTTCGTGCTGGTCGGAGCTTTGGCGCAGATCCACCGTCGCCAGATGAAAGCCAAACACCTCCACCGCACGGATCAACGGGTGCAGGCGCTGCGCGCCCAGGGCCTCGCCGTGGTGCGTGGCGAGCGATTGCTCAATGGTGCGCAGCTCGGCCAGAAATTCCTGTGCGTGCGGGTAGGCGTTTTGCGGCGCCACCGCGTGGCGGGCCGCCTGGCCGCCGCTCAGCTCGGCCAGCGTGGCCGCCAGGCGCGCGTAAATGCCGGTGAGCGCGCGGCGGTAGGGCTCGTCCTGGCGGTGCTCGCTGGTGTCGGGCGAGCTTTCTGCCAGGCGCTGCATGTCGCTCGATACCTCCACCAGCCGGGCGGAGAGCGAAAGCTCGGCACCCAGCAAATGCACTTCGGTCAGGTAGTGGCGCAGCGCCACCTCACTTTGCCGGCGCAGCGCCTGCACCAGGGTGTCGGCGCCCACGTTGGGATTGCCGTCGCGGTCGCCGCCAATCCACTGGCCCATGCGCAGAAAGCTGGCCACGCTGCCCTGGCCCAGGGATTGTTCAAGTTCGGCGTAGATTTTGGGAATTTCGCGCAGGAAGGTGGCTTCGTAATACGACAGCGCGTTCTCGATCTCGTCCGCCACCGTCAGCTTGCTGTAGCGCAGCAGCCGCGTCTGCCAGAGCTGCGTGACGCGGGCGCGCAGCTGCGCCTCGTTGCTCGCCAGTTCGCGGGGCGTGAGGGCGTCGCGGGCGCTGTTGTAGAGCTGGGCGCGCTCGGCCAGGTCGCCGCGCTCGGCCAGCAGCTTGGCAATGGCGCGCTCGGCGTCCAGAATGCTTTTGCGCTGCACCTCGGTGGGGTGGGCGGTGAGCACGGGCGAGACATAGCTGCCGGCCAGGGTTTGCGCCACGGTGCTGGGCGCAATGCCGGCCCAGCGCAGGCGCGCCAGGGCGACGTCGATGCTGCCCTCTTGCGTGTCGCCCGCGCGCTCGCGGATGGTGCGGCGGCGAATGTGGTGGCGGTCTTCGGCCAGGTTGGCCAGGTGTGAAAAATAGGTGAAGGCGCGGATCACGCTCACCGTCTGGTCGGCCGAGAGGCCCTTGAGCAACTTCTTGAGCGCCCGGTCGGCCTCGTGGTCGGCGTCGCGCCGGAAAGCGACCGAGAGCTGGCGCACCTGCTCGATCAGGTCAAAGGCCGCAGCGCCCTCCTGCTCACGAATGACATCGCCCAAAATGCGGCCGAGCAGGCGGATATCGTCGATAAGGGGTTGGTCTTTGTCGTTCTTGCGCGTGCTGGCCATGCGTGGTCTCCGAAAGAGGTGCGCCGCGCGGCGGGCGCTGCTGCGGCGCAGCATGCTAGCATCCCCAGCTCAAGTTTTCCCTGTGCCGCGCCGTGAATTCCAAACCCCTTAACATCGTCATCGCCACACGCGAAAGCCGCCTGGCCCTGTGGCAAGCCGAACATGTGCAAGCCCTGCTGGCGGCACGCGGTCACCAGGTCAGCCTGCTGGGCATGACCACACTGGGCGACCAGATTCTGGACCGCACGCTCTCCAAGGTCGGCGGCAAAGGCCTGTTCGTCAAAGAGCTGGAGACCGCGTTGGAAGACGGCCGCGCCGACATCGCCGTGCACTCGCTCAAGGACGTTCCGATGGAATTGCCCGAAGGCTTTGCTCTGGCCTGCGTGATGGAGCGCGAAGACGCACGCGACGCCTTTGTCTCGCCGCGCTACGCCCGCCTGCAAGACCTGCCCCAGGGCGCGGTGGTCGGCACATCGAGCCTGCGCCGCACCGTGCTGCTGCAGGCGCTGCGGCCCGACCTGCGCATCGAGCCGCTGCGCGGCAACCTCGATACCCGTTTGCGCAAGCTCGACGAAGGCCAGTACGAAGCCATCGTGCTGGCAGCCGCGGGACTCAAGCGCCTGGGGCTGCAAGAGCGCATTCGCTGCGAATTCGACGAGTCTGAGATGCTGCCGGCTGCCGGCCAGGGCGCGCTGGGCATCGAAGTGCGCGCCGGCCGCAACGACCTGATCGAGGCCCTGGCGCCGCTCGCCCACCTGCCCACCTGGCTGCGCGTGGCGGCCGAGCGCGCGGTGAGCCGCTCCATGGGCGGCAGCTGCTCCATGCCCCTGGCCGCGCACGCCCGGCTCGATGGCGCGCAACTGCACATCAACGCCGCCTGGGGCGACCCGGAACTGCGCACGCCCCTGGTGCGCGCCAGCGCGAGCGGGTCGGCGACCACGCTGGCACAGGCCGAAGCGCTGGGCGAGGCGGTGGCCGCGCAGCTGCGCGAACGCGGCGCGCACTAGGGCCTGTTCCTCAGATGCCAACTGCCGCCCCGCGCGCCCTCATCACGCGCCCCGAACCCGAGGCCTCGCAGTGGGTGCAGGCGCTGCAGGCACGCGGCATAGCCGCCACGGCCCTGCCATTGATCTGCATTGCCGGCGCGCCCGACGCGCAAGCGCTCGCGCATGCACGGCAAAGCCTGGGCAACTACGACGCGATGATGGTGGTGAGCGGCAGTGCGGCGCGGCATTTTTTTGAGTCAAATGAGGCTCTAGCGCTTATTCAGCAAGCGAATACAGCTATCAAAACAAGAGTATGGGCGCCCGGCCCAGGCACGGCCGCCATGCTGCAGGCGCTGGGCGTGCCGACGCGCCGCATCGACCAGCCCGCGGCCGATGCCGGGCAGTTCGACTCCGAATCGCTGTGGCGCAGCGTGGGCGCCAGCGTGCAGCCCGGCCACCGCGTGCTGATCGTGCGCGGCAGTGAAGCCGGCAGCGACGGCGCCGGCAGTGGCCGCGACTGGCTGAGCAGCCAGATTCGCGCTGCGGGCGGTTCGGTGGATTTCGTCGTCGCCTATACCCGCGCCGCGCCGCCCTGGAGCCCGGAGCAGCGCGCGCTGGCGCAGGTCGCCGCCACCGACGGCACGCTGTGGGTGCTGAGCAGCGCGCAGGCGCTGGGCCACCTGTGCGCCGCGCTGCCAGACCAATCCTGGGCCGGCGCGCGCGCTTTGACCACGCACCCGCGCATTGCGCAGGCTGCGCTGGCTGCAGGCTTTGGGCAGGTTTTGGAGTGCCGGCCCGCTCTGGCGGACGTGGCAGCGTCTATAGAATCTGCGCCATGAGCACTTCTGTGGATTCCACTGGCACAGCCACTGCCCCGGCAAGCAGCACCCGCCTGCTCGGCTGGGCCCTGGCGCTCGTGGCCGTGCTGGCGGTCATCGGGCTCGCGGGCAGCATGCTGCTGTGGCAAAAGCTCGGCAACATCCAGCAAGCGCTGGCGCAGCAAAGCCAGGATGCCGGGCGCCAGGCCATTGAAGCGCGGGCCCTGGCACGCCAGGCGAGCGAGCTGGCGCAGGAATCGTCGGCCCGCCTGGCGGTGCAGGAGACGCGGCTGAGCGAAGTCGCCCTGCAGCGCAGCCAGCTCGAAGAACTGATGCAAAGCCTCTCGCGCTCGCGCGACGAAAACCTGGTGGTCGACATCGAGGCCAATGTGCGCCTGGCGCAGCAGCAGGCCCAGCTGACCGGCAGCGTGCAGCCGCTGGTGGCCTCCATCAAAAGCGCGCAGCAACGCATCGAACGCGCCGCCCAGCCGCGCCTGGCGCCGGTGCAGCGCGCCCTGGCGCTGGACCTGGAACGTCTGGCCAGCGCCAGCGTCACCGACACCGCCGGTCTGCTGGCACGGCTCGACGAACTGCTGCGCCAGGTGGACGAACTGCCGCTCAAGAACGCCGTGGCCCAGGCGGCGGCCACCCAGCGCCTGGCCGCCAGCGTGCGGCCCGCAGCGGCCTCTGCAGCTGCAGCAGGCGAGGCATCCGGCCTGCCCGCCTGGATGGCGCCGCTGCAGCGCGGCTGGGAGGTGGTGAAAGACGAAATGCGCGGCCTGGTGCGGGTGCGCCGCATCGACCAGCCCGAGGCCATTTTGATTTCCCCCGACCAGGCCTTCTTTTTGCGCGAGAACTTGAAACTCATGCTGCTCAACGCCCGCCTGGGCATTCTGGCGCGCCAGCTCGATGCCGCGCGCTCCGATCTGCTCACCGCCAGCACGGCGCTCAACAAATACTTTGACCCGGCGTCGCGCCGCACCCAGACCGCAGCCACCGCGCTGCAGCAGGTCCAGGCGCACCTCAAGACCGCAGAGGCCCCGCGCCTCGACGAAACCCTGTCCGCGCTCGCCACGGCGGCGGCCGGAAGATGATGGAACACCCCCCTGAGCCGCTTTGCGCCTCGGCGCAGCCGCTAGAAGCGTCAGCTCTTCGGGCACGTCCAGGCATGCGCAGGCAGGCCTGGAGCCGCGGCCCTCAGCCCCCGCTCTCGCATTGCTACGCAGTGCGGGCAGGGGAACGCAGCCAGCGCGGCGGGGCGGCCCTTGCGCGGCTGCCCACGCCTGGGCCGCGCCGGTTTCATGCCATGCGGGTTGCGCGCAGCGCCGTGGAGCACTGACATGCGCGCAACGCTCTGGCTCCTGGCGCTGTTTGCCGTGGCGGTGGCGTCGGCCCTGTTTGCCGGCAACAACCAGGGCACGGTCACCCTCTTCTGGCCGCCCTGGCGGCTCGACCTGTCGCTGAACT
>JAGNYI010000006.1:57851-75800 GCA_017985015.1 Giesbergeria sp. | reverse complement strand
ATGCGCGCAACGCTCTGGCTCCTGGCGCTGTTTGCCGTGGCGGTGGCGTCGGCCCTGTTTGCCGGCAACAACCAGGGCACGGTCACCCTCTTCTGGCCGCCCTGGCGGCTCGACCTGTCGCTGAACTTCGTGCTGCTGGCGCTGGCGCTGGCTTTCACCACGCTTTACGCCGCCTTGCGGGCTCTTGCCGTACTGATCGCCCTGCCCCGCCAGGCGCAGCGCTGGCGGCTGCAGCAAAAGGAGCGTGCCATGCACGGCGCCCTGCTCGACGCGCTGGCCCAGCTCATGAGCGGGCGCTTCCTGCGCTCGCGCAAGGCGGCGCAGGCCGCGCTGGAGCAGGAAGCAAGCCTGCGCGGCGGCGGCACCTATCTGCCCCAGGGCGAGGCACTGCGCGTGATGTCGCATTTGGTGGCGGCCGATGCCTCGCACGCCCTGCAGGACCGCAGCGCCCGCGACCAGCACCTGCAGGAGGCCTTGAGCCCCCCCAAGAGCAGCGAAGTCTCACAGCCGCAGGAACTGCTGGAAGGCGTGCAACTGCGTGCAGCGCGCTGGGCACTGGACGACCGCGAACCGCTGGTAGCCCTCAAAGGCCTGGCCACGCTGTCGCAGGGCGCGGCGCGGCGCACGCTGGCGCTGCGCATCAAGCTCAAGGCCACGCGGCTGGCGCAGCAAACACAGGAAGCGCTGGAAACCGCACGCCTGCTGGGCAAGCACCGGGCGTTCTCTGCGGCGGCGGCGCAAAGCATCGTGCGCGGCCTGGCCAGCGAACTGATCCGCAATGCCCATGACCCCGAGCAGCTCAGCGCCAACTGGCTGGCGCTTGACCCTGGCGAGCGCGACATGCCCGAACTGGCCATTCACGCCGCGCAGCGGTTGGCCGAACTGGGGGGCGAACCGGCGCAGGTGCGCCGCTGGCTGGAACCCGTGTGGCAGCAACTGGTGGACCGCCCCGGCGAACTCGACGAACTGGACGCGCGCCGCCTGGTGCGTGCGCTGGAAACCGCGCTCGACAGCCTGGACGCCCAGTGGCTGGCGCGCATTGAAGCCGCGCAGCAAGCCAATCCGCGCGACGCACGACTGCAATACCTTGCCGGCGTGGCCTGCATGCAGCGCCAGCTCTGGGGCAAGGCCCAGCAGTTGCTGACCCAGGCAGCGCCCAAACTGCAAGACGCCGGCCTGCGCACCAATGCCTGGCGCCACCTGGCGCAACTGGCCGAGCAGCGCGGTGACCTCGAAGCAGCCCTGGCGGCCTGGAAGAGCGCGGCGCAGTCCAGAGGCTGAACCTGGGTATTCGGGAGTCGCTGCGATGCGCGCAGGTGACGGCACGGCCAACGGCTTCTAAACTGCACTCTTTTGCCTGGAGATGCTCCCATGCGCCTTGCCTTTGCCGCCGCCTTGCTCGTGACCGCTGGGCCCGCCCTCGCCGCCCAGTACGAGATCGACCCCCACCACACCTACGTCGCCTTCGAGATCGGCCATTTCGGCACCTCGACCAACCGCGCCCAGTTTGAAAAAACCAGCGGCAGCATCGACTTCGACCGCAGCGCCAAAAACGGCAAAGTGGACGTGCGCGTCGACACCCAATCGCTGCACAGTGGATCGGCTGAGTTCGACAAGCACCTGCAAAGCGCCGACCTGTTCAACACGGCGAAGTACCCGGAGATGCGCTTTGTCTCCGACCGCTTCGAGTTCGACGGCGACCGGGTTGCCAGGGTGCACGGCCAGCTCACGCTGCTGGGCAAAACTGCCCCGCTGGTGCTCAGCAGCACGCAGTTCAATTGCTACCAAAGCCCGATCCTCAAGGCCGAGGTCTGTGGCGGCGACTTCGAGGGCAGCATCGATCGCACCCAGTGGGGCATGGACTACCTCGTCGCCATGGGCATGCCCAAGAAGGTGCGGCTGGTGGTGCAGATCGAAGCGGCCAAGCGCTAAGTCCTCGAACTCCACAATTAGCTATTTAAATGATAGCTTCAAGCGATTGCTGAATAAGCGCTGGAGGCTATTTTCTTGATAACTTCAGATGCTGCGCTGGCGACTGCCCCGTCCAGCGGCGAAAGGCCCGGGAAAACGCGTTCTCGTCGCAAAATCCCAGGGCCTCGCTGATCGCAGCGATCTTCTGGCCGTCCCTGAGCGCCTGCAGCGCCATGTCGTGCAGCAGGGCCTCGCGCAGGCCCTTGAAGGAAATGGCTTCCAAAGCCAGCTTGCGATTGAGGTGGCGTCCGCTCATCCCCAATTGCTCGGCAATGCGCTCCTTGCCCCAGCGGGGGTGTGCGCGGATCAGGCGCTGCACCCGCGCCGAAGTGCCGTCCTGCGCCAGCGACGCGAGTACGCCGTCGGCCAGGGCGCGCAGGTGTTGTTGCAGGGTGCTTTCGGCCTGCACCAGGGCGTGGTTCAGTTCGCAGGCATCCATGCACACGGCGTTCACCGGCTGGCCAAAACGCACCGGACACCCCAGCAAAGCCTCGTAGGCCACAGGGTCGGTGCGCGCAGCGTGGGCCAGCAGCACCTCGCGCGCCCGAAAGCGGCCACTCGTCATCCAGCGCGCCAGGCTCACCACGCAGCCCAGCGTGGCCTCCACCCGCTGCTGTTGGTGCAGAACGTAGCCCGGCACATAGCGCAGCTGGACATGGGCTCCCAGCGCAGCCACCTCAAAATGGGCGTTGTCGCCAATGATGGGCGCGTATTCGGTCAGCACCTCCAGGCCATCGCCCAGGGTGTCGCAGCTGAGCAGCAGCATGCCCACGATGTCCAGGTGCCCGGCCTGCAGGTCGGTGCCCAGACGCAACGAAGCCAGCGGCTCGTCCGGACAGGCCTCGACGAACAGCGCCCAAAGCGCCTCCTGGCGCGCCATGTCCACCCGGCCCCCCTGCGCCGTACCCAGGCGCATGGCCTCGGGCACTTGTCCGCCCTGGCGTGCTATCGCATCGACCAGGGCCTGGGCGAAGCGCGCCGTGACGCTGAAGCCCCCGTGCAGCATGCTTTCCATAGCCTTAGAACTTGTTCTTGGTCCTGAATTGACGTCCGAGTGTCCCGGATGACCAGCGACGCCGTCCAGTGTTTCCCCTACAGTGGCCGAAAAACCCGGGAGATGGGCGGCTGGGCAACTGTGCGTTGCCTCTCTCCCAAGAATAACCAGGAGACAAGCCATGGCGCCCATCGACCAGGTGCAACTGCATTTCAACCCGCAGACGCTGCAGGTCCTCAACGCCGTGCTGGGGCTGGTGATGTTCGGCGTGGCGCTGGACCTGCGGGTGGAGGATTTTCGCGTCGCGCTCAGAACGCCCAAGGCGCTGGCCCTGGGGCTGCTGGGCCACCATGTGCTGTTTCCTGCCATGACCTATGTGCTGGTCTGGATTCTTCAGCCCCAGCCCAGCATCGCGCTGGGCATGATTCTGGTGTCGTCGTGCCCGGCCGGGCACATTTCCAACTTTCTGGTGCATTTCTCGCGCGGCAACACGGCGCTGTCGGTCAGCGTGAGCGCGCTGTCCACGCTGGCGGCGCTGGTCATGACACCGCTCAACTTTGCCTTCTGGGGCAACCTGAGCCCGGTCACCAGCGGCCTGATGAAGCAGGTGGCAATGAGCCCCTGGGAGATGCTCCAAGTCGTCGTGCTGCTGCTGGGGGTGCCGCTGGTGCTGGGCATGGGGGTGGCGCACCGCTACCCCGGGTTTGCCGCACGCATCCGCAAACCCATGAAATGGCTCTCACTGCTGGTACTGGTGGGTTTCATCGTGGGCGCGCTGGCCGCCAACTTCCAGCACTTTCTGGCCTATATACAGTTTGTGGTCCTGGTGGTGTTCATCCACAACCTGCTGGCGCTGGCCACGGGCTACGGCCTTTCGACTGCACTGGGGCTGCCCGAGCGCGACCGGCGCGCCATCACCTTCGAGATGGGCATACAGAACTCGGGCCTGGGGCTGATCCTGATATTCAATTTCTTTGACGGCCTGGGCGGCATGGCCATCGTCACCGCGTGGTGGGGCATCTGGCACATCGTGGCCGGCATGACCCTGGCGCTGTTCTGGAAGCGCCGCGACCCTGGCGGCGCCCCGGCAGTCCAGGCCGCTGGGGCCGCGCCATGACGGCCCACCGTGTACTCGTCACGGGTGCCAGCGGCTACCTGGGCCGCCAGGTGGTCGCCCGCCTGGCCGACCCTGCCCTGGAAAGCCGCCCGGAGCGGATCGTGGCGCACGACATCCGCTCGCCCGCCGAGCGCCTGCGCGGCGTGGTGTACGAGGAAGCCGACATTCGCGACCCGCGCATCGTCGACGCCCTGGCGGGGCACGCCATCGACACCGTGGTGCACCTGGCCTCCATCGTGACGCCCGGCAAGGGAAGCCGCCGCGATTTCGAATACGACGTGGACGTGAACGGCACCCGCAACCTGCTGCAAGCCTGCGTGCAGCAGGGCGTGCGGCGCATGGTGGTGTCGTCCAGCGGCGCCGCCTATGGCTACCACGCCGACAACCCGGCCTGGCTGACCGAGGACATGCCGGTGCGCGGCAACGAGGTGTTTGCCTATGCCCACCACAAGCGGCTGGTGGAAGAGATGCTGGCCGAGTACCGCCTGAGCCACCCCGCGCTGGAACAGGTGGTGCTGCGCATCGGCACCATCCTGGGGGCCACGGTGCACAACCAGATCACCGACCTGTTTGAAAAACCGCGCCTGCTGGCCATCCGGGGCAGTGACAGCCCCTTCGTCTTCATCTGGGACCAGGATGTGGTGGGCATCATCCTGCGCGCCGTCTCGGGCGGACCACCGGGCATCTACAACGTCGCGGGCGACGGTGCCCTCACCATCCACGAGATCGCCCAGCGCCTGGGCAAGCCCACGCTCACATTGCCCGCCTGGCTGCTGCAGGCCGCGCTGGCCCTGCTCAAGCCGCTGGGGCTCACGCAATACGGCCCCGAGCAGCTGGACTTTCTGCGCTACCGCCCGGTACTGCTGAACACCCGGCTCAAGACCGCCTTTGGCTACACCCCCACCTACACCTCGGCCGAGGTGTTTGAGCTGTACCGCCAGGCGCGCATGCAGGCCGACAGCGCGAACGTCGTCTGACCATGCGCAGCTTTGAAGCACGCGGTGTCGTCATCACCGGCGCCGCCGGTGGCCTGGGGCAGGCGCTGGTGGCCGCTTTCCTGCAGGCCGGCGCACGCGTACTGGCGCTCGATTGCAACGCCGCAGCGCTCGCCGCCATGCAGGAGGCAATGTCCGCCCAGGGAACAGACCACGCCGCGGCGCTGATGACCCTGGTGTGCGACATCACCCGGCCCCAGGACTGCGACGCTGCCATCGCCCAGGCCGTGGCCCTTTGGGGTGGCGTGGATGTGCTGGTCAACAACGCCGGCATTTCCCACCGCAGCCTGTTCGAAGGCACCGACCCGGCCGTCCTCCGCAAAGTGATGGACGTGAATTTTTTTGGTGCCGTGCACATGACGCACGCGGCCCTGCCCCAGCTGCTGGCCCGGCGCGGCGTGGTGGCGGCTCTCTCCAGCGTGGCAGGCTACGCCCCGCTGCTGGGCCGCACCGGCTATTGCGCCAGCAAACACGCCCTGCACGGCTTCTTTGACACCCTGCGCACCGAGGTGCAGGAGCGCGGCGTGCAGGTCACGCTGATCTGCCCATCCTTCATCGCCACCGGCATTGGCGCGGCGGGGTTGGGCGCCTCGGGTGCAGTGGCGGCGACGCCCCGAATCACCACCGGGGGGGAGTCTGCGCCGAACGACATCGCCCAGCGCATTCTGGCCGCGCTGGCGCAGGGCAAGGAGCAGCTCTTGCCCGACCGCACCTCCCGCCTGGCCTGGTGGGTCAGCAGGCTGGCACCCCGCTGGTACGTCCGCACCATGAAGCGCCGTGTGCGCACGGAATTTGAACAATGAAACACCCAGGAGACGGCACCATGCACGCAGGCATCCCACACCTTGCGAAAAAAATCGCTGCGGCCGGTATGGCCTGCGCCGCGCTGCTGGCCATGCCTGCGGGCGCCGTCTCGATCACCGTCAAGGACCCGAACGGAAAGCCCTTGCCCACGGTGATGGTCAGCCGCCAACCCGTCAAGGCGGCGGCTGTGGACACCTCGGACAACGGCTACCCGGCCAGCGGAAAGCCGCAGCAAGCCTACGTGGAGTTGGCCCGATTTACCGACGCGCAGGGGCAGGCCGACATTCCAGCGGCCGAACATCCCTGGAAGATTCGTTTGCGCAAACCCGGTTACCAAGACCTCAACCTGCTGGCGGCGGACTTGGGCAGCAAACCCATCGTCATGGCAGCTGAAAGCGATCCTGCGGCCTTGGCGGAGCAGCAACCGGCCAACGCCTGGTCTTCCACCATCGACTTTGCGAATGCCGCCTTGAAAAAGGAGTTCATGCTGCAGTGCAATTTCTGCCACCAGCAGGGCGGCGCGATGCTGCGCCGGGAGCGCTCTGCCGACGAATGGGACAGCGCCATCAGGCGCATGGTGCGCTACGGCGCCCGGCTCTCGACCGAGGGGCAGAAGGCGATTCCCGCCCTGCTGGAGGCGCATTGGAAAAAAATCCACGCCAACCCCTTGCTGGTGCCTGCCGGCACGCCCTGGAACCCAGTACTGGCGCAGGCCACGATCCGCGAACTGCCGATTGGCGACAGCATGTCGCAAATGCACGACTTGCTGCTGCATACCAACGGCATGGTGTACGTGGGGGACAACCTGCAGGACCGGGTCTACGAAGTGGACCCCGCCACAGGCAAATACACCGTCTACAAAATCCCGCCGCGGCCGGGCGACCAGCTAGGCGGACTGCTGGCGGGCCGCTTGCGCGACTTCCCGAAACACGAAACCTACCAGGGCATCCACTCGCTGGCGGAGTCACCCAAGGACGGGCACATCTTCATCACGCCCTCGTATCAGCGGCGCCTGATCGAGTTCGACCCCAAAACCAAGGCGTTCAGCTACCACGAGATGGACAGTGGTTTTTACCCGCACACCGTGCGTTTCGACGCCAAGGACCGCGTGTGGTTCACGCTGGCGCTGAGCAACCAGGTGGGCATGTACGACCGAGCCGCCAATCAATTCACCCTCTACGATTTGCCGTTTCGCAGCCTGATGGAGCGCATCACGGTCAAGCTCACACCGTTCATCTTCAAGCTGCTCGGATGGGGGATTCCGATAGCCAATTACGTCAAGGTGGATCACGTCTCGACTGGCGTGCCGCTTCCCTACGGCATTGACGTCACGCCCGATGGCAAGGCCTGGATTGCGCGCCTGCACACCGATGAGATCGCATCGGTGGACCCGGAGACCGGCAAAGTGACCATGATCAAAACCCCGTTCAGCGCGCCCCGGCGCCTGCGCAGCGACCGTGACGGCAATTTGTGGATCGTGGCCTTCAACGAGTCGCAAATTGCGCGCTATACCCCGAGCACCGGCCAATTTTTGCGCCTGGATCTGCCCGTCGTGCCCAAGGGCAGCGACACACCGTATTCGCTCAATGTGGACCGTGCGCGCCACCAGGTGTGGGTCAACGGCACCAACTCCGATTCGGTCTACCGCTACGACATTGCCAGTGGAGCCTGGAGCATGTTCCCCATGCAGCGCCACGTGACCTTTACCCGCGACGTCGAAATCTCGCCCAAGGGGCAGGTGTACGTAACCAGCGCCTCCTTCCCCAGCTGGCACATCGAGGACGCGCAGCCCACCCTCATCGAAATCACCCCGCGTTGAGCGGCCACCCACCCGGCATGCTGCGCTTTTATCTCTCCTGCCTGCTGGCGTTCACCGGCGGGCACATGGTCAACTACACCGTCATCCTGTACCTGCAGGAGAAGGTGGGGTCGGACTGGCTGTCCGGCGTGGGGTTTGGCCTGTCGTTCGGCAGTTCGCTCGTGTTTGGCTGGTTTGCCGGGGTCTTGTGCGACCGCATGGCTCCGGCCCGGGTGATCCACGGCGCCCAGACCCTGTTTCTGCTGTGTCTGGCCGGTCTGTGGTGGACCGACGCCGGCACCACCGGCCAGAGCCGCGTGGCCTGGACCCTGTTCTCGGCATTTCTGGGCGGCCTGGCCTGGTCTTTTGTCGGCCCGGCCCGGCTGGCCACTCTGGGGCAGATTGCCCCGGCGGACAAGCTCAAGCCCGCGACCATCGTCTTCAACCTGCAGGTGCTGCTGGGGTTTGGCCTGGCGCCTGTGGTGATTGGCGTGGTGCGCAGCCACTTTGGCTGGCCCGCCGTGTTTGCCACTGGCATGGGCTTGTTTGTCGCCTCTTCCCTGCTGCTGCTGGGCACTCGCACCCATGGCAGCGACCGCCCCCGCCTGGGTGTAGCGCAGGAAATGCGCGAAGGTTTTGCCGCCGTGGGCGCCAACCCCTTGCTGGCACAACTCATCGTGGCCGCCATCGTGGCCTATGCCATGACCGGCCCCATGCAGATCCTGCTGCCCAAATTGGCGCGTGAAGTGCTCGGCCTGTCGGAACTTCAGCGCGGCGGTTACCTGGGCCTGATGGCGCTGACGCTGATTGCCGGCGGCGTCACCGCCTTGCTTCTCAGCAAGCACCTGCACCACGGCGCTGCCATCTTCGTGGGCACCGTCACGGCCAGCCTGCTCTTTGCGTCGCTCAGCCACTGGAGCAGCGCCGCCGCATCGGCCGCGGCGCTGGGCGGCATGGGCTTGCTGGGCGGCATGGTCATCAGCTTCGTCATCGCCGGCATCCAGGGCCAGGCGCCCGATGCCCTGCGCGGGCGCATCATGGGCATTTATTCCATCATTTCACAGGTGGTTCCAGCCGCCTCGGGCGTGGCAGCCGGTGCGCTGGTGCGCACCACCGGCGTCACCAGCGCCATCGCCATGGCGGGCGTGGGCCTGGCGGGCGTGGCACTGCTGGCTGCGCTGGCAATGCCCCAACTGCGCCGCATGCGGGCCTGACGCTGTTGCGTTCGCATAAAATTGCCCGCACCTCTCCACACTGCCACGCCCTGTGGCCCAGCGGCATCCCGAGGGATGCCGTTGTGTTTTTCTGAAGACCGCCCCAGCCATGACCGACCCCGCCAGCCAACCCGGCCTGCAATCCCTGTCCAAATCCTTCGAGCCCGCCGCGCTGGAAGCGCACTGGGGCCCCGAATGGGAAAAGCGCGGCTACGGCATGGCCGGCGTGCGAGGCACCGGCGTGCCGCAGGCCGACGCGCCCTCGTTCGCCATCCAGCTGCCGCCGCCCAACGTGACCGGCACGCTGCACATGGGGCACGCGTTCAACCAGACCATCATGGACAGCCTGACCCGCTACCACCGCATGCGGGGCTTCAACACCGTGTGGGTGCCGGGCACCGACCACGCGGGCATTGCCACGCAGATCGTCGTCGAGCGCCAGTTGCAAGAACAGGGCATCAGCCGCCACGACATGGGCCCTACCCCGCCCGAAGCACGCAAGAACTTCGTCGCCAAGGTCTGGGATTGGAAGGAGCACAGCGGCAACACCATCACCACGCAGATGCGCCGCATGGGCGACAGCGTGGACTGGAGCCGCGAGTACTTCACCATGGACGACAAACTCTCCGTGGTGGTGACCGACACCTTTGTGAAGCTGTATGAGCAGGGCCTGATCTACCGCGGCAAGCGCCTGGTGAACTGGGACCCCAAACTGCAGTCCGCCGTGTCCGACCTCGAAGTGGAAAACGAGGAAAAAGACGGCTCGCTGTGGCACATCGCCTACCCATTGGCCGATGGCTCGGGCCAGTTGGTGGTGGCCACCACGCGGCCCGAGACCATGCTGGGTGACGTGGCCGTCATGGTGCACCCCGAGGACAAGCGCTACCAGCACCTGATTGGCAAGATGGTGACGCTGCCGCTGGTAGGCCGCGAGATTCCCGTGATTGCCGACGAATACGTGGACAAGGCATTCGGCACCGGCGTGGTCAAGGTCACGCCCGCACACGACCAGAACGACTACGCCGTGGGCCAGCGCCACAAGCTGCCGATGATTTGTGTGCTGACGCTGGCCGCCACCATCAACGACAACGCGCCGGAGAAGTACCGCGGCATGGACCGCTTCGTCGCCCGCAAGGCAGTGGTGGCCGACCTCGAAGCCATTGGCGCGCTGGTCGAGGTGAAGAAGCACAAGCTCATGGTGCCCATCTGCACCCGCACCGGCCAGGTGGTGGAACCGATGCTGACCGACCAATGGTTTGTCGCCATGAGCAAGGTGGGCGAAGGCGACGCCACCGGCAAATCCATTGCGCAAAAGGCCATCGACGCCGTGGCCGGTGGCGACGTGACGTTCGTGCCCGAAAACTGGGTCAACACCTACAACCAGTGGATGAACAACATCCAGGACTGGTGCATCAGCCGCCAACTCTGGTGGGGCCACCAGATTCCGGCCTGGTACGACGAGGACGGCAACGTGATCGTGGCGCGCAGCGCAGCCGAAGCGCAAGCCAAGGCACCCGGCAAAACGCTGCGCCGCGACGACGACGTGCTCGACACCTGGTATTCCTCCGCCCTCGTGCCGTTTTCCACCATGGGCTGGCCGGATGCCGTGCCCGAGCCCAGCAAGACCAAGGACTACGACCTGTACCTGCCCAGCAGCGTGCTGGTGACCGGCTACGACATCATCTTCTTCTGGGTGGCCAGAATGATCATGATGACCACGCACTTCACCGGCCGCGTGCCGTTCAAGCACGTATACATCCACGGCCTGGTGCGCGACGCGCAGGGCAAGAAAATGTCCAAATCCGAGGGCAATGTCCTCGACCCGGTGGACTTGATCGACGGCATTGCCCTCGAACCCCTGCTGGGCAAACGCACCACCGGCCTGCGCAGGCCCGAGACCGCACCCACCGTGCGCAAGAACACCCAAAAGGAATTCCCCGAGGGCATCCCGGCCTACGGTGCCGATGCGCTGCGCTTCACATTCGCCGCACTGGCCTCGCTAGGCCGCAGCATCAACTTCGACAGCAAGCGCTGCGAGGGCTATCGCAACTTCTGCAACAAGCTCTGGAACGCCAGCCGCTTCGTGCTGATGAACTGCGAGGGCCAGGACTGCGGGCTGGACACCAGCCACGGCTGCACCGAGGACTACCTGCACTTCAGTCAGTGCGACCGCTGGATCGTCTCAGCCCTGCAAAAAGCCGAGAGCGACGTCGCCAAGGGCTTTGCCGAATACCGCCTCGACAATGTTGCCAACACGATTTACGACTTCGTCTGGAACGAGTTCTGCGACTGGTACCTGGAAATCGCCAAAGTGCAGATCCAGACCGGCGATGCAGCGCAGCAGCGCGCCACGCGGCGCACGCTGATTCGGGTGCTCGAAGCCATCCTGCGGCTCGCCCACCCTGTCATCCCTTTCATTACCGAAGAGCTCTGGCAGAAGGTAGCGCCTGTCGCCGGTCTGGCGGGTGAATCGGTCTCCATCGCCCGTTACCCTGAGAGCCAGAGCGAAAAAATCGACCAGGAGGCCGATGCCCATGTCGCGCGCCTCAAGGCCTTGGTGGACGCCTGCCGGACGCTGCGTGGCGAGATGAATGTCTCGCCTGCCACGCGCCTGCCGCTGTATGCGCTGGGCGACGCGGAGTTTCTGCGCACATCGGCCCCCGTGCTGCAAGCGCTGGCCAAACTCTCCGAAGTGCGGGTGTTTGACCAGGAGGCCGCCTGGCAAGCCGCGGCCCAGGCGGCGCCGGTGGCGGTGGTCGGCAGCGCGCGCCTGTGCCTGCACATGGAAATTGATGTCACGGCCGAGCGCGCGCGTCTGACAAAAGAAGCCGCTCGCATCGAAGGTGAGCTGGGCAAGGCGCGTGCCAAACTGGCCAACGAAGCCTTTGTCGCCAAGGCGCCCGCTGCCGTGCTTGACCAGGAGAGGCGCCGCATGACCGACTTCACCAGCACGCTCGATCGTCTGCAGGAACAGTTGCAGCGGCTGGGTTAAGCATAAGCAATACATTGAAAAAACAGCAAAGGATTGCCATGGCCCCCTCAGCACACGCCACCGTTCGCAAAGCCGTCTTCCCCGTGGCCGGCCTGGGCACCCGCTTTCTGCCAGCCACCAAGGCCAGCCCAAAGGAAATGCTGCCGGTGGTGGACAAGCCGCTGATCCAGTACGCGGTGGAAGAAGCCTACGCCGCCGGCATCCGCCACATGATCTTCGTCACCGGGCGCAGCAAGCGCGCCATCGAAGACCATTTCGACACCGCCTACGAGCTGGAAAACGAGCTGGAGACGGCCGGCAAGACCGACCTGCTGGAACTCGTGCGCTCGGTGCAGCCCCACGACATGGACTGTGCTTTTGTGCGCCAGCCGCGCTCGCTTGGCCTGGGCCACGCCGTGCTGTGCGCCGAGCCGCTCATCGGCAACGAACCCTTTGCCGTGCTGCTGGCCGACGACCTGATGCGCGGCCCCGTGGGCGGCATGCCCGTGCTGGCGCAAATGGTGCAGGCCTTTCGCCAGCAGGGCCGCTCGGTGATTGCGGTGCAGGAAGTGCCGCAAGAGCAGGTCAACCGCTACGGCATCGTGGCGGGCGAACCCGCCGGCGGTCCGCTGATCCGCATCGACCGCATCGTGGAAAAGCCTGCCCCCAAGGATGCACCGTCCCGCATGGGCGTAGCGGGCCGCTACATCCTCACACCGGCCATCTTCGATCAGATCCGCTCCCAGTCCACAGGCGCGGGCGGCGAGATCCAGCTCACCGACGCCATTGGACGCTTGATGGAACACGAGGCGGTGTATGCCTTCCAGTACGAAGGCAAGCGCTATGACTGCGGCAGCAAGGAAGGTTTCTTGCAGGCCACGGTGGAACTGGCGCTGGAGCACCCGGAAGTGGGGGCTTCGTTTCGCAGCTACCTCAAGACGCTAACGCTTTGAGGGTTGGGTGTTGGGCGATTTGCTGCTTTTTTGATAGCTGCTCGCGCTTGCGGAAAAAGCGCTGGCAGCCTATCTAGCTTGATATTTTCTTCAGCGAAACCAAGGAAAATCTACCGCCGCCGCAGCAGGTGGATGTATTCGTCACCCACCGTCTCCTGCCCCACCAGCTCGTTGCTGGTCTGCTTGGCAAAGGCCTGGAAGTCGCGCACCGAGCCGATGTCGGTGGACACCACCTTGAGCACCTGGCCACTGTCCATGTCGGCCAAAGCCTTTTTGGCCTTGAGGATGGGCAGCGGGCAGTTGAGCCCGCGGGTGTCGATTTCCTTGTCGATGTTCATGGCGTTGCGTCCTTTGGCGGCAGATCGAGCCCACGGCGTCGCTCTGCATTTTCTTCGTCTGTGAAAAATACCGGTTCATGCCCGCGGGTGCGCAGCCAGTCGGCCAGCGCGTACCCCGTGCCGGCGGGCCAGCATTTGAGATCCTGCAGATCGTACAGCCGGTAGTCCACCAGTTCGGGCGACAGCCGCACCTGCCCCGTGGCCACCACATGGTAGGCAATGATGACCTGGTTCATGCGCAGAAATTCATAGGAGCCGACCAAGGTGCTGCTCTGCACGTCGAGATTGGTTTCCTCCTTGACCTCGCGCGCGATACCGGACTGGGGCGACTCACCCGCCTCCATGAAGCCGGTGATCAGCGCAAACATCTTGCTCGGCCAGGCAGCGTTGCGCGCCAGCAGCACCTTGCCGTCGATCTCGACGATGGCGGCGAGCACCGGCGTGGGGTTGTTCCAGTGTGTCCAGCCGCAGGCCGGGCAGCGCAGGCGCTCTACGTCGCCGCTGTCCTCCACCTGAACGATCATTGCCAGCGGCGTGGCGCAGTGGGTGCAAAAGCGCGTTTCGTACTGCATCGCTTCCTTTTTGATAGCTGTCAGTGCTTTTGTATTAAGCGCTAGAGGCCAATTTTACTTATATTTCAGATGGGAAAGACACCGGTGGAGAGGTAGCGATCGCCCCGATCGCACACCACAAAGGCAATCGTCGCGTCATGCTCGCGCAGCGCAATCTGCTGCGCCACCCAGCAAGCGCCTGCCGCCGAGATGCCAGCAAAAATACCCTCTTCGCGCGCCATCCGGCGGCACATGTCTTCGGCGTCGTCCTGGCTGACCAGCACCAGCTCGTCAATGGCCTTGGCGTCATAGATGGCAGGCATGTAGGCCTCGGGCCATTTGCGGATGCCGGGAATGCGCGAGCCTTCTTGCGGCTGCGCGCCGATCACCAGAATGTTCGGGTTCTTTTCCTTCAGAAAGCGCGAGACACCGGTGATGGTGCCCGTCGTCCCCATGGCGCTGACGAAGTGCGTGATGCGGCCTTCGGTCTGCTCCCACAACTCGGGGCCGGTGGTCTCATAGTGGATACGCGGGTTGTCGGAGTTGGCAAATTGGTCCAGCACGCGTCCTTTGCCTTGCTTTTGCATGCCAATGGCCAGATCACGCGCGTATTCCATGCCGCCGCTCTTGGGTGTGAGGATCAGCTCGGCGCCAAACGCCTTCATGACCTGGGCGCGCTCGATCGATAAGTCCTCGGGCATCACCAACACCATGCGGTAACCGCGAATGGCCGCCGCCATGGCCAGAGCAATGCCGGTGTTGCCCGAGGTGGCCTCAATCAGCGTGTCGCCAGGCCGGATATCGCCACGTTCTTCGGCGCGCCGGATCATGGAGAGCGCGGGCCGGTCCTTGACCGAACCGGCGGGGTTGTTGCCTTCGAGCTTGGCCAAAACCACATTGCCGCGCTCGGCGTTGTCTTTGGCAGCAATGCGTTGCAGCGCCACCAGCGGCGTGCGCCCAACAGTATCCTCAATCGTGGGGTAATTCATGCGCCCTACTGTGCCATAATTTGCGGCTGCACCTAGCTGCCCGGGTGGTGAAATTGGTAGACGCAGGGGACTCAAAATCCCCCGGAGAAATCCGTGCCGGTTCGATTCCGGCCCCGGGCACCACAGTTGATGGCCTCATAGGGCTGCAAACTCTCTCAGAACCCGCATGTCTCCTCGGCATAGCGGGTTTTTCTTCGTCTTCGGCGGAAACCAGCCAGTGCAGTGTGCCGCGCCAAGTCGGCCTCAGCCATCCTGGCGCTTGATCAGCGTCCGGCCCTTCGGCGTGATGACGAATTCGTTGCGGGCGTCGTGTTCCACGTAGCCGTATTCCAGCAAGCGCCCCGAAAGGTGCTGGTGCAAGGCCTGGGGCAAGGTCAGCACGTCACCCATCTCCAGGCGTTTGAGCGCTTCGAGCTCATCCACGGTGGGGGCGTCGTGCACGGGGGTGGGCGAATGGTTCATGGTGGCTCTCCTTCCAGACACTGAGTTCAAAAACGGGGCAGGTCCTGCAGGCCGGGGGCATTGGACTCTTCAGGGAATGCAATGCTCTCTTCCCAGCCACCGTGCAAGCTGTCTTGCACTTGCAGGTGCGCGGGCCCACTGTGCACCAATTTTCCGCTGGCGTCCTCTCGCACCGCCACAATGGCATCGCCTTCCAGCAGGCGGTCGATCACTTCGATGAGGGGCACGGGAGCCGGAGGCAGGTCCCAACCGCGCGCTTCAGGTGCCAGCAGGCCCATCAACACTTCATGGATGCGCGGAGCCCCTGAGGCCTCAAACCGAACTGCCGTAATTCCGTACATTCGCGTCCTTTTTTCTAAGCTGGCTGCTACTGCAGGCTGGTAACGAAGTGCCCGCGTCCCTGCGCATCAGCCCACCGCAGCGTAAGCGGGCGCTTGGCGTGGCGCTGTAGGAAGACTTGCCGTCTGGAGCGCTGCCAAAGCGGGTCACGGCGCAGCCTGGGCCTGCAGCCAGGGCAAAAAGGCGTCCAGCACCGCGGCATGGTCTTGAGATGGGCTGACCAGGTAGTAGCCGCGCTCGCCGCGGAGCGACTGCTGGCAGGCGACCACCAGTTCGCCGCGCGCCAGCTCGGCCTCGATCAGCAGGGGCGGCATCAGCGCCACGCCCAGGCCATGTGCTGCGGCAACGGCCAACATGGAAAACAGCTCGTAGCGCGGGCCTTCGAGCGAGCGCGTTGCGCTCGTTCCCTGGGCCTCGAACCACTGGCGCCAACCATACGGGCGCGTGCTTTGCTGGAGCAGCGGCATCGCGGCCAGCATGTGCGGCGATACGCCCGCGTGCGCCCGCCCGCGCCCGCGCTGGGTGGCTGCCTCCAGCAGATGGGGGCTGCACACCGGCAGCACATCTTCATGCAACAGCAGATGGGCCTGGGTGCCGGGCCACTGCGCCACCTGCTCGGGCGTGCCGGCGTACAAGGCGGCGTCGAAACCGGTGTCGGCAAACAAAAAGGGGCGGGTGCGCGTGTCGATATGCACCACGATGTCGGGGTGCAGAGCGGCAAACTGCGGCAAGCGCGGAATCAGCCAGCGTGTGGCAAAGGTAGGCACCGCCGCCAAGGAGAGCGCGCCGCCGTGCCCCCGGTGCGCCATGGCGTCCAAGGTGTCGCGCTCAAGCGCCTGCAGGCGCGGGCCGATCTGGCGGGCGTAGCTGCGGCCGGCCGGCGTCAAGGCCACGCCGTGGCGGGTGCGGCGAAACAGCGCCACGCCCAGAAAATCTTCCAGGCCGAGAATCTGGCGCGACACGGCGCTTTGCGTGAGCGCTAGCTCGTCGGCGGCGCGGGTATAGCTTTCGTGGCGCGCCGCGGCGTCGAAACAGGCCAGGGCCTGGGTGGAAGGAAGGGTGCGGCGCATGGGCGAGCAGCAAGGGTTTGGCTGCCCATATTCTGGAGCAAACAGGTTCCTTGTATGACGCAATCGCATAACTGGGTTCCATATTCTCGCTTGCGGCGTAGAACACAAGGCTTCTACCATGGCGCACCATTCGACTTCAATGCGTTTTTTGCACATCAACCCAGTCACCCAAAACCCACCGGAGACCACCATGGCCCACGCCACTTTTCATTGGGACGACCCCTTTTTGCTCGACCAGCAGTTGAGCGACGACGAGCGCATGGTGCGAGATGCCGCCGCCGCCTACTGCCAGGACAAGCTGGCACCGCGCGTGCTGGAAGCGTTCCGATACGAGCGCATGGACACCACCATCTTTCGCGAGATGGGCGAAGTCGGCCTGCTCGGCCCCACCATTCCCGAGCAGTACGGCGGCCCTGGGCTCAATTACGTCGCCTACGGGCTGATTGCGCGTGAAATCGAGCGCGTCGATTCGGGCTACCGCTCCATGGCCAGCGTGCAAAGCTCGCTGGTGATGGTGCCGATTTTTGAATTCGGCACCGAGACGCAGCGCCAGAAATACCTGCCCAAACTGGCCAGCGGCGAATGGATTGGCTGCTTCGGCCTGACCGAACCCGACCACGGATCGGACCCCGGCAGCATGGCCAGCCGCGCGAAAAAGGTGGCGGGCGGCTACGAGCTTTCGGGCAGCAAGATGTGGATCACCAACAGCCCGGTGGCGGACGTGTTCGTGGTCTGGGCCAAGGAAGTGAGCGAGGGCGGCAGCGTCGGGCCGATTCGCGGTTTCATTCTCGACAAAGGCATGAAGGGCCTGTCGGCCCCCGCCATCCACGGCAAGGTGGGCTTGCGCGCCAGCGTGACGGGCGAGATCGTGATGGACAAGGTGTTCGTGCCTGAAGACAACGCCTTCCCCGACGTGCAGGGGTTGAAGGGCCCGTTCACCTGCCTCAACAGCGCGCGCTACGGCATTGCCTGGGGAGCATTGGGCGCGGCAGAGTTTTGCTGGCACACCTCGCGCCAGTACACGCTGGACCGCAAACAGTTTGGCCGGCCCCTGGCCGCCAACCAGCTGATCCAGAAAAAGCTGGCCGACATGCAGACCGAGATTGCCCTGGGCCTGCAAGGGTGCCTGCGCCTGGGGCGCATGAAGGACGAAGGCACGGCCGCTATCGAAGCCACTTCGATCATCAAGCGCAACAGCTGCGGCAAGGCGCTCGACATTGCCCGCATGGCACGCGACATGATGGGCGGCAACGGCATCAGCGACGAGTTCGGCGTGGCGCGGCATCTGGTGAACCTGGAAGTGGTCAACACCTACGAGGGCACGCACGATGTGCACGCGCTGATCCTGGGCCGTGCCATCACGGGAATCGCGGCCTTTGCGAA
>JAGNYI010000006.1:51141-57751 GCA_017985015.1 Giesbergeria sp. | reverse complement strand
TCAGCGACGAGTTCGGCGTGGCGCGGCATCTGGTGAACCTGGAAGTGGTCAACACCTACGAGGGCACGCACGATGTGCACGCGCTGATCCTGGGCCGTGCCATCACGGGAATCGCGGCCTTTGCGAATTAGCAGGCATCCCCCTGAGCGGCTACGCCGCTTCCCCCTTCTCTCGCGCTGCGCGCGGGAAGGGGGACGACGCCAGTGGCCTGGCAAAGCCAGTTCCACGGCGTCCCGCGCCTAGGGCAGTGGCGAAGCGCGGGCAGCGTGAATTTTTTATGTATTTTCGAGCTCCAACGCTTACCCTATAAGCGAAGTCAGCTATCTTTTTGAAAGCATCATGAGCCCCACTTCCAACCCCGCAGGCGCCCTGGACGGCATCCGCGTGCTTGACCTCTCGCGTGTACTGGCCGGCCCCTGGTGCACGCAAATTCTGGCGGACCTGGGCGCCGACGTGGTCAAGATCGAGCGCCCCGGCGCCGGGGACGACACGCGCCACTGGGGCCCGCCCTTCCTGAGGGACGCCGACGACCACGACACCGACCAGGCCAGCTACTACACCGCCTGCAACCGCAACAAGCGCTCGGTCACCCTCGACATCGCCACGCCAGAAGGGCAAGAACTGGTCCGCCAAATGGCACTGCAGGCCGACGTGCTGGTGGAGAACTTCAAGGTGGGCGGGCTGGCGCAGTACGGCCTGGACCACGCCAGCCTGCTGGCGCTCAACCCGCGCCTGATCTACTGTTCTGTCACCGGCTTTGGGCAGAATGGCCCGTACGCCGAGCGCGCAGGCTACGACCTCATGATCCAGGCCATGACCGGGATGATGAGCATCACCGGCCGGCCTGACGGCGAGAGTGGCGGCGGGCCGCTGCGCGTGGGCGTGGCGCTGACCGATCTGTTTACCGGCGTCTACGCCAGCACCGCCATCCTGGCCGCCATCCACGTGCGCCACAGCACCGGGCGCGGCCAGCACATCGACATGGCCTTGCTCGACGTGGGCATGGCCATCCTTGCCAACCAGGCATCCGGTTTTTTGGCCACGGGCGTGGCCCCCCAGCGCCAGGGCAACAGCCACCCCAGCCTCGCGCCCTACCAGGACTTTCCCACGCTGGACGGCTCGATGCTGCTGGCGATTGGCAACGACGGGCAATTCGCGCGCTTCTGTGAGGCCGCCGGCCACCCGGAATGGGCCAAAGACCCTCGCTTTGCCAGTAACACCTTGCGCGTGCGCCACCGCGGCGACCTGATCCCCGCGATGGAGGCTGCCACGCGCACCCGCAGCACCGCCGACTGGGTGGCGCTGCTGGAGGGCATTGCCGTTCCCTGTGGCCCTATCAACGATATTGCCCAGGCCTTTGGCGACGCCCAGGTCCAGGCGCGCGGCCTGGCCGTGGCGCTCCCGCGCTGGCCGCAGGGGGAAGCGCGCGACGGCGTGGTGACGATCACCGGCGTGGCCAGTCCGCTGCGCCTCGCAGCCAACCCGCCCGTGCTGCGCAACGCCCCGCCCGCCCTGGGCCAGCACACGGACGAGGTATTGCGAGAACTGGGGCTGGACGCCGGGCGCATTGCGCAACTGCGCAGCAGCGGCGTGGTCTGACTTGTCCGGTCATCATCGGCTCAATTTATGCAACAAAATAGCCGCTACCGCTTATCAAAAGTACATTTATAGCTACTACTTTAATAGCAATAGCGGTCTGCTGATGGCTTCCCTTCTGGCTTAAGGCAATGCTGAATAAGTCACCGCGATGACGCGCGTCGTGCGTCGTGCGTCGGGATGGGATGCAAGGGGGCGGCCCCCCGCGCGCAAACCGCAGTCATAGCCGCAGCTATGGCGAGGATTTGCAACGCCGCAGGCCGCCCAAGGTACGGATGCGCGGCGCGTGAGGGACTTGTTCAGCATTGCCTTAAGTGCCATGGCACCGTGAAGACCAGCATTTTTATAGGCCAGCGTTACCGCCGCACTGCTCAGCCGCTTCGCCACAGACAGCACCCATTGGCGCACCGGCAGACACGGGAACAGGGTGATCGCCGAGGCGTCTCCGGCCGCGTTGGGTGCTCGCTGTCGGTCAGCATTGCCCCCGTTGTGAGCTTCGTCGCACGTGAGCCCCCGCCATGCAATCCCAGATGGGGGTTGAATTTCCTGTCCTCTGACCGTGTCCGCCGTGCTTGCATCGCACTTGACTTAGACTGCAATGCATGAAGCCCACAGAGAACTCAAAACAGGCAGCGACGGGGTCCGAGTTGTCTGTGACCAAGGCGCCTGTGGACTCGGAAGCTGGAACGAAACTGATCGATGTTCTTGGGCAGACCGAGCATGTGAAGGACTTGGTGGACCAGAGTGCGCAGGAGCTTTCGTCGGTCAATACCGGGCTTACGCAAGAGATTTCAACGGGTCACCAGCCGCCAGGGGTACGCGCAGCCCTGGAAAAGAGTCAGGTGGTTGAAGGCAAAGTTCAAGATGCTGCGACCAAACTCTCCGCCGTCAACTTGGCATTGCAGGCCGAGGTCCATACGCGCCAGGAATTGGAAGAGCAACTGGCTGCGGTGACCCAGGATGAGCAGGCGGCCCGCCATGCCGCCCTTCACGATGTCTTGACCGGCTTGCCCAACCGCGCGCTCTTTGAGAACCGCCTGGAGCACGGCCTGGCCCAGGCCAAACGCCATGACAGAACCTTGGCCGTGATGTTCCTGGATCTGGACGGATTCAAAAAGATCAACGATGTCCATGGCCACGACGTGGGTGACGCGGTGCTGCAGTCCACAGCAGAGCGCCTCACGCAACACGCACGCGACGACGACACCGTCAGTCGTTTCGGTGGCGACGAGTTCCTGTACTTGCTGACGGAAATCGACAGCGACCAGGACGCCGCGCTGGTAGCGCAAAAAATCGCGGACGAGATCCAGCGCCCCTTTGCGCTGGGCGTGGGCGAACTCATCATCAAGCCCAGTATTGGTGTGGCAATTTTCCCCCGAGATGGGACCACGGTGGGCGCTCTGGTCAAGAGCGCCGATACGGCCATGTACAAGGCCAAGCAGGGCAAACTGGTTTACGCATTTGCCAGTTGAGGCCGCTCGTCAGGGCGGCCCTCTCGAAGATCCGCGTTCTCACCCAACCCTAGGACCACGCCATGCCTTCAAGTTTCAAAGTGGGTGACCACGTCACCTGGAATTCCGAAGCCGGCCACGTCAGCGGCCACATCACCAAGGTGCACCAAAAGGACTTTGACTACAAAGGCCACACGCACCGCGCCAGTGAAGACGAACCGCAGTACGAAATCAAGAGCGACAAGACGGACCACATCGCTGCGCACAAAGGCTCAGCGTTGAAGAAAATCGCGTAAATCCTGGCGCTCAGCGCGGGCGCTCAAACCCGCTTTGCGCCCACTGCAGGGCGCTGTCCACGGTCAGCTTGAAGGTGGGCGGTGCGGCCACCCGCGCTAGTTCCGCACCCAAAGCATCCTCCGCGCTCAGCGTGGCTGTGGCGCCCTCCTCGTCGGGCACGATCGCAAGCGTCACCCGGACACGCTCGCCCCCCAGGGTGACCGTGACGTTCTTGTTCAGCTGCGCGTGCAACTGCTGCTCGTGGCGGCGCAGCACCTCGCTGGCGGTTTTGACCAGGGTGTTGAAGGCGTTCACATCCAGCGGCTTGGGGTTTTTCTTGTCGCGCCCCATGGTCCAGGGGCCCACCAGCGCAGGCTCGTCCTTGCCCTGCAAGGTCATGGCCACGGCCCAGCCGTCGTCGTCTTCGTTCTTGATGACCTGCGCCGTCCAGCGCCCATCGCTCCACTGGCGGGCTTCCTGGATGGGGGGCGGTGTGTCGTGGGGGGTATCGGGCATAAAGAAAGGCGCGCAGAACGGGACAAAGGTGCAGAGCATACGCACCCCCAGCGTCCGCCCTGCCGCCAGAACCCCGTGACTCAACTGGCCACGGTAAACCGCTGCTGCACGTGGCGGGGCGTTTCCAGTTCATCGACGATGGCCACCGCAAGATCCGCCACGCTGATGCCACCTGGCTGGTCGCCGTTCATCAGGGGCGCGTCAACGCCCAGGCGGTACTGGCCCGTGCGCGCACCCGGGGCCAGCAGGATGGGAGGCGAGAGAAACGTCCAGTCGAGGGTGCTCTCGCCGCGGATCAGGTTCAGCGCTTCCCGCGCAGCAAGCGCGCCCTGCTTGTAGTCAGCCGGAAAATCAGGGGTATCCACCAGTTGCACACCGGGCGCCACAAACAGGCTGCCCGCGCCGCCCACCACCAGCAGGCGGCGCACGCCCGACTGCCGGGTGCCCGCATAAATGGCGTGAGTACCCTTGAGAAACTCGTCATAGATGTCGGGGCGGCTCCAGCCCGGGTTGTAGGCGCTGACAACGGCATCGTGGCCCGCCACCGCCTTGGCGACCTGGGCGGCGTCTTGCGCATCGGCGGCCACCACGGAGAGGCCCTCGCGGGCAGAGAGCTTGGCGGGGTTGCGCGCCAGCACGGTCACGCGGTGGCCGCGTTGCAGCAGCTCAGTGAGTACGGCCGTGCCGACAAAGCCGGTGGCACCAATCAGGGCGATGTTCATAGGGGTTCCTCATTCATCAAAAAGTGCTGATGCGTGAGAATAAGAGCTTGTCAAATCCGGCGGTAGACGGCTAAGAACACCTTTTGTTTGAAGCTGCACTTCACAATCAACGCACCAACCCCATGGATGACCTCAAACGCATGGCCGTTTTTGCGGCCGTGGTGCAGCACGGTTCGATGAGTGGCGCCGCCCGGGCACTGGGCATGAGCACATCGGCCGTGAGCCAGCAGGTGCGCAAGCTCGAGAGCGATGGCGGCGTCACGCTGCTGCACCGCTCCACGCGCAAGCTGGCGCTGACCGACGCCGGCCAGCGCTACCACGCAGGCTGCGCAGCCATGTGTGCGGCGGCCGAGCAGGCACGGGCCGAGCTGGCAGCCTCGCGCGACGCACCCAGCGGCGAGCTGCGCCTGTCGGCCACCGTGGGATTTGCGCGCCATGTGGCTCCCGCGCTGGGCGCTCTGCTGGCGGAGCACCCAGCCCTGCGACTGCGGCTGCTGGTGGACGACGCACCGATCGACCTCATCAACACCCGCATTGACCTGGCCGTGCGCTTTGGCCGCCTGCAGGACTCCACCTGGGCAGCCCGGCGCCTGGGCGGCATGCAGCAGTGGCTGTGCGCAGCCCCCGCCTGGGTGGCCGCGCATGGCCAGCCGCAGCACCCGGACGCGCTGCTGTCGCACAGCTGGCTGGGTTTGGCACGCGAGGGCAGCGGGCTGGTGGTCAATCTGCACAGCCCCACAGGCGAACCACGGGCGCTGCGCGTGGAGCCACGCATTGCCAGCAACAACCAGTTGTCGATCCAGCAGATGTGCGAGGCTGGCCTGGGCCTGGCGCTGATGGGCAGCATGGACGTGCAAGAGGCGCTGCAGGCCGGCCGGCTGGTGCGGCTGCTCCCAGACTGGTCGTTTGGCACGCTCGCCATCTGGGCCGTGACGCCCCAGCGCGACGCCCAGCCGGCCAAGGTCCGCATGGCCATTGCCGCCCTGCACCGCTATTTCCAGCAACTGCCAGGGGCAGGTTATTTCTGAAAATCCTGCGCCGCCCGGTCAACCCGCCGTCAGAACGGAAAGCGCAGGCCAAAAGAAGTGCGGCCCGGCTGCGAGGTGACCCTTACATCGCCCATGTGCGCACGCAGGATCGCCTGCGTGATGGCCAGGCCCAGCCCGGTTCCCTCGCCCGAGGCGTGCTGGCGCGACGGATCGGCCCTGTAAAAGCGCTCGAACAGCCGGGCCAGGTGCTGCGCGGGAATCATCTCACCGGTGTTCTCCACCGTGAGCACCAGCAGGCCTTCCTGCCGGACGATGGTCACGGCAACATGCCCCCCGGCCGGGGTATGGCGCAGTGCGTTGGACAGCAGGTTGTTCAGCGCCCGGCGCAGCATGAGCCGGTCGCCCTGCACCACGCCCTCGCCGTGCATTTCCAGTCGAATCGTTCTTTCGTCGGCCAGCGCCTCATAGAAGTCAAACAGGTCATGCACCTCACGGGCCAAATCTACCGGCTCGCGGTACACGATGGCCAGGCCGTTCTCGGCCTTGGCCAGAAACAGCATGTCGGAAACCATCCGGGCCAGGCGCTCATACTCCTCTGCATTCGATTCCAGAATGTCGCGGTAGCTGTCCGCGTCACGCGGCCGGCTCAATACCACCTGGGTCTGCATCATCAGGTTGCTGATGGGGGTGCGCAACTCATGCGCCAGATCCGAAGAAAAGTCGGACAGCCGTCGAAAGGCCTCCTCCAGGCGTTCAAGCATTTCGTTCAGGGTGGTGGCCAGGTCGGCCAGCTCGGCCGGTACGGCCTGGGTCGGCAGCCGTCGGTCCAGGCTTTGTGCCGTGACAGCGGCGGCCTGCTCGCGCATGGCGCGCAACGGCGCCAGTCCGCGCCGCGCGGCCACCCAGCCGAGCAGCCCCATCAAGAGCATGGCTCCGGCAATGAAGCGCCAGAGCGTACGCCGGAAGCTGCGCATGAACCTATCGTGGTGCGCGGTATCGACGGCAAGAACCAGTTCGATGGGCCCCTCGCCAGCACCCGGCAGCGCCCTGGCCAAGCCGT
>JAGNYI010000006.1:0-51041 GCA_017985015.1 Giesbergeria sp. | reverse complement strand
CCGGCAATGAAGCGCCAGAGCGTACGCCGGAAGCTGCGCATGAACCTATCGTGGTGCGCGGTATCGACGGCAAGAACCAGTTCGATGGGCCCCTCGCCAGCACCCGGCAGCGCCCTGGCCAAGCCGTGGAAGCTGCGGCCCTCGGCGTTCCAGCGCAAAACCTCGGTGGCATCGCCCAACGGGGCCGGGAATTGGACGCCTGGCGAAGCAAACCACAGGCGGCCCTGCGGCCCGCGCACCTGCATCACCAGCTCGCTGTGGCCCGCAAACGTCGCCGAGAGGCGCTCGGCCACCACCTCGCGCCGCAAGGGCCGCTCCATCGCCGCGATGACATGCGCGGCATGCTCGATCTTGCCCGCCACCTCTTCGCGGTCGAGGTCCTCGAAATGCGAGGCGATGGCGCTGGCCACCAGCCAGCCCAGCGCCAGCAACACCGCGCCCGAGCCCAGGGTGAACAGCAGCGTCAGGCGCACCGTCAGCGGAACGCGCCAGCGCATCAGCCAGGCACCTCCAGCACATAGCCCATGCCGCGCACGGTGCGGATCAGCTTGGGCTCAAAGGCGTCGTCCATCTTGGCGCGCAGGCGCCGCATGGCCACCTCGATCACGTTGGTGTCGCTGTCGAAATTCATGTCCCAGACCTGCGAGGCAATCAACGAACGCGGCAGCACTTCACCCTGCCGACGCAGCAGCAATTCAAGCAGCGCGAATTCCTTGGCCGTCAACTCGATGCGGTGCCCGGCACGCTGGGCGCGTCGACGCAGCAGGTCCAGCTCCAGGTCGGCAATGCGCAGCACCGTGGCTTCGAGTCCGGCCTTGCCGCGCCGCAGCAGCGTACGCACCCGCGCCAGGAACTCGGAAAACGCAAACGGCTTGACGAGATAGTCGTCTGCACCCAGCTCCAGGCCCTTGACACGGTCCTCCACCTGGTCACGCGCCGTCAGAAACAACACCGGCAGCTCGCTGCCGCTGCCCCGGAGGGCTTCGAGCAGTTGCCAGCCGTTCAGGCCGGGCAGCATGACATCGAGGATCAAAAGGTCGTGATCGCCCGTGAGCGCCAGGTGCAGGCCATCGGTGCCGGTGCGCGCCAGATCGACCAGGAAGCCGGCTTCCGACAGTCCCTGGCGCAGGTAGTCCCCGGTTTTGGTCTCGTCTTCGACGATCAGCACTTTCATGCGCCAGATTGTGCCGGCCCGCGGCAACAAGCGGCGCCAGATTACCAATTTGTAATGCGGCGGAAAGCTGGCCGTGGGGGTCGCCCCGGCACCATCGCGTTCGCCTTGAAACCCGTGGCATCACCGGCCCAGCGCCCGCTGATGCCACCAAGAACAACGAGCCAGGAACCCTTATGAAACCTGCGAGCGCCCTGGCCCTTGGCCTGGTGGCCGTCCTTGTCGCCCTGCCGCTGGACGCGCAGACCCTGGGCGATGCCTTGTCCAACGCGCTGGCCAGCCACCCTGCGGCCGTTGCCGGCGCGGCGCGTGCCGAAGCTGCCGAGCTACTCGTCGAAGCGGCAGACAGCCTGACACCGCGCCCGCCGTCCGCCTCGCTGGCCACGCTCAGCGACCGCCTGGGCTCCCACTACGGAAGGCAGGAATGGGAGCTGGAACTTGCCGCCCCGCTGTGGCTGCCTGGCCAGAAGGCCAGCCATGCAGCACTTGCCGCAAGCACCCGCGAAGCGCTGCGCGCCAGCCAGCAACTGCTGCGCCTGCAACTGGCCGGCGAGCTGCGCGAAGCCTGGTGGGCGGTGGCAGCCGCGCGCAACGGCGAGCAACTGGCACAGCGCCGTGCACACACCGCCGCCAGCCTGGAGGCGGACGTGCGGCGCCGCTTTCAGGCGGGCGAGCTCGCGCGCGTGGACGCCAACCTGGCACAGAGTGAAAACCTGGACGCCCAAGCAGCATTGGCCACGGCCCGCTCGGAGCGTCTGCAGGCCGAGCAGGTTTTCTACACCTTGAGCGGCATGGCCGCGCCCGCCGCGCTGGCACCCGAACCGGCGCCAACAGTGGGCGTCGTCCCTGCGGCGATACATCCCCAACTCGCTGTCGACCGGGCCGCTGTGCAACTGGCACACGCCCGGTTGGTGGTGGCCGACGCGACACCGCGGGAAGCGCCCGAACTGGCACTGCGCGTGCTGCGCGAGCGCAGTGCCCGCAGCGACCCGTATGCGAATGCGCTGGGCATCAAGCTCACCCTCCCCTTTTCGCTGGGCCCGCGCGCCCGCCAGGAAAGTGCGGCCGCGCGCGCCGAACTTGTACAGGCCGAAGCCCAGGTGGCGCTGCAGGAGCGCAAGCTGGCCCAGGAGACTGCCAAGGCCCACCGCGAGCGGGCTATGACCCAACAACAACTGGGCATGGCCCGCGAGCGCCTGGCGCTCACGGCGGACAGCCTGGCGCTGGCCGAAAAGAGCTTTCGCCTGGGTGAATCTGATCTCGTGGCCTTGCTGCGCGCCCGCGCCGCGGCACAGGAAGCCGAGGCAAGCCTGCAGCGCGAGGAGATCGCCCTGGCCGCCTCGCAGTCCCGTTTGAACCAGTCCCTGGGAGTTCTTCCGTGAAGTCTTTGCGCATCTTTTGTGTCGCCGTGGCCCTGGCGGCCCCGCCCCTCACAGGCCATGCCCATGGCGGTGAGGACCACGGCGACGCCGCGGCGCCGGCCCCAGTGGCCTCGGCCGCCCCGCGCGCCCAGGCACAGTCGGAAGACTTTGAACTGGTAGCCGAGGTGCAGGGGCAAGCGCTGGTGCTGTTTCTGGACCGATTTGACAGCAACGCACCTGTCGTCGGCGCCCAGGTGGAGGTGGACAGTGGTGGCCCGCCGGCCATGGCTGCCGAGACGGCGCCAGGCGTCTACCGTGTGGCGGCTGGCCCCTGGACCCAGCCGGGTCGCCACGCGCTCACTGTGTCGGTGCAGGCCGGCGACACCGCAGACCTGCTCAGCGCCACGCTGGACGTTCCCGCTGCGGCGGCCGCCGCGCCCGCGGCGCCCCTGGCCGTTGGTTCGCCCGCGACCATCTCCAAGCGCAGCCTCTGGGCGCTTGCCGGAGCACTGGCACTGGCTGCGCTGGGCGGTTTCACCTGGCTGCGCCGCCGCGCCTCCACCCCTTCCTGACGCAGGACATCCCATGAAAAAACCCCACCTTGCCCTCATGGCGGGCAGCGCACTGCTCGTGCTCACCGGCCACGCAGGGGCCCACGGCGACGAAGACCACAGCCAGAGCACGCCGCCCGCCGCCATCACCACCGTGACCACCGCCGCTGCAATGCCCGGAACATCCACCGCGCCCCAGCGCCTGGAGGACGGCAGCTTGTTCGTCCCCAAGGCGGCGCAGCGGCAACTGGGCCTGCGCACCCGCGTGGCGGTGGTGCAGGAGCTGGCGGTCACGGTGGAATTGGCCGGCACGGTGGTGGCCGACGCACGTGCCGGGGGCCTGGTGCAGGCGGGCCAGGCCGGGCGCGTGGAGGCCACCGGTGCCGGCCTGCCGGTACTGGGCCAGACCGTGCGCAAAGGCGAGCTGCTGGCGCAACTGCGGCCGGTGCTCAGCAGCATGGAACGCGGCAGCAATCTGGCGCAGATGGCCGAGATCGCGGCCCAGCTCGCGATTGCCGAGCGCAAGGTGGCGCGCTACGCGCAGCTCGAAGGCGCTGTGCCGCAGGCCACCATCGACGCGGCACGCCTGGAACGCGACGCCCTGCGCCAGCGCCGCAGCGCGCTGGGCAGCGGTCTGAGCCAGGCCGAAGCCCTGCGCGCGCCCATTTCGGGCGTGGTGAGCGCCGCCCACGCCGTCGCCGGCCAGGTGGTGGACGCAAAAGACGTGCTGTTCGAGGTGATTGACCCGGCGCGGCTGTCGGTCGAAGCCCTGGCCTATGACCCCCTGCCGGCCGGCGGTGTGACCCGGGCCAGCGCCGCCGTGCCCGGCGGAGCGCTCGATCTGGCCTACGTCGGCAGCGGACGGCAACTGCGCGAGCAGGCCCAGGTGCTGTTGTTTCGCGTGCAGCCGGGCGGCCCGGCCGTGGCGGTGGGGCAGCCGCTGACGGTGCTCGCCACCACGGCAGCGCGCGTGCACGGCGCGGCGGTTCCGCGCAGTGCGCTCGTCAAGACCGCCACCGGAGAGACCGCCGTGTGGGTGCACACCGCGGCCGAGCGCTTCGTGCAACGCCCGGTGACGGCGCAGGCGCTGGGCGCCCTGGAGCTGGCCGTCACCCAGGGCCTGGCCCAGGGCGAACGTGTGGTGACCGATGGAGCCGCACTGCTGGCCCAGGTGCGCTGACATGTTCGCCTTTCTGATCCAGACCAGCCTGCGCCAGCGGCTGATCGTGCTCGGGGTCTCGCTGCTGCTGGTGGTCTACGGCGTGCTCACCGTGCGCCAGATGCCGGTGGACGTGTTCCCCGACCTGAACAAACCCACCGTGACGCTGATGACCGAAGCCGGCGGCATGGCTCCCGAAGAGGTTGAGCAGCTCGTTACCTTCCCCATCGAGTCGGGCATGAACGGCATGCCGGGCGTGACGCGGGTGCGCTCGGTCTCGGGCGTCGGCCTGTCCATCGTCTACGTCGAGTTCGAATGGGGCTCGGACATCTACAAGAACCGCCAGCAGATCGCCGAGCGCCTGAACCTGGTGCGCGAACAATTGCCACCGGGCGTGGTGGCGCAGATGGGGCCGATCTCGTCCATCATGGGCGAAATCCTGCTCATCGCCTTGCCCGCCGACCCGGCCAAGGCCAGCGCCATGCAGGTGCGCGAGTACGCCGACTGGGTGATGCGCCCGCGCCTGCTGACGATTCCGGGCATTGCCCAGGTCACGCCCATCGGCGGCGAGGTGCGTCAGTACCGGGTCGAAATAAAGCCAGCGCAGCTCCAGGCACTGGGCGTGGAGCGCGAAAAACTCGAAGCCGCGCTGCGCGACTTTGGTGCCAACACCAGCGGCGGTTTTCTGGAGTCCGAGGGCCGCGAATACCTGATCCGCCAAATCGGCCGCACCAGCCGCCTGCGGGACCTGCAGAACGTGGTGGTCGCCGTCAAGAACGGCCAAGCCATCCTGCTGCGCCAACTGGCCGATGTGAAGATGGCACCGGCCGCCAAGCGCGGCGACGGCGGCTACAACGGCAAGCCGGCGGTCATCCTGTCGGTGCAAAAGCAGCCCGGCGCCGACAGCGTGACGCTGACGCGCGAGGTGGAACGGGCGCTGGGCGAGCTGGAAAAAAACCAGCCCGCTGGCATCGAGGCCCCGAAGTTTTTGTTCAAGCAGGCCGATTTCATCGAGCACTCGGTGCGCAACGTCCAGGAAGCCCTGCGCGACGGCGCGATCCTGGTGGCGGTGGTGCTGTTCCTGTTCCTGCTCAACGTGCGCACCACGCTGATCTCGCTGACAGCGATTCCGGTGTCCCTGCTGGCGACGGCGCTGGTGTTCCACTACTTTGGCCTGTCCATCAACACCATGACGCTGGGCGGCCTGGCCATTGCCATTGGCGAGCTGGTGGACGACGCGGTGGTCGGGGTGGAAAACGTGCTGCGCCGGCTCAAGCTCAACAGCGCCCTGCCCCAGCCGCGCCCCGTGGCGGCGGTGATTGCCAGCGCCACGCTGGAAGTGCGCTCGGCCATCGTCTACGCCACCGTCATCATCGTGCTGGTGTTCGTGCCACTGTTCGTGCTGCCGGGCATCGAGGGGCGCTTGTTCACCCCGCTGGGCGTGGCCTACATCGTCTCGATCCTGGCGAGCATGGTGGTCTCGGTGACGCTCACGCCGGTGATGGCGTACTACCTGCTGCCGCGCATGAAGCAGATGGGCCATGGCGACAGCGCCCTGGTGGCCCATCTCAAGCGCTGGGACGCGCGGCTGCTGCACTGGTCTTTCGGCCGCTCGGGCGTGCTGCTGGCCGCGGCGCTGCTGGCCGTGGCGCTGGCGGCAGCCACGGTGCCTTTCTTTCCGCGCGCCTTCCTGCCCGATTTCAACGAAGGCACGCTGACGGTGAACGTGGTGCTCAACCCCGGCACCTCGCTGGCCGAATCCAACCGCATCGGCGTGCTGGCCGAGGAGATCGTGGCCGGCGTCCCCGAGGTCACGCAGGTGGGCCGGCGCACCGGCCGCGCCGAGCTCGACGAACACGCCGAGGGGGTGCACTACACCGAGATGGACGTGGACCTCAAGCCCTCGGCGCGCGGCCGCAGCGCCATCATCCAGGACATCCGCACGCGCCTGGGCGTTCTGCCGGCGGCAAGCAACGTCGGCCAGCCCATCTCGCACCGGCTCGACCACCTGCTCTCGGGGGTGCGGGCGCAGATCGCGCTCAAGGTGTACGGCGACGACCTGGCCACCCTGCGCACGCTGGCGGCCGAGCTGCGCACACGCCTGGCCAGCGTGCCGGGCCTGACCGACCTGCAGATCGAGAAACAGGTGCTGATCCCGCAGATCAAAATCCATGTGGATTACGACCAGGTTGCGCGCTACGGCGTGGCGCCGGGCACGCTCCTGCGTTCACTCCAGCAAATGGTCGAAGGCGAACGCATCACGCAGATCGTCGAAGGCAACCGGCGTTTCGACCTGGTGGTGCGCCTGCCCGAAAGCGGCCGGAGCCTGGTGGCGCTGCAAAACCTGCTCATCGAAACCCCCATGGGCGCGGTGCCGCTCGCCAAGCTCGCGACGATCGAGGACGGCGACGGCCCCAACCAAGTCAGCCGCGAGAACGCGCGCCGCCGCATCGTGCTCTCAGCCAACACCGACGGCAGCGACATGGCGCGCGTGGTCGCCAGCATCCGCGCGGAAATCGCCGCCAAGGCGCTGCCCGAAGGCTATTCGGTGGCGCTCGAAGGCCAGTTTCAGGCGCAGGAGGAGGCCTCGCGGCTGATTGCCCTGCTGGCACTGCTGTCGCTCACCATGGTTTTCCTGGCGCTGTACAGCCGCTACCGTTCGACGGCGCTCACCCTCATCATCATGGGCAACATTCCGCTGGCACTGGTGGGCAGCGTGATCGCGCTGTGGATTTCCGGCCAGCCGCTGTCGGTGGCGGCGCTGGTGGGCTTCATCACGCTCACCGGCATCGCCACGCGCAACGGTATTCTCAAGATCAGCCACTACATCAACCTGTGTGCCTTCGAAGGCGAACACTTTGGCCGCGAGCTCATCGTGCGCGGCTCGCTTGAGCGCCTGACGCCGGTGCTGATGACCGCACTGGTGGCCGCGTTCGCGCTGGTACCGCTCCTGGTTTCGGCCGATGCGCCCGGCAAGGAGGTGCTGCACCCAGTGGCCGTCGTGATCTTCGGCGGCCTGGTCAGCTCCACGCTGCTCGACACCTTCCTCACGCCGCTGATGTTCTGGCGCTGGGGCCAAAAACCCCTGGCACGCCTGCTCGCCGCGCGCAGCACCGATGGCCCGCAAGAGAGTTTCTGATTCTTCGACCCCCGATTTCTACAAAGAGCAACCCATGAAAAAAATCTTCTGGTTCCCCGCCCTGGCCGTGGCCAGCCTGCTCGCCGCCGGCGGCGCCCTGGCGCACGACGACGCCCACCTCGACACCCAGCAGGCCCCCCATGGCGGCCAACTGCGCATGGCGGGCGTGTACCACTTTGAACTGGTGCTGGACCACAGCAGCCCCGAACCCAAGGACAAGCCGGTGCTGGTCTACCTGACCGACCATGCGGGCCAGAAGATCAGCGCGGCGGGCGCCACCGGCACGGCCACGCTGCTCTCGGGCAAGACCCGCGCCACCGTTGCGCTCACACCCGACGGCGACAACCGCCTGAAGGGCGTCGGCACCTACGCCTCCACCCCCGGACTCAAGGCCGTGGTGTCGGTCACACTGGCTGGCAAGGCACCCGAGCAGGCGCGCTTCACGCCGCTGGCCGGCGCCGCGAAGTAGACAAGGGCCTGCCGGAGGCTGAAAATATGAGTGAAAATAGCCTCTAGCGCACTGTTTATATGCAGTTGCAGCTATTTTTTCAATAGCAAATGGAGAACTGCATGGCAGAACATGGGGCCGACATCCTGTGGGAACGGGGCGAACAGGACTTTTTGGGCCAGCGCTACAGCCGCCGGCACCACATCCGTTTCGATGGGGGTACCGAGATCGCCGGCTCGTCGTCCCCGCATGTGGTGCCACTGCCCTGGTCCGACGCATCGGCGGTAGACCCTGAGGAAGCCTTTGTGGCGTCTCTGTCGAGTTGCCACATGCTGTGGTTCCTGTCCATTGCCGCCCGCCGCGGCTTCTGCGTGGACCGTTATGCCGACGCTGCCCGCGGCATCATGCAGAAGAACGCCGAGGGCAGGATGGCCATGACGGTGGTGACGCTGCGCCCCGAGGTCAGGTTTTCTGGCGCCGCCCTGCCCACGCGCGACCAAATCGACGCCCTGCACCACGAGGCCCACGAATCCTGCTTCATTGCCAACTCTGTAAAGACCGAGCTGCGCTGCGAACCGATCTACGAAGCAGCACGGTGGGGGCAAAAAAACATAGAAATTGGCATCTGACGCTTATCCATAAAGGCTTTATAGCTATCAATTTCATATGGAACGCTTATGGACATGGCCCCATGGGACGGCTGTGGCCCCGGGACCCACGGGTATTGCCTGAGAATCTCCCGCGCCGCCATCGGCTGGCGCCCCTAGAATTTGCCCACCCGCGCCCATAGCGCGCAAAGGATTTTTCCCATGAAGACTGCCCAGCAGGAAATCGACGAACGGACCAACCTCACCAGCAGCAACAAGTTCGAGCTGTTGCTGTTTCGTCTGGGGGCCGACAGTGCGCTGGGCCAGTCGGAGTTGTTCGGTATCAACGTCTTCAAGATCCGCGAAATCGTGGCCATGCCGGCCATCACGCCCATTGTGGGGGCCTCACCGCATTCGCTGGGGGTGGTCAACCTGCGTGGGCAAGTGATTCCGGTGCTCGATCTGCCTTCCATCGTAGGCTGCACACCCAAGACGGGCCTCAACATCATGCTGGTGACCGAATTTGCGCGCACCACGCAGGCCTTTGCGGTGGAGTCGGTGGAAGACATTGCCCGTCTCGACTGGAACCAGGTGATGTCGGCCGAGTCCAGCGGCTCGGCCGGAAAACTCGTTACCAGCATTGCGCGACTGGACGGCAACACCGACAACACGCGCCTGGCGCAGGTACTCGATGTCGAAGCCATTTTGCAAATGGTCTCGCCGTCCGATGAGCACCAGGTGGACCCGCAGAAAGTGGGCGCCAGGCTCATGCTCAAACCCGGCACCATCGTGCTGGCGGCCGACGATTCCTTTGTCGCGCGCTCGCTCATCGAGCAGGAGCTCAAGGTGCTGCAGGCGCCCTACGAAATGACCAAATCGGGCAAAGAGGCCTGGGATCGGCTCAATGCACTGGCCGATGAGGCCGAAGCCGAAGGCAAGACCGTGCAAGACAAGGTGGCCCTGGTCCTGACCGATCTGGAAATGCCGGAGATGGATGGTTTTACTCTCACGCGCAACATCAAGCAAAGCGCGCGCCTGAGCGGCCTTCCCGTGGTGATTCACTCCTCCCTTTCCGGTTCGGCCAACGAGGACCATGTGCGCAGCGTGGGCGCCGATGGCTATGTCGCCAAGTTTGTTGCGGAAGACCTGGCCAACACGCTGCGCAAGGTGCTGCTGCCCTGATACATCTGGCTGCAAACAAATAGCGCAGGCAAAGTACACGCAGTGTAGGTATTGGCCGTCAACGGACGGAGCAGTCCGGGCGTATAAGCTGGGTAAGACCCGTCGCATCCCCCTGCAACGGATACCGCAGACCGCGGGCCAGCCCCCGCCGCAGGAGTGTCACCATGCCATCGAAGCGCTTTCTCAAAATTACCGCGGCCTCCGTGCTGCTTGCCGCAAGCGCTGGCTGCGCCACCGCGCCCGGCGATCCCTATTATTCCGGTGGCTATGCACCCACACCCGTCTACGGCGCAGGGGTGATCTACGACGCCCCCGGTTACGCCACTTACCCCGCATACCCAGTGGTGCGGCGCGACAACGACCGCTGGGAAGACATGCGCAACGACCGCGAGCGGCAAGCCTGGCGGGATCGCCAGGCAGCGCGTGACCGCGGCGAGCGCGACCGCATCCAGCGCGAACGCGATCGCGCGCAATCGGAGCGGGACCGCGATCGCGATCACAACCGTGCCCAGCGTGAGCGTGACGAACGGGCCCGCGGCGATGCCCAGCGCCAGCGCGATCAATTCGAGCGCGAGCGGCGCGAACGCGAACTGGCCCAGCGCCAGCGCGAAGAGCGGGCGCGTGCCAGCCGCCCCGGCCGCAATTCCGACGGCACCCCCCGCACCGACTACGACCGGTACAACCCAAAGAGCGGCCAGTGGCAGCCGCGCTCGGAAGACATGCCCTGAGGCCTACCGTGAACATCAGCCCTTTGCATCGTTGGGCGCTGCGGTTGGGCGCAGCGCTTTGCTGCACCTGCGTCGCGATGGTGTTGCCGTTGCCGGCGCAAGCCCAGGTGCTTCGCTGCACGGACGCGCGCACCGGCAAGGTGACCTACACCGACGGGGCCTGCGACGCGGGCGATCGCAGCCACGAGGTGGAGGCGCGCAAGAGCGCCGAAGCACTGGCGCGCGAACGCGCTGCGAGCGAAGAAGCCGCCCAGCGCATGCGCGAGCGCCTCGCGGCCGACGCTGACGCGGCCGAGCGCCGTGAAGAGCGTGAAGCCAAAAAAGCGCGGGACGAGCGCCGCGCACGGCAGGGCGCCCCGCTCGACTATGCCAATTCGGCTGCGTGCACCAACGCCCGGCGCCAGTTGAGCGCCGCGGCCGCTGGCAGCGCGCGCACGCCCGAAGAACAAGCGGCCCGACTTGAAGCGGCGCAGCGCCAGATGGATTTTTCCTGCCTTGGCCCCGAGGGCTACGCGCAGGCCGAGGCGGCCCGCGCGAACCGCCCCCAAGTGGTGGTGGTGCAGCCGCCCGCATGGCCAGTGCGGCCCAGGCCGACTCACCCTGACCGGCAGGAACGCACCCACATCAAGGAATGCACGTCGTTTACCTGCACCGACAGTAACGGCAAGCGCTACCCGCGCACCGGGCGCGGCAGCTTTGAAGAACGCTGACGGAGCCCCTGCCAGCCACGCGGGCAGAGACGCTCGCCCAAGCGTTCAACCCAGGTGCTGGGCCGACATGTATTCCAGGCGCCAGTCCTCGAAAGACTGTGTATCAGCCGCTTCAATGGCTTTTTGCGCCTCCCAGGACGCTGCCGCCATGGCTTCAAACTGCGCCTGATTCTCTGGGCTCCAGGGCAGGGCCAGCAGCGCATCCCGCGCTCGGGCCGAGCACTGGGCGGCAAAACCCACAAATCCGCCCTCGGGCTGCTGCGCCATCGCCTGGAGGATGCGTGCCGAGGGCGTGGTCTCTGGGGCAGCTAGAGTAGCGCGCGCGCCGGCCAGCGCTGCGGAAAACGCCGTTCCTTCATGCGTTGCATCGAGGGCGGCCGCGTAGGGAGTACACGCCTCCAGCACTTCGGCTGCCCATTCGACCAAAGGCACCGAACGCCCGCCGCGCAGCAGCCAAAGGCCAGGCTCGCGTCCCCGCGCCGCCGTAAGGTGCTGGTTGTGCTTGATCTCGGTGATCTCGTCCGGCGTGTCGTGCGGACTGTCCGAGAGCAGACAGTGCAGTAGAAACACGTCAAGCAACCGCATGGTCTCGGCGGTGATGCCCACCGGAACGAAGGGGTCCAGGTCCATCAAGCGCACTTCAACGTATTCGACACCGCGCTCGCGCAGGGCGTGCAGCGGGCGTTCGCCGGGACGGATCACGCGCTTGGGGCGGATGGTGCCGTAGAACTCGTTCTCGATCTGCAGCAAGCTGGTGCCCAGTTGGTTGTAATCGCCCCCGGGGTTGCGGATGCCCACCGCCTCGTAGGCGGGGTAGGGCTGGGTCAGCGCCTGGTGCAGCGACTGCGCGTAGCCATCAAGGCCGTTGTAGCTCACCGCCAGGGTGGCCTGCGCGTCGCTCTGGTATCCCAGGCGCCCCATGCGCAGCGAAGTGGCATGCGGCAGGTACAAAGCGTCGGGCCCGAGCGGCTGCAAAGCGTGCGGCCGGCCCTGGGCAAAGCAGGAACACAGCGCGGGCGAAGCGCCGAACAGGTACAGCAGCACAAAGGCGTGGCGCCGGAAATTGCGGATCAGCGCGAAATACTGCTCGCTGGTGACCCCCGGCATCGACCAGTTGTAGTGAATGCCGCAAATGGTCTGCATGCGCCGTCCGTAGCGGTGGCCCAGACCCATGCGATAGACGCTCTTGGCGCGGCCCACGTTCGAGCTGCCGAACCGCGCCAGTGGAATCGTCTCGTCGGTGGGCAGGCGGCAGGGCATGCTGGACGCCCACACGCGCTCATTGCCCTGGGCCGCCAGCGTGCGGTGCACGAACTGATGAATGCGCGTGAGCTCACCCAGGCAATCGCCGATGGCCAAGTGCGCGCCCGTCACCAGCTCGATCTGCGATTCGCTGTAATCGGTGGTGATGTGCGGGTGGGTCAGCGCCGAGCCCAGCGCAGCCGAATGGGGCGTGAGAGCCAGCTCGCCCGAAGGCTGCACGCGCAAGCCCTCTTTCTCAATGCCGCGGCGGATGCCGGAGAGAGGCTGTGCGCGGATTGCGTCCTGGAGGGAACTCATGGAATTACGTGCCGTTGGCTGTTTTTTAAGTTCGCGGAACTTAGCACGCAGCCCGGCTCCGCGCTGCGGCAAGGAAATTCCTGCCGCCCGCAGAGGCCTTGAGCCCGATCAGCCGCGCGCTGCCATGGCCTTCTGAACTTCCAGCGCGCCCTGGGCAGCGCCGCTGCCGGGGACCGTGTCGCCAGCGCGTGCAGTCACTTCGGCCAGGCGTGCGGCGAGCTGCTCGGGTGCGTCGGGTCCGGTGCCGACGTAAATGCCCTGGGTCATCGTGACATGTGCGGCCTCGAAGCTGCCGGCGCCGGCGCACAGCGTGGTGCGCGTGGGCGCGGTCTCGTGCGCCAACACCAGCATGGCCGGTACCACGGCTTCGGGTAGGAGCATGGCAAGTACCTCGGCCGGCATCAGGCCCTCGGTCATGCGCGTGGCGGCCGTGGGCGCCAGGGCATTGACATGGATGTGGTGCTTCGCCCCTTCGAGCGCCAGCGTCTGCATGAGGCCCACCAGCGCGAGCTTGGCTGCGCCGTAGTTGCTCTGGCCAAAGTTGCCGTACAGGCCGGTGGACGAAGTCGTCATCACGATGCGGCCGTATTCTTGCGCCACCATGTGCGGCCAGACCGCCTTGCAACAGTGCGCCGCGCCCATCAGGTGCACATCCACCACGGTGCGGAAATCCTGCATTTCCATCTTGGCAAAACTCTTGTCGCGCAGGATACCGGCGTTGTTCACCAGCACGTCCACCCGGCCCCAGGCGTCGATGGCCTGTCCAACCATGGCCTGCACTGCCTCAAAGTCGGTGACTGACGCACCATTGGCCAGCGCCTCGCCGCCGGCGGCGCGAATCTCGTCCACCACCTTCTGCGCGGCACTCACCGAGCCGCCTTCGCCATGCACCCCGCCGCCCAGGTCATTGACCAGTACGCGCGCGCCGCGCGCAGCCAACGCCAGCGCATGCGCGCGCCCCAGACCGCCGCCTGCTCCGGTCACGATGGCCACTCGGCCTTTGAAATCCAACTGCATTGCTTTTTCTCCTGATCCAGACGATGTATCAAGGCGTACTTTACGTGGAAAAAGCGCGGTCCCGGTTGCCGTGCGAGACTCTGCGCTTTGACTCCCACCATGCACGCTGCCCCGCCCACCAGCCAGGAACCCCCACGCGACTCAGCCAGTGTCGTGCTGCTGCAGGATGGCGCTGCGGGCATGCAGGTGCTGCTGCTGCGGCGCCATGCCAAGGCATCGAGCATGGCCGGTATCTATGTGTTCCCGGGCGGAAAACTCGAGGGGGAAGACCATTTCACCGACGGGGCAAGCCATCTGGACCAGCCCCACTCGACCCTGGCGCAGCAATTGGGCGAGGCCTGCACCACGCCCGCAACTGCAGCTGCCTTGTACGTGGCCGCATTGCGCGAAGCACTGGAAGAATGCGGTTTGCTGCTGGCCGAGCCCCAGACCGCAGGCCAAGGTGTTGACGCTGGCGATGCGCGCAAGCGCCTGCGCGGGGGGCAGGCCTTCACCAGCGTGCTGGAGACCCTGGCCCTGCGCCTGCAGACGCGCGCTCTGCTGCCGTGGTCCCGCTGGATCACGCCGGTGGCGCCCAGCATGTCGAGCCGGCGCTTTGACACCCGGTTTTTTGTGGCGCGCGCCCCTTCCGGCCAAGTGGCGCGGCACGACGACGAGGAAACCGTAGATACGCTGTGGATCGCGCCGCGCACCGCACTGGAGCAGTACCGGGACGGCGCCATCGACCTGGCCCCGCCGCAAATCATGAGCCTCGCACACCTTGCGCGGTACGCCAGCGCGGCGCAGGTGCTGGAAGCGGCTTCGTGCCGGCGTCCGCCCACCATCCTGCCGCAGGCCTTTGACGATGGCGGCACGCGCGTGATCTGCTACCCCGGCGATGCGCGCCACGCGGTGCGCGAACACGCCTTGCCTGGCCCCACGCGCCTCTACTACCGCGAGCGGCGCTTCTTCCCCGAACAGGGCTTTGATGCGCTATTTGACTGAAGCCACATCCGCGTAATTGACGGCAAGGCTGAAGCGTGGATCACGGTGCCAATCCCAGTAGGTGCTGAGCAATTTCTGCGTGACCGGGCCCACCAGGCCGTCGCCCACGGGCCGGCCATCGATGCGCGTCACGGGCAGCACGCCGCCGCCCGAGCTGGTGACAAATGCCTCGCGCGCGCCCCGAAGTTCGGGCTCGGGCAGGGCCCGCTGCTCGATCGGCAGACCGGCCGCCTGCGCAATTTCGATCACGGTGCGCCGGGTGATGCCTTCGAGCACGCCCTGGGCAGGCGTGACCAGCACGCCTTGCGCGTTGACGCAGAACAGGTTGAATCCCGGTCCCTCCACCGCGTTGCCGGCACCGTCGGTCAGCACCACGGTGTCGCCCCCTGCATCCAGGGCGCCCAACAGCCCCATGGTCAAGTCGTTCCAGTGGTAGTTCTTGGCTCGCGGATCGACGCTGCTGGCAGGGATTCGCTGCACCTCACTGACCACCAGGTTCAAGCCACGCTCGCGCTGTGCGTCGTTGGCAATCCAGACGTAGGGCACGGCAAACGCGTAGAACTGGTTGACTGCCTGGCGCGGATCGCGCGAGCCCCAAGGGGGCTGGCCGCGCGTGGCAATCATCTCCACATAGGCGCTGCGCAGTCCCGAGAGGCGCACGCAGCGCTCCAGCACGCCTGTGATCTGCGCGGGTGACAGGCCGGGGTCGAGCCTAAAACTCTGGCAGCTGCGCGCAAAGCGTTCCAGATGGGCGTCGAGCCGAAAAAACGCGCCCTCCCACACCGTCACCACGTCGTAGGTCGCATCGGAGCGCAGGAAGCCCCAATCGGTGATCGGAATGGACGCCTCTGCAATGGGCATGTACTGGCCTCGCACAAAGGCGGCGCCTTGGGAATAATCGGCTAAGGTAGACATGCGGGCATTCTGACGGCATCGCTGCGGCGGTGCGCACGCAGCGGCATTCGACCCCATTTGTTTGGCACATCACCGCAGCCCCGCGCTGCCCCAAGGAGCATCATGAAAGCAGTCTGGAACGGCGTGACCGTTGCCGAAAGCGACGACACCGTGCTGGTGGAAGGCAACCATTACTTCCCCGAATCCGCGCTCAAGCGCGAATACTTCGGTTTCAGCAACCACAAGAGCATGTGCCCGTGGAAAGGCCAGGCCACCTATTTCTCTCTGCTGGTGGATGGCGAAATGAACCCCGAAGCCGCCTGGACCTACGCTGACCCCAAGCCCGAAGCGGAGCAGATTCGCGGGCACGTGGCGTTCTGGAAAGGCGTGACCGTCGCGCCCTGATCCATAAGCCATCAGGCCGTTGCAGCGCATCCGTCCTTGTCCCTGGAAAACTTGGACAATCGTGTGGATAAGCCGGGATGAGCACTGTACTAAGCGCGCAATCTATTGATTTTTAACAATATTTCTAGCGGCGCTGAAAATTTGTGCACCCTGATCAGAATCTGAAACCGCCACTTGTCCCCGCGTTCACAGGACAATCCTGGGGATAACTTGGGGCAAGCCCGGTATGGGGCGCGCAAGTCGGTGTTGGGCATGGGTTTCTGTGCCAGTGCCTATTTTTTATGCACTTACAGGCCCGTCGCTTACATATTTTCCTTGCGTATAGCTATATTTTTTATAGCTTACTTTCGTTACCTGCATTGCGCTAAAGACCATTTTTTATTGATTTTCATGAGCGTACCGCAACACAGCCCAGCCGCAGAGCGCAACCGCGCCCCAATCCTGGAGCGACTGCGTGCCTTGCTCGCCCCGAGTGGCGAGGCGCTGGAGATTGCCAGCGGCACCGGCCAGCACGCAGCCTGCTTTGCCGCAGCCCTGCCCGGCTGGCACTGGCAGCCCAGCGACAGGCAGGAAGATGCTTTTGACTCCATCCGTGCCTGGGCAGCGCAAACTGGCGCTGGCAAGGTGCGCGCGCCGGTGCAGCTCGACGTACGTGCCCCGCGCTGGCCCGCCACAGGCCCAGCGTTCAAGCAGCCCTTCGACCTGATCTACTGCGCCAACATGCTGCACATTGCCCCTTGGGCCTGCTGCGCAGGCTTGATGCAGGGCGCCGCGCGCCACCTTGCCCCGAACGGCCGACTGGTCACCTACGGACCCTACCTGGAGGACGACGTGCCGACGGCGCCCGGCAATCTTGCCTTTGATGCCAGCCTGCGCGAGCGCGACCCCGCCTGGGGCTTGCGGCGCCTGGAAGACGTTCGCCAAGCCGCGCAGCAAGCCGGTCTGGATCTGCAGGAACGCCACGCCCTGCCGGCCAACAACCTGCTCCTGGTGTTCGGCCGCGCCCCTTGATCCTCTCGCTCAGCGCTTACCTGTTGCCGGGCGCGCCCATTTCTTTCGAATGACCACTTCACCGCTTCCGTCCCAGGTTCCATTTTTCACCGCGCAGGTGGTCCCCGAAGGCGCCAGTTGCGACGCCTGGCTTGAGCAGTCGCTGCTGCTGTCCATGGAGCAAGGCGGAATTGACTGGCCGAGTTCGTGCCGCAACGGCACCTGCCGCACCTGCATTGGCCATCTAATTGCCGGCGAAGTGCGCTACGCCATCGAATGGCCGGGCCTGAGCACCGAAGAGCTGCAGGCGGGCTGCGTCCTGCCTTGCGTGGCCTATCCGATGTCCGACGTGGAACTGGAACGGGGCGAGCCGCAATAGACCCCCGTACCCTCCCCGGCGCGCTTCCCGTAAAATTCCGGGTTTTCCCGGCCGTCTCCGTCGACTTTGTTCGGCCGGCCCGTTGTCGGCAGCGCCGGCGCATGTTCTTTGGATCGGCTGGCGGGCCCGGCCTTCCCTGGGTGCGCTGCGCGCGCCGCTTGCCACGCTCCACCTTCGAAAGCCTCCGATGAACGCCCCCCTTCCTGGCTCTGCCATCGCACCGATCTCTCCGGTGCAAGACATTGTTGAAGAAATACGCGCCGGGCGCATGGTGATCCTGGTCGATGAGGAAGACCGCGAGAACGAAGGCGACCTGGTGCTGGCCGCCGACCACGTCACGCCAGAGACCATCAACTTCATGGCCCGCTTTGGCCGCGGCCTGATCTGCCTGACACTCACCCGCGAGCGCTGCGAGCGCCTGCGCCTGCCGCCCATGGCCACACGCAACGGCGCCAAGCATTCCACGGCGTTCACAGTGTCCATCGAAGCCGCCGAGGGCGTGACCACCGGTATTTCGGCGGCCGACCGCGCACGCACCGTGCAGGCCGCCGTGGCGGCCCATGCGCAAGCGGATGACCTGGTGCAACCCGGCCATATCTTTCCGTTGCAGGCCGTCGATGGCGGCGTGCTGATGCGCGCGGGCCATACCGAAGCCGGCTGCGACCTGGCAGCCATGGCCGGCTGCAGCCCAGCCGCCGTGATCTGCGAGATCATGAAGGACGACGGCACCATGGCGCGCCTGCCCGATCTGCAGCTGTTTGCGGCCGAGCACGGGATCAAGATCGGCACGATTGCCGACCTCATCGAACACCGCAGTCGCACCGAATCGCTGGTACAAAAAGTCGGCACCCGAACCCTGCAGACCGCCTTTGGCGAATTCACCGCCCATGCGTTCCGCGACGGCCCCAGCCAGGCGGTGCATATCGCGCTGGTGCGCGGCCAGTGGCAGGAGGGCGATTCGGTGCCGGTGCGGGTGCACGAGCCGCTGTCGGTGCTCGATGCGCTGGAAGTGAACCGCGCCATGCACTCCTGGGGGTTGGACACCAGCCTGCAGTACATCGCCAGCCAGGAACGCGGGGTGGCCGTGCTGCTCAATTGCGGCGAGAGCGCGGAGCAGTTGCTGGCCCAGTTCGATGGCACGGCCCGCGCCGCACACGCGCCCGAGCGCGGACGCATGGATCTGCGCACCTATGGCGTGGGCGCCCAGATCCTGCGCGAATGCGGCGTCGTGCGCATGCAGCTCATGGGCCAGCCGCGCCGCATGCCCAGCATGGCAGGCTACGGACTCGAAATCACCGGTTACATCCCGAAAGAATAGGAACAACACCCATGTTCGGCGCAGACAAAGGAAATGCAGACAAACAGGACGGCAGCAAGCTGCACGTCGCCATGGTGCAGGCACGTTTCAACGAAGGCATTACCACCGCCCTGGCCGAGGCCTGCCGCGCCGAGCTGCTGGCGCTGGGCGTGCATGAGGAAAACATCCGCCACGTGACCGTGCCCGGCGCACTCGAAGTGCCGACTGCGCTTCAGGCGCTGGCCGAGCAGGACGAATACGACGCACTGATTGCGCTGGGCTGCATCATTCGGGGCGAAACCTACCATTTCGAGCTGGTGGCCAACGAATCGGCTGCGGGCGTCACGCGCATTGCGCTGGACTACCACCTGCCAGTGGCCAATGCCATCCTCACCACGGAAAACCTGGAGCAGGCCATCGCCCGCCAACACGAAAAGGGCCGCGACGCGGCGCGCGTGGCCGTTGAAATGGCCAATCTGCTGGAGGAGCTTGAATGATCGACGCCACCCCCGAGGGTCAGATGGAAGCAGGCGCCACGGCCGATGTGCCGGCTGCAACCACTTCCCATGCCCCCGCCGCCCCTCACGCCGGCAAGCTCACCAGCACCGGCGGGCGCAAGGCGTCGGCCAAATCGGCCCGCAGCCGCTCGCGCGAATTTGCGCTGCAGGCGCTGTACCAGCACCTGGTGGGGCGCAACGACGCCACCGCCATCGACCTCTTCACGCGCGACCTGGCGGGCTTTCACAAGGCCGACTCGGTACATTACGACGCACTTTTGCACGGCTGCATTGCGGGCGCGGACCAGCTCGACGCGCTGATCGTGCCGCTGCTGGACCGCAAGCTGGCCGAAATCTCGCCGATCGAGCGCGCGGTGATGTGGATGGGCGCCTACGAATTCCAGCATTGCCTGGATGTGCCCTGGCGGGTGGTGCTCAACGAATACATCGAGCTGGCCAAGGATTTTGGCGGCACCGACGGCTACAAGTACATCAACGGTGTGCTCGGCGGCCTGGCGCCGTCCCTTCGCCCGGCCGAAGTCGCCAAGGATCCGGGGAGCGTGCGCGCGCCCAAGACGGCGCCATGAGGGTGTCTGCGCGCGCGCAGCGCATCGAGCCGTTCTACGTCATGGAAGTGGCCAAGGCGGCGCAGACCCTGGCGCATGCCGTGGCAGGCAGCGCCGAGCCGATGATTTTCCTCAACATCGGTGAGCCCGACTTCACCGCGCCGCCGCGGGTCCAGGAGGCTGCGGTCCGCGCCATTGCAGATGGTTCCACCCAGTACACCCAGGCCCTGGGCATGCCGGCACTGCGCGAGCGCATCAGTGGCTGGTACGCCGAGCGCTTTGGCGTGCAGGTGCCGGCGCGGCGCATCGTGGTCACCGCCGGCGCGTCGGCCGCGCTGCAGCTCGCTTGCCTGGCGCTGATCGAGGCGGGCGACGAAATGCTGATGCCCGACCCGAGCTACCCCTGCAACCGCCATTTCGTCAGCGCAGCCGAAGGAACGGCAGTGCTTATTCCCACGACGGCCGAAGAGCGCTACCAGCTCAGCAGCGACAAGGTGCGCGCCGCCTGGGGCAAGAAAACGCGCGGCGTGCTGCTGGCCTCGCCTTCGAACCCCACCGGAACCTCCATTGCACCCGAGGAGCTGCGCCGCATCCACGGCGTGGTGCAGGCGCACGGCGGCATCACGCTGATCGACGAGATCTACCTGGGCCTGTCGTACGAAGAGCAGTTCGGCCACACCGCGCTTGCTATTGCCGACGACATCATCAGCATCAACAGCTTCAGCAAGTACTTCAACATGACGGGCTGGCGCCTGGGCTGGATGGTGGTGCCCGAGCAGCTCGTCCCCGTCATCGAGCGGCTGGCGCAAAACCTGTTTATTTGCGCCAGCACGATCGCACAGCATGCCGCGCTGGCCTGCTTCGAGCCAGACAGCATCGCTGAATACGAGCGCCGCCGCGCAGCCTTCAAGGCGCGACGCGACTACTTCATTCCCGAGCTGCAGCAGCTGGGCCTCAATGTGCCCGTAATGCCCGATGGCGCTTTCTACGCCTGGGCCGATGGCACGCAGGCTGCCACCCGCCTGGGAGTGCAAGGCAGCTGGGATCTGGCCTATGCACTGATGGACCGCGCCCACCTGGCGGTGACACCGGGGCGAGACTTCGGCATGCACGAGCCCGAGCGCTTTCTGCGCTTTTCCACCGCCAGCTCCATGGACCACCTGCAGGAAGCGGTGCGCCGGCTGCGAGCGCTGCTGGCTTGAAGCACCATGGTGTTTGAGCACCCGGTGCGTGTGTATTGGGAAGACACGGATGCCGGGGGCATTGTGTTCTACGCCAACTACCTCAAGTTCTTCGAGCGCGCCCGCACCGAGTGGCTGCGATCCCTGGGGATCGGCCAGCACGGTTTGCGGGAACAAAGCGGCGGCATGTTCGTCGTAAGTGAAGCGCGCCTGCGATACCACGCCCCGGCGCGGCTGGACGACGCACTCATTGTTACCGCAGAGCTCATGGAAAAAGGCCGCGCATCCTTGACAATCAAGCACCAAGCGCTATTGAATAATGAGCGATCCGTGACCCAACCCGGCTCGCTCCTGTGCGCCGGAGAGGTTCGCATTGGCTGGGTGGACGCCCACAGCCTGCGCCCGGCGCGCATTCCTACGGTCCTTCTGGAAACCATTTCATGAATTCGCAAGACATGTCCATCGTCACCCTGGTGCTGCACGCGAGCTGGGTGGTGCAATTCGTCATGCTGCTGCTGCTGGGGGTTTCTGTGGCCAGCTGGGCAGCGATTTTTCGCAAGCTCTTTGGCATCAAGCGCGTCAAGGCACTGAACGAAGATTTCGAGCGCGAGTTCTGGTCAGGCACCAGCCTCAACGATCTCTACGCGCGTGCCGCCAGCGCCGCGCAGGAGATCGGCCCCATGGAACGTATTTTTGCCAGTGGCATGCGCGAATACCAGAAGCTGCGCGAGCGCCACATACAGGACGCAGGCACCCTCCTCGACGGCGCCCGCCGCGCCATGCGCGCGAGCTTTCAACGCGAAATGGACGTGATCGAGTCCAGCTTGTCGTTCCTCGCCACTGTCGGCTCGGTTTCGCCCTACGTGGGCCTGTTTGGCACGGTCTGGGGCATCATGCACGCCTTCACTGGCTTTGCCGGCATGGAGCAGGTCACGCTGGCCACCGTAGCACCGGGCATTGCCGAGGCACTGGTCGCCACCGCCCTGGGGCTGTTTTCGGCAATCCCCGCCGTGATTGCCTACAACCGCTTTGCCGGTGACATCGACCGCGTGGCCAACCACCAGGAAACCTTCATCGAAGAATTCTCCAACATCCTGCAGCGCAACCTGGGCGCGCATCCTCCGGTGCCGGCTACAGGCCATTAAGCGAGCTACGCCATGCCCGCCCTTGCCTCGCGCGGCCGCAGTCGCCGCACCATCAACGAGATCAATATGGTCCCGTTTATCGACGTGATGCTGGTACTGCTCATCATCTTCATGGTGACAGCGCCCATGCTCACCCCAGGGCTGATCGATGTGCCCAGCGTGGGCAAGGGAAAGAACGTGCCCAAGGTGGTCGCGCAGGTGATCGTGAACAAAGATGGTTCGCTGCAGCTCAAAACACCTGATGCCACACGGAGCATGAACGCACGCGAAATTGGGCTCGCTGCGCTGGCCTGGCAAAAAGACCAGAGCAAGGACACTGCGGTGGTCATTACCGCCGACAAGGGCGTGCAGTACGAGTCCGTGGTCAAGGCCATGGACGCGCTGCAAAGGGCTGGCGTGCAGCGCGTGGGCCTGTCCGTCAAGCAAGGCGGCTGAGCCTGCCGACGCTTCTGTATTTTTGAGCCGCATGCACGCCCACGACGATCGCGATCAGTTCACTCCCCCCCCAGCCCCAGGCCGGGGCCGCGCCGTCACGCTCGCGGTGCTTGCCCACCTGCTGCTCCTGGGCGCGCTGACCTGGGGCGTGGCCTGGAAGAGTGGCAGCGACCAGCCTGCCGTAGTGGCCGAGCTGTGGTCTGCTGTGCCGCAGCAGGCAGCGCCGCGCGCCGTGGAGCCCCCAAGCCCTCCACAGCCGCCGATGCCGCCGACGCCGCCCAAGCCGCCCCCACCCGAGCCGCCCGTGGTGGTGCCTACTCCTCCCAAGGTCACACCACCGCCACCCGCACCTCCGCAGCGCGCAGAACCCGATACGCGCGAGGCCGACATTGCCGTCGAGCGCGAAAAGCAGCGCCTGGCCAAGGAAAAACGCGAACTCGAAGCGAAGGAAAAACTCGAACGCGAGAAGCAGCGCAAGGAGCTGCAGCGCGTGGAGCAGGAGAAGAAAGACAAACTGCAGAAAGAAAAGGCCGAGCGCGAAAAGGCCGAGCGCGAAAAAGCAGACAAGGAACAGAAGAAGCTCGCCGAAGAAAAGCGCAAGAAGGACGAGGCCATTGAGAAGGCCAGCGCCAAGGCCGCCGACGAGCGCCGCCAGGAAAACATTCGCCGCATGCAAGGGCTTGCCGGCGCCACGGGTGCGCCCACTGCCACCGGAACCGCCGAGCGCGACTCCGGGCCATCGGGCGGCTACGGGGGCCGCGTGGCCGCCAAGGTGAAACCCAACATCGTCTACCCTGACACCGTGAGCGGGAACCCCCGCGCCGAAGTCGAGGTGCGCACCTCGCCCGACGGCACCATCGTCGGCACTCGGTTGACAAAGTCCTCAGGCAACAAGGCCTGGGATGACGCCGTGCTGCGCGCCCTGGAAAAAACAGCCACTCTGCCGCGAGACACCGACGGGCGCGTGCCTTCCGCGCTCGTCATTGGTTTTCGCCCTCAGGACTGAAGCGAAAACCCAGCCGCTGCGCGGCGTTGGCGCACCTGCGCCCGCAAGCGCCCTACAGGAAACACCCATGACCCGCCCCGCCCCCGAACTTCTTTTGCCCGCCGGCTCGCTTGAGCGCATGCGCGCCGCCTTCGATTTTGGCGCCGACGCCGTCTACGCCGGACAGCCGCGCTACAGCCTGCGCGCGCGCAACAATGAATTTCGCATCGAGCAAATTCAGATTGGCATCGAGGAAGCCCACGCACGCGGCAAGAAGTTCTTTTTGACAAGCAACCTGCTGCCGCACAACGACAAGGTGCGGACCTATTTGCGCGACATCGAGCCCATCATTGCCATGGGTCCGGACGCGCTCATCATGGCCGACCCTGGCCTCATCATGCAGGTGCGCGAGAAGTGGCCCGAGGTGGCCATTCACCTCTCGGTGCAGGCCAACACCACCAATTTCATGTCGGTCAAGTTCTGGCAGAAAGTGGGCATCACGCGGATCATCCTTTCGCGCGAACTGAGCCTGGACGAGATCGAAAAAATCCGCCAGGAATGCCCCGACATGGAGCTCGAAGTCTTCGTGCACGGCGCCCTGTGTATTGCCTACTCGGGCCGCTGTCTGCTCTCGGGCTACTTCAACCGGCGCGACTCCAACCAGGGCGCCTGCACCAATGCCTGCCGCTGGAACTACACCACCCAAGAAGCCGCCGTGGACTCCAACACCGGCGAAGCCATGGCGGTGCGCATGGAGGGCGACTTCAACTTCAACAAGGCACAAGAAGACGAGAACGAGGCGTTTGCCGGATGCGGCGACGGCAAGCGCCACCCCAAGGCCGACCAGATTTACCTGCTCGAAGAAAAAGAGCGTCCCGGCCAGCTGATGCCCATCATGGAGGACGAGCACGGCACCTACATCATGAACAGCAAAGACCTGCGCGCAGTGGAGTACGTGCAGCGTCTGGTCGATATCGGCGTCGACTCGCTCAAGATCGAAGGCCGCACCAAGAGTGCGTACTACGTCTCGCGCACCGCGCAGGTCTACCGCCGCGCCATCGACGACGCCGAGGCGGGCCGCCCGTTCAACCCCGCACTCATCACCGAACTCGAAGGCCTGTCCAACCGGGGCTACACCCCCGGCTTCCTGGAACGCCGCCCCGCCAACGACTACCAGAACTACGAAACCGGCAGTTCCGAATCGCAGCGCAGCCAGTTCGTGGGTGAGGTGAAAAGCGTGCAGGACGGCTGGGCCGAAGTCGAAACCAAGAACCGCTTTGGTGTGGGCGACCTGCTGGAGGTCATTCACCCCAGCGGCAACCGGACGGTGCGCCTGGCCGCCATGCAGAACCTCGAAGGCGAGGCCCTTCAGGTGGCGGCCGGCAGCCCGCTGCGGGTGCGCATTCCGCTCTCGGGCGAAGTTAAGGGCGCGCTGCTGGCGCGGGTGTTCGAGGCGGAAAAAGTTTAGGTGAAATTTGGCTCCAGCGCTTATCCCATATGCATTAGGAGCTATCAATTTTGATATTTACGGCGCTTTCTGGCGCGCCCCGGTAAAACCCGGCGAAGCCACTGAAATCGCTTGACCCAGCCTACCCAGCGCGACCTGTCACACCCAATAAAAAACCCGCCGAAGCGGGTTTTTTTGTGTCAGCCCAAGCGAATGCGCATCAGGTGCCTACGCCGTCCGCCACATCCATGTACTCGGCAATCTGGTCGAAGTTCAGGTACTGGTAGATCTTGTCGCTGCTCTGGTTAATGACGCCCACGTCGGCCAGGTACTCCTGCTTGCTCGGAATACGGCCCAGCTTGGAGCAGATCGCCGAGAGTTCGGCTGAGCCCAGGTACACATTGGTGTTCTTGCCCAGGCGGTTGGGGAAGTTGCGCGTGCTGGTGGACATGACCGTGGCGCCCTCTTTCACCTGCGCCTGGTTGCCCATGCACAGCGAGCAGCCGGGCATTTCCATGCGGGCACCAGCGGCGCCGAAAACGCCGTAATGGCCTTCCTCGGTGAGCTGCTTCGCATCCATCTTGGTGGGCGGTGCCATCCAGAGCTTGACCGGCATGTCCTTCTTGCCTTCCAGCAACTTGGACGCAGCGCGGAAGTGGCCGATGTTGGTCATGCACGAGCCGATGAACACCTCGTCGATCTTGGCACCCGCCACGTCAGACAGCGTTTTCGCGTCGTCCGGGTCGTTGGGGCAGCAGACGATGGGTTCAGTGATCTCAGCCAGGTCGATCTCGATCACGGCAGCGTATTCAGCATCGGCATCGGGTGCCAGCAGCTGCGGGTTGGCCAGCCAGGCTTCCATGCCCTGAATGCGACGGCGGATGGTGCGCGCGTCTTCGTAGCCTTCCGCAATCATGTTCTTGAGCAGCACGATGTTCGAGTTCAGGTACTCGATCACGGGGGCCTTGTTCAGACGCACCGTGCAGCCGGCGGCCGAGCGCTCAGCCGAGGCATCCGACAACTCAAAGGCTTGCTCCACCTTCAGATCGGGCAGCCCTTCGATTTCAACGATGCGGCCCGAGAAGATATTTTTCTTGCCCTGCTTGGCCACAGTCAGCAGCCCAGCCTTGATGGCGTAGAGCGGAATCGCGTGCACCAGGTCGCGCAGCGTCACGCCCGGCTGCATCTGGCCCTTGAAGCGCACCAGCACCGATTCGGGCATATCCAGCGGCATCACGCCGGTAGCGGCCGCGAAGGCCACCAGGCCTGAGCCCGCCGGGAAGCTGATACCTACAGGGAAGCGCGTGTGGCTGTCGCCGCCCGTGCCCACGGTGTCGGGCAGCAGCATGCGGTTGAGCCAGCTGTGAATGATGCCGTCGCCGGGCTTGAGCGAGATACCGCCGCGATTGCTGATGAACTCGGGCAGCTCGTGGTGCATCTTCACGTCCACGGGCTTGGGGTAGGCCGCAGTGTGGCAGAAAGATTGCATCACCAGATCGGCGGAAAAACCCAGGCAGGCCAGGTCTTTGAGCTCATCGCGCGTCATCGGGCCGGTGGTGTCCTGTGAGCCCACCGAGGTCATGCGCGGTTCGCAGTAGGTGCCGGGCAGCACGCCCTGGCCTTCTGGCAGACCACAGGCGCGGCCGACCATTTTTTGCGCCAGCGTGAAGCCCTTCCCGGTGCCGACAGGCACTTGCGGCAGGCGGAACAAGGTGGACGGTGGCAGACCCAGCGCTTCGCGCGCCTTGGTGGTCAGGCCACGGCCGATGATCAATGGAATGCGGCCACCGGCGCGCACTTCGTCGAACAGCACCTCGCTCTTGACTTCGAATTCAGCGATGACGTTGCCACCCTTTAACGCCTTGCCGGCGTAGGGCAGCAGCTCGATCTCGTCGCCCATGTTCATCTGGCTCACGTCCAGCTCGATGGGCAGCGCGCCCGCGTCTTCCATGGTGTTGTAGAAGATGGGGGCAATCTTGGACCCCAGGCACACACCACCGAAACGCTTGTTGGGCACAAAGGGAATGTCTTCGCCGGTGAACCACAGCACGCTATTGGTGGCCGACTTGCGGCTCGAACCCGTGCCGACCACGTCGCCCACATAGGCCACCAGGTTGCCCTTGGCGCGCAGGTCTTCGATGAATTTCACCGGGCCGCGCTTGCCGTCTTCTTCGGGCGTAATGCCGTCGCGCTTGTTCTTTAGCATGGCGAGGGCATGCAGCGGGATGTCGGGGCGGCTCCAGGCATCGGGCGCGGGGGAGAGGTCGTCGGTATTGGTCTCACCCGTGACCTTGAGCACGGTGAGCGTGATGCTCTGCGGCACTTCGGGACGGCTGGTGAACCACTCGGCATCGGCCCAGCTTTGCAGCACGGCCTTGGCAAAGGCATTGCCCTTGTCGGCCTTTTCCTTGACATCATGGAACTGGTCGAACATCAAGAGAGTCTTCTTGAGCGCTTCGGCAGCCACCGAGGCCACGGCGGCATCGTCCAACAGGTCGATCAGGGGCGTGAGGTTGTAGCCGCCCAGCATGGTGCCAAGCAGCTGCGTGGCGCGTTCCCGGCCGATCAGGCTGCAATTCTCGGTGCCGTGCGCCACGGCAGCCAGGTAGCTGGCCTTGACCTTCGCGGCATCGTCCACACCGGCGGGAACGCGGTGCGTAATCAGCTCGACCAGCGTGGCTTCTTCACCCGCTGGTGGGCTCTTCAGCAGTTCTACCAAGGCAGCGGTCTGCTTGGCAGTCAGGGGCAGGGGCGGAATGCCCAGCGCGGCGCGTTCGGCCACATGGTCTCGGTAAGCTTGCAACATCGACTTCTTTCTAGGTTCAACTCAATTCGTGGGGCGGGCGCGACTATTTGGCGGGTTCGTCCAGCAGGCTGCGCGCAGGCGCCTTTTTCAGACTTTCGGCAACGACGACCTGTGCGGGACTCTTGCATTCGTCGGCCAGGCGTTGACCGCGCTTCTGATCCATCAACATGGATTTGTTGGCAATCTGCAGCCAAACAGCGCCGCCATCGCGGTCTTCCAGGCGAACCGCCCCGGTGGTCGTCGCCACAGGCGACATGCGATAGCGAAAACCCTTGCCATCGAGCTGAAAGTAGCCCGGCGCCTTGGGATCCGCAACCACATTCACGTGGGCGCCAAGTTCGCAAGGAATTTCCCCGACGTACACACGCTCGGCAATCGCCAGCTCGTCCGGACTCAGCGCAGCCTCGGCGGCGCGCAAACCGCTGGCCACCTGATTGGCCGCACTCTTGAGCTGCGTGCGGCTGGAAGTGGGAGAGCTACTAGCGGCAGGCTGGGCCTTGGCGACAGCGGACTTCGCCTTGGGCTTGGCGTTGCTGGCTTTGGCGCTGTTCGCCTTTGTGCTGCTTTTTTTCTGCACGGCCTTGGGAGCGTCGGCTTGGGTCGCCGCAGCTTGCGCAAGCACCATTCCGGGCACCAGGGCCAACCAACCGGATACAAGCAAGGCTTTCATCGAATGACTCCTGCAGAGGACGAATGGATCAAGGAAAAACAGACGCGGCATCATCAAACCAATGCCGTACGCCTTCAGGAACTGGGCTGCCCGTGCGCTGCGCGCGGTCAAGTAGCTGCCAAAAATAGCGATAGCTTGCACGATCGTGCAGCACACCGCAAAAATTGATCGGTGCCCAATCGGCCTGCGCGGCTGCCAGAAGAACCCTGGCGGCGGCGTCAACGTCTTGGGCGGAAGGCGCAAACGCCTCCAGAATAGGACGAATTTGCGCAGGATGAATGCTCCACATGCGCGTAAATCCGAAACGACTGCAGGCCTGCTGGGCTGCGCTTCGAAGAGCAGCAAGATCGGAAAATTCCGTGACCACGCAGTGCGAAGGCACCTTTCCGTGCGCGTGACAGGCCGAGACGATCTCCAGCTTGGCACGCACTACCAATGGGTGCTCGAACTGCCCCACGGAACCCATCGCAGAGGCCGGGATCGCGCCCGCGTGGGCGGAAACGAAATCCATCAGACCGAAACTGAGGCTTTGCACGCGCGGGTGCGCAGCGATCGCGAAAGCCTGCTGCACCGCGGCCGGCGACTCGATCAGGACATGCAAGGGCAGCGTCCGGGCGCCTGCGCGCTCCAGAGCGCGCTCGGCGGCAAGCACGTCGTCCACCGATTCGCACTTGGGAAGCATCACATGGCACAGCCGATGCCCAGCCTCGCCGGCAATGGTGGCTACGTCACCGGAAAACGCCGGATGGTTCACCGGATGCACCCGCGCCGCTACGCGGGCTTCGGGCGCTGCACCGCGCACGAGCTGCGCCACGAGCGCCGCGTGTTCCGCTTCAGCCCCGACGGCGGCACCGTCTTCGCAGTCCAGCGTCACATCAAAAACGCAGACGCCGAACTCGGCGGTCATTGCGGCCTGCAATTGCAGGCTTTTTTGCATCCGATCGGGCGCGCCACTGTAGTGATCGCACACCGGAATGGCCGTTGCAGCGGCCTGCGGCCCCTGCAGAACGTCGCGCGGATGCTGCACTTGCCGGTCCGCTTTACAGAAGATGAGCGACGCCGGCTTGCTCGTCGGTCAGTTCCTTGAGCGTTTTTTCGATGCGTTCCTGGCTGAAGGCGTCGATGGCCAGGCCTTCGACAGTCTTGTATTCGCCGTTCTCGCAGGTGACCGGGAAGCCGAACATGACGTCCTTCGGAATGCCGTATTGGCCATCTGAAGGGATGCCCATGGTGACCCACTTGCCGTTGGTGCCCAGCGCCCAGTCGCGCATGTGATCGATAGCGGCATTGGCCGCCGAGGCAGCAGATGACAGGCCACGCGCTTCAATGATGGCTGCGCCCCGCTTGCCGACCGTGGGCAGGAAGGTGTTGGCGTTCCATTCCTGGTCGTTGATCATCTTGGCAACGCTCTCACCCTTGATGGTGGCAAAGCGATAGTCGGCGTACATGGTGGGCGAGTGGTTGCCCCACACCGTGAGCTTTTCAATGTCCGCCACGGGCTTGCCGGTTTTGGCGGCAAGTTGGCTGGCGGCGCGGTTGTGGTCCAGGCGCAGCATGGCGGTGAAGTTCTTGCGCGGCAGGTCGGGCGCGCTCTTCATGGCGATGTAGGCATTGGTGTTGGCCGGGTTGCCGACGACCAGCACCTTGACGTTGCGGCTGGCGACGGCGTTGAGTGCCTTGCCCTGAGCGGTGAAGATGGCGCCGTTGACGGCCAGCAACTCGGCACGTTCCATGCCGGGGCCGCGGGGACGCGAACCCACGAGGAGCGCGTAGTCAGCATCCTTGAATGCCGTCATCGGATCGCTGTGCGCGGTCATCTCGACCAGCAGCGGGAATGCGCAGTCGTCCAGTTCCATCATTACGCCCTTGAGCGCCTTTTGCGGGCCGTCGACCGGAACTTCGAGCAACTGGAGAATCACCGGCTGGTCTTTGCCCAGCATTTCGCCCGAGGCGATGCGAAACAGAAGGGCGTAACCGATTTGGCCTGCGGCGCCGGTAACGGCAACGCGAACGGGCGTTTTGCTCATGGTGAACTCCGATGGATAAAGAAACAGAAAACGAGCGCAGTGGCTGCCACCTGCTTTCTGTCCCCCGCAGCGTGTGCCCCGCAAACAGCCTGTGATTTTACTGCTGTTTTCCGCACTGCGTCAATTTGTCTTATGTCTTATATAAGATATGATCTCAGCGCTCGGTACGCTCAGGCAGCGTTGCACAGGCTATTCAATTCAAGCGGCGCGCCTGGTTGCATTGCGGGCTTTTTTCCATGTCGTCCACTCCCCCGTCCGTCCCTGAACTTACCCCACCGCTGGCCGCGGGTGGCCTGCCTGCGCCGGCATTTAGCCCGCTGTATCAGCAGATCAAGGGTCTGTTGCTGCAAAGCCTGCAGTCAGGCGAGTGGAAGCCGGGTGAATCCATCCCGAGCGAAATGGATCTGGCGGCGCGCTTTCGCGTCAGCCAAGGCACCGTGCGCAAGGCCATTGACGAACTGGCGAGTGAAAATCTGCTCGTACGCCGCCAAGGCAAAGGCACTTTTGTGGCCACGCACGCCGAGCAACAGGTTCAATACCGCTTTCTGAAGCTGATGCCAGACCGCGGCGATGCCGCCACGGAAGGCCCGGCCGAGCGCCGCATCATTGACTGCCGGAGCAGCCGCGCGAGCGCCGAAGTCGCTCGCGCCCTGGGACTGCGGAGTGGCGAATCGGTCATTCAGGCGCGCCGGGTGCTGGCGTTTCGCGGGGTGCCAACCATTCTTGAAGATCTGTGGCTCCCCGGCGCCGCGTTCAAAGGCCTGACGGCCCAGCAGATGAGCGACTACCCCGGGCCCACCTACGCCATGCTCGAACTGGAGTTTGGTGTGCGCATGGTGCGCGCGGACGAAAAAATTCGCGCGGTTCTGCCCGATGCAGAACAGTCCGCCCTGCTGCAGGTGACGCCAGCCACCCCTTTGCTGAGCGTGATACGCACCTCCTACACCTACAACGAAGTTCCAATGGAGTTACGCCGTGGCCTGTATCGCACGGACACCCATCACTATCGCAATGAATTGAGCTGAAAGCAGCCCTGGACCCTAGCCGGACAGTCGCCAATGCACTTCTATTCCACCTGCATCAAATGCAGTTTGCTGCATTGCAATAGAATTTTGCGTGCAGTTGCAGCGAAAATTACAACGCAGTTACATCCCACGAAAGCACTCTCATGACCGATACAGCGAAAAAGCGACCCGAGTTTCGCAACATCAACGCCTTCAAGGACCTGACCACCTACCGCATGACTGCGGCCGCGTGGACTTCGATCCTCCACCGCGCCAGCGGCGCTGTGATGTTCCTTTTATTGCCCTTGGTGATCTGGTTCTTCGACACATCGGTGTCTTCCGAGGTGTCCTTCGAACGATTCACCAGCGCTTTTTCATCGGGCCTGGGAATTGTGCCCGCATGGCTGCTCAAGCTCGTCAGCCTGGGGCTGATCTGGGGCTATCTGCACCACATGTTTGCCGGAATCCGGCATCTGATCATGGACATCGACCACCACGCGGTGAACAACCAGTTTGGCAAAACCTCGGGGCTTACGGCCATCGGGCTGGCCATTGTGCTTACGCTGCTGCTGGGCGCACGGCTTTTTGGCCTCTATTGAACGGCCGGACCAGCGGGTTCGCAGCGCGTCGGCATTACACAAAACGAGGAAACATCCATGACTGACTACGGAAACAAGCGCACCATCGTCGGTGCCCACTACGGCATGCGCGACTGGCTCAGCCAGCGCGTCACTGCGATCCTGATGGTGCTGTTCACCATCGCCCTGATTGCCCAGGTGCTGCTCAAGCACGGTCCTCTCGGCTACGACCTCTGGGCGGGCATCTTTGCCGCGCAGTGGATGAAATTCCTGACCTTCGTGGTTATCTTGGCCCTGGCGTACCACGCCTGGGTGGGTATGCGCAACATCTGGATGGACTACATCAAACCGGTCGGTCTGCGCCTGGTCCTTGAGGTTTTCACCATTGTCTGGCTCCTGGGCTGCGTGGGCTGGGGCACCCAGGTCCTGTGGCGTCTGTGAGCGCGCGCTCCGTTTTTGAGATCAAAGGCTAAATTTCATGAGCTATACCAACGCCAATATCACCAAGCGCAAGTTCGACGTCGTCATCATCGGCGCCGGCGGCTCCGGCATGCGCGCGGCGCTTGAACTCTCGCGCGCCGGCCTCAATGTGGCTTCGCTGTCCAAGGTGTTTCCCACCCGCTCACATACGGTGGCTGCGCAAGGCGGCGTGTCCGCTTCGCTCGGCAACATGAGCGAGGACAACTGGCACTACCATTTCTACGACACCGTGAAAGGCGGCGACTGGCTCAGCGACCAGGACGCCGTGGAATTCATGTGCCGCGAAGCACCCAACGTGGTGTACGAGCTGGAACACTTCGGCATGCCGTTTGACCGCAACGCGGATGGCACGATCTACCAACGCCCCTTTGGCGGGCACACCGCCAACTATGGCGAGAAACCCGTGCAACGCGCCTGCGCTGCGGCAGACCGCACGGGGCACGCCATGCTGCACACCCTGTACCAGCAGAACGTCAAGGCCAAAACGAACTTCTTTGTCGAATGGATGGCACTGGACCTGATCCGCGATCAGGACGGTGATGTGGTGGGTGTCACTGCGCTCGAGATGGAAACGGGTGACCTGTACATCCTGGAAGCCAAAACCGTGCTGATGGCCACCGGCGGTGCCGGCCGCATCTTTGCGGCTTCCACCAACGCCTTCATCAATACAGGCGACGGCCTCGGCATGGCGGCACGCGCCGGCATCCCGCTGCAGGACATGGAGTTCTGGCAGTTTCATCCCACGGGCGTCGCTGGTGCAGGTGTTCTGCTCACCGAAGGCTGCCGCGGCGAGGGCGCCATCTTGCTCAACAGCAACGGCGAGCGCTTCATGGAGCGCTACGCGCCGACGCTGAAAGACCTGGCACCGCGCGACTTCGTCTCCCGCTCGATGGACCAGGAAATCAAGGAAGGGCGCGGCTGCGGCCCCAACAAGGACTATGTGTTGCTCAAGCTCGATCACCTGGGCTCCGAGACGATTCACAAGCGCCTGCCCTCGGTATACGAAATTGGTGTCAACTTCGCCAACGTCGACATCACCAAGGAACCCATTCCCGTAGTGCCGACCATCCATTACCAGATGGGTGGTGTTCCCACCAATATCCACGGCCAGGTGGTCACGCACGATGGCAACGCCAATCAGGTGGTCAACGGCCTTTACGCAGTGGGCGAATGCGCTTGCGTGAGCGTCCATGGCGCCAACCGGCTCGGCACCAACTCGCTGCTGGACCTGCTGGTGTTCGGCAAGGCTGCCGGCCGCCACATTGTCGAATTCAACGCCCGCAACGCACAGCACAAGCCGGTACCCAAGGACGCAGCCGAGCGCACGCTCGAACGCCTGAATCAGCTGCAGGACTCCAAGGGCGGCATTTACTCGCAATCCCTGGCCGGCGACATTCGCGCCACCATGCAACAACACGCCGGGGTTTTCCGTACCCAGGCCAGCATGGACGAGGGCGTGGCCAAGGTGGCCGCCTTGCGCGAACGCGTTGGCGGCGTTGAGCTCAAAGACAAGTCCATGGTGTTCAACACGGCGCGCATCGAGGCGCTCGAAGTGGACAACCTGATCGAAGTGGCGCAAGCCACCATGGTGTCGGCCGCAGCGCGCAGGGAGTGCCGCGGCGCGCACATGGTCGATGATTACGAGCATCCGGCCGATCACCCCACGGCAGCACTTGGCCGCGACGACGTCAACTGGCTCAAGCACACGCTGTGGCACAGCGCGAACAACTCGCTCACGTACAAGCCCGTCACTCTCAAGCCCCTGACGGTCGATAGCGTGCCGCCCAAGGTTCGCACGTTCTGAACACCTGGTTGCCTCACGAGAAAAACACCATGCAAAAACGTACTTTTCAGATCTATCGCTACGACCCGGACAAGGACACCAAGCCCTACATGCAGACCATCGAGGTCGAGCTGGATGGGCACGAGCGCATGTTGCTGGACGCCCTGATCAAACTCAAGGAGCAAGACCCCGCGCTGTCCTTCCGCCGTTCCTGCCGCGAGGGCGTCTGCGGCTCAGATGCGATGAACATCAATGGCAAGAATGGTCTGGCCTGCCTGACCAACATGAACACGCTGCAGGGCACGATCGTGCTCAAGCCCCTGCCGGGCCTGCCGGTGATTCGCGACCTGATCGTGGACATGACGCAGTTCTTCAAGCAGTACCACTCGATCAAGCCTTACCTCATCAACGACGAGATTCCGCCTGAAAAAGAGCGGTTGCAGTCGCCCGAACAGCGCGAAGAGCTCGATGGTCTGTACGAGTGCATCTTGTGCGCAAGCTGCTCCACAGCGTGCCCAAGTTTCTGGTGGAATCCCGACAAGTTCGTTGGCCCCGCCGGCTTGCTGCAGGCCTACCGTTTCCTGGCCGACAGCCGCGACCAGGCCTCGGGCGAGCGCCTGGACAACCTGGAAGACCCTTACCGGCTGTTTCGCTGCCACTCGATCATGAACTGTGTCGACGTGTGCCCCAAGGGTCTGAACCCCACGCGCGCCATCGGCAAGATCAAAGAGCTGATGGTGCGTCGCGCCATCTGATGCACGGCATGCCAGCGCCCACCGCCAGCCACCCGTCGCCTGCGCTCGACGCGCGAGCCCTTAGCAAGCTGCACTGGCGCTGCCGGCGCGGACTGCTGGAAAACGACCTGTTCATTGAACAGTTTTTTTTGCGGCACGAAGGCGAACTCACCACCTTCCACGCCGAAGGCATGGGCGCCTTGATGGATCTGGCCGACAACGACCTGCTGGATCTGCTGCTGCGTCGCAAGGAACCCAGTGACGCACTGGACCTGCCTGCCGTGCATACGGTGCTGTCCATGCTGCGAGACAGCGGTGCCACACCCGCCCATGGGGGCCTGATCCCTACGCAACCCCCGACCGATCAAAGCAATCTCACCAAAGGAATCGAACAATGAAGCTCGCTGACAACAAAGCCACCCTGTCTTTCAGCAACGGTGGCCCCAGCGTGGATTTGCCCGTGTACCAAGGCAACATCGGCCCCGATGTCGTCGACATCCGCAAGCTGTACGCTCAGACGGGCATGTTCACCTACGACCCAGGTTTTCTGTCGACCGCCGCCTGCCAGTCTGCCATCACCTACATTGATGGCGACAAGGGTGAGCTGCTCTACCGCGGGTACCCGATCGAGCAATTGGCCACGCAGTGCGACTACCTCGACACCTGCTACCTGCTGCTCAAGGGCGAGCTGCCCAACCCTACGGAGCGCAGCGACTTCCACAAGCTCGTGATCAACCACACCATGGTGAACGAGCAGATGCAGTTCTTCCTGCGAGGCTTTCGCCGCGATGCACACCCAATGGCGGTGCTGACCGGTCTGATCGGCGCGCTCTCGGCCTTCTATCACGACAGCACGGATATCAACAATCCGCAGCACCGCGACATCGCCGCCATCCGCCTGATTGCCAAGATGCCGACCTTGGTCGCCATGGCCTACAAGTACGGCGTGGGCCAGCCGTACATGTATCCGCGCAATGACCTGTCGTACGCGGGCAACTTCCTGCGCATGATGTTCGGCACACCGTGCGAAGACTACGTGGTGAACCCGGTGCTGGAACGCGCCCTGGACCGCATCTTCATCCTGCACGCCGACCATGAACAGAACGCTTCCACCTCCACGGTGCGTCTGTGCGGTTCGTCAGGCACCAATCCGTTTGCCGCCATCGCTGCTGGCGTGGCCTGCCTGTGGGGCCCTGCCCACGGCGGCGCCAACGAAGCCTGCTTGAACATGCTCGAAGACATCCAGCGCCAGGGCGGCATCTCGAAGGTGGGCGAGTTCATGGAAAAGGTCAAGGACAAGAACTCCGGCGTCAAGCTGATGGGCTTTGGCCACCGCGTCTACAAAAACTACGACCCACGCGCCAAGCTGATGCAAGAAACCTGCGACGAGGTGCTGGCCGAGTTGGGCCTGCAGAACGATCCCCTGTTCAAGCTGGCCAAGGAAGTCGAAAAGATCGCCCTGGAAGACGACTATTTCGTCTCGCGCAAGCTCTACCCCAACGTGGACTTCTATTCGGGCATCGTGCAGCGCGCGATTGGCATCCCGGTGCATCTGTTCACCGGTGTGTTCGCACTGGCACGCACCGTGGGCTGGATCGCCCAGCTCAACGAGATGATCAGCGACCCCGAATACAAGATCGGCCGTCCGCGCCAGCTCTACACGGGCTCGGTGCGCCGCGATATCCAATCGGGAAGCTAAGGCAGGCCGTTTGGCGCTACACAAGCCCGCCGTGTTCCGGCGGGCTTTTTTTATGGCCGAGTCGGTCTGTTCTGCCGCTGCGTCGCTGAATGGGGACCGAACGTAGCGATATTGGCCTTCAACGCCGCTGTGGGATGGTGCATGACCTACAGTCGTGCGTTCGCCGGGTGGCAGAGCGCTGGGCCAATGATGTTCCGCTGACCGCTTCCGCCCGTTTCCGCTGCCTCCCAGAGATCCGACCATGAAATCCCGTGCCGCCGTTGCCTTCAAAGCCGGAGAACCCCTGCAGATCGTCGAGATCGATGTCGCCCCGCCACAAAAGGGCGAAGTCCTGGTCAAGATCACCCACACCGGCGTGTGCCACACCGACGCCTTCACCCTGAGCGGTGACGACCCCGAAGGCGTGTTCCCGGCCGTGCTGGGCCATGAAGGCGCAGGCATCGTCGTCGAAGTAGGCGAAGGCGTCACCAGCGTGAAATCAGGCGACCACGTCATTCCCCTCTACACCGCAGAATGTGGCGAATGCCTTTTCTGCAAGAGCGGCAAGACCAACCTGTGCGTCGCCGTGCGCGCCACGCAAGGCAAGGGCCTGATGCCCGACGGCACGACGCGCTTCAGCTACAACGGCGAGCCCATCTACCATTACATGGGTTGCTCGACCTTTAGCGAATACACGGTGGTGGCGGCGGTGTCGCTGGCCAAAATCAATCCGGGTGCCAATCCCGAGCAGGTCTGCCTGCTGGGCTGCGGTGTGACCACGGGCCTGGGCGCGGTAAAGAACACCGCCAAGGTGCAGGAGGGCGACAGCGTGGCCGTGTTCGGTCTGGGGGGCATCGGCCTGGCGGCCATCCAGGGAGCAAAACTGGCCAAGGCCGGCCGCATCATCGCTATCGACACCAACCCCGCCAAGTTCGACCTGGCCCGCACATTTGGCGCTACCGACTGCATCAACCCCAAGGACTTCGACAAGCCGATTCAGCAAGTCGTCGTCGAGATGACTGGCTGGGGCGTGGACCACAGCTTTGAATGCATCGGCAACGTCGAGGTCATGCGTGCCGCGCTGGAATGCGCGCACCGCGGCTGGGGCCAGTCGGTGGTCATCGGTGTGGCGGGTGCAGGCAAGGAAATCTCTACCCGCCCGTTCCAGCTGGTCACCGGCCGCAAATGGCTGGGTTCGGCCTTTGGCGGCGTCAAGGGCCGCAGCGAGCTGCCCGGCATGGTCGAGGACGCGATGAGCGGAAAGATCCAGCTGGCCCCGTTTGTCACGCACACCATGCCGCTGTCGGACATCAACCATGCCTTCGATCTCATGCACGAAGGCAAGTCGATTCGCTCGGTCGTGATCTATTGAGCGAGGCGCATGCAGCGCCGCGATCGTTGATTTTTGAGTAAAAATAGCCGCTATCGCTCTCTACATAAGGGTAGGCAGCTATGGTTTTGTGAGTTTCATGGCCAACACGTCCCTCGACCTTCTCAATGCCCACGCCTGCTTCGGCGGTGCACAGCGCTTCTACCAGCACCGCTCGGGGGAAATCGGTCTGCCGATGAAGTTCTCGGTTTACCTGCCGCCCCAGGCGCTGCAGGGCGCCAAGGCTCCGGCACTGATCTACCTGGCGGGCCTGACCTGCAATGAAGAAACCTTTATGACCAAGGCCGGTGCCCAGCGCCTCGCGGCCGAGTTGGGCCTGGCCCTGGTGGCACCCGACACCAGCCCACGCGGCGCGGGCGTACCGGGCGAAGCCGACAACTGGGACTTTGGCGTCGGCGCAGGTTTTTACCTCGACGCCACGCAGGCGCCGTGGAACGCGCACTGGCGCATGGAGAGCTACCTCACGCACGAGCTACTGCCACTGCTGGCTCAACACCTGCCGATCGACCTGGAGCGCGTGGGCATTTTTGGCCACTCCATGGGCGGCCACGGCGCATTGACGCTGGCGCTGCGCCACCCGGGGATGTTCAAAAGCCTGTCGGCGTTGGCGCCGATTTCCGCCCCCACGCGGTGCTCCTGGGGCCGCAAGGCCTTCACTGGTTACCTGGGCAGCGACGCGGGCGAATGGCGCCAACACGACGCCAGTGTGCTGATGGCATCGCAGGAAGTGCCTCCCTACCCCGGCGGCATCCTGATCGACCAGGGCCTGGCCGACAAATTCCTGCTTGAAAAGCAGTTGCTGCCCGAAGCCTTTGAAGCTGCCTGCGCCCAGGCCGGCCAGCCGCTGACACTGCGCCGCCAGCCGGGCTACGATCACGGCTATTATTTCGTGCAGAGCTTCATCGGCGACCACCTACACCACCACGCACAGCAGCTGCGCTGAAAGCTGGGCCGGCAGGGCAGCCATCGGTCCTGGGCCCGCCAGCACGGACACCTGGTTAAGGCGCGCTTAATTCATCTAACGGAAAATCCGCCCAATGGAATTTTTACTGCGCTTGCCAGCGCCGTTTCGTTTTGCCTTGCGCCGACCAGCGGCCGCCTTGGCGCCCGCCTTCGTCGTTCTGCCCATAGCGCTGTGGATGGCCACTTTTGGCAACTGGCCTCTGTGGCGCGCACTGGCGGATACCCACGCACCTGGCAGCACGCCACACAGCTGGTTCTTTCTTCTGGGCTTTGGCGTGCTCCTGGTGGCGGGCAATGCAGCGTTGTTGATGCTGTTCGCCTGGCGCTGGACGCTCAAGCCCGTCGCCACGCTGCTGCTGCTGTTTACAGCGTTTGGCGCCTACTTCATGCTCACTTACGGTATTGCGATCGACGCCAGCATGCTCACCAACGTGTTGCAGACCGATGTGCGTGAAGCCGGCGACCTGCTGAGCTGGCGCATGCCCGCCGTGGTGCTGGCGCTCGCCGGCCCGCCCCTCTGGTGGACGTGGCGCCAGCCAGTAGCCAGGCCCACGCCCTTGCGCCTGCTGGTTCAAAACACCGGCTGGCTGATCCTCTTTCTCGGCGTTGCGGTGGCCAGCGTACTGGCGACGTTCCAGGAATTTTCCTCGACCATGCGCAACCAGCCCCAGCTGCGCTACCTGATCAACCCGCTCAACACCGTGTATGCCCTGGGCCGCATCGCCACGCAGCCCTTGCGTATGGACACCCGCACGCTGCTGCCGTTCGGGCGCGATGCCCATCTGGGCGCCAGCTACGCCGGCCAGACCAAGCCGCCCTTGCTGGTGCTGGTGGTGGGTGAGACCGGGCGCAGCGGCAATTTCGGATTGAACGGCTACGCGCGCGCCACCACGCCGCAGCTGTCAGCGCGCAACGATCTGGCCAGCGCAAGCAACGCGTGGGCATGTGGCACCAGCACGGCCACGGCCCTTCCCTGCATGTTTTCCGGCCTTGGCAAAAACGACTACGAGGCTCGCAAAAGCAACCATGAAAACCTGCTGGACGTACTGGACCACGCCGGTCTGGCAGTCCTTTGGCTGGACAACCAGTCGGGCTGCAAAGGGGTGTGCGATCGCGTCCCGTCGGCCAGCACCACCACCAGCCCGGATCCCACCTGGTGCAAGGGTGGCGAGTGCCTCGACCCGATCATGCTGGAGGGGCTAGACGCGCGACTGGCGGCTCTGCCGGAAGAAAAGCGTGCCCGCGGCACGGTGCTGGTGTTGCACCAGATGGGTAGCCACGGCCCGGCGTACGCGCGCCGGTCTGCGCCCGAGCTAAAGAAATTCACGCCGGAATGCCATTCCAACGCCCTGCAGGAGTGCAGCCAGGAAGAGGTCGTCAATGCCTATGACAACAGCATCGTCCAGACCGACGCCTTCCTGGGCGCCACGCTGCACTGGCTGGAGGGCAAGCAGGCAGAGTTCCAGCCAGCCATGATCTACGTAGCCGACCATGGCGAATCGCTGGGCGCGAACAATATCTACCTGCACGGCCTGCCCTACGCCATTGCGCCGGATGTGCAAAAGCATGTGCCTTGGATCACCTGGCTGTCGCCTGCGATGCAAGCGCGCTCCGGCGCGAGCACGGCCTGCCTGCAAAAGGAAATGGCAACGCGCCGAATCAGCCAGGACGACTATTTCCATTCGGTGCTCGGTTTGCTCAATGTGCAAACCACCACCTACCAGGCAGCCAACGACCTTTTTGCGCCCTGCCGAACCAACGGCTGAGCCGGTCCTAGACACTCTGAGCCAGGCCCACCAGCCAGCCAGCGGCCAGCAACCGGGCCTCCCAGCGCAACGCCCGCACCGTTGTGGCCCCAGGGCGCTCTACCTTCTCATACAGTAGGTACCCGGCCAGAATGGACGCCCCGAACGCCACGCAAAGCCCCAGGGCATGCACCCAGGCTTGCCCCGGCCAAAGTGTGGAAAACGCCGCGTTCACCGCAAGGCACACGGGGAAATGCACCAGAAACACGGAATAGGATCGCTGCCCCACCCAGGCCAGCGGCAAAGCGGCGCGCTCGGCAAAGGAACTGCGCGCCTGCATCGACCCCAAGGCCAACCAAGCCAGGAGCGCAGCCGTAGCCAAAGCCAGCGCCAGACGCGGGCGAAATTCCACTGCCAGCGCCAGCGCACCGAGTACGGCCAACAGTGCGAACCAGCGTGTGGGCCGCGCACTGCGCGCGGCCCAGTAGGTGGCCATGCCCAGACCGTACGAGCCGAAAAAATAAATCCCCCAGACATCCAGCGCCGAATGGAGATTGAAGAACCACAGCGACGCCGCGCACAGGCCCAGCACGCCCACCTGCCCCCACGCCAATGCCGCACCCGGAGATCGCCCGATGCGCCGAGCCAATGCCAGCCACAGCACCGCCATGGAGAACAGCTGGAAATCAATGGCCACGTACCACACCCCCGCAGAGAGCGCCGGCTGCCCCAGCACATCCTGAAGCATGAGCGCGTTGGCCAGCAATTGGGCCAGATGCGGGGCCTCGGGTACGCTGGCATCATCCAGCCAGGGCCGCACCAGCGCGGCCGCAGCCACAGCGGTCAACAGCGCCGCCGCATAGGGCACAGCCAGACGCACAAAGCGCCGCCCGATCTGCGACGCAGCGCTTTCGAAACGCGCGAGGCCCGTGGGCGCCAAACTCGCCGCCGCCAGATAGCCCCCCACCACCAAGAAGATCTGCACCGCCATGCGCGCGTAGTCATACAACCAGGCCATCAGCGCCGGCGCGAAGGGCCGAACCGTGTCCGACAGCGGTCCGTAGACCGAGAGGTGGTGCCAGACGATAGCCATGCAGGCCGAGCCCTTGAGCACATCGATCCAGGGGCTGCGGGGAGAAGAAGACGTCATGCGATGCGTAACAGGAGAAGCCCAGGCGGAAAACGGCTCTGGGCAAACACCCATAAGTGAAAACCAGGCATTGGCGTTGACTTGATGTTGCAAAAATTCGTGCGCCGCCAATGCCAATGCCCCCCAGTGCGGCATGGCCGCAGAGCTACACTGGAGCATTCACCCAAATCATAAGAACGGTCTGCGGCATGTCCAAACCTCCCATCACTGTCTCGTCGCTGGATCTTGAGCGGCTTGAAACTCTGCTTGAGACCCCGGCCGGCGCCAGTTTTCCGGGCCGTTCGCAGCTGCAAGCCGAGCTGGACCGTGCCGAAATTGTCGAGCCTGCCGACATGCCCCCCCATGTGGTCACCATGCACTCCACGGTGAAATTTTCTATTCATGAGACCGGCAAGGACTTCTGCCTCACGCTCGTTTACCCGCGCGACGCCGGGAACACCGAGAACGCCATTTCGATTTTCGCACCGGTGGGCAGCGCCTTGCTGGGGCTTTCCGTGGGCGACGAGCTCGCCTGGCCGGTACCCGGTGGCGGCAGCATGACGGTGCGTGTGGCCCAAGTGACCTACCAGCCCGAACGCGCGGGCGACTTGCATCGCTGAGGGGCGATGCCTTCTGGATAGCGGCGCGCGCGTGAACTTCATGACTTCCAATGAACCCGGTGAATCCGAGACGCTGGTGCGTATCGACGTCCACAGCGTTGTGGAGCCATTCGACCCCCACTCCACCAGTGCGTTTCAGCGACGCATGGATCGCGCGCCAGCTTGGTTCTGCTCGTTTCTTGCAGGAAATACCCGAGAAAAAACGCGTTTTCGCACCGAACTGGCAACCATGCGTGGCTCCGTGGTCTGGCTCATCCGCCAACGTCGGCAAGGCGCGTGGACTGTCACCGAACGGGACCATCTGCGCGAAGTAATGCGCTCCGCCTCATCGGTAAGTCCGTACCTGATCATCTGGGTGGTGCCCGGATCAATGCTTCTCTTGCCATTTCTGGCCTGGTTCATGGACCGACGCCGCAAGCGGCCCAAGCGCCCCTGAAGTCAACGGATGCCACGCGGCTACCGCACTTTGCAAAACCCATATCGATACTCAAATCATAGTAATTTTTATAATTTAACGGTGCTTTGCAACCTTATTTACAAGTAATAGACTTTTTTGGCTGCGCTGTTTTCAGCAACAGCCTTTTTCTCAAGCACGCTGATGGCGTGCTTTTTTTGTTTCTGCCGATTTGCAGCGGAGTGCTGCTAGCCTCCATGCCTGCGCTGCTCCCCGGTTCGCTCCGCGCGAATTGCACCAGCGGCGTGCATCTGCGCACGGCGGTGGTGCGTTTGTGGGCAATTGCGGTGCGGCACCTGCACGCTGCACCTGCTCCAGGCTGGCGCATTTTTTGCTCAAAAGTGTGCATGGTGCTTTCGCGAGCGCCCCATTCCCACACTTTCCGCACCGAAGGACTCCATGGACGCCAGCCACCAGGGCACCGACACCCTTTTTCTCCTGCTTGGCGCCATCATGGTGCTCGCCATGCACGCCGGCTTTGCCTTTCTGGAATTGGGCACGGTGCGCAAGAAGAACCAAGTGAATGCCTTGGTGAAGATCCTGGTGGATTTTTCGGTCTCCACCGTGGTGTATTTCCTGGTCGGCTATGGCGTCGCCTATGGCACGCACTTCTTCGTGGGTGCCGAGGAGCTGGCGCAGAAGAGTGGATTCGATCTGGTGCGCTTTTTCTTTCTGCTCACTTTTGCTGCGGCCATTCCGGCCATTGTTTCTGGAGGCATTGCCGAGCGTGCGCGCTTTTGGCCGCAACTGATTGCAACGGCCGCGATCGTCGGCTTCGTCTATCCGTTTTTTGAAGGCATCGCATGGAACGGCCACTTCGGCGTGCAAGCCTGGATCGCGCGCGTGACGGGCGCCGAGTTCCATGACTTTGCAGGCTCCATCGTGGTGCACGCTGTGGGCGGATGGATTGCGCTGCCCGCCGTGCTGCTGCTGGGCTCGCGCGCCAACCGCTACCGCAAGGACGGGGCCATTTCCGCCCATCCACCGTCGAACATCCCGTTTCTGGCCCTGGGCGCCTGGATTCTCATCGTCGGCTGGTTTGGCTTTAACGTGATGAGCGCGCAGACTTTGAACAAAATCTCCGGCTTGGTGGCCGTCAACTCATTGATGGCCATGGTCGGCGGCACACTGACCGCGCTCGCCCTGGGCAAGAACGACCCCGGTTTCGTGCACAACGGTCCGCTCGCCGGTCTGGTGGCCGTGTGCGCCGGCTCGGACCTGATGCATCCGCTGGGCGCGCTGGTGGTCGGTGCGGTGGCTGGAGCGGTGTTTGTCTCCATGTTCACGCTGACGCAGAACCGCTGGAAGATCGACGACGTGCTGGGCGTGTGGCCGCTGCACGGCCTGTGCGGCACCTGGGGCGGCCTTGCAGCCGGCATCTTCGGCAGCAAGGCGCTGGGCGGCCTGGGCGGCGTGGCTCTGGGCGCACAGTTGCTGGGTACCGGTCTGGGTGTGGCCTGGGCCGCGCTGGGTGGCACGTTGGTGTACGGCGTGCTCAAGCTCACCATGGGCCTGCGCCTCACGCGGGAGCAGGAGTTTGATGGTGCGGACCTTTCCATCCACCGCATCAGCGCCACACCGGAGCGCGAAGCAAGCTGGTAGGCAGGCGCAGCGCGTGTGCGGCGGCGTCCGACGCGACAGCGCCCACCGAACAGCTACGCTTACACTGAATCACGCGGCTCGATGGTCTGAAACCCCTGTTTCTCCGGCGCCGCACGGCCTCCACGACGATGAAGCTTCGCCCCTACCTGGCCACCCTTGGACTGTTGTGTATGCTGAGCGCCTGCTCCGGACTGCCCGAAAATGTGGAGCGGCCGGTATCGCGTGCCCTCGAAACCCCTGCGTCCACAACGCTGAGTGCCAGCGTGCAGCAGCAGCGCGAAGAGGCAAAGGCCCGCAGCAACTCGGGCTTCCGCCTGCTCAGCGGCCCCGACGACGCCTACGGCAGCCGCCTGGCGCTGGCCGAGGCGGCAGAGAAGACGCTCGACCTGCAGTACTACGCCATCCACGCCGACGCCAGCACGGCGCGCCTGCTGCGCGCTGTGGTGAAGGCGGCGCGGCGCGGGGTGCGGGTGCGCGTGCTGCTGGACGACTTCCACAGCACCGGGCGCGACGCCCAGGTGATGCGCCTGGCGTTTGAGCCCAACATCGAGATGCGCATGTTCAACCCGGTAGCCGGGCCACGCGCCTCCAAAATCGGCCGCATGGTCAGCGCCGTGATGGATTTTTCGCGCGCCCAGCAGCGCATGCACAACAAGCTGTTCATCGCCGACAACGCCATGGGCGTAACGGGCGGACGCAACCTGGGCGACGCCTATTTTGGCAACGCGGAGGCCGGCAATTTCGTCGATCTGGACGTCCTCGCTGCCGGCCCCATCGTGGCCGATCTCTCGCGCAGTTTCGACAAATATTGGAACAACAAGCGCGCCTACCCGGTCCAGTCGCTCATCAGCAAGGAAGAACTGCTGCAGATGCGCGAGAAGATCCGCGCCGAGGCCGTCGCCCAGGCCAACGACCCGGCTGACGGCGCCACGCAGGAGCAGGCCCAGGCGGTGAAGCAGGCGAAAGCGGCAAAAGCGCCGCAGGCACCCGCTTCGGCGGCCGCTTCGACTTCCGGGACGGTGACCAAGCAGGACGTCAAAGAGGTCCAGAAACAGCACGTCGCGCAGTTCGAGCCCATGGACTTGGCGCACGCCCACTTTGTCTGGGCGCCGGCCGTGGTGCTGGCCGACGAGCCGGCCAAAATTGCCGCGGAAAGCAGCCTTGGCCCTGCGCCGCGCGAAGGAGCGGCGCCCACCAAGGCCCCCGCTCCGGCGGCGGGGAACGCAGATGGCGAGCCCAAAACCGAAGGCGTGCAGAAGGCGCCAGAGCCTTCGGAGCCACAAGGCGAAACCGTAGTGGAGGGCCTGCTGCAGCTGATGGGCCAGGCGCGGCGCGAACTGCTCATCGTCTCGCCCTACTTTGTGCCGGGCAAGAACATCATGCAGGCCTTCAAGGACGCGCGCACGCGCGGCGTTCGGGTGCGTGTGCTGACCAATTCACTGGCGTCCAACGATGCACCGATTGCGCATGCCGGCTACAGGGGGCACCGCAAGGCCCTGCTCGATCTGGGCGTCGAGCTCTATGAGATGCGCAGCGAGCAGGCAGGTCTGCGCAATGCCTTCGGCCTGTCCGGCTCGAGCAGCGGCGTCACGGGCAGCTCCCGCGCCATGCTGCACTCCAAGTTTCTCGTCATGGACGGCCAGTTGCTGGCCATTGGCTCCATGAACCTGGACCTGCGCTCAGAGCTGCAGAACACCGAAATTGCCTTGCTGATCCGCAGTCGCAAGCTCGCGGCCGTGGCCAGCAAGCAGATTGAAACCGGCATGCGCGACCTGGCCTGGCATGTGGAGAAAGACGCTCAGGGCCTGATCTGGCATGCGCCCAAAGGCAGCGATCTGGAGGACACGCGTTCGGAGCCCGACACCAGCTTCCTGCTGCGTTTGCTGATGAGCGTGCTTGGCCCCTTGGCGCCCGATCACCTGCTGTGAAACGTCACTTGCGCGCCACGTCGGCCATGTGCACCAGCGCCGCGCCCACAGCGGTTTGTTCGGTGAGCACGCGCACCGTGTCATAGGCCTGCTGGGCCTCGGGGTAGCGCCGGCGCAGCAGGTTGAGCCACTGCTTGAGCCGCCCGGCGCGCTGGCGCGGTTCGAGCTGGGCGCAGACCAGCTCCCAGAATTCGAGCAGATGCGGCACCAGCGCGCTCCAGGGCAGCTGGGTCGGTGTGCTCCCAACTTCATGCGCGCGCAGCGCCAGCGCCAGGCCCGGATCGGCCACCATGCCCCGCCCCAGCATCAGCGCCTCGCAGCCCGAGGCATCGCGGCAGCGAACGGCATCCGCCACCGTCCAGATTTCACCATTGGCCACCACCGGCACGCGCACCGCCGCGCAGATGGCGGGAATCTGCTCCCAGTAGGCGGGCGGGCGGTAGCCGTCCTGCTTGGTGCGCGCGTGGACGACGATTTCGCAGGCGCCAGCGTCCGCCATGGCCTGCGCACAGGCGACGGAGAGCGCCGCATCGTCGTAGCCCAGGCGCATCTTGCAGGAGACCGGCATGGCCGCCGGCACGGCGCGGCGCACTGCGGCCACCACCTCTGCAATGCGCTCGGGTTCGCGCAGCAGCGAGGCGCCGCCGCCGTGGCGGTTGACCACCCTGGCCGGGCAGCCGAAATTGAGGTCGATGCCCTCGGGCCCCAGCGCCGCCAGGGCAGCGGCGTTGTCCGCCATGCTCACCGGGTCGGAGCCCAGCAACTGCGCGCGCACCGGCGTTCCCGCCAGCGTGCGGCCGCCGTGGTGCAGTTCCGGCAGGTAGCGATAAAAGACCTTGTCGGGCAGCAGCGTGCCGGTGACGCGAATGAACTCGGAGACGCAGCGGTCCACGCCGCCCACGCGGGTCAGAATGTCGCGCAGTACAAAATCGAGCAGCCCCTCCATCGGGGCCAGCAGCAACAGAGGCGGGGCTGCAGAGGACACGAAATTTAGTGCCAAATTGGCCTCTAGCGCTTATCCAGCAAGCGCTAGCAGCTACAAATTTAAGAGTTTTTCACGCAGCCAACGCCAGCCGCCAGCCGCCAGAGCGAAGTCACCTCGGCCGAGCGCGCCGCATACAGGGCGTCGCTCGCGTCCTGCGCCTTGGCGTGGTGCGGGCGCACATCGCTGCGGCCCAGCACCTGCAGGCCGGCGGCGGCGATCCAGCCCAGCAACTCCTCGCGCGAGCGCAGGCCCAGGTGCTCCGCCAGGTCCGACAGCAGCAGCCAGGCTTCGCCGCCCGCAGTGAGGTGGTCCGCCAAGCCCGCCAGAAAGCCGCGCAGCATCTGGCTGCCTTCGTCGTAGATGGCGTGCTCCAGCGGCGACGCGGGCCGTGCCGGCAGCCAGGGCGGGTTGCAGACGATGAGCGGCGCGCGGCCGGGGGGGAACAGGTCGGTGCTGTGCAGCTCCACCTGCTTGGTCAGGCCCAGGCGCTGCAGGTTGTCTTTTGCGCAGGTGAGCGCGCGTGGCGCGTTTTCGGTAGCCACGACCCGCTTGATGCCCCGGCGCACCAGCAAGGCGGCCAGCACCCCGGTGCCGGTGCCAATGTCCATGGCCAGCGAGGTGTCGCCAGGCAAGGGCTGCTGGGCCACCAGGTCCAGGTATTCGCCTCGGATCGGCGAAAACACGCCGTAATGCGGGTGAATGCGGTTGCCCGGCGCTTCGCCCAGCACGGAAATTTCGACGCCCGTTTTGCGCCATTCGTGTGCCCCGACAACGCCCAGCAGCTCGCGCAGCGAGACGACGGTGGGCTCACCGGTGGCCGGCCCCCAGGCCTCGGTAATGGCGGCGCGCCAGTCGGGCGCGCGGCGCAGGGCGATCGAGTAATCGGGCTCCAGGGCGATGAGCAGCGTGCCCAGGGTGCGCGCGCGCTGCGACTGCGCCTGGCGGTGCAGGTTGAAACGCTCTTGCGGGCTCGCAGCCGCCGCCTTCGCTACCGCACGGGCCGCCGCTTTGGCAGGCTTGTTGTCCGCGCGGCGTGCCAGTGCCTGCAGCAGCTGGCGGGCGTTTTGGAAGTCGCCCCGCCACAGCATCCCAGTGCCGGCGCACGCCAGGCGGTAGGCGCTGTCGGCGCTCAGAGTGTCGTCCGCCAGTTCCACGCGGCGCGGCGCGCTCACCCCGGCCTCACTGTGCCAGGAGGCACTGGCAGCCACTCCCTTGGAAGTGGTCCACGCAATGGTGGGTGCGGCGTCGCTGGCAGAAGCAGGGGTCATTAAAAGAGATATCTCGGTGAACAGAAGGGAATCGGCCGGCAATCAGCCGGAGATCATCCGGAAATAGCGCGCTTGAGCCGCACTTCTTCGATCTTCACGCTGCCGACCACCGCCGTCTTGGCGGTGGACATCTCGCGCTTGAAGCCGGCGAGTTCGTGAAAGCGGATGGCGCGCTCGTTGCGCAGCGGTACCCAGGCGGTGACGTTGGTGCAGCCCTCTTCCTGCAGGCCGTCGCGGGCGGCGTCCCACAGTGCCAGGCCCACGCCCTTGTCCCAGTGCGAGGGAGCGGCGTAGATGGCCCAGATTTCGCCGGTGGTCGGGCGCGATTTTTCGTCGCGTGAGCGGTCGTAGCCGACAAAACCGATCACCTTTTCGTCCTCAACCGCCACCTGCACCTGCGGCTCGCAGTACTCAATGGCTTCGCGCCAATAGGCTTGGCGTTTTTCCACCGAGAGCGCCTTCAGCTGCTCGTCCGGAACGATGCCCTGGTAGGCCTCTTGCGCGGCGATGGTGTGGATGTGCGCGATGGCTTTGGCATCGCGAAGCGTGGCGGGACGAACCTGAATACTGGACATGAAAAGACCGACCGAAACGGACAACGGAAATTGAAAAAGGAGCGGCATTGTCGCCGCAAACGGGTTTTCCCTCCCCAGGGTGTGCCTGCGCGCACCATGGACAAACGCCCCCGCCCCGCCACAACCCTGCCCCGCATGGGGCCAGCGCCGGTCTTAGATGATGCGCCGCAACAACTTGAGCGTGCTGTCAAGCCGCGCGCCATACGGTGGGTAGAACACCGAGCCGAGCGACCAGCGCGACTGGATGAGCACCGACTTCTGGTGGCAAAAGCGCAGGAAACCCAGCTCCCCGTGGTAGGCGCCCCAGCCGCTGTCGCCCACGCCGCCAAACGGCAGGTTGTCGTGGGCAATGTGCATCAGCGTGTCGTTCACGGTGACGCCGCCGCTCACGGTGCGCGCCAGCACGTCGTCGCGCACGCTGTCGCTGTTGCCAAACCAGTAGAGCGCCAATGGGCGCGGACCGGCGTTGATGTGGGCCACGGCGTCGTCCAGCCGGTCGTACGAGATGACGGGCAGGATGGGGCCGAAGATCTCTTCCTGCATCAGCTGCATGGCCGAGGTAGCGCCCAGCACCAGCACAGGCGCCATCTGGCGGCTGGTGGCGCCGTCGAGCACGGCCGAGGCGGGCGCCACCGACTTGCCCTGCGCCGGGTCCATGGACAGCACCTGCGCGCCCTGCGTCTGTGCCTGCTGCAGCATGGTGCGCAGACGGGCCAGGTGGCGCGGGCTGATGATCGAGGCGTAGTCCTTGTTGCCGGCGATCGTCGGGAACAGCTTGGCCACCGCGGCCTTGTAGGCGTCGGCAAACGCGCTCTCGCTGCCGCGCGGCACGAGCACGTAGTCGGGCGCAATGCAGGTTTGGCCGGCGTTCAGGAGCTTGCCGTGGGCGATCTTGAGGGCGGCGTCTTCGAGCCGGCAGTCCGCATCAATGATGCAGGGCGACTTGCCGCCGAGTTCGAGCGTGGTGGGGGTCAGGTTGGCGGCGGCCGCCTGCGCCACCTTGCGGCCCACGGCGGTGGAGCCGGTGAACACCAGGTGGTCAAACGGCAGCGCGGCAAAGGCGCTGGCCACGGCCGCATCACCCTGGACCACGCAGACTTCGTCGGGCGTGAAGAACTGGGCCAGCAGGCGATCGAGCTGCGCCGACGTGTGGGGCGTGAGTTCGCTGGGCTTGATCATCACCCGGTTGCCGGCGGCCAGTGCCGTGATGGCCGGCGCCAGGGCCAGTTGAATGGGGTAGTTCCAGGGCGAGATGACGCCCACCACGCCGAGCGGCTGGCGCTCGATGCGCGCGCTGGCCGGCAGCAGGTACAGCGGCGTGCTCACCTTCTGCGGCCGGCTCCAGCGCGCCAGGTGCTTGAGCGTGTGCGAAATGAGGGTGTGCAGCACGAACATGTCGGCGACTTCGGTCAGGCGCTGCGAGCGCACGCCGAAATCGGCCTCGACCGCCGCCGCCAGCGTGCCGCTGTGTTCGTCCAGGAGTTTGCGCATGCGCAGCAGGCGCTCGCGGCGCACCACCAGGGGCACGGCCACATGCTCGCGGCTGGCTTGGTACTGGGTATCGAACAGGGCGCGCAGGTCGGTGGAAGTCATCGTTGCATCATAGTGGCGGGGCTTCGCCACTGCTTAGGGGAAACGCCTCAATCTTCTTTGGGCTCGCGAGGCGGGCGCGGCTTCACATCGGTCACCTCGTCGGTGCCAGGCAGCGGGCGCATCAAGGGGCCGGCGGCGCCCGTTTGCGGCGGTGTCGGCGGCTGTTCGGGTTCGGCCGGTGCCTGGCTCTGTCGGCGCCAGGCACCGCGGC
>JAGNYI010000076.1 GCA_017985015.1 Giesbergeria sp. | reverse complement strand
AAATGAACATCCGCATGGCCGCCATCCTTGGCTTTGTGGGCGCGGGCGGGCTGGGCCAGTTGCTGTACGTCGAGCTATCGCTCTTTCACTATGCGCAGGCGTCCACCGTGATCATTGCCATGCTGGCGCTGTCGATGGCCGTGGACCAGGCCAGCGCCTGGCTGCGCATCAAGATGCGATAGGGCGAATCCGGCGCGCTTACTTGTACTTGTCTTTGCCCTTGGGCAGCACGGACGTCATGGGCGGCGTGGGCCGGTCGGTACCGCCGGGTTTGGGCAGCGAGCTGTCCTTCTTGGGCTTCTTTGCCATTTTTTCGTTGCGCTGTTCTTTTGCCATGCCAGGCTCCCTAGTTTCAGCCCGACATGGGCCGTAGGGGGCGAATGGTAGGCTGAAAAATCGCAGAAAAACGCGCGCGCGCAGAAACTCTTCGCAAGCCTTTCTGTTGCCAATCGCCGGCCCAGCGCGGTGCTGCAGCAACCGATTCAGAAAGCCTCTTCCGCCAGCGCTGCGCAGGTCATGTCGCGCGCATTCACTACGTTGAGCCAAGCGCCCATTTTGGGCAGCTCATAATGGTAAAAATACCGTATAGCGCCCAATCGGCCTGCGTTGGCAGCTATCGATAGCGTAGCGTCGTTGTTCAACGCCGTGAGCGCCACGTCCAACCAGATCCAGGCCAGCACCGTGTGGCCAAAGGCCTGCATATAGGGCACGGCATTGGCCAGCGCCTGCGTGGGCTCGCCGCCCGCCCAGGCGGCCTGCGTGGCCTCACCCACCTGCTGCAGCGCGCCGGTGAGCTGCTGCGCAAAAGCCGCCAGTTCCGGCACGCCAGACGCCTTCTTGGCCGTGGCCGCCATGCGCGCAGCCAGCAGTTGCAGGCCTTTGCCGTTCTCCATCAGCACCTTGCGCCCGAGCAGGTCGGCCGCCTGAATGCCGTGCGTGCCCTCGTGGATCATGTTCAGGCGGTTGTCGCGCCAGTACTGCTCCACGGGGAAGTCGCGCGTGTAGCCGTAGCCACCGTGGATCTGAATCGCCAGCGAATTGGCCTCCAGGCAGAACTCGCTGGGCCAGCTCTTGGCAATGGGGGTGAGCACTTCCAGCAGCAGGCGCGCCTCGTCGGCAGCCTCGGGCACGCCGGTGTGCTGCTCGTCCACCAGGCGGGCGCAGTAGAGGTTCAGCGCCAATGCGCCTTCGCAATAGCTCTTTTGCGCCAGCAGCATGCGGCGCACGTCGGCGTGCTCGATGATGCGCACCTGCGGCTGGGCGGCATCCTTGCCGGCAGGCCCGAGCTTGCGGCCTTGCGGGCGGTTTTTGGCGTAGTCGAGGCTGGCGTAGTAGCCCGCCAAGCCGAGCATGGTGGCCGCCATGCCAATGCCGATGCGCGCCTCGTTCATCATGTGGAACATGCAGGCGAGGCCCTTGCCCGGCTGGCCCACCAAATAGCCCACGGCGCCCGCCCTGCCCTGCACCGGGTATTTGCCCTCGCCAAAATTGAGCAGCGTATTGGTGGTGCCGCGCCAGCCGAGCTTGTGGTTCAGTCCGGCAAGCGCCACGTCGTTGCGCACGCCGGTCAAGTTGCCCTCGGTATCCACCAGCTTCTTGGGCACGATGAACAGCGAAATACCGCGCGTGCCAGGCACCAGCTTGCCGTCCGGCCCCGGAATCTTGGCCAGCACCAGGTGCACGATGTTCTCTGACAGCTCGTGCTCGCCCGACGAGATCCACATCTTGTTGCCGGTAAGCCTGTAGCGCGCGCCCAGTGGGTCAATCTCATAGCCCTCGCCATCAGGAAGTGCCCGCGTCGCCACATCGCTCAAGCTGGAACCCGCCTGCGGCTCTGACAAACACATGGTCCCCGAGAAGCGCCCGGAGAACTCGTTGAGTGCAAACACCTGCTTCTGCAAATCCGTACCGTGCACCATGAGCAGGTTGGCATTGCCCGTGCTCAAGAGGTTGGAGCTGATGCTGATAGACGCCACGGCAAAGAAGGCGTTGGCTGCAGCATCCACCGTGTAGGGCAGTTGCATGCCGCCAATGCCGTAATCCTGCGCCGCGCTGAGCATGCCCGACGCCGCGTAGGCGTCGTAGGCGTCCTTCGTCGCCTGCGGCAGGATGACTTTCTCTCCGTCGAACTGCGGCTCCTGCTGGTCCACCGTGCGGTTGAATGGCGCGTACTTCTCGCGCGCAATGCGCTCGCAGGTGTCGAGCACGGCATCAAAGGTCTCGCGCGAGTGATCGGCAAAGCGCTCGCGCGTGTTGAGCGTTTCGGCCTGGAGCCAGTCGTACAGCAGGAAATCGAGGGTGGAGCGTAGGGTCGTCATGGGGAAAATTATGGGTGGAGGCGGCCGGGAAGGCATGTCAGGTGTGCGACGCGGTGGGGGCACAAAGCGTATTTTGGGCGGGCGACAACGTCGAAGATGACGGCTGTATCGGCGGCATCGTTCTTGCCTCTCCTGCCAGACAACCGGTAGGGCAGCACGAACTTGGGCGCAATCAGGCGCACGGTATGGCCAGAACTACTGGAACTCACGCGCCCAATGGTGGGCGCCGGAGCAGGCTTTTATACCGATGAGGCAAGGCGGCAATGTCGCGATGAGTTCGAGCAGCTTGGCACGCGGCACACTGGGGCGCACCCGCGCAGGCTTGCCTGTGGCATCAACGCCATGAACAGCAAAGACGTTCTTGGCGAGATCGATACCGATGGTGACAATGGCAGACATGAACTTCCCCTTCCACAAAACGAGTGAGTTGATGAGAGGTTGCACTTCCCATCGTGGACGTTGATGTCGTATCCCGCAACTGCGCGGATCTCTCGAGATCCACAAAGTCCATTTTATTTGCTTGGCAACAGGAGTATGGTGCGGTGGATCTAACTAAGTCGATACTTCGTGAGATTGCGAACGGAAAGAATAAATTCGAGCCGCAGGATAGCTCTATCCAAGCGATTAAAGAATTTCAACCGATCGCCAAGCGACTTAAATCCGCACACGAGAAAAATTTAATCTCTAAGGCATTCTTCCAAGTTACCGGTACGCGCGAAATTCATGGGATGTATATTACTGTATTAGTATCGGGTGGACTTACACTTGGAGGCGAGGAATATCTGAATGGAACGCACGAGGATTTTCGGAGAAATGAAATGACCAATCAAGTAATAAATATCCATTCTGCAAATGCAATTCAAATTGGCGATCACAATACACAGCAAATAGCCATTGCAATTAAGTCGCTAATCGAAAAAATAGAATCCTGTGATGGATCGGAAGCAGAGAAGGTTGAAGCCAAGAATCTGCTTCAGAGATTCCTCGAACATCCGCTGGTCGCAGCGGTCGTGGGCGCAACAATAAGTTTATAGTGAGCGATTTTTAACACGCCAATTAACTTAATAATAAGCAATTCATTCTCAATAATTTCCGAGCTATTTTTAAGTTATTGCAGACGTTTTTCGACCATTTCGAAAATAGAATTATTCGCCAGAGTAAATTCGCTAAGTTCTGAGCTTAATTGGGTACTCCTCAAAATACCTGCATAACTAATCGTCATGTCCACTATTCAGCGATAGGGAAAAAATGATCTTAAGAGGTTTTGATTTCGGAAACGAAGCGGGAGACGACGCAACCCCGGAGGAGCTTGAGTCTTATTTTGTGGAGCAAGATGCATTTGGCGAATATGTAAAAAAGAACAAACGAATACTAATAACGACAGCTCGCAAAGGCATGGGTAAATCTGCACTTATCAAACGACTCTCGTATGTAATCAAAGAAACGGACACGAGCTCCATTGTCATCCGATGCAGAGGTGCAGATTTGGCACGCGACGCGTTTGGCTTAAAAACACAACTAACCACACCTAACGACTACATTCGCGACTGGATGATTAGAATTTGCGCACTCATCAACAGAGAGATCGCAAAAAAGATTAATTTTGCCATAACGGACGACCATATAACATTAATCGAATCCGCCGAAATTGAAGGTTACAAAGAAAAGAATATCGTCAGCTGCCTAACATCTCGATTCGAAAAACTTATTGATAAACTTGGCACAAAAAAGGAGGAAATACGAAATCACATCGAGATCCTTAAGCGAGTCTCCGGACCAAATGTATATTTACTTATTGATGACCTAGATGCCACGTTTCAAAATACAGACAGCGAATGCCTATCGCTAAGTACATTCTTTTCAGCCTGTCGATACTTAGCCCAAGATGTCTCTGGCATATGCTTTAGAGTAACAATGCGTAGTGACGTTTGGCCTACCATACGCAGATATGACGAGTCCCTGGATAAGCTGGAACAATACGTGACCGAGTTAAATTGGTCAGCCGAAGAATTTCGCACACTACTTTATAAGCGCATTGAATCTCAAAGCAAGGAAAATTCATTTGACTTGCCGAGCCGACAATACAATGAATCCAACGAAATCTATGAACTTCGCATATTAAAGATGCTCTTCGTAGAAAAAATTGAATGGGGCTCCAAGAACGTTCTTTCTTTTAAGGTAATACACACGCTATCCTACGAAAGGCCACGATGGGCAATTCAGCTATGCAAACTCGCTCAGGAGAGCGCCGTCCGAAAGCGAAAGAGTGTAATATCAAAAGACGAAATTGATTCCGTTTGGGGTGACTATGGCGCGAAACGGATAGCAGATTTAGTTGCCGAGCACAAACATCAATGCAAGCAAATTGAAGAACTGATTACAGCGTTCAGAGGCGCAGATCGATTACTCACTCGAGAGCAACTGATGAATTTCGTGAAAAACAGAATCCTTAACCACATCGGCTTATTCGTTGACTCAAAAAGGGTCACCACACAACTCGAGGCAGCACAGTTTCTTTTTAGAATTGGTTTTCTTGTGGCTCGATCTGATGAAGAGTCGGGTAACTATGAACACTACGGATTCAGAGATATGCCTGATCTATTGGCATCTAGAACGGATAACGACTTCAACATGAGTTGGGAGATTCATCCATGCTATCGCCAAGCCCTTGATATCAAAAAAATCAATAAATCGCAGAGAGAGAAGCGCGGAATTTCACGAAATTAAATCCGGAGGCTTGGGATTTGGCTAATGCAAAGTTTTATTTTATGGATGTGCTACCTGGCCTTCGTTTCTCAGCCAATTTTCAAACAGCAAGTGCGGCACGATGAGTAACTCATCAGTCAACGCACCTGTGATCATCCTAACCGTAGGTTCAACGCCGACAAAAATGCTTCGCATTTTTGTCGGTTAACCTGGGCGTTAAACCCCATGAAATCCAGCCGCATCACTTCCCCGGTGCTTCGGGTTGGGCTCAGGTTCATGTGCGCCCTCTGGACCGTCAGCAGCTGGTATTTTGTTGCGACGCGGAGTTTTTCGACAAAGCCGATGCGCTCTACGGTGGTGACGACGGTGAATGGGCCGGGCGCTTTTTTTGCCGGGGCAATCTTCGTCGTTTTGGGCTTGGTGGCTCTGGCGATATTGCTTCAGGGCAAAGTCACCCAACGGGCTACCCAGTTCTGGCTCGTGGGCTTGCTGTTCGCGATTCCTGCTGCCGTGGTGTTTGTCCGATGGACTACTCTGGCACCTCAATAGCCATCACGCACGGTTGACCCGGCGTTGATCCGGTTTCGTGAGCGTCTGCAAAAGCATGGCCCGAGCGTGAGGCCTGACGCTGGTTCAGCAGAAAATATTAGTGTTTTAGGCCTCTAGCGCTTATCCCGTAAGCGTAAGCAGCTATCAAAACAAAAGCAATCTTGCCGCCGAAGCCATCCAATCCATGGGGAAGAACGTGCTTCTGTGACGGTCAAGGGCCGCAGTGCAGCGGAATCATCCGTCGCCCAGCCACGGGTTAACCAGCGGCACACCGGCCTTCTCATACCCGCCGATGTCGCGCGTGACCACCGTCAGCCCATGGTGCAGCGCGGTGGCAGCGATGATGAGGTCTGGCTGGGGAAACGTGTGTCCCAGCTTGCGCCCAGTTTCCACCAGCAGGCGCCACTTGAACATGACGTCTTCGCTGACCGGGAGGACCCGGTTTTCAAACATCGGGCGCAACTGCTGCTGGAGCCAGTCGTGCAGCGCAGCCCGCTTTTGCACGTCGGCTACCAGCTCGATGCCAAAGCGGATTTCGGCAAACGTAACGGCACTGACGAAGAGGCTTTCAAGCGGTTGCGCACTGACGAAAGCCACTACCTTGGGCTCCGGGCGGGGGCGCCGCAGTTCAGACAGGATGTTGGTGTCGAGCAGGTAGCCTTTCACAGCGACACGTCCCGCACCGGCGCATAGGTGGGTGGCGCGAGGGCCAGATCGATTTCCGGGTAAGGCGCGGCTTGCAGCACATCCACCAGTGCCCTGCCCGTTTGCAGCCCCTGCAGGCGCCGGAAGTCCTCTGCCGCGATGACCACGACTTCGTCCCGCCCATGCACGGTGACATGCTGCGGCCCATCGCTGTGCACGCGCCGGACCAGTTCACTGAATCGGGCCTTGGCGTCTTGCAGTGGCCAATGCCCCGGTGGGGCAGCTTTGTGTCCAGGAGATGGGTGAGTGGGTTTCGACATTCTAGTCATACTGACCAGATTATCACGATGGTACGCCCCTGGCAAGCGGGCACCGCAGCCTGGCTGTCTATGTCTTTCGCTTGACACTCGTATCCATATAGATACAAATTATGCTTGCTGGCTGAGACAAATCAAGCCAGGCAAGAGACATCAAGCGGGCGCAGAAAATTTTGCAACTATTGGAGCTTGAATGATGAGCACTTCCAAGACCAAACCCAAGCTGCTGGCGTTCGATGCGGCTCGTTACCTCACCGATGATGCGGCCATTGCCGAGTACATGACCGCAGTGTTGGAAACCGAAAACACGGATCTTCTTCTGCTCGCGCTCAGCGACGTTGCGCGCGCCAAGGGCATGGCGCAAGTTGCCAAAGATGCCGGGCTCGGCCGGGAGAGCCTGTACAAGGCCCTCGCACCAGGTGCAAAGCCGCGCCTTGACACCATTCTCAAGGTGGCTCGTGCGCTGGGTGTCAAGTTCACTGCGCATCCTGCATGAACCCGCAGTAGGCAGAAAAAACAAGTCTTTTTTGCCTCTAGCGCCCGTCCATAAAGCGCTACCCGCTATCAAAACAAAAGCAAACGCCCCGCGCAAACCATTCGGCCTGCGCGGGGCGTTGTGTCTCTATCTGTCTTCAGCGCTTACAGCACTTCAAACACACCCGCCGCGCCCATGCCGCCACCAATGCACATGGTGACGCAAACCCGCTTCGCGCCGCGGCGCTTGCCTTCGATGAGGGCGTGGCCGGTGAGGCGCTGGCCGGTCATGCCGAAGGGGTGGCCGACGGCGATAGCGCCGCCGTTGACGTTGAGCTTGTCGGCAGGGATGCCCAGCTTGTCGCGGCAGTAGATCACCTGCACGGCGAAGGCTTCGTTCAGCTCCCACAGGTCGATGTCGTTGATGGTGAGGCCCAGGCGCTTGAGAACCTTGGGGATGGCGAACACGGGGCCAATGCCCATTTCATCGGGTTCGCAGCCGGCCACGGCAAAGCCCAGGAAGCGGCCCAGGGGCTTGAGGCCCTTTTGCTCGGCCAGCTTTTCGTGCATGACCACGGTGGCGCCGGCGCCGTCAGACAACTGGCTGGCGTTGCCCGCCGAGATCAGGCCGCCGGGCAAGGCCGAGCGCAGGTCTTTGATGCCGTCGTAAGTGGTGCCGGCGCGGATGCCTTCGTCGTCGCTCACGGTGACCTGCTTGGTGGTCAAGCCCATGACCTTGTCGGCCACGCCCATGGTGACGGTGATGGGGGCAATTTCTTCCTTGAACAGGCCTTTTGCCAGCGCGTCGCTGGCCTTTTGCTGACTGCTGGCGCCGTATTCGTCCATGGCCTGGCGGCTAATGCCGTAGCGCTTGGCCACTTGCTCGGCGGTTTGCAGCATGGACCAATAGATCTCGGGCTTGTTCTTCACGAGCCAGGGGTCTTGCAGCATGTGCGTATTCATCTCTTGCGCCGTGCAGGAGATGACTTCCACGCCACCCGCGACGTACAGGTCGCCTTCTTTGGCGATGATGCAATTGGCGGCGGTGGCAATGGCTTGCAGACCCGACGAGCAGAAGCGGTTGATGGTCATGCCCGATACCGTGACCGGGCAGCCGGCGCGCAAGGCGATCTGGCGGGCGATGTTGGCGCCCGTGGCGCCTTCGGGCGTGCCGCATCCCATGATGACGTCATCCACCTCACCGGCGTCAATGCCGGCGCGCTGGATGGCATGCTCGACCACGTGGCCGCCCATGGTGGCGCCGTGGGTCATGTTGAAAGCACC
>JAGNYI010000034.1 GCA_017985015.1 Giesbergeria sp. | reverse complement strand
CTGGCTTCGTCCTGAACAAAGTTGTAGCTGCCGGCGTCTTTCATCTCGCGCATGGCGGCCGCGCCATCTGCGCCCATGCCCGTAAGCATGATGGCGAGCGCATTGCGTCCCACCAGCGCCGCACCGGATTTGAACAGCACCTCCACAGACGGCTTGTGGCGATTGACGGGCGCGCCGTCGTCCACTACCGCGACATAGTTTGCGCCGCTGCGTCCAACGTGAAACTGGGTGCCGCCGGGTGCGATGTAGGCGTGGCCGGGGAGAATTCGCTCACCGTTCGTGGCTTCCTTCACCCTGATCTGGCACAAGCCATTGAGACGCGCGGCAAAGCTGGTTGTAAACCCTGCCAGCATCGCCGCGTGCTTTGAAAACAGTCTGCTGAGCCTGAGTGCCGAAAACGCCGCCGCGGTCCTTCAGGCGCAGTCGGCTGCGCGCGCGGCGGCCAAAAACGAAAAGCACGCTCCCAGCGCAAGCCCGGTGATCGACGGGCAGATGTACGAAAACCTTCCCAGCCGCGCGCTGCTCACGCACTGCCTGGACGAGCACAAGGCCCTGGCGATTGTCGGCTGGCCGGTGGAAGACATCCTTTACTCGCTGCGCCACCAGCCGGCTGCGCCCTCGCACCACATCATCTTGCGGCTGATGAAAGCCATCGATGCAGACCAATCGCTGGAGACGTTTGAGAACATCGTGAGCGAAGACCCGGTGCTCGCCTACCGCTTCATGGTCTACACCAATTCGGCAGCGCTCGGGCTGCGCACCGGCGTCGATTCGCTGCGCCGGGGCTTTGTGATGATGGGCTATGGCTCGCTCAAGCGCTGGCTCTCAGACCAACTGCCCCACGCCAGCACCGAGCCCGACATGGAGCCGGTGCGTGCCGGAGCGGTCATCCGCGCGCTGCTGACCGACCACCTTCTGGAGGCCGGCATCCAGAACGAGCTGCGCCGCGAGGTCTACCTGTGCGGCCTGTTCCATACCCTCGGAGATCTTTTGGGCGAACCGCTGGGCAATGCGCTGCACCGCATCCCGCTCTCCGAGCGCATCTACGACGCGGCGGTGATGCACACCGGCCCCTATGCACCGGCGCTGGAAATGGCGCTGGCGCTGGAAGGGGACGACTGCGCGGCGATCCGCGAGCTGGGCGAAACCTACGAAATGGGCCTGGAGGAAGTCAACCGCGCCCTGCTGCGCGTGCTCTCTTCGCTGGAGGTTGTGAGAGGGAGCTAGGCGGGACGCATGGGGCCGCGAGGCGAGGCGTGTTGCGGCCATCAAAACCAATGCGGCGCATGCCAGTGCCGCCGCGCAAGGGCCTAGGCTGGCCGCGGCCCCCCGCCGCGCTGGCGGCGTCCCCCTCCCGGGTCGCGCAGCGAACCGAGAGAGGGGTGAAGGAGCGCAGCGACACAGGGGGTGTATCAGATCATCCGCGCACCCGCTCGAACACGCGCCAGAAGGCCGCGTCCTGCGAGGTGGCGAAGTTCACCCGCATCAGCGTGCTGGGCTGCCGGCTGGCATGGAACAGTGCTCCCGGCGCCAGGAGGTAGCCCTCATCGAGCATGCGTTGGGCCAGGGCGTCGGTGTCGACCCCCGTTTCCACCCAGCCAAACAGGCCGGCCGGCTCGGCCGCAAAGCTGCAGCCCGCGGCCTGTGCGAGCTGCACGCAGCGCACCCGGGCCTGCGCCAGGCGCCGGCGCATGCGCTCGGCGTGGCGCCGCAGCTGGCCTTGTTCCATGCACAAGGCCAGTGCCTTTTCCAGAATGGACGGCGTGGTCAGCGCCGACAGCAACTTGGTGTCGAGCAGGCGCTCGGTCAGCGCGGGCGGCGCGGCCAGGAAACCGATGCGCCAGTTCGGCGCCAATATCTTGGCAAAACCACCCACATAGACCGTGCGGCGCAGCCCATCGAGCGCGCACAGGCGCGTCGCGTGGTCGGGGGCCAGGTGGCTGTAGCTGTCGTCTTCGACGATGTGGAAATCATGCTTTTGCGCCAACTGCAGCACCTGGTGCGCACTGGCCGGCGACAGGCAATATCCTGTGGGGTTGTGCAGCACGCTGACACTGACGTACAGGCGCGGCGCATGCACTTCGCAGTAGCGCGCCATGACGGCGAGGTCGGGGCCGTCGGGGCCGCGCGGCACCGGCAGCACCCGCATGCCCAGGGCATCGAGCCGGGCGAACTCGACCGACCAGCCTGGCTCCTCGACCATCACCGGGTCGCCCGCCTTGAGCAGGGTGCGGCTCACGATGTCGAGCGCATGCGTCGCGCCCAGCGTGGTCATGACCTGGCCGGCATGCGCCGCAACGCTCAGCTCAGTCAGTCGGTTCGCCAGCATCTGCCGCAGGCCGGCGTCGCCCATGGGCTCACCGTAGCTGAACGAGGCTTCGCGCAGCGCCTGGCTGGCCGCAACTTTGCGCACCGCCGCCAGCATGAAGCGCGCATCCTCCAGCCAGGCGGCTGGAAACACCCCCGCACCCGGCTGCGCCTGACCCGAGGGCGGGTGGAACATGCCGCGGATCAACGCCGTGGCGTGAATGCGCGAGCCGGGTGGCAGGCCCGCGAAGGGTGTGGCGCCGCCGGGGGCACGATTTACTATATTTTTTATAGCTGATTGTGCAATGCCCGTCTGCGCTAAGGGCATTTTTTGCATTAAATCGCGCACATAAAACCCCCGCTGCCTGCGCGCCTCGATCAGGCCCTGCGCCAGCAATTGATCGTAGGCCGCCACCACCGTCCAGGGGCTCACCTGCTGCTGGCGCGCGCATTCGCGCACCGATGGCATGCGCGCACCGGGAGCCAGCAGGCGCGCGCGAATGCGTTCGGCAAAGCGTTCGGCCAGTTGATCGGTCAGGGAACGCCGGGGAGTGCGGGTCAGCATGCAGGCCTTTTCAAACCGTGGCGCACCAGCGTGCACAGCGTCGGGTGTGCCGATGCATACGCCAATACAGATGATGCATTTGTACGGGGAACTGTACCGGAACTGTAGCGGCAAGCTCTCTACATTGGAGGATTGATTTTCAAGTCCATATGCCCCTCACGGAATTCACCGCCCTGCTCGCCCTGGCCACCGCCATGAGCTTTTCGCCCGGACCGAACACCACGCTCTCGACGGCGCTGGCCGCCAACCGCGGCCTGGGTCCGGCCATGCGCTTTGTGCTGGCGGTCCCGGTAGGCTGGACGCTGCTGCTGCTGCTGTGCGCCGGCGGTCTGGGCGCGGCCGTGGTGGCGGTACCACTGCTGCGCTTCGCCATCAAGGCATTGGGCATCGGCTACCTGCTCTGGCTCGCCTGGAAGCTCGCGGGGAGCAGCAAGCTCGCCGAAGCCGACACGGCACGCATGCACGTCGGCTTCTGGCAAGGCGTGGCGCTGCAGTTCGTCAACATCAAGGCCTGGCTGCTGGCGTTGACCATCGTTGCTGGCTGGGTGGCGGGGCGCACCGACAGCCTGCAGCGCCTGGCGGTGGTCTTGCCCGTAATGCTGGTCTTCGCCTTTTCCAGCAATCTCTTGTATGCCAGCACGGGCGCCCTGCTGCGCCACTGGCTGGCACAGGGCGCACGCCTGCTGTGGTTCAACCGCGCTATGGCACTGGTGCTGGTGCTCACCGCCGGCTGGATGCTGCGCACATGAAGCGCAAGGACGAAACTCTGGGCATGGCCCTGGGCATTTTGGGCGTCACCATCTTTGCCGTCACGCTGCCAATGACGCGGTTGGCCACCGGCACGCACGACGCGCCGCAGCTCTCGCCCTGGTTTGTGACGCTGGCGCGCGCCGCGCTCGCGGGCTGCCTGTCGGTGATTTTTCTGCTGACCACCCGCTCACCCCTGCCCAAACGCCACCACTGGAAGCCGCTCGGCCTGGCCGTACTCGGCAACGCGGTGGGCTACCCGCTGCTGCTGGGCTACGCACTGCGCATCGTCACGTCCAGCCACGCTGCCGTGATCACCGCGCTGCTGCCACTGGTGACCGCTGCGGTGGCAGCCTGGGTGCTGCACCAGCGCGCCCGACTGGGTTTTTGGGTCTGCGCCGTTGCCGGAAGTCTGTTGGTGGTGATGTTCTCGGTGCTGCGTGCGCACCAGCACGGCGCTGGCTTTGGCTTCGAGTGGGCCGACTTGCTGCTGCTGGGCGCCGTATTCGCGGCCGCCATTGGCTACATCTATGGTGCGCAGGTCACGCCGGAACTGGGTGCAGAGCGCGTTATTTGCTGGGTGTGCGTTCTGGCGCTGCCCGTTTCGCTGCCCGGCACGCTGTGGCTGTGGCCGCAGCACGCGGTGGCGCCGTCTGCCTGGGGAGGTCTGCTCTATGTCGGCGTGTTCTCCATGTGGGCCGGCTTTTTTGCCTGGTACCGCGGCCTGATGCTGGGCGGCGCCCTGCGCGTGAGCCAGGCACAGCTGCTGCAGCCGTTTCTCTCCATTCTGGCGGCCGTGCCGCTTCTGGGCGAGGCGCTGGACGGCGTCACGCTCGCCTTCGCCGCGTCCGTGGTGGCGACGGTATTGATTGGAAAACAATTTTCCCGCCCGGCCACCACCGCCCACCCGGCGGCGGTGGCGACATCGCCGCTGCGCTGAACCCCAGCACCAGCGAGCGCACATTCCCCACTCAAGGAGACCAACATGTCCTGGACACTCGCCACGCGCACCGAAAAGATGAACCCCTCGGTCATCCGCGAAATTCTGAAACTCACGGAGAAGCCGGGCATCGTCAGCCTGGCCGGTGGCCTGCCCTCGCCACGCACCTTTCCGGTGGACGACTTTGCCCGCGCCTGCGCCACGGTGTTGCAGCACGACGGCGCAGCTGCCCTGCAGTACGCTGCCAGCGAAGGCTACGGACCGCTGCGCGAAGCGGTGGCAGCGCAACTGCCCTGGGACGTGGATCCGGCGCAGGTCCTGATCACCACCGGCTCGCAGCAAGGCCTGGACCTGGTGGCCAAGGTGCTGATCGACCCCGGCAGCCGCGTGCTGGTGGAAACCCCCACCTATCTTGGCGCGCTGCAAGCCTTTGCTCCGATGGAGCCGGTGGTGCAATCGGTTCCCAGCGACGACGAAGGCGTGCAGATCGACGCACTGGCCCGCCTGGCGGGCAGCGGGGCCGACAAGGCGCGCTTTCTCTATGTGCTGCCCAATTTTCAAAACCCCACCGGCCGCACCATGAGCGAGGCGCGCCGCGCGGCGCTGGTGGAAGCCGCTGCCGCACTCGGGCTGCCGCTGCTCGAAGACAACCCGTATGGCGAGCTGTGGTTCGACGCACCACCGCCCGCCCCGCTCACGGCACGCAACCCGTCGGGCTGCATTTACCTTGGCAGCTTCTCCAAGGTGCTGGCGCCTGGCCTGCGCCTGGGCTACCTGGTGGCGCCGCCCGAAGTGTTCCCCAAGCTGCTCCAGGCCAAGCAGGCGGCCGATCTTCACACCCCGGGCTTCAACCAGCGCATGGTGGTCGAAGTGATGCAAGGCGGCTTCCTGCAGCGGCATGTGCCGACCATCCGCGCGCTCTACCGCCAGCAGCGCGATGCCATGCTGGCGGCGCTGGAGCGCGAGTTCGGCTCCCCGGACACTGCGGCTGCGCAGCTGCAATGGAACCGGCCGGCCGGCGGCATGTTCTTGTGGCTGCGCCTGCCCCCCGGCATGGACGCCACCACGCTGCTGGCGCTGGCAGTGGAGCGCAACGTGGCCTTCGTGCCGGGCGCCGCCTTTTATGCCGGCGAGGCCGATTCGCGCACCTTGCGCCTGTCGTTCGTGACCGCCAGCAGCGCGCAGATCGACGCCGGAATCGCCGCGCTGGCAGATGCCGTCCGCACGCTGCGCCAGCGCTCTACACTGTAGAAGTTTGGTTCTGAAAAGCGCTGCATGACCTATCTCCCTTTCCTCCAGGTTGATGTATTCAGTGAGCGCCATGGCGATGGCAATCCCCTGGCCGTGGTACTCGATGCACAGAGCCTGCCCGAACGCGCGCTCAAGCGCTTCGCCGCCTGGACCAACTTGTCGGAAACCACCTTTCTGCTGCCCCCCAGCGAGGCCGGGCGCGCGGGCGGCGCCGACTACCGGGTCCGCATCTTCACGCCCAGTGGCGAACTGAGCTTTGCCGGCCATCCCACCCTGGGCAGTTGCCATGCCTGGCTGGCGGCCGGGGGCCAGCCGCGCACCCCCGGCTGTGCCGTGCAGGAATGCGGGCTGGGTCTGGTGCAGATCCGCCAGAACGATGGTCTGCTGGCCTTCGCAGCACCGCCCATGCAGCAGAGCGAGCCGAACCCGGCCCTGCTGGCGCTGGTGACCGGCGCACTGGGTCTGCGGCCCCAGCAGATACGCGCTGCCCGCGTGCTCGACAACGGTCCACGCTGGCTGGCGCTGCTGGTGGACAGCCGCGACGCCGTGCTCGGCCTGCAACCCGACCACGCCCGCCTGCATGACCTTGGCCAGGACGTGGGCGTGGCCTACATCGCCCCCGACACATCGAGCGAGGGCGTCCCCAACTCGGCGGTCCGCGCTTTCTCGCCCTCGCTCGGCACCAGCGAAGACCCGGTGACCGGCAGCCTCAATGCCAGCTTGGCGCAATGGCTGATTGGCGAAGGCCTGGCGCCCTCGGCGTACCGGGTGGCCCAAGGCGAATGCAGGGGCCGAGCGGGGCGGGTGCATATTCTTCAGGAAGACGGCGGCCAGGTCTGGGTGGGCGGCCGCTGCCTGACGGCGATCGAAGGCCGTGTGCATTTCCCTTGACCTTGCAAACTCAGGACTTACGCAAAATCGCCCCAGCGGCGTTGCTCTTCCTTGCCGTGCGCTTGCCGTGCGCTTGCACTGTCTGCGTCAGAGCGCCTTACTGGAACAACTTTGCGTAAGTCCTAAAACTATGTCTTCTCTCCCCACGCTTTCCGACATTGAAACTGCCGCCAGGCTCATCTACGAGGAGTTTCCGGCCACGCCGCAGTACCACTGGCCCCTGCTCAGCGAGCGCCTGGGCGCGGCGTGCTGGGTCAAGCACGAAAACCACACGCCGGTGGGCGCTTTCAAGATTCGTGGGGGCCTGACGTACTTTGACCAGTTGGCGCAGCGCGGCGAGTTGCCGCGCGAAGTGATCAGCGCGACGCGCGGCAACCATGGCCAAAGCATGGGCTGGGCCGCGCGCAAGAACGGCGTGGCCTGCACCATCGTCGTGCCTCAGGGAAATTCGCTCGAAAAGAATGCCGCCATGCGCGCCCTGGGGGTCACGCTGGTGGAATGCGGCAGCGACTTTCAGGAGGCGCGCGAGTACGCCATGCAGCTGGCCGGCGAGCGCGGCGCGCACATGGTGCCCAGCTTTCACTTTGATCTGCTGCGCGGCGTCAGCACCTATTGGTGGGAATTTTTGCGCGCCGTGCCGCAACTCGATGTCGTCTACGTTCCCATCGGCCAGGGCTCGGGTGCCTGCTCGGCCATTGCCGCAAAACTTGCTCTGGGCCATGGAGTGCGCATCGTGGGCGTGGTGAGCAGCCACGCCACCACCTATGCCGACTCGGTGGCCGCTGGCCGCGTGGTGGAGGCGCCCGTCACCACCCAGCTGGCCGACGGCATGGCCTGCCGGGTGGCCGACGCCCAGGCGCTGGCCCTCATTGCGCCACACATCGACCACATCGTGCAGGTCAGCGACGGTGAGGTGGGCGCCGCCATGCACGCGCTTTTTACCGACACGCACAACGTGGCCGAAGGCGCTGGCGCGGCTGCGCTGGCGGCGGCCCTGCAGGAGCGCGACGCTCTGGCCGGACAGGTGGTGGGCCTGGCGCTCACTGGAGGCAATGTGGACGCCGACGTCTTCGCTGGCGTGCTGACCGCAGCCTGAGGCGTGCACGGGGCCAGCGGCCGCGGCGCCGTCACCCGCGCGACAAACGGGCGCGTCCAGTTCTGGCCCACTGGGCGCATGGGAACCCTCTACCTCGTGCGCCACGGCCAGGCCTCGTTTGGCGCTGACAATTACGACCAGCTCAGCCCCATGGGCCACCGGCAGGCGCTGCGACTGGGTGAGTTCTGGCGCGCGCGCGGCATGGCGTTTGACGCCGTCTACAGCGGAACGCTGCGCCGGCACGACGAAACGCTGGCGGGCATCGTGCAAGGTCTGGGCGGCGCGCCACAGGCCACCCGAACGCCGGGCCTGAACGAATACGACAGCCTGGCGCTGATCCGCGCCATTCACCCCGAACCGCTGGAGCGCCCCGACACGCCCGAGGGCTACCGGCACCACTTCCGCCTGTTGTGCGATGCGCTGGCGCAATGGATGGCGGGCGTGATCAGCCCGGTGGGCATGTCCAGCTGGGACGAATTTGCTGCGGGCGTGCATGGCGCGCTGGACGAGATTCGCCACACCCATGCCGGCCGCAAGGTGCTGCTGGTGTCCAGCGGCGGGCCCATTTCAGCCGCCGTCGGCGAGGTGCTGGGCACCGCGCCCGAAGTCACCATTGCGCTCAACATGCGCATTCGCAACAGCGCGGTGAGCGAAATGAGCATTTCGCCCAAGCGCCTGATGCTGCAGACCTTCAACACGCTGCCGCACCTCAACGACATCGAGCACGCGGACTGGCTGACCCACGCCTGAGCCTCGGCGGCGCAGAGACTCAGGCGCTCAGCGGTCTTCCCAACTTGGCGCGGTTTCTTCGCGCAGGCGCCGGCGCAACTGCGCGTAATCGGGCAGCACCGCAGCCACCTCGGCCCAGAAGCGCGGGCTGTGATCCATCACGCGCAGGTGGGCCAGTTCGTGCACCACCACATAGTCGAGCACTTCGGGCGCAAAGTGCATCAGGCGCCAGTTGAGGCGGATCGATCCGTCGCTGCGCGCGCTGCCCCAGCGCGTGCGGGCATTGGTGAGCGCCAGGTGCTGCCAGCGCACGCCCATGGACGGCGCGAAATGCTCCAGCCGCTGGGTGAAATGCGCGCGCGCGCTGCGGCCCAGCCAGGCCTGCACGGCGTCGCGCATCTGCTGCGGTGTGGCACTGGCCGGCAAACCCAGGTGCAGCGTCGGCAGCGCGTCCGGCAGGGCCACCAGCCGTCCCGCCACCGGCTCCGCCGTGTCGAGCCGCACGCCGAGCCGTTGCCCAAGATAGGGCAGCTGCACACCGTCGCACCAGACGATCTGCGCGTGCTGCTGGCGCCGGCCGCGCTCGCGCGTTTCACCCAGCTTGCGCACAATCCAGCCGGCCTTGGCCTGCAGCGCAGCGTCGATCGCGGCCAGCGTGACCGCCTGCGGCGCGCGCACGGACAGCCCCTCTGCCCCCACGGTAAAGCCGATGCTGCGGCGGCGCGCACGCACCAGCGCGTAGCCCACGACGGCATCGCCCAGACGCAGCTCGCGCTTCGCATGGGGATGGCGGAAAACCGCTGGAGCAAAGAGTGCGGCAGGGGGCGCCTGCAGAACGCCCGTGGGTTTATTCACTCCTGATTTAGGAGCTGTTAACGTAGATGGAATAAGCGCTAGAGGCCTATTTGACTCTAAATTTTCGCTAGGCGGCGCCGAAACCGGATCCGCAGTGGGCCCGAAGAAATCCAGCGCCAGTTGAAGCAGTGCCTGCATGCCCGCCTGCCCGCCTCAGGACGCCACCAGAACCGCCTGCTCGCTGGCCATCGCTTCGTCGCGCCCCAGGTAGTCAGCAAAGGCCGAGAGGTCCTGGTGCACTTGTGTCTGCGGCGGCAGTCCGCCAGGCAGGGGCGTGTCGGGCAAGGGCTGCGGCAAGGAAAGCGAGCGCAGCCAGTGCAATTGCGCCCCGATGGCCGCGCCCGCTTGCAGATGTGCGGCGCCGCTGCCCACCACCTGCACATCGGCCGCAGCCACGCCGTAGCGATCGCAAATTTGCTCCAGCAGCCCCGGCGCCGGTTTGCGGCACAGGCAATGCTCATCGGGGGCATGCGGGCAATAGAACACCGCATCGATGCGCCCCCCGGCGGCCGACAGCAGGCGGTGCATCTTGGCGTGAATGGCATTGAGTGCAGCCACATCGAACAAACCCCGCCCCAGGCCAGGCTGGTTGGTGGCCACCACCGCATGCCAGCCCTGGCGATTGATGCGCGCCACCGCTTCCAGCGCGCCCGGCAGGGCATGCCAGTCGTCGGGCGAAGCGACGAACTCTTCGCCCTCCGCCAGCGCGTTGAGGGTGCCATCGCGCTCAAGAATCACGAGTTTCATGGAGAGATTATCCGGCTATTGCAGGACCGATGCCGACCCTTGGATCTCCCAGCCGGTGAGGTAGAGGCCGTAGAACCGCCCCTGCGCGAACTCTGCGCTCAGGCGCTGGCCGGGCTGCCAGAGCGCCACGCGGTCGTCGTTGATGCGCACGCGCTGCGGCCCAGCCAAACCCGCAACCGCCAACACCACCTCGCTGCCACCCACCTCGCGCAACGTGGGCGGGCGCGGGCGCAGGCCCAGCACGCGCGCCTGCTCTGCCGGCAGCGGGGCAAGCTGCGCGGTGTTGGCGTGGGAGACCCAAAGCGCGCCGGACCCACCCACCCACAGCAACGCCCACAGGGCCAGCAGCAGGCACTGCACGGCGCGCGCGCCGCCGCGCCGCCACCACCACCACAACCCACCCGCCATGAGCACCAGCGCCAAAATGGCAAGCAGCCAGGGCAGAAACAGAGCGCCGACAGAATCGGAAACCGGCAGGGGCGCCAGGGAAAACGCTGGCGTCGGCGGGTGCCGGCCGTCCTGCCATTCAAGCCACGCCCGAACGGACGCAAGAAAGATGGGCGGACCAAACCCCAGAGCGAGCGCCGCCCGGCGCCTGCGGCTGGCGGCTTCCTGGGGCGCGCCGCCGCGGCTCACACCGCCAGACGCGAGAGATCGGCGACGCGGTTCATCGCCAGATGCAGGCTTTTGAGCAGCCCCTGGCGGTTCAGCCGCAGGTCCATCTGCTCTGCGTTGACCATCACGTCGTCAAAGAAGGCGTCCACCGGCGCGCGCAGCACGGCCAGGGTTTGCAGCGACGCCGTGAAATCGCCCGCTTCGAACTGGGCATTGGCTTCAGGAACGTAGCGCTGCAGCGCCGCGTACAAGTCCTGCTCCGCCCGCTCCTGCAGCAGCTCGGGGTTGACGTGCGGGTCGACCGGCCCTTCGGCCTCGGCCTTCTTGAGGATGTTGCCCACACGTTTGTTGGCCGCCGCTAAGGCGGGGCTTTCTGGCAGTGCGGCAAAGGCGCGGACTGCAGCGAGCGCTTTCGGCATGTCTTTCCAGGCGAGGTTTGAGTCGATAACCGCTCCCGCCTCTTGAACACCCGCACCACTCTCACGCAAATAGCCGCTGAGCCGATCCCGAAGAAACGCGTGCAAAGCAATCAGACTGCTCTGGTTGTCTTCAGGCAATTTCTCTCCAAACGCTCTATCAGCAGCTGCTATAAGGTCAATTACGTTCAGCGGCAGTTGCTTTTCCACCAGCATGCGGATCAGACCCAGTGCATGGCGCCGCAGCGCAAACGGGTCGCGGTCCCCTGTCGGCAGGTTGCCAATGCCGAACATGCCCACCAGGGTTTCCAGCTTGTCGGCCAGCGCCACGGCCACACCCACAGTGCTCCGCGGCAGCGTGTCGCCGGCAAAGCGTGGCTTGTAGTGGTCTTCAATGGCGTCGGCCACGGCCTCGGGCAGTCCATCGTTGAGCGCGTAGTAGCGGCCCATGGTGCCTTGCAGCTCGGGGAACTCGCCGACCATGTCGGTCACGAGATCGGTCTTGGCCAGCAATGCGGCCTGGTCGGCCTGGTGGACCAGGGCGCTGTCGCCCAATTGCTGCGCAATGGCTTTGGCTATTGACCGAACGCGCTCTACGCGCTCGCCCTGCGTGCCGAGCTTGTTGTGATAGACCACCTTGCCCAGACCTTCGACACGCGAGGCCAGCGTTTTCTTTCGGTCCTGATCAAAAAAGAACTTGGCGTCGGCCAGGCGCGGGCGCACCACGCGCTCGTTGCCGCCAATCACCAGGCTTGGGTCATCCGGGGTGATATTGCTGACCACCAGGAACTGGTGGGTCAGCTTGCCGGCGGCGTCCAGCAGCGGAAAGTACTTCTGGTTGGCCTTCATCGTGAGGATGAGGCATTCCTGCGGCACACCGAGAAACTCCTGCTCGAACGAGCACACCAGCACATTGGGGCGCTCCACCAGCGCGGTCACTTCGTCGAGCAGGGCGTCGTCGTCAATGGCATGGGCGCCGTTGCCCACTTTTGCGGCCGCAGCAGCCAGCTGGCGCGCGATCTCGGCGCGGCGCTCGGCGAAGCTGGCAATGACGGCGCCTTCATCGCGCAGTTGCTGGGCATAACTGTCCGCATCCTTGAGCACTACGGGGGAGATCTTGGCCTCAAACCGGTGGCCCTGCGTGCGGTTGCCCGCCTTAAGCCCCAGCGCCTTGACTGGCACCACGTCGCTGCCGTGCAGCGCGACCAGCCCGTGGGCGGGGCGTACGAACTGCACGCTGCTCCAACCGGGGAGTTCGCAGTCGGTCTCCAGTTGGTAGGTCATCACCTTGGGGATGGGGAGCTTGGTGATGGCTTCGTCCAACGCCTTTTGCAGGCCCTCAACCAACGGAGCCCCTCTTACTAGGCTTTCATAAAACAGTACTTCTGCTTTTCCGTCCTGCTCACGCGTTAGTTCTGACAAGATCTGCTCATCTAAATCCAAGGCCAGCAGCTTCTTTTTAAGTGCAGGAGTAGCGTTACCCACAGCATCCAAACCCACGCTAACAGGCATGAGTTTTATCCTTACCCGGCGTAGTGGTGCGGTCGAACGAACATTGCTCACCGAAACTGCCAAACGCCTCGGTGATGCAAAAGGCACCCAGATAGAACGAGGGATGTCCTCATGCCCCGGCTCAGTCAACCCTTGGTCTGAAAGCGACTTGTACAAGGCCTCAGCGAATGCATTTCCCAGCTTCTGGAGCGCTCTCGGAGGCAGCTCTTCTACAAACAGTTCAACGAGAAGGTTTTGGATCGTCATGTTCTTGCTCCACCCTTAGGCGGCCTTCTTGGCCATCTGTGCGACCCATTCGCGCGGTGCCATGGGGAAGCCCAGGCGCTCGCGACTCTCGTAATAGCTTTGTGCCACGGCACGCGCCAGGTTGCGGATGCGGCCGATATAGGCCGCGCGCTCAGTCACGCTGATGGCGCCGCGCGCATCCAGCAGGTTGAAACTGTGCGCCGCCTTGAGCACTTGCTCGTACGCCGGCAGGGCCAGCTGCACCTCGATCAGGTGCTTGGCCTGTTTTTCGTGCGCGTTGAAAGCGGTGAACAGGAAGTCCGCGTCGCTGTGCTCGAAGTTGTAGGTGGACTGCTCCACCTCGTTTTGCTTGTAGACGTCGCCGTAGGTGAGCCTGGAGCCGTCAGCGCCCTCGGTCCAGACCAGGTTGTAGACGTTGTCCACGCCCTGCAGGTACATGGCCAGGCGCTCCAGGCCATAGGTGATTTCGCCCGTGGCGGGCTTGCAGTCGATACCGCCGACCTGCTGGAAGTAGGTGAACTGCGTCACCTCCATGCCGTTGAGCCAGACCTCCCAGCCCAAGCCCCAGGCGCCCAGCGTGGGGTTTTCCCAGTCGTCTTCGACAAAGCGGATGTCGTTCTTCTTCAGATCAAAGCCCAGTGCCTGAAGCGAGCCCAGGTACAGCTCAAGGATGTTGCTCGGCGCGGGCTTCAAAACCACCTGGTACTGGTAGTAGTGCTGCAGGCGGTTGGGGTTCTCGCCGTAGCGACCGTCTTTGGGGCGGCGGCTAGGCTGCACATAGGCCGCCTTCCAGGGCTCAGGGCCAATGGCGCGCAGGAAGGTGGCGGTGTGCGAGGTGCCCGCGCCCACTTCCATGTCGTAGGGCTGCAACAACGCGCAGCCTTGCGCGTCCCAGTACGACTGGAGCTTGAGAATGATTTGCTGGAAGGTCAACATGGGGTGTGCTGCGCGGCACGGGCCGCGCGAGAAAAAATGGGGCCAGGCCCTTGGCACGCCAGATCGGCGCGCAAGCACACGATTTTACGCAGGGCCTGGAGCAGCCCCGCGGATCAGGCGCCGTCCCAGCGCCGTAGCACCAGGCTGGCGTTGGTGCCGCCAAAGCCAAAACTGTTGGACAACACGGTGGTGAGCGGCGCATCGCGCGACACGCGCACGATCGGCATACCTTCAGCGGCTGGGTCCAGGTTCTCGATGTTGGCCGAACCGGCGATAAAGCCGCCTTGCAGCATGTACAGGCAGTAAATCGCTTCTTGCACGCCCGTCGCTCCTTGGGAGTGGCCGGTGAGCGACTTGGTCGAAGAAAACGGTGGTACTGCATCGCCAAAGACTTCGCGCAGCGCCCGCAGCTCGGGTACGTCACCCACGGGAGTGGAGGTGCCATGCATGTTCACATAATCAATAGGGCCGCCACCCGCGTTAGCGATCGCTTGGCGCATGCACGCAATGGCGCCTTCGCCAGATGGGGCGACCATGTCTTCGCCGTCGGACGACAGGCCAAAGCCCACGATCTCGGCCAGGATCTGAGCGCCGCGCGCCTGGGCGTGCTCCAGGCTTTCCAGCACCAGCGCGCCGCCGCCGCCAGCAATCACAAAGCCGTCACGGTCGGTGTCATAAGGACGCGAGGCCTTCTCGGGCGTGTCGTTAAATTTGCTGGACATGGCGCCCATGCCGTCGAACAGCAGTGCCAAGCCCCAGGAGAGCTCCTCGCCGCCACCTGCGAACATCACGTCCTGCAAGCCAAAAGCGATCTGCTGCGCTGCCATGCCAACGCAATGGGCAGAGGTACTGCAGGCCGAGGTAATCGAGAAATTGACGCCCTTGATGGCAAATGCCGTCGACAGATTGGCCGACACAGTCGAGCCCATGCAGCGCGTCACCTGGTAAGGCCCAACGCGGCGAATGCCTTTGCTGCGCAGGGTGTCTGCGGCCTCGATCTGGTTGGCAGGCGAGCCACCGCCCGAACCCATGATGAGGCCAGTGCGCGAATGCGACACCTGCGCGGGCGTGAGCCCCGACTGCGCAATGGCATCCTTGAGAGAAACATAGGCGTAGGCCGCAGCATCGCCCATGAAACGGCGTAGTTTGCGGTCGATGACTGTGTCCAGATCAATCTGCGGCACACCCGCCACTTGGCTGCGCAGGCCCATCTCGGCAAATTCCGGCATGGCACGGATGCCCGAGCGGCTCTCCCGCAAAGAAGCCGTCACAGCTGCGTTGTCGTTGCCAATGCACGAGACGATGCCCGTGCCCGTGATCACCACGCGTTTCATGGAGTCTCTCCTGTCACTTTCGCAGCGGCAGGCGCATCGTCCTTTTTGAACAGGCCGACACGCAGGTCGCTTGCCACGTAAATTTCCTGGCCATCCGCCAGCAAACGGGCGTCGCCAATGGCCATCACCAGTTTGCGCTTGATGACCCGTTTGATGTCGATTTCGTAGGTGACCAGTTTGACGTCGGGCCCCACTTCGCCCGTGAACTTGACCTCGCCCGCGCCCAGCGCACGGCCTTTTCCCGGCAGTTGCAGCCACGTCAGGTAGAAACCAATCAGCTGCCACATGGCGTCCAGGCCCAGGCAACCGGGCATCACCGGATCGCCCCGGAAATGGCAGTCGAAAAACCAAAGATCCGGGCGCACATCGAGTTCCGCCCGGATCCTGCCCAGCCCATGCGCACCGCCGTCGCTGTCGATGTGCGTGATGCGGTCGAACATCAGCATCGGCGGCAGGGGCAGTCGCCCGCTGTCGGCCGAAAAAAGCCGGCCTTCGCCCGAAGCGATCAGTTGTTCGTAGGAAAAGGAATCTGCCATGTGAATCGTGCTCCAGGGCTGCCCGCGCAGCGCTCATTCTGTGGGTAGTGCCCTGCCCTGCCCCGCCCCGTCGGAGCCGGTCGCTTGCTCAAGCGCTGCCCAGACAGGCGGAAAGTGCCATTTTTAGATGATTGCGTCTAGACCCGATTGTAGAGAGGCTTTACGCGAGCGGCTTCGGGCGTTGGTTGCGAGCGCGGCGGCGCGCCAACAGACCGGCCAGCAGACAAATCGCACCCAGCAGCCACAGCGGCTCCAGGCGCCAGCGCGCCGCCCACCAGGCAAAGGGCGTCACTGCGCCGCTTCGCCCCTGCACCTGCGCCAGCAGGACGCCGCGCGTCGCCCGAGGCAGGAGGTGCGTGACCTGCCCGCGGTAGTCAATGACGGCGGTGGCGCCGGTATTGGTTGCACGCACCATCGGACGCTCGAACTCCAGTGTGCGCATCCGGCTGATCGTGAGGTGCTGGTCGATCGCCAGGCCGGTGCCGAACCAGCCAATGTTGCTTAGATTCAGCAACACAGTAGGAGCCTGCTCGGGCACGCGAAACTGCGCAGCGATCTCATCGCCAAACAGGTCTTCGTAGCAAATGTTGGGTGCAATGCGCTCGCCGCGCCACAGAAAAGCAGGCTGACTCAGCGGGCCCCGGGCGAAATCACCCAAAGGAATATCCATCATCTCGGTGAACCAGCGAAAAAGAGGGGGGATGAATTCCCCGAAAGGCACAAGGTGGTGTTTGTCGTAGCGGTACGGTGCGTCCTGAGCCGGCGCAAAGCCCAACACCGAATTGGTGTAACCCGCTTTCATGTCCCCCAGCGGAATGCCAACCATGGCAGCTTGGTCGCCCTTTGCGTAGCGCCGGGCGATGGCCTCCAGATAGCCGGGCGGCAGTTGCGCCGGCAGCAGGGGCAGCGCGGTTTCGGGCGCCACCACCAGCGCGGCGCTGGCGGCCGAAAGCTCGCGCGCGTACCAGGCCAGAGCCGTCGGCACGCCACTGCCCACCTGGAACTTTTCGTCCTGCGGGATGTTGCCCTGTAGCAGCGCCAAACCAAGCGGCGCGTGCGCCGCGATCGCAGGGCGATTGCAGCCGCCAAGCGCACAGTGGCGCAGCCCGATCGCGGCGGCCAGGCCGCCCGCCAGGGTGCCCAGCAGCAGCCAGGCGGCGGTTCGCCGCAGGTCTGCGGCGCGCAGGCTGGCGACCAGCATGGCCAGCAGCGCCGCCACAAAGCCGATGCCGTAGACGCCGACCAGCCGGGCCAACCCCGCCAGCGGCCCATCCACGTGGGCGTAGCCCCCGGCGCCCCATGGAAACCCTGTCCAAAGGGTGTTGCGCGCCAGCTCGGCCAGCAGCCAGAGCCCGGCGAACAGCAGCGCAGCGCCGAGCCGCGAGGCGGGCGCCAGCAGCACGTAGAGCCCGCCCGCAATGGCGTAATACGACGCAAGGAACAGCGCGAGCCCCAGCACGGCCAGAACGGCCAGCGGCGCTGGCAGGCCGCCGTAGGTGTGCAGTGATGTGAATAGCCACCAGAAGCTCCCGCACAGCCAGGCCGTGGCAAACAGGCCGGCCAGCAGAGCGGCACGGACGGGGCGCGTGGCGGACCGCAGCAGGCCTGCAAAAACAGCGAGCGAGAGAATCTGCAGCCACCAGAGGGGCTCACCGCTGCCCGGCCAGGCCAGCGACGCCGCCTGCGCCAGCCCCGCAACGCACGCGAGCCCAGCGCGCGCGGCGCCGCCAAGTTCCCGCATCAATCGGGCCGCGCGAGGTCTTGCGTGGCTCCGGTCACCTTGAACCAGCGCACCGCGCCGCCCTTGGTATGCAAAACCACGAAGTGCAGGCCGCAGAACTGCAGGTGCTCGCCGCGCTGGGGCACATGGCCCATTTCGTGCGCGATGAGGCCGCCAATGGTCTCGAACTCGTCTTCCGGATCGCTGCCGGCAATCGGAACGCCAAAGGCTTCGGCGACGCGCTCCACTGGCGTGTCGCCGCTGACACGGTAGGTGCGGTCGGCCAGGGCAAAGATGTCGCCCTCGTCTTCCGGGATATCGAATTCGTCCTCGATCTCGCCGACGATTTCTTCGAGCACGTCTTCAATGGTGACGAGGCCGGCCACGCGACCAAACTCGTCGATGACCACGGCCAAATGGCTGCGGTTGCTGCGAAACTCGCGCAGCAGATCGTTCAGGCCTTTGGTCTCGGGCACAAAGGTGGCGGGACGCAACAGCGTGCGGACATGCAGTTCGGGCGCGCGCTGCAGCTTGAGCAGGTCTTTGGCCATCAGCACGCCAATGATGTTTTCGCGCTCGCCCTGGTAGACCGGAAAGCGCGAATGCGCGGTGTTGATCACGAGGCGCAGCACCTCGTCCATCGACGCATCGATGTCGAGCAAATCCATGCGGGGTGCGGCCACCATGACGTCGCCGGCCGTGCGGTCGGCCATGCGCAGCACGCGCTCAAGCATGACGCGCGATTCGGGTCCGATGAGTTCGTTGTCTTCGGCCTCGGAAAGAATGACCACCAATTCCTCGATCGAATCGGGTCCTGGGTGGATGAACTCAACGAGCTTTTGCAAAAACGTGCGCTTGTCTTCTCTGTCAAGCGCGCGCGCGGGATGCGGGTCGGACACTGCCTTCGGGTGCAGGACGTGCGGTAGTGAAACAGACCGCTAGTGTAGTGGCGCGGGCGCTCTGCCTCCTACTGGCTCAGTGCGGCGGCGGCGGTCCGTCGTCCGGCGCGGCGCTGCGCAGCGCCTGCATCCCGCTTAAAAAGGCCCAGAACTGGTGCGCCTGCTGTTTGAAGCGGTAGTCCAGTTCGGCGAACTGATCCTCCACCACCTCGGCCATGCGCGTGTCCAGACTTGCGGGCGCAAGCTCCAGAAAAGCTTCGGACTCCGAGCCATCGCGCCGTACCACGGCGCCGGCCGAGCGGGCGATTTTGAGCATGGGGGTATTTTCTGAAAGCGCATGGATGAACAGCATGCGAACGTTTGCATTGCGTGCGTGGATACAAGCACGCTCGAACAAACGCGCGCCGTAGCCCCTGCCACGCGCGTGCTCAAGCACTGATACGCCAAATTCGGCACATTCACTGTGCGCCGTGCTGGGCGCAAACGCCAAGTGCGCCATGGCAATCAGTTCGAGACGGCGGTTGTAGATACCAAAGATGTCGTCGCGCTCGAAATCAAGCTGCTCGATGTAGCGCCGCACCTGCTCGTCACTTGCCGAGTAGCCAAACCGCAGGTAACGATCCGCTGGCGCGAGCTTCAGCAAATGCTGAACGATGCGCTCCCGGTGGTGCGGACCGAGCGAGCGGATGGGAATCATCAGCGGGCTGCGCGAAGCGCCCGACGACAGTGCGCCTGAGGGACGCAAAAGGTGCATTCCGGCGTCCCAGGACGTCTTGAGCCAGTCTTTGGTTTCAGTCATGCAAGCAATATAGGCGCTCTGACTGTGCTTTCCAAGTCTTTTTTGCTGCATTGCAACAAATTAGACTGAAAAGCCAAATTAACAAATAGAATCAATAGCTTGCATTCTCTCTGCTTGTCAGACAAAGGCGCGAAATGCGGTCAGACCGGCACCGCCGTCGTGGCCTTCACGTGATCCAGCACAAAGCTGGTCTTGCAGTCCTGCACGCTCGGGTGCTTGAGCAGCGTCTCCATGATGAAGCGGCTGTAATGGGCCATGTCGGCTACCACCACGCGCAGCAGGTAGTCCATCTCTCCGGTCAGCGAAGCGCACTCCACCACTTCTGGCCAGGTCTGGACGGCCGCGCGAAACACGTCCATCGGATTGCGCTTGTGGCTCTCCGTGGCCTTTTCCAGCCGCACGTTGAGGTAGGCGGTCAGCCCCAAACCCACCGATTCGGGCTTGACCAGTGCCACGTAGCGGTCAATCACCCCCACCTCTTCCAGGCGCTTGACGCGGCGCAAGACCGCGCTGGGAGAAAGGCCCACCTGCTCTCCGATGACGTCGTAGGTTTCGCGGCCGTTGGCTTGTAGACAGCGCAGGATAGACCGATCCAGCTTGTCGAGTGCGTCTTTGATTTGCATTACGCAGGATTTTATCGATACAGGTTCCGTCTGCGCGACTTGCGGCAACCCGGGTATCTCCGGATACGCAGCCAGGGCTGCCACAGAAATAATTCTTTTCACAAAAACGAACGAGCGTTCTTTTTTTCCTACAAATACCAGGAGACACCCATGACCGCATTTTTCCGCCAGTTGCGCAGGCGCTGGCTATTCGCTTTGGCTCTGCTGTTTGCCGCCGCGCTGCCTGCCACCGCCGCGAGCAACTATGCCCAGACACGCTATCCCATCGTCTTGGTACATGGGCTGTTCGGTTTTGATTCGGTCTTTGGTCTCGATTATTTCTACGGCATCCCAAGCAACCTGCGCCAGAGCGGCGCCCAGGTCTACGTGGCGCAGGTCTCGGCCGCCAACAGCACCGAGGTGCGCGGCGAACAGCTGCTCGCGCAGGTGCGCAACATTCTGGCGATCACCGGCGCAGCCAAGGTGAACCTGATCGGCCACTCCCACGGCGGCCCCACGGCACGCTATGTGGCCGGCGTGGCGCCGCAACTCGTTGCTTCGGTTACTTCGGTCGGCGGCGTCAACCGCGGTTCGCGCGTGGCCGACGTCCTGCGCGGCGTGGCTCCAGCCGGCAGTGTGGGCGAGACGGTTGCCAAGGGCGCCGCTGGTGCCCTGGTGACCTTGATCAACCTGGCCTCGGGCGGCAGCGGCCTGCCGCAGATGCCCACCGCCGCCCTCGATTCGCTGACCACGACCGGATCGGCCCGCTTCAACCAGCGCTTTGGCGCAGGCGTGCCCGCCAGCGGCTGTGGCAACGGCGCCGAGCTCGTGGCGGGCGTGCGCTATTACTCCTGGACCGGCAAGAACACGCTGACCAACGTGCTTGACCCGAGCGACGCGGCCTTGTTTGCCACGGGCCTGGTGTTTGGCGAAGCCAACGATGGACTGGTTGCGGCTTGCTCGGCACACCTGGGCCGCCACCTGGGCGACTACCGGCAGAACCACCTGGACGAAGTCAACCAGATGGTGGGCCTGCGCGACTGGTTCTCACCCGACCCGGTCACGCTGTACCGTGAGCAGGCCAACCGCCTGAAGAACGCCGGGCTGTGACTGGGCGCACCATCGCCCTGATGTGCACGGCCGCAGTGCTTGCGGCCGGCGCATGGTGGCTGGTGCCGCAGGACATTGAAAAATCAGCTGCGCAAAACGTGGCAAAGCTGCCGGCAGGCGCCGGGGCATCGCCGATGCGCAACGGTGAACCGCTTGCACCCCGTGGGACGTCCGCGCTGAGTTCCACCGCCGCCGACCCCCTGCTCACCCCAGGGGTGCGCGATGAACTGGAAGCGATGCTGCTGGAAGCCGGCGACATGCCCGATCCACAAGCCTTGAAGCGCCGCCTGGCCGAGTTGGTGGCGCGGCGCTTTGGCGAGGCGCTCAGCACGCGCGCGCTGGCACTGGCCGAGCGCTATGTGGACTACCGCGTCGCCCTGGGCGAACTCAAGCCACCGCAGGACGCCACCGACCCTCGGGCCCTGCGCGACGTGCTGCAGGCGCGCGATGCACTGCGCCGCCAGTATTTCGACGAACCCGAATTCGATGCGCTGTTTGCCGACCAGCAGGCGCTCGACCGCTACACCCTGGCGCGCCTGGAGATCGAACGCAACCCCGATCTGACCGCGGAGCAGCGCCGCCAAGCGCTCGCGGGCACAGAAACCGAACTCGACCCGCAGCAACGCGCCGAACGCGCCCAAAGCGTGGTGCAAGAAGACGTGGGCGCACAAACCGCCGCCTTCAACGCGGCCGGAACCGATGACCGCACCCGCTTTGTGCAGCGCAGTGCGCGCTTGGGCGAGGACGCAGCCCAGCGCCTGGCCCAACTGGACGCCCAGGACCGCGACTGGAACGCGCGGCTGGACGACTATGCACGCGCCCAGACAAGCCAGACCGACGCCCATGCCCTGGCGCAGTTGCGCGATCGCAGCTTCACGCCGCAGGAGCAATTGCGGCTCGATGCGGCGCTGGCGGTGCGCGCTGCTTCGGCCCGCTGACATAGCGTTGCGCCCTTTTGGGCGCCGCAGCCGCGCCGTTGCCGCGCATTGACGTAGCGCAGGGTTGTCGCATAAACCTGCGCAAAATCCCAACAATTCGCCTAAATATTGATCGAACTGCCCTCTACAGTGCAGGAGTTCGTTCGCGACGGCGCGCGCGTCGCATCAGAGCTTCGCGAACCAGCGCCAAAAACCTTCCACAAGACGGAGACAGCATGCACCCCACCGAGATCCTTGCGACCGCCGACGCCCCTGCCGCCTGGGACAACCCCATGGGCACCGACGGCTTTGAGTTCATTGAATACGCCGCGCCCGATCCAACCGCCATGGGCCGCGCCTTCGAGGCCATGGGCTTCAAGCCGGTGGCGCGCCACCGCCACAAGAACGTCACCCTCTACCGCCAGGGCACGATCAACTTCCTGATCAACGCCGAACCCGACAGCTTTGCCCAGCGTTTTGCGCGCCACCACGGCCCCAGCGTCTGCGCCATAGCGTTCCGCGTGCACGACGCCAAGGCGGCCTACGAGCGCGCCGTGTCGCTGGGCGCCTGGGGTTACGCGGGCAACGCGGGCCCAGGCGAACTGAACATCCCGGCCATCAAAGGCGTGGGCGACAGCCTGATTTACTTTGTCGACCGCTGGCGCGGCAAGGGCGGCGCGCAGCCGGGCGACATCGGCAACATCGGCTTTTTTGACGTCGATTTCGAAGCCCTGCCCGGCGTCAGCGCCCAGGAGGCCTTAGCCCCCTTCGGCCACGGACTGACCTACATCGACCACCTGACGCACAACGTGCACCGCGGCCGCATGGGCGAGTGGGCTGATTTTTACGAACGGTTGTTCAACTTCCGTGAAATCCGCTATTTCGACATCGAAGGCCAGGTGACCGGCGTCAAGAGCAAGGCCATGACCAGCCCCTGCGGCAAGATTCGTATCCCGATCAACGAGGAAGGCAAGGAGAACCCCGGCCAGATCCAAGAGTACCTGGATAGCTACAAGGGCGAAGGCATTCAGCACATTGCCATGGGATCGGACGATTTGTACCAAACTGTGGACCGCCTGCGCGCCAGCGGCGTGCGCTTGCTCGACACCATTGACACCTACTACGAGCTGGTGGACCAACGCATACCCGGCCATGGCGAGCCGCTCGAAGAACTGCACAAGCGCAAGATCCTGATCGACGGCAAAAAGGACGCCCTGTTGCTGCAGATCTTCAGCGAAAACCAGCTCGGCCCCATCTTCTTCGAGTTCATTCAGCGCAAGGGCGACGACGGCTTCGGCAACGGCAACTTCAAGGCGCTGTTTGAATCCATCGAGCTCGACCAGATCCGCCGCGGTGTGCTCAAGGCACCAGCCTGAAAAGAGACACCCCCTGTGTCGCTCCGCTCCTTCCCCCGCTCTCGCATCGCTGCGCGATGCGGGCAGGGGACGCCGCCAGCGCGGCGGGGCGGCCCTTGCGCGGCGGCCCTGGCCTGGGCCGCGCCAGTTGCATGCGCCGTGGCCGGTGCATGCCCCATAAAGACTGAAAAGGAGACCCCATGGCCGTCGAACCCGTTGTCTATGGCGCCAGCGAGCGCCCCCCGCGTGGCGACTACGCCCGCGCGGGCGCCGACTACACCTGCCCGCAAGACTACGCCCGCTACACCGAGCAGGACCATGACACCTACCGGCGCCTTTACGCCCGCCAGTCGGCGCTGCTGCCAGGCTTGGCCAGCGAGGCCTTCATCGCCGCGCTGCCGTCGCTGGGCGCGCAAGACCGCATACCACGCTTCGATGAAGTGAATGGGCGCCTCAGGAACGCCACCGGCTGGGAGATCGTCGGTGTGCCGGGCTTGATCCCCGAAGTGCCTTTCTTCACCCTGCTCGCGAACCGCAAGTTCCCGGTGACGGACTGGATCCGCACGCCTGAGGAGTTCGACTACATCGTCGAGCCCGACATCTTTCACGACCTGTTCGGCCATGTGCCGCTGTTGTTCAACCCGGTGTTTGCCGATTACGTGCAGCGTTACGGCCAGGGCGGCCTCAAGGCCGAGCGCCTGGGCGCCTGCGAAATGCTCTCGCGCTTGTATTGGTACACCATCGAATTTGGGCTCATCCGCGAAGCCGGCACCCTGCGCGCCTATGGCGCAGGCATTCTGAGTTCGTCAGGCGAGCTGCCGTATTCGGTGCAAAGCAGCGCACCGCAGCGCCGGCCGCTGCAGCTTGAGCGCACCATGCGCACCCGCTACAAGATCGACAGCTTCCAGGAGACGTATTTCGTTATCGACAGCTTCCAGGACCTGTTCGACATGACGGCGGCCGATTTCGCGCCGGTGTACGAACGCTTGCGCGGGCTGCCCGAGATCGCCGCCAACGCATCGGGCGACTGAGCAGGCAGGAAAATACTCCTGTTTTAATAGCTGCTGACGCTTTATGGATAAGCGCTAGAGGCCTATTTCTCTTAAATTTTTGCAACGGAATCCGCTGCCCGCGCCAGCAAGGCCAGGCAGCCCTGCAGCACCTCGGGGCGGCGCGCCATCTCCACATGCGCCACTCCGGCGATCAGGCGGTTGTCGGCGCCCTGCAAGGTGGCGGTGCTGGTGGGAAAGACGATGTTGTCGCAGTTGGAATACCAGCAGGTGAACAGCGCCGTACGGCCTGGCGGCTCGGCGCCGCTGAGATTGCCCACCCAATCACCATCGAGCGCCATCTGCCGGCCGTTGGCGGCGCGCGAGAAGCGCCCGGCCCAGGTGCCGCGGTGCGGCGTGCCCAGGGTGATGACCTGCTGCACCCGCGGCTCGCCTGCGCAGACACGCAGCCAGGCGCGGGCGGCCAAGCCTCCCATACTGTGGCAGATGAGCACCGGCGCCATGCCGGTGGCCGCTTCCACGCGCTGCACCGCGGCTTCTATGGTGGGCGCGTAGTCGTCAATCGAGCCAAACACCGGCTCCAGGTTCACAGCCTCGTAGGCGTGGCCGGCGGCGCGCAGCGGTGCAAACCACAGGCGCCAGAGCGCACGGTTGCACAAAAACCCGTGCACCAGCACCACACCGCGCTGGCCGGTGGGCGCCGTGGGCAGCCAGTCGGGCTCGGCGCGGCTGCGAAAGGGCTGCTCCCAGCAGAACACGCGCAGCGCCACGCCCAGCTCGGCCCACCAGGCACGCCGCACCTGCGGGAACCGCGCACGCGGCGCCGGGTCTGCGGCATTCACGCGCTGCATCAAGGTGAACTGCAGCGCCATCACGGCCAGGTACAGCAGCGCGGCAAACGCCAGACCGCCCACGGCCCAAACGGGCGAGCGCGGCAGCGCAAAAACCAGCCAGAAGGCTGCAATCAGCAACAGGCAAATGGTCCAGATGGCTTGAAGGCGGGCGATCATCCTAAATCCGGCAGTTGGATGCGCGCAGCAGTGCTGCTATCGGCGCGCCAGGCTAGGCGGGACGACGCAGCGCACTCCTGTGCGCAAGGAGGAACAACGCCGCATGGCGTGGCGAGAGTGGTGCTGCTGAGTGCATAGCGCTGCTCATTACCGAGGTGAACTCGATCGAAGCGGCTATCACCTTTGTTCATACATGCTCCAAGACGATTGCGAGCGGACAACTGCCGGATTCAGGATTATGGCGATGGTGTAATGGAAAAAACGACTCCCGATTGTGCAAGCCCCGCCATGGACGCCGCAGAGAACATCCGACAAAACATTGCCCGCGTGACCGAACTGCGCGCAGCGCAGGCGTCCAACCCCGCGCTGGCCGCCGCCATGCGCGACATCAAACAGTTTCAGTCGCGCCGCTTCATGGGAAGCTACACCGACCTGATGCGCGACCCCACGGTACGCCCCGCCACGCAGTTTTTCCTGGATGAGCTCTACAGCCCTGGCGACTACAGCGCCCGCGACGCGCAGTTCGCACGCATCGCCGGCACGCTGCAAACCGTCTTTCCCCGACCGGTGGTCCACACCGCGCTGACGCTGGCGCTGCTGCACGCCAAGACCGAGGAGCTGGACCACGCCATGGCCCAGGCCTGGTTGGCGCAGCCCGAAACCACACCCGAAGCGGGCCGCTACGCCGTCGCCTGGAAAACGGCGGGCCAGCCCGAAGCGCGGCGCCAGCAGTTGGCCTGGGTGATGGAGCTGGGCCACGACCTGACCCGCTTCACCCGCACGCCCGGCCTGCGCCTTCTCCTGCGCACCATGCGCAGGCCCGCCCAGGCGGCAGGCATGGGCGCATTGCAGCATTTCCTGGAGATGGGTTTCGACACGTTTGGCGCGCTGACAAAGAAGCGCGGCGCGGTCGAAGGCTTTCTGGACACGGTACGCGAGCGCGAGACCCGGTTGATGGACTTGCTGTTCGACGCCGAGCTTGTCGCCTGCGAGACGCAATTGGCCCGCACCCTAGGACAAGCCCGGTAGGCCCGCCCAGAGAGGTCCAACAGAATCGAAGGTTTCATCACTTTGCACCCGCTCCCTCGCATGGACAAGATCTGGCTCAAGAATTACCCCGCAGGCGTACCGCACGAGGTGCACCCCGAGCAATACCGCTCGGCCGCCCACATGATCGAAGACGCCATGCGCCAGCATGCCGGGCGCCCGTTCTCGGTCTGCATGGAGCAGTGGATGGGCTATGCCGAGCTTGACCGCCAGTCCGCTGCGCTGGGCGCCTGGCTGCAGGGCCAGGGGCTCGCACCCGGTGCGCGCGTGGCCATCATGCTGCCCAATATCCCGCAGTTCGCCGTGACCATGGCGGCGGTGCTGCGCGCGGGCTACATCTGCGTCAACGTCAACCCGCTCTACACCGGACGCGAGCTGGAACACCAGCTCAAGGATTCGGGCTCATCCGCCATCGTCATCCTGGAGAACTTCGCCCATACCCTGGCCGAAGTCATTGAGCACACCGGCGTGCAGCGCGTGGTGATGGCGTCCATGGGCGACCTGCTGGGCTTCTGGTACGGCCGCTGGATCACCTTTGCCGTGCGCCACCTGGCCAAGATGGTGCCGGCCTACGACCTGCCGCTCTCGGCGGGGCGCACGCTGGTCACCTTCCGCCAGGCCCTGTCCGATGGCGCGCGGCGCACGCTCACCGCCAGCAGCGCCACGCTGGACGACACGGCGTTCCTGCAATACACCGGCGGCACCACGGGGCTGTCGAAAGGCGCGGTGCTGACCCACCGCAACATCGTCGCCGCCACGCTCCAGGCCGAGGCCTGGTTCACCCCGGCCCTGGCCAAAATGGGCGACGTCACCAAGGCCAACAGCATTGCCGCGCTGCCGCTCTACCACATCTTCGCGCTCACGCTGTGCCTGCTGGCGATCCGCCAGGGCTCGCACCTGACCCTGATTCCCAACCCGCGCGACATTCCCAAGTTCGTTGAAGTGCTCAAGAAGCGCCCCTTCCACATGCTGCCGGCGGTGAACACCTTGTTCAATGCGCTGCTCCACAACCCGCAGTTCCGCACACTGGATTTCTCGCAGCTCTGCGTGTCACAGGCCGGCGGCATGGCAGCGTCCGAGGGCACGGCGCGCCAGTGGCAGAAAGTGACCGGCAGCACCATGGTCGAAGGCTGGGGCATGAGCGAAACCTGCGCCATCGGCACCAACAACCCGGTCAACACCACCGAGTTTTCCGGCAGTATCGGCCTGCCGCTGCCGGGCATCGACATCGCCATCAAGGACGACGAGGGCAACAGTCTGGCACTCGGCGAGCCGGGCGAGATCTGCATCCGCGGCCCCAACGTGACGCCGGGCTACTACGAGAAGCCCGAGGAAAACGCCGCCGCTTTCACGGCCGACGGTTTCATGCGCACCGGCGACATCGGCATCATGGACGCGGGGGGCTACACCCGCATCATCGACCGCAAGAAGGACATGATTCTGGTCAGCGGCTTCAACGTTTTCCCCAACGAAATCGAGAATGTGGTCTCGCTGTGCCCCGGCGTATTGGAATGCGCGGCAGTGGGCGTGCCCGACGAGCGCCAGGGCGAGTCGGTCAAGCTCTTCGTGGTGCGCAGCGACGCCAGCCTGACCGAAGACGATGTGGCGCGCTATTGCCACGACAACCTGACCGGCTACAAGCGCCCCAGCCGCATCGAGTTCCGCGACGATCTGCCAAAGACCAATGTGGGCAAGATCCTGCGGCGCGAGCTGCGGCACACCGCATGAACTTCAAAAACAATAGCTGATGACGCTTGCTACACCTGCGCTACCGCCTGAAATCACCGTATTCGAGCGCGGCTGGCTCTCGTCCAACAACGTCTTGTTCACGGGGCCCGACGGCGCGGCGCTGGTGGACAGCGGCTACTGCAGCCACGCACAGCAAACCGTGGCCCTGGTGCGCTCGGCCTTGGACGATGCGCCGCTGGGCGGCACACCGCTCACCCGCATCCTCAACACGCATCTGCACAGCGACCACTGCGGGGGCAATGCCGCCCTGCAGCAGGCCTGGCCGGGCGTGCAGACCGCCATTCCGCCCGGGCAGGCAGAGCATGTGCGCCATTGGGATGCCTACGCGCTCAGCTACACGCCCACCGGCCAGGAATGCCCGCCCTTTCGCTGCGATAGCGTGCTGGCGCCGGGCAGCGAGGTGTCGCTGGGCGGCAAGCCCTGGCAAGTACACGCCGCGCCGGGACACGACCCGCATTCCATCGTGCTGTTTGAGCCGCAGCAGCGCATCCTGATATCGGCCGATGCGCTGTGGGAAAACGGCTTTGGCGTGGTCTTCCCCGAGCTCGAAGGCATTGCTGCGTTTGACGAGGTGGGTGCCACGCTGGACGTGATCGAACGCCTCGACCCGCTGGTCGTCGTTCCTGGTCACGGCCCGGTGTTTGGCGATGCGCCGCGCGCCCTGTCCACCGCACGGCGGCGCCTTGACGGCTTTGTGCGCGCGCCGCAAAAGCATGCGCTGTATGCCGCCAAGGTGCTGCTGAAATACAAGCTGCTCGAATGGCAGCGCATCGAACAGCCCGCACTGGAAGCCTGGGCCAAGGCCACCCCGTATTTCGGCCAGTTGCACGCCACGCATTTTGCGGACCAGAGCGAGCGCGAGTGGCTCGACAGCCTGGTGGACGAGCTGCTGCGCTCCGGCGCGGCACGGCGCGAGGGATCGCTGCTGCTCAACGTCTGAGAACGTGTTCACGATCTCAGCCCGCTGCAGCGCCTGCGGCGGAACCTGCAGCAGCACCTGCTCTGGTGCGCACGGGTCGGGGCGGCCCGGGTGGCACGTCCTATGATGGACTCTGTTGCTACCCGCAGGAGAACGGCCCATGGCCCGCGTGAATGCGTTACCCCGGACGGCTTCGATGGTCCTGCCAGACCCCGACGCAGCGGCGGCAGCATGAGCACCGTGTTCGACGCGCTGCGCCTGTCCACCGTGTCGCTGGACGTGGCTGCCGCGCAGCGCGGCACGCCGCAGGAGATTGCGCGGCGCCAGCAGATCCGGCTGGCTGCGCTGCTGGAATCCACCCTGCAAGGCTCGCGCCTGTACCGCTCGCTGTGGCCCGCCGGAACCACGCCGGCCACCGTACTGGAACAACTGCCCGTGGTGACGCGGGCACAGTTGATGGCGAACTTTGACGACTGGGTGACCGACCCGCAGCTGCAACTCGATGCGCTGCGCGCCTTCACCGCCGACCCGGCTCGCATCGCAGAACCCTGGCTGGGCCGCTACATGGTGTGGGAAAGCTCGGGCACCAGCGGCCAGCCGGGCATTTTTGTGCAGGATGCCCAGGCCATGGCCGTGTACGACGCACTCGAAGCCGTGCGCCGCAGCCCACCGCCCAAACCCCTGCTGACGAGCTGGTGGGACCCGCTGGGGCTGGGCGAGCGCACGGCCTTCATCGGCGCCATCGACGGGCACTTTGCCAGCACCGTGTCGGTGCGGCGGCTGTGCACCCTCAACCCGTGGCTGGCCAACAGCACCCGCAGCTTTTCGCTGCTCCAGCCCTTGGCCACGCTGGTGCAAGCCCTCAATGCCTTTGCCCCCACCGCCATCGCCACCTACCCCACAGCCGCAGCCCTGCTGGCCGACGAAGCCGCACGCGGCGCTTTGCACATCCGGCCGCGCGAAATCTGGACCGGCGGCGAGTATCTGGCGCCTGGCGTGCGGGACCACATCACACGGCAGCTCGGCGGCGCGGTGCGCAACAGCTATGGTGCCTCCGAGTTCCTCTCCATCGGCTGGGAGTGCGCACACGGCCAGATGCATGTGAACGCCGACTGGGTGATTCTGGAGCCGGTGGACGAGCACTTGCGCCCCGTGCCCACCGGCCATCCCTCCAGCAGCGTGCTGCTGACCAACCTGGCCAACCATGTGCAGCCGCTGGTGCGCTACGCCCTGGGCGACCAGGTCAGTCTGCACTCCGAGCGCTGCAGTTGTGGCTCCCCGCTGCCCGTGGTGCAGGTACAAGGGCGCCACGACGAGCCGCTGGTCATGCGCGGGCAGGGCGGCCGGCGCGTGACGCTGCTGCCGCTGGCACTGTTCACCGTACTGGAAGACAAGGCCGGGGTATTCGACTTCTACCTGCGCCAGATCGATGCCTGCACCCTGGAACTGCACCTGCCCCTGGAAGGCGATGACGGCCGCAAAGCGCTGGCGCGCTGCTGCGCCGAGCTGCAGACCTTTGCCCGCGCCATGGGGCTCGATGCCATCGAGGTGCACGGCAAGCTGGGCCACTGTGCGCCGCGCGGGCGCAGCGGCAAGTCTTGCCGCATCGTGGCCTGCGCCAAGACCTGATCCTTCGATGCGCCGTCAGGCCGCCATCACCACCGGCCCACCCTTGGCAATGGCCAACTGGTACGCCGGCCGCGCCTGCATACGCTCGCAATAGGCCTGCAGCTTGGGGCAATCCTTGGCCTTGGCGGCGCGCGAGAGGGCGGCCTCGACGGCAAAGCTCATCTGAAAATCCGCCATGCTCAGCTGCTCACCCGCAAACCAGCGGTGGCGCCCCAGGTGGTCTTCCATAAAGGCCAGGGCCGCATCCACATTGGGGTCCACCAGCTGCTCCTGCACCTTGGCGCAGAGCGCACGGGCAATGGGTTTGGCAAAAAACGGCATCGGCTGGTTTGGAATGCTGGTGAACACCAGCTTCATCACCAGCCAGTTCATCAGCGAGCCCTCGGCGTAGTGCATCCAGAAGCGGCAGCGCCGGTGCTCGGGGGTACCGGTCCGGGGCTGCAAATGCGCCAGATCGCCGGTGGCATGGGCGCCGTGGGTTTCCACCAAGTACTCGATGATGGCGCCGGACTCGGCAATCGTCTCGCCGTCTTCGGTAATCACCGGCGATTTTCCCAGCGGGTGCACCTTGCGCAGTGCCGCCGGTGCCAGACGGGTGCGCGGGTCACGCGCGTAGACCTTCAGATCGTACGGAACGCCCAGTTCCTCCAGCAGCCAGAGGATGCGCTGCGAACGCGAGGTTTCAAGGTGGTGGACGGTGAGCATGGTCGCCATCTTAGGCAGAAACCCGGTCATGCGCTGATACGCAATACCGTGGGAAAGCTATTATAAATATAGCTACTTTCACTTACCCCATAAGCGCTAGAGGCCAAAAAGACCAAAACTTCAAGGCAGATCCTTGTTCACCTCGGGCACCGCCGCATCGCGCGGACCAATCTTGCCCAGGCGCTCGCGCAGCGACTGCGACTTGCCGGTGAGCAGCGCCGCGTAGTTGGTGGTATTGGCCAGCACCTTTTTCACGTAGTCGCGCGTTTCGGTGAACGGTACGTTCTCGGCCCAGATGGCCGCGTCCAGCACCGGGCCGTTGCGCCAGTTGCGCGGCCGGCCTGGCCCGGCGTTGTAGGCAGCAGCGGCCAGCGCCATGGAGCCGGCAAAATCGTCCAGAGCCAGCTTGAGATAGGCCGTACCAATGGTGATGTTGGTATCGCGGTCGTGCAGCTGGTCCGGCGTAAAGCCGGTCAGACCGATCTTTTTCGCCGTCCAGCGCGCTGTGGCCGGCATCACCTGCATCAGGCCCGAAGCGCCCACGCCCGAGCGCGCGTCCATGATGAAGCGGCTTTCCTGGCGGATCAGGCCGTAAACGTAGGCTGGGTCCAGCCCCACCTGGCGGCTGTGCGCCACCACCGCACCCTCAAACGGCATGGGGTAGCGCTGCGAATAATCGGCCACCGCCTGGGTGCGCTCGCTGGTGTTGATGCAGCGGTCCCACACCTCGTACTGGCAGGCGAAATCGGCGGCGGCGAGCAGCTCGCGCTCGCCCAGGCCGCCGCGCTCGTGCAGGTTGGTGGCGTAGTTCCATTCGCGCACGCCTTCGCGCCGCAGGCCAATCAAGATGGCGTAGAGCCCACGGTTGAGTCCGGGGTTGGCGCGCGCGGCCGCTTTTTCCTCGGCCGTGAGCGGCGCAGGCGCGGGCGGCACGCTGACGCGCTCGCCCAGGTCTTCCAGGGCCAACTGCTCGTAGAAACCGCTTGG
>JAGNYI010000033.1 GCA_017985015.1 Giesbergeria sp. | reverse complement strand
ATGTTGCTCGAACAGTGATTGGTAGGAGGCTTCGTCATTCACTTGATCAATAAGCAGACAATACAAGGCGTAGATCGCGGCCCACAAGCTCTCGTCTGTTGTCACGATTCTCTCCATGAGGCATAACTAGATTTAGTCGACGACTTTCTTACGGTGCGCCGTCGCATAAAACACTGCGATCCAGCCGTTCCCCGGCAATGAACCGCTCCCGCACGGGTTAGGCAAACCTAAAAATTTCCGGATCGCCAAAGACGACGGGCGCTGTAACCACATGCTACAGCGCCCGTACCCATCAGTGAAGGGGACAAGCCCCAACGTCACCCCTTCCGCTGCACCATCTTGATCACGCTGGAAAAGTCTTCTCCCCCGTGCCCCGCGATGCTGTGCGCCGCATAAATTGCCCGCGCCATTCCGCCCAGCGGCGTGCTGGCCTTCACGGCAATCGCGTTTTCCTGCGCCAGCCCCAGGTCCTTGAGCATCAGGTCGGTGCCGAAGCCGCCCGCGTAGCCTTTGCTGGCGGGCGCGTTCTCATGCACGCCGGGAAACGGGTTGTACTTCTCCAGCGCCCAGTTGCCGCCCGAGCTGCGGCGCATGATTTCGGACAGCACCTTCGGGTCGAGGCCGTTGGCGACGCCCAGGGCGATCGCTTCGCTGGTGCCGGCCATGAGGATGCCGAGCAGCATGTTGTTGCAGATCTTGGCGGTCTGGCCAGCGCCCACGGCGCCAGCGTGGAAGATGTTGGCGCCCATCTTTTCCAGCAGGGGGCGAGCGCGCTCCAGGTGGGCTTCGCTGCCGCCGACCATGAAGGTGAGGGTGCCGGCAATGGCGCCGCCGGTGCCGCCGGAGACCGGGGCGTCGATGAAGGCGATGCCTGCGGCTTCGGCCGCCTTGGCGACCTTCTGGCTGGTGGCGGCGGCGATCGTGGAGCTGTCGATGATGAGCGCGCCCTTGGCGATTGCTTGCAGCAGGCCGGCTTGGCCGTCCCTGCCCAGGAACAGGGCCTCGACGTGCTGGCTGGCGGGCAGCATGCTGATGACGACTTCGGCGCCTTGCACGGCGGCGGTGGCGTCCTGAGCGATCTTCAGGCCGTCTGCGGCGAGCTTGTCGCAGGCGGGTTTGGAGAGGTCAAACGCGCGGACGTCGTGGCCGGCTTTTTGCAGGTTGAGGGCCATGGGGCCGCCCATGTTGCCGAGGCCGATGAATGCGATTTGCATGGTGTTGTCTCCTGGTGGGGGTGATGGTGGATGGAGGGGTGCTTTGCTTTTGATAGCTGCTTGCGCTTATGGGATAAGCGCTAGAGGCCTAAAAGGCTTGAAATTTTGGGCTAAGGCCCGTGGTTCTTTCGCCGCGCTTGCAAGCCGGATGCACCGGGCTCCTTGCGCCGCCGGGGCGACGCCTTGGCCTGCGGGTTGAAGGCGAGGGCGCCGGCAATCCAGCGCTGCCACTGGGCGCGGGTGGCGTAGGCGTCGGGTTCGACCCAGAAGTAACCGCGCATGCCGCCGCGCGGGTCCAGCTCGCGCAGGCCGGGTGTTTCGGCCGTGGCTTCGTGCTCGGCGGGCGGCAGGCGCACCAGCAGGTCTTCGCCTTTCACGGCGAGACACAGCTTCTCATGGACCATGAAGGCGTGGCCGCCGAAGAGCGTGCGCTCGTCCACCACGGCGTCTGCTCCCAGGTGCTCGGCCAGTGCGTCCCGCACGGCGGCGATGAGCTGCAGGGTTTCGTCGGCCACGGGGCGAGCAGGCATGTTGGGCAGCGGCGGATTAATTGGTAGAAATGCCGGTAGCGCTTGCTGGCTATGCGGTGGCAGCTATAGATTCGCTAGCGAATCGCATCCGGTGCATCGCCTTCGAGCATGCGCCGCGCAATGATGATCCGCATGATTTCGTTCGTGCCTTCCAGAATCTGGTGCACGCGGCTGTCGCGCAGCAGGCGCTCAAGCGGGTATTCGCGGATGTAGCCGTAGCCGCCGTGCAGTTGCAGCGCTTCGTTGCAGACCATAAAGCCGGCGTCGGTGGCAAAGCGCTTGGCCATGGCGCAGTAGGTGGAGGCGTCTGGCGCGCTGGCGTCCAACTTGCTGGCGGCCAGGCGCACCATTTGCCGCGCGGCGACCAATTCGGTGGCCATGTCGGCCAGCTTGAATTGCAGCGCCTGGAAGCTCGCCAGGGTTTTGCCGAACTGCTTGCGCTCCTGCATGTAGCTTTGCGCCTGCGTGAGCGCGCCTTGCGCGGCGCCCACCGAGCAGGTGGCGATGTTGATGCGCCCGCCGTCCAGCCCCTTCATGGCGATTTTGAAACCCTCGCCCTCGGCGCCCAGCAGGTTCTCAAGCGGTATTTCGACGTTGTCGAAGCTGATGGTGCGGGTGGGCTGGCTGTTCCAGCCCATTTTTTCTTCCTTCTTGCCGTAGCTGATGCCGGGGGCATCGGCTGGCACGGCAAAGGCGCTGATGCCGCGCGCGCCCGACTGGGCATCGCCCGTGCGGGCCATGAGCACCAGCACGTCGGTGGCGCCGGCGCCCGAGATAAAGGCCTTGGCGCCGTTGATGCGGTAACCCGTGTCGGTTCGGTCGGCGCGGGTCTTGAGCGATGCGGCGTCCGACCCTGCGCCGGGCTCGGTCAGGCAGTACGAGGCCAATTTTTCGCCGCTGGTGAGCAGCGCGCCCCAGCGCTCGCGCACGGCTTCTGTGCCCCAGGTGCCCAGCATCCAGGTCGCCATGTTGTGGATGGTGATGAAGGCGGTCGTCGATGGATCGTAGGCCGCCATTTCCTCGAACACCAGCGTGGCGTCGAGGCGCGGCAGCGCCAGGCCGCCAATCGATTCGGGCGCGTACAGGCCGCAGAAACCCAGCTCGCCGGCTTTGGCGATGGTGGCTTTGGGGAAGATGGCCTGGGCATCCCATTCGGCGGCATGGGGCGCGAGTTCGGCCACCGCGAAGTCGCGCGCCGTCTGCGCAAAGGCGCGCTGGTCTTCGTTCAGTTCAAAGTCCATCGGCGGTTCTCCTGCTGTGTTTTGCTTTTGTTTTGATAGCTGCTAGCGATTATGGAATAAGCGCTAGAGCCCTATCTGGCTAGAAATTAAATCATGCGCAGACGAGCAGCGCAGCTTATCAATTTGGCGCTGCCAAATACCAGCGGACGCCGCGCAAGGGCCGCCCCGCCGCGCTGGCGTCGCCCCCCTTCCCGCGAAGCGAGAGAAAGGGGGGAGCGGCATAGCCGCTCGGGGGGTTACTTCAAACTTATTGTCGTATTCACGCCGTGCGACGTGGTGCTGTCGTCGAACCAGCGCTGCGTCACCGTCTTGGTCTGCGTGTAGAACATCACCACTTGCTTGCCGTAGGGGCCCAGGTCGCCGAGCTTGGAGGCGCGCGAACCGGTGAACGAGAACAGCGGGACTGGCACGGGAATCGGCAGGTTGATGCCGACCTGGCCGACGTCGATCTCTTCCTGGAACTTGCGCGCTGCGGCGCCCGACTGCGTGAAGATGGCCGTGCCGTTGCCGTTGGGGTTGGCGTTGATGAACTCGATGGCCTGGTCGAGGTCGTCCGCCGCCACGATGGCCAGCACCGGGCCGAACACTTCCTGGTCGTAGATGGACATGCCGGGCTTGACGCCGCTGAAGATGGTCGGGCCGACAAAGTTGCCCTTCTCGTAACCTGCCACGGTGGGCTTGCGGCCGTCGAGTTCAAGCTTGGCGCCCTCGGCAATGCCGCGCTCGATCAGGCCTTCCACGCGCGAGAGCGCGGCGCAGGAGATCAGCGGGCCGACGTCGGTGCCTTTTTCGGTGCCGGCGCTGACCTTGAGCGTCTTGGTTTTTTCGACCAGCTCGGGAATCCACTTTTGCGCCTCGCCCACCAGCACCACCACCGACAGCGCCATGCAGCGCTGGCCAGCAGCGCCGAAGGCGGCGCCGGCCAGGGCGTTCAAGGTTTGGTCCTTGTTGGCGTCGGGCAGGATGATGGCGTGGTTCTTCGCGCCCATCATGCATTGCGCACGCTTGCCGGCCAGGGTGGCGCGGTGGTAGACATGCGTGCCAACCTTGGTCGAGCCGACGAACGAGACGGCCTTGATGTCCTTGTGGTCGCACAGCGCGTTGACGGCCATTTCGCCGCCGTGAATCACGTTCAGCACGCCGGCAGGGATGCCGGCTTCCATGGCGAGTTCGACCAGGCGCATGGTGACCATGGGGTCTTGCTCGGAAGGCTTCAGAACGAAGGTGTTGCCGGTGGCAATCGCCATGGGGAACATCCACAGCGGAATCATTGCGGGGAAGTTGAACGGCGTGATGCCGGCGCAGACGCCCAGAGGCTGCAGCAGGGTGTAGGTATCGACACCGCCGGCCACGTTGTTGGCCAGTTCGCCCAGTTGCAGGTTGCCAATGCTGGCAGCGTGCTCGACCACTTCGAGGCCGCGGAACACGTCGCCTTCGGCGTCGGGCAGGGTCTTGCCTTGTTCGGCAGTGAGCAGCGCGGCCAGCTCGGCCATGTTTTCGCGGATGAGCTGCTGGTACTTGAGGAAGATGCGCGCGCGGGCGCCGATGGAGGTCTTCTTCCAGGTCTTGAAGGCTTCCTTGCCCGAGGCGATGGCCGCGTCGATTTCGTCCGCAGTGGCAAAGGGCACGCGGGCCAGCACTTCCTGCGTGGCGGGGTTCACCACGTCGCGCCATTCGGTGGTTTTCGATTCGACGAACTTGCCGCCAATGAGCAGCTTGACGGTGGGGGCCAGGGCGGCGACGGAAGTGGGTGCGTTCATGGGGAGTCTCCAATAAAGAGGGCAGGGTGGCGGCACTGGCAACAGTGCAGAGAACCCGGCCATGGTAGCTGTGCAGAATTGTCAGCACAATAGACAATCGTGCGCACGGAGTTTGCAAAAACGCACAACGAACCCGAATGTGAGGGGCGACCAATGGACTGGGACAACCTGCGCTATTTTTTGGAACTGGCCCGTGCCGGCACCCTGGTCGGTGCCGCGCGGCGCCTGGGGGTGGACCACACCACTGTGGCGCGGCGCATTCAGGCGCTGGAAAAGCAGGTCGGCTCGCCGCTGTTCGCGCGCGAAGCGGCGGGCCACCGCCTGAGCGAGGCTGGCCGCAGCCTGCTGCCGCAGGTCGAAGGCATGGAGGCGGCGTTTCTGGCGGTGGAGCACGCCGCGCCCGGCGTGCGCCAGGGCCTGCACGGCGCGGTGCGCATTGGCGCCACCGAAGGCTTTGGGAACTTGGTGCTGGCTCCGCAACTGGCGCAGTTTGCGTCTGAACACCCCGGCCTGGTGATCGATTTGCTGGCGCTGCCCCGCCTGGTGCACTTGTCGCGCCGCGAGGCCGATATCGTCATTTCGCTGGAGCGCCCGGCGCGCGGCGCGGTGCTGGTGGTCAAGCTCACCGACTACGTGCTGCATCTCTACGGCGCGCCGGACTATCTGGCCGCGCACGCGCCCATTCGCGCCCCGGCCGACTTGGCGGGGCACAGCTTTGTCAGCTATGTGGACGATTTGTTGTTCACCAAAGAGCTGCAAATTCTCGATGAGTTGCACCGGCCGGCCCATTTTTCGCTGCGCAGCACCAGCGTGCTGGCCCAGTACGAGGCCGTGCGCGCCGGGGCGGGCCTGGCGGTTCTGCCGGCGTTTGTTGCGGCGCAAGACCCCGGCTTGCGCCGCGTACTGCCCGGCGCGGCGCGTTTTGTGCGGACCTTCTGGATGTCGATGCCCGAAGAAAACAAGCATGTCTCGCGCATGCAGGCCACCTGGGAGTTTCTGCGCAGCGCGGTGGCGGCAAGGCAAGGGCTCTTGCTGCCGCAGGATGCTATTGAAAAGTGAGCTTAAAGTGTATATGAAATAAGCGCCAGAGGCCAATTTCTCTTGTATTTTTTGCTGCGGCACAGCGCCAGCGGCCAGAACCGGCCAACAGGGGTCCCGCTTATTGCGGCATCAAGGCGCGCGCAAATGCGTAAGGTCTGAGTTGCGGCGGTTTGGCCGCATCCATTGGCCACCAGCCCTCAGGAGTTCACTGCATGACCCCCCTCATTTCCGGACTGGCATCCCTGGCGTCTTTGCTTTTCAACGCCTCACAGAGCGGCTCGGGCAACGCCACGGCGCCGCGGCGCAACGGGGAGGCGGCCAATGCCGGGCCGGCGGCTCTGGTGAGTTGGAGCCCCGAGGCGCGGGGTTTGGCGGGCCAGGGCGCGCTTGGGGCGGAATCGGCCAGCGCGCTGACGCACCGCGTCGGCCGACCGGCCGAATCGGCATCGGGCACGGCGGAGCAGGGCACGGTATCGAGGCCGGATTTTCAGGATTTGCTGGCGCGCTTTGGCGCTACCGAACAGCAAACGCTGCGGCTGACAAGCCGCTTCGACGCCGATCAGGACGGCAGCATCTCCCACGAGGAATTCCAGAAGGGCCTGGCGCGCGCGGCGGGCGACCGCGCCAACGACCCCTTGTCCCAGGTATTGCTGGGGCTCATGGACGCGCAAGGAAACGGCGATGGCCGGGTCAATCCGAAAGAGCTGGCTGCTCTGACCGGCGCGTTTGCGCGCGCGGAGCACCCCGCGCGCTCGGCATGAGGGTCGAAGCGGCCCTCCAATGCGGAAAATACGAATGGTGGGCCGCCGATCCACCCCTCTCTGTCCGGTGCATCGGCTGGCCCTACCGATGATCCGTCAGATCTTGCCCATGAGCAGCAGGACCACGAGGATGAGAACCACCAGACCGATACCACCACTGGGTCCGTAGCCCCACGAGCGGCTGTGTCCCCAGGTGGGCAGAGCACCAACCAGAATCAGGATCAGGACGATGAGGAGAATGAGGGAGATGGACATGAAGTTTTTCCTTTTGCTTATTGCGTGACGAGCCGCCATATTGGTCCCTGCTACAAGCTTGCCACGTAGGCCCAAGGCTCTTGTGGGGGTCAGGATTGCCCATGTATGGGTGCTGCTGCGCTATTGCACTGAGAGCGACAAGCCCATCCAACGGTTGCGCCAGACGCCATGTCAACCTTCTGTTTCAAGCTGCGCGAGCACGGTTACGATGCGAAGTGATGCGCCATTCTTCGCCTGCTGCCCTTTCTCCGCGTTGGCTCCCTGCCGCGTTGGTGGTGCTGCTCGGCTTGCTTGCCAGCGTTTTGCTGTACCGCGAACAGGACGCCCGGCTCACGGCCATCGAGCAGGCCCGCTTTGAGCAACAGGCCACCCAGGTATCGCAGGCGCTGCAGCAGCGCCTGGCCAGTGACACCGAGGTGGTGTACGGACTGCGGGGGCTTTTTGTTGCCAATCCTGCGCTGACGCGAGCGCAATTCCAGCGGGCCGCAGAAGAGCTCGCCGCCAGTTCACGCACCCCCGGCTTGGTCAGTCTCGCTTTCACGCGCCGGGTCGCCCAGGCAGATCGCGAAGCATTTGAACAGCAGGTCCGCGCGGACAGATCCCTGCGAGCCGACGGAAACCCAGGCTTTGCCATTCACCCGTTGGTGCAGCGCAGCGAGTACTTTGTGGCCGATTTTTTGTGGCCAATACAAGGGAATGAGGCGGTATTGGGTTTGGATATCAGCTCCCAGCCCGCCAATCTGGAGGCCATGCAGTACGCCCGTGACACCGGCCATGTGGTGGTGTCGGCCGCTTTTCCCTTGCTGCAAGAATCCTCCGCTCACCCCGGTATCGTGATTCGTGTGCCGGTATTCGATGCAGCGCGGACGGAGGGAGAAACACCGTCCAGAAGGCCTTTTCTGGGCGCTGTGGCCATGACGGTGAACGTGTTCAAGTTGATGCAGGCGATTGAGTCCAAACCCGGCAACGAGAACATCGCCATCGAATTGCACGACCTGGGTGCGCCCGGTGCGAAGGCGGTCGCCCCTCAGGGCAGCGTGCTTTTTCAGAGCGACCGTGCCCATCCACTGGAGCACTTGAGACCGGCGCTGCGTGAGCTTGTGGTGCACGACCGCCATTGGCGCCTCGATTTTTTCCCTACCGAACGATTTTTAAGCCCGCCAGAGACTCGCCTGCCCTTGAACAGCGCCTTGGTGGGCGCTGCGCTGGTTGTGTTGTTGGGCACTGTGTTCAGTCTGTTGTCGCGGCAGCGCCGCGCAGCGCTGATGCGTGCGCACCAGTCCGATGCGGCACTCGTCAGCAGCGAAGGGCGGTTTCTGGCACTCTTCAACCAGGCCGCCGTGGGCGTTGCCCTGGTTGATGCCGAGACTGGGCAGCTCACTGAAATCAACCAGCGTTTTTGCGCCATTGTGGGCAGCGAAAAGGCGGCTCTGCGGGGCCGCAGCTTGAGCGAGCTGTTTGAGCCGGGGCCGGATTCCGAGCGCGCGCAGAAGCAGGTCGAGGAGCTGCGCGCCCTGCAGGGCGGTGAGTTTTCGCTGGAACTGCCGCTTGCGGCGCCCCGCGATGCTGCCGCTGGCGCCGCCGTGCCGCCACAGCGCTGGGTGGCCCGCACGATCTCGGCGATGCGGCCGGAGCGCGGCGAAGGCGCTGCCACCCACGCCATCGTGGTGCTGCACGACATCACCGCCCGCCATGCCATGGAAGAGGCCTTGCGACGCAATGAGTCGCGTCTGCGCGCATTGCTGGAGCAATTGCCAGTGGGTGTTTTGCTGCTGGAGCGCGACGGCGCCGTCGCCCTTTGCAACCAGCACTTCACAGAGCTTACCGGCTACGGTGAGATCGATCTGCCGGATGGGGAGGCCTGGTGGCAAAAGGCCTACCCAGACCCCGAGTCCCGGGCGCGGCTGCAAGAGGACTGGTACTTGGCAACGCGCAAGGCGTACCACGAAGGCGGAGCCATTCCGAGTGGGGAGTTCACGGTGGTCGGTGCCGATCAACAACCCCGCACCATGGAAATTGCCGGTGTCTGGGTGGGCAAGCAGCTGCTGGTGACTTTTGTCGATCTGTCGCAGCGCAAAGCTGCGGAGCAAGAGATTCGTACGCTGGCCTATTACGACTTGCTTACCGCGCTGCCCAATCGCCGCTTGCTGGTCAACCGCCTGGAGCAAAGCCTCAGGCACTGCAAACCGCCCTCGCACTGCGCGCTGCTGATGCTCGACCTGGACAACTTCAAGGCGCTCAACGACACCCGGGGCCATGAGCGCGGTGACCAACTGCTCAAGTTGGTGGCCGAGCGACTGCTGGCCTGCGTGCGGTCCGACGACACCGTGGCCCGTCCAGGCGGTGACGAATTTGCCGTATTGCTCGAAAACGTGGGCGACAGCACGGAGGCGGCCCGCAGGCATTGCGACGAGATCGGCCAAAAAATTCTCGCGTCGCTGCGCGAACCCTATGTGATGGACGGCGAGTCTCACCACAGCACGCTAAGCATGGGCGTAACTGTGTTCAGCGCTACGGAAGACAGCGTGGACGCAATACTGCAGCGCGTCGACCTGGCCATGTACCAGGCGAAGGCCACAGGCCGCGATACCTTGTGTTTCTACGACCCCAGCATGCACACCCAGGCCAGCGAACGCGCCGCGCTGGAGGTGGATATGCGTGCGGGTCTGGCGCAGGGGCAATTCGAGCTCTATTACCAGCCCCAGGTGGACCATGGTCGCATCGTTGCTGCCGAGGCGCTGCTGCGCTGGCACCACCCGCAGCGCGGTTTTGTTTCGCCCGCCAACTTCATTCCCATGGCCGAAGAAACCGGCCTGATCCTTCCGCTTGGGCAGTGGGTGCTTGAAACCGCTTGCAAGCAGCTGGCGCAATGGGCCAGCGATCCGCAGCTGGCGCCACTCACCCTGGCCGTCAACGTCAGCCCGCGCCAGTTTCGGCAGTTGGGCTTTGTGCAGCAAGTGCTTGGCACGCTGGCCAGCACCGGTGCGGCGGCGCGACGCCTGAAGCTGGAGCTGACCGAAGGGCTGCTGTTGCACGACGTCGAGGAATCGGTGGCGCGCATGCTGGAACTCAAGTCCTATGGCGTCGGTTTTTCGCTCGACGATTTCGGCACCGGCTATTCCAGCCTGTCTTACCTCAAGCGCCTGCCGCTGGACCAGCTCAAGATCGATCAGAGCTTCGTACGCGACGTTCTGACCGACCCCAACGATGCCTCCATCGTGCGCACCATTCTTGCGCTGGGTTCCAGCCTGGGTCTGCAAGTGATTGCCGAAGGCGTGGAAACCCAGGCGCAGCAGGAATTTTTGGAGCGCCACCATTGCCATGCCTGGCAGGGCTACTTGCTGAGCCGGCCTGTTCCTGCAGAGGAATTTGCAGCATTGGTGCGGGCGCACGGGGCTGTGTGATGGGGTAGATCATTTCATTTCCAAATCAAACGATCACTTTGTCGGCTTCGCTTGCCGTGCTCGATGGATTGAGAAATGAAATCAGACGCTGCCACCTAGCATTTTCCGGGCCCACAGGGGCAGCGGCGCTGAAAGAACGGTGGTTCCCGCGCTCGTATGCAGCGCCACCAGACGGGGCCCGCCAGCCATCAACTGGCGCGCATTTGATTGGCTTGCACCACCTCGCGCACGCGATCGGCCAAGGAACCACTGGCCTGTACAGCCAACAGACGCGCCGTCAGGGCATTCACTGAGTCCAGTGCTTGCGTGAGGGGCGGACTCTGCGCCTCAAATTGCTCGATCGCGCGGCGCGCTTGGCGCAACGGATGGCTTCAGTGCGCGCCCGCTGCAGCGTCAGCGCTGCCTCCACTGCCGGGCCGCCGCGTCAACCAGATCAGCGCGATCAGCACCAAAAATAGCCCGGCCGAGGCGAGAAAGACGTCGTCGGCGGCGCGCGTGAAGGCCTGCTGGTCAATCAGGCGGTTGATTTGCGCCAGCGCCTGGATCTGCGTCATGCCTCCCGCAGTCAGCTGCTGCAGCGCCTGGCCAAACACGCCCTGGCCTTGCACCAGGCCTTCGGTCAGGTGGGCGTGGTGCAGGGCGGCGCGGCTGTCCCACAGCGTGGTGGTGATCGAGACGCCCATGGCGCCCGCCATGATGCGCACGAAATTGCTGAGGCCTGCGGCGGCCGGAATGCGTTCTGGCGGCAAATCGGACAGCGTGATGGTGGTCAGCGGGATGAAGAAGAAGGCCATGGCCGCGCCCTGGATCAGCGTGGGAACCAGGATGTGCCAGAAGTCGGTTTGCGTGTCGAAGTGCGAACGCATCCACAGCACGAGTGCAAACACCACGAATGCGCCTGTGGCCATGCGGCGCGGGTCCCACTGGCCCACCTTGCGGCCCACCAGCGGCGTCAGAACGATGGCAAATATACCGACGGGGGCCAGCGCCATGCCGGCGTTGGTGGCGGTGTAGCCCATGAACTGCTGCAGCCACAGCGGCAGCAGCACCACGTTGCCAAAGAACAGCGCGTACGCCACCGACAGCGACAGCACGCCAAAAGCAAAGTTGCGTTGGCGAAACAGCTTGAGGTCCACCACCGGGTGCGCATCGGTCAGCTCCCACACCAGGAACACCGCCAGTGCCACCACGGCGATCACGGCCAGGGTGAGAATGAGTGGCGAGGTAAACCAGTCGAGCTCCTTGCCCTTGTCGAGCATGAGCTGCAGCGCGCCCACCCACAGCACCAGCAGCGACAAGCCCAGCGTGTCGATAGGCAGCTTGGTGCGCGGCGTTTCTCGGTGCCGGTAAATGCTCCAGGTGACGCCCGCCGCAAGCAGGCCTACGGGCACGTTGATATAGAAAATCCACGGCCACGAGATGTTGTCGGTGATCCAGCCGCCCAGCAGCGGCCCGACCACGGGTGCGACCAGTGTGGTGACCCCCCAGAGCGCCAGCGCCATGCCGGCGCGTGCACGCGGATAGCTCGATAGCAGGAGGGTCTGCGAGAGCGGAATCATCGGCCCGGCTACCAGGCCTTGCAACACGCGAAACACCACCAGCATTTCCAGCGACGAAGCAAAGCCGCACAGCCACGAGGTCAGCACGAACAGCAGAATGCTCAGCGTGAACAGGCGCACCGCGCCAAAACGCTGCGTCAGCCAGCCGGTGAGCGGCACGGAAATGGCGTTGGCCACGCCAAAGCTGGTGATTACCCAGGTGCCCTGGGCCGGGCTCACGCCCACGTCGCCGGCAATGGCCGGGATGGACACGTTGGCAATCGACGAGTCGAGCACGTTCATGAACGTGGCGAGCGAGAGCGCCAGCGTGCCCAGCAGCAGCGGCATGCCGTGCAGGGGTGGATGCGCCGCCGGGCTTGCGGGCGGTGCTGGCGGCGGGAGCGCAACAGGGGGCGTTAGCGGTGCCGCCTCCGCAGAGGCTTGAGCAGCGGTCATGGAGCGCGCCGTTCTTTAGTGCAGCGCCGGGCGTGGCGCGGCGGCCAACACGGCCGCCGACCTCGCCTGTGCGCTCGGCTTGTGGCCCAGGTTGGCCGCAATGGTGCGCTGCACGGCTTCATCGGCGGCCTGCATCTGGGCGTCGAATACGCTGGTGGTGACCGCGGGAGCGCTGCGCTGTGTGTCGGAGACGGTTTTGCCACTCTGGTCCGCGGTGTCCACACGGACGTCCATGGACAGGCCCACGCGCAGCGGGTGCTCGGCGATCTCGTCCGCATCCAGCGTGATGCGCACCGGCACGCGCTGCACCACCTTGATCCAGTTGCCGGTGGCGTTCTGCGCCGGCAACAGCGCAAAGGCCGCGCCCGTGCCCGCGCCCATTCCCACCACGGTGCCGTGGTACTTCACCTTGTTGCCGTAGACGTCGGCCTCCAGTTCGGCGCTTTGACCGATGCGCAGGGTTTGCAACTGGCTTTCCTTGAAGTTGGCGTCCACCCACAAATCGTTCAGCGCCACGACGGTCATCAGTGGCGCGCCCGCAGCCACGCGTTGGCCCAATTGCACGCCGCGCTTGGCGATGTGGCCGGAAATAGGCGCCACCAGCTCCATGCGCTGCAAGGCGAGAAAGGCTTCGCGCACGCGGGCGGCGGCGCGCAGCACGCCGGGGTGCTCTTCAATGCGGGTGCCATCGGTCTGCGTCTGGCTGGCGGCAAGCTGCTCCTGCGCGGCCAGCACAGCGGCCTGGGCGGCGGCGACCGTGCTTTTGGCCGTGTTGACCACGGCGTTGGCGTGCTGGAACTCTTCCTTGCCGACGGCGCCGCTCGCCATCAACGGGGCGCGGCGGTTCACGTCGTCCTGCAAGCGCGTTGCTTCGGCCTGGGCGCGGGTCAGGTCGGCCTGGCGCAGGCTGATTTGCGCTTGAAGCGTGGCGTTGTTGGCATACAGGCCGCGCACCTCGCGCACGGTTTGCGCCAGCTGCGCCTGGGCCTGATCGAGCGCCACGCGGGCGTCCGCCGGGTCGAGCCGAACCAGCAACTGGCCTGCCAGTACGTGGTCGGTGTCGTCGGCGCCAATGGCTACCACGGTGCCGCCCACCTGCGGGGTGATCTGCACCACGTTGCCCGCCACATAGGCGTTGTCCGTTGTTTCAAAGTGGCGTCCGGTGACCCAGTGCCAGCCGCCCCAGCCGATGCCAACCAGCACGACAGCGACGGCAATCAGCGTGAGGCCACGGCGACGGGCCGTCTTGTTTTCAGTGGGAGTGAGAGGTGCGCTCATGGTGTGAGAAAGGCAGTAAGTAGGGTTTTCGGGGGCGAATTGGGGTGGAGCGGTCAGTGGGCTGCCACTTGCAGCGCCGGGGTGTCATCGCTCCAGCCGCCGCCCAGGGCGTTCATCAGGGCCAGGCGCACGTCGAGTGCACGGGCCTGCAGCGCAACTGCCTGGCGGCGCTGTGCCAGCACCTGGGTTTCGGTGCTGAGCACCACCAGGTAGTTGCCCAGGCCTGCGCCATAGCGCTCCTGCGCAAAGCGGTAGGCCTTGTCGGCGCCGGCCTCGGCTTGCGCCTGCAAGGCCTGTTGCCGCGCGATCGACGCTGCGGACGCCAGGCCATCGCCGGCCTGCTTCACTGCATCGAGCACGGCGCCGTTGTATTGCGCTATCACGGCGTCCAGTTCGGCCTGGCGCCCACCGAGCTGCGCGCGCAGGCGCCCACCGTCAAAAATCGGCAGCCGCAGCGCGGGCGCAATGCCTGCCTGGCGCGAACTGGCCTCGAACAGGCGGTTCAGCCCCAGCGCGTTCAGGCCCACGAAAGCCGCCAGATTGATGTTGGGATAGAACTCGCTGCGGGCTGCGCTGACGCCTTGCGTAGCGGCCTCAATGCGCCAGCGCGCAGCGACGATGTCGGGCCGCCGGCCCAGCAAATTGGCGCCCAGCACCTCGGGTACAGAGGGCAGCGCCAAGGCGGTCAGTCGCGGCGCAAGCGTGTTCAGCGCGTCGGGTGCCTGACCGGCCAGCACGGCGATCTGGCGCCGAGCCAGCGTCGCCTGTTCGTGCAGGGCTTCGATTTGCGCCTGACCCTCGGGCAGGGCGGTCTGCGTTTGTGTCAGCTCCACCTGGCTGTCCAGGCCGGCGCCGACACGCTCGCGCGTGAGGCGCTCGATCGCCTGGCGCTGCGCAAGGGCTTGCTGGGCGACTTCCTCATCGGCCAGCACGCGGGCCAGTGCCACGTAGGCCCGTGCCAGTTGCGCCGCCAGGGTGTTGGCTGCGGCCGCCGCATCCGCCTGCGCCGCGCGCGCCTGGCCCAGCGAGGCCTCAAGTTCGGCACGGTGCAAGCCAAAGAAGTCGGGGCTCCAGCTGAGCGAGGCCTGCAGGTTCGCACTGTCATACATGTTGCCTGCCACAGGCGGCGGCACCAAGCCGTTGGCCGTGTAGCGCTGGCGCGTGGCATCCAGCGTCAACTGGGCTTGCGGACCGTTGGCGGCGTGGCGGGCATCGGCCAGCGCTGCGGCCTGGGCCGCGCGCGCGCGCGCCACCGCCAGGCTGGGCTGCTGTGCCAGGGCCTGGTCAATCAGGGTGTCGAGCTTTGCATCTCCCAGGGCCGTCCACCAGCGGACCTGCGGCAGGCTGGCGGTGTCGGCACCGGTCTGCGTGAGTCCCAAAGCCTGCGGCGCGGTGCGCGCCAGGGCCTCATGGGGTGGGCCGGGCTGGGCGCAAGCGGCCAGCAGGCTGGCGCCGGCAAGCGCCAGCACACGCACGGCGAGAGGAATGGCGCGCTGGTGCGGCCGCAGGGTGTCAGGCATGGCGTTGGAAGGAGAGAAAAAGTTCAGCTGGAAATGCCGCAATGGCGCAGCGAGTCGCCATTGGCGAGCATGCGGCGCAGCAGCACCAGCAACTGCTGCCATTCGTCGGTCGAAAAACCGGCCAGATGGGCATTGAGGGTATCGGCCAGCACCGGAGTGAGCTCCTGCGCCATCGCCGCGCCCAGCGGCGTCGCGCGCACATGGACCACGCGGCGGTCGCTGGTTGAGCGCTCGCGCACGACCAATTCCTTGGTCTCAAGGCGATCGAGCAGGCGGGTCACTGTGGCCGGGTCGGCTTCGAGGTCGCGCGCCAGGGCGGCCAGCGTGGTGTCCTTGCAGCGCGAGATTTTGTAGAGAGGGAGGCACTGAGCAAACGTCAGCCCGCGGCCCTGCAACTGGGCGTCGGCGGCGGCGCGAATCGACGACAGCACGCTGCGCAGCAGATAGCCCACGCTGTCCTCGGGCGTCAGCGTTGCGGCTGTGTAGAACGGTGCGGGTTCGGGTGTGATGGGCTGGGCCGGCTCTGCGCGCGCGTCCATCGCAGGCGTGAGCGGCCCTGCAGCCTGGGCGGTGTCGCCAAGAGAGGGTTTGGGAAAATCCATCCCCGAGAATTTACTTGACGAGACAACTATTGTTCAAGCAATTATTTAAAACCCTTTTGTGATCCAGGTTTTGCAGGGAGCGACCAGGCGGGGCGTGCGGGCGGGCAGGCGTATGGATGTGTGGGCTACGTCGTTTGCGCAGGCTCACGTTCGTTGAGGCCATCAGCCTCCTGAGAAAAGCCCACGGCAGCCGAGTCCGGCACCTCGCGCGAAAGCGCCTCGCGGCCCTCCGACGTGATCGCCAGCACGCGCCCCAATCGGCTTGGCGAGCCGGGCACAGGCAGCATGGCGGCGATATAGCCCGCCGCACGCAAAACGCGCAAACGATCGATGTCCCGTTCTTCGCCCAAGGTGCAGGGCAGGGGTGTGTTGGCCAGTTCTCGCAACAGTTCCATTGGCATGAGCAAGCTCCGATGTGTTTGGCGTATTTTTGCGTCGTAACGATGACGGTTCAATGAAAAATACGTTTTGACACCGTTGGCTCGGGGGCCAACAAAGACGCACGGCCGAATACCCTTGGCCTGGGGCCGGGAAGGCCGCAGCAAGGCGCAAGCGCAACGGCGAACACAAGGCGTGCTGGGCGCCGTGCCGCTCCAAGGCGACCGCTGCGCGAAGCCCAGGAAGCCCGAGGCTTGCGGTCAAGGCGCCACCGGAGAAGCCCGCCGGTCACAGGAAGTGGAGGTGAATGCTATCTAAAATATAGCTATTGGTGCCTACTGAATAAGCGCTGGAGGCCAATTTCTATCAAAATTTCAGCGCCCGAGCACTGCAATGGCCACCACCAGCACGCCGAGCGCCAGGTTGACAGCCACGCCCTTGCGCACGCTCGCCAGCGCCGCAGCGCCCGCAGGCCAGTCGGCAGCCGCCACGGCCCGCGCCAGGCGCGCATACGGCCCCAGCCGCACGACAGCAAAGATGCCCACCATCACGAGCCCGATGGCCGCCATGGCATGCCAGTTCCAGGGCATGGCCGCACCCGCGCGCGCCGCCAGGAACATGATGCCCAGGCCGCTCGCCAGCGTCAGCAGCGCGGCAGCCAGCACCCAGTTCAAGAAGCGCGTCAGCACGGCGTGCATCAGACGCAGCCGCTCTGGCGGTGCCAGCAAAGGCAGGGCCGGGCGCAGGCAGAAATGCGCGAACGCCATGCCGCCCACCCAGACGACGATGCTGAGCAGGTGGACGAAGAGAAGCAGGGCGGTGAACATGGCAGGGGGCGGCTCTGTGGCCAGGGCGTCGATGCGGTCCATTGTGCCTTTGCACGGGGGCGCGTCGGGTAACATGCGCGGCTTGGGCCAACCGTGGCAGGGCCGGGGCCAATGCCTCGTCGCCCAGGGGTGCGGGCCCGTGGTTTTCCTGGTGCATCGTGCGACTCAATTCGATCAAACTTTCCGGCTTCAAATCGTTCGCCGAACCCACCAACTTCCTGCTGCCAGGCCAACTGGTGGGCGTGGTGGGGCCCAACGGTTGCGGCAAGTCCAACATCATGGACGCCGTGCGCTGGGTGCTGGGCGAATCGAAGGCCAGCGAGCTGCGTGGCGAGTCGATGCAGGACGTGATCTTCAGTGGCACCACCACCCGCAAGCAGGCCAGCCGCGCCAGCGTCGAGCTGGTGTTCGAGAACAACGACCACCGCGCCGGCGGCCAGTGGAACCAGTACGCCGAAATCGCCGTCAAGCGCGTGCTGACGCGCGACGGCACCAGCAGCTACTACATCAACAACCAGCCGGTGCGCAGGCGCGACGTGCAGGACGTGTTCTTGGGTACGGGCCTGGGGCCGCGCGCCTACGCCATCATTGGCCAGGGCACGATCAGCCGCATCATTGAAAGCCGGCCCGAAGAGCTGCGCCTGTTCCTTGAAGAGGCGGCGGGCGTCTCCAAATACAAAGAGCGCCGGCGCGAAACCGAAAACCGCTTGCACGACACGCGCGAGAACCTCACGCGCGTCGAAGACATCCTGCGCGAGCTCTCCGGCAACCTGGAGCGCCTGGAAAAACAGGCCGAGGTGGCCCAGCGCTACAAGACCTTGAACGCCCAGGCCCAACTGCGCCAGCAGCAGCAGTGGTTTTTGAAGCGCGCCGACGCGCAGGCCGAGCAGGAGCGCGTGCGGCTCGACGGCCTGCAGGCGCTGAACGACCTGGAATCGCGCACCGCCGACCTGCGCCATGTCGAGTCCGAACTCGAAACCATCCGCCAGGCCCACTACGCTGCCGGGGACCAGGTCAACCAGGCCCAGGGCAAGCTCTACGAAGCCACGGCCGAAGTGGGCCGGCTTGAAGCCGAAATTCGCTACGTCATCGAAGGCCGCCAGCGCGTGGAGCAGCGCCTGGTGCAACTGGCGGCGCAGGCCGAAGAATGGGCCGGGCGCAGCAGCGAGGCCCAGGCCGAGCTGGAAAACCAGACCGGCGCCGGCATGGACGCCGAGGAGCGCGCGGAAATGCTGGCCGCGCAGGTGGAGGAGCAGGCCGCGGTGCTGCCCGATCTGGAAGATGCGCTGCGCGCCAGCCAGCGCAGCGCAGACGACCAGCGCGCTGCCGTGGTGCAGGTGCAGCAGCAGATCCAGGTGCTGGCCGCCGAGCAGCGCAGCCTGCAGGAACAAAAGCGCCAGCAGGAACAGCGTTTTGAGCGCCTGCGCACCGACAAAAATGCCCTGGCTGCGCCCGACGAAGCCCGTTTGCAGAACTTGCAGGCGCAGCTCGATGAAGCGCGCGAAGTGGCTGAGACCCAGGCCGCGCGCCTGGCCGAACTGCAGGACGCGGTGCCCCTGCTGGACGACGAGCGCCGCACGCGCCAGCAGACGGTGAACGCCGAGAGTGCCCGCCTGGCAGAGCTCTCGGCGCGCATGGAAGCCCTGAAGGCGCTGCAGGAAAAGCTCAAGACCTCCTCGAAATTGCAACCCTGGCTCGAGCGCCAGGGGCTGGAGGGCATGGCCGGCCTGTGGAGCCGCATCCACATTGAAACCGGCTGGGAAAACGCCTTGGAGGCCGCGTTGCGCGAGCGCCTCTCCGCCCTCGAAGTCGGGCGGCTGGAAACGGTGCGCGGGTTTCTGGGCAGCAGCGGCACTGAGGCCCCGCCGGCACGCCTGGCGTTTTTCAGCCTGCCTCCTGCGCCGCCCGCCGCACCGGCCACAGCGCTGCCACGCCTGGCCAGCCTGCTGCGGGTGCACGACGCGGGCCTCTCGGCCATCCTGGGCGAATGGCTGCAAGGCTGCTACACCGCCAGCAGCCTGGACGACGCGCTGGCCCTGCGCGACCGCCTGGCGCCAGGCGAAACCTTGTATGTGCCGGGGGGCCACGCCGTCACCGCGCACAGCGTCGGCTTTTATGCCCAGGATTCCGAGCAATCGGGTCTCCTGGCCCGCGCCCAGGAAATCGAGCACCTTGAAAAAGAGCTGCGCGCCCAGGTGCTGATCAGTGACGAAGCGCGCCTCGCCCTGGCCCGCGCCGAAAGCCAGTACCAGGACAGCGCCCAACGCCTGGCGCAGACGCGGCGCGAAGCAGGGGAGTCGCAGAGCCGGGCGCACGAGCTGCAGGTGGAGCACCTGCGCCTGGCGCAGCTGGCCGAGCAGGCGCGTGCGCGCAGCGCGCAGATCGACGCCGACCTGGCCGAGGTGGAGGCGCAACTGGCCGATTTGCAGGAGCGCGCCGCTACCGCCGAAGGCCGCTTTGAAGAGCTGGACATGCAGCTGGCCGATACGCAGGAGCGCCATGCCCAATTGGGCGAGCGGGTGATCGAGGCCGAACGGCGCCTCGCGGCCTGCCGCGAGCAGCAGCGCAGCCTGGAGCGCCAGGCCCAGGAGGCCGCGTTCTCCCAGCGCAGCGCCGCAGCGCGCCGTGCCGAGCTCGAACGCACCCTGGCCACCGCGTTCAGCCAGATTGCGGCCCTGGCGGCGGAGCGCGAGCGCGCCCAGGGCGAGTTGGCGCGCCTCTCTGACGCCGCCGCCCAGGGCGGCCTGCAGCAGGTGCTGGCGCAGAAGATGGAGCGCGAGCAGGCACTGGCCGCCGAGCGCAGCCGCTACGACGACCTGACCGCGCGCTTGCGCGCGAGCGACGAGCGGCGCATGCAGATCGAGCGCGCACTGGAACCGCAACGCGCGCGCATTACCGAATTTCAGCTCAAGGAGCAGGCCGCGCGTCTGGGTCTGGAGCAGTACAGCACGCTGCTGCAGGAGGCAAACGCCGATCTGGCCGCGTTGGAGGCCTCTGTCGCTGAGGGCGGGGTGCGCCTGGCGGGCCTGCAGGGCGAGATCGACCGGCTGCAGCAGGGCATTGCCGCGCTGGGCGCCGTGAACCTTGCCGCGCTGGACGAACTCGCTGCGGCCAGCGAACGCAAGGTGTTCCTCGACGCGCAGACGGCCGACCTGCAAGAGGCGATGAACACGCTGGAAGACGCCATTCGCAAGATCGACGGCGAGACGCGCCAGCTGCTCTCGGGCACCTTTGATGCCGTGAACCAGCACTTTGGCCGCATGTTCCCCGAGCTGTTTGGCGGCGGCAATGCGCGCCTGATCGTGACCGGCGACGAAATCCTCGATTCGGGCGTGCAAGTCATGGCGCAGCCGCCGGGCAAGAAGAACCAGACCATTCATCTGCTCTCGGGGGGCGAGAAGGCCTTGACGGCGATTGCGCTGGTATTTGCCATCTTTCAGCTCAACCCGGCGCCGTTTTGCTTGCTGGACGAAGTCGATGCGCCGCTCGATGACGCCAACACCGAGCGCTACGCCCGCCTGGTGATGAGCATGAGCACGGACACGCAGTTTCTTTTCATCAGCCACAACAAGATCGCCATGGAGATGGCCCAGCAGCTCATTGGTGTCACCATGCAGGAGCAGGGCGTTTCGCGCATCGTGGCGGTCGACATGGAATCGGCCTTGTCGATGGCTGAACTATGAATCCCCCTGCGTCGTTTCGCGCCTTCCCCCAAGGGGGACGCCTCCAGTGGACCGGCGAAGCCGGATCCACGGTGGCACTGGCGAAGAGAATCGGCGCCCGCCGTAGTCGATGCTGCCGTGGTCTCACAATGGCAACGGTCAGAATTTAGCGGTCTATTTTTCGCAAGCCGAGAACGTTTTTTATGAGCACCCTGCAAATCAGTCTGGCCGTGATCGGCGCCGTGTTGCTGGCCCTCATCGTGGCCTACAACGCCTGGACCAACCACAAGAACGCGCCGCGCCGCGCCGAGCGCAGCGACGCCCCGCGCCAGGAGCCTGCGTTTGACGGCGCCACCCCGCTGCCCAACATGGCCGATGCGCAAGGGCATCCGCCCCCCGAGGACCGCGATGGCGATTTCGCTGCTACCGTGCCGGACGAGTCGGCCCTGGCCCTTGCGCTCCCGCCTTCGAGCCACAGCGCCGAGCGCCGCCCTGCACTGGACGCGCTGATCGACGCCATTGCACCGCTGTCGCTCGACCACCAGGTCTCGGGCGAAGCCGCGCTGGCCGCCTTGCCGCCCACGCGCCGCGCCGGCAGCAAGCCCTTTGCCATCGAAGGCCAGAACGAAGAGAGCGGCCAATGGGAGATGCCCGCGCCTGGCCAGCGCTACCGGGCCTTCCAGGCAGGCGTGCAACTGGCCAACCGCACTGGCGCGCTGAACGAAATCGAATTCTCGGAGTTCGTTGCCAAGACCCAGACGTTTGCCGACGCCGTGGGCGCCGCGCCCGACTTCCCCGACATGCTGCACGAGGTGGCCCGCGCGCGCGAACTTGACCAATTCGCCAGCGACCACGACGCCCAACTCGCCTTTGTGCTGCGCGCGCGCCAAGCCGCCTGGAGCCCCGGCTTTGTGCACCAGAACGCGTCGCGCGTTGGCTTCGTGGCCGGTACGCTTCCGGGCCGCATGGTGCTGCCCGCCAGTGGTGAAGGGGGCGGGGCCGTGCTCAGCCTGTCGTTCGATACCCAGGCCGCGTTGTCGGACAACCCCGAGCATTCGGCCGTGCGCGAACTGCTGCTGAGCCTGGACGTAGCGCAGGTGCACCGCAGCGAGCATCCCTTTGCGCGCCTGCGCGAAGTGGCCGTGCAGTTGTGCGAAAGCATGGACGCGCTGTTGTGCGACCAGAACGGCTCGCCGCTTCCCGCCATGGCCATGGATCCGATTGCCGGCGACCTGGAGCTGCTCTACGACAAGCTCGATGGGCGCGACCTCTCGGCCGGCTCGCCGCAGGCGCGGCGGGTGTTTAGTTAGGCGTCACAAGTCCAACTATGCGCGACACACCGCATCCACCCCTCTTCCTGCTTGATGCCAACGCGTGCAACGCGCTTCAGCGCATAGGCGAACTGAACGACCTCGAACGCTTGGCTAAAGATGGAGTGATCGACCTCCTGTACACCGAAACGACCTGGGACGAAGCCCAGTGCGGGTCCTTTGATCGCACGCAAAAGGTCGAAAACTACTTGTTTATCGGTTTGCCGACCGATGATCAAAACGTCCAACTGCAGCAGCCCTGGCGGGACGCCGTTGCAGCGCTCGTCTTCCCTGCCGGCGTCTGGAGCGACAATCAACGTCGAGATGTCGAGGCATTGCTCGTGGTAAAGATGTCAGGCGGCTACTTTGTCACTCGTGACGGCGGATCGAGGAGTCAGCCGGCTGGCATCCTTGGCTGCAAGGCCAAACTCGCTGAACTTGGCGTAGAAGTACTGAACTTCCCGGATGCCTTACAGCGTGCGCGTCAAATTTGCTGACTACCTCATTGACTGAACTCACCATACGAGATGCCATCGCTGGGCCACAAGCCACCACGCATGACCTTCTTCACGCTTTCTACTCTTCGAATCGATGCGGTCCTGCCCATTGCGGTTTCAGTGTGCCTCGCGCCCGCTCTGTGCCTTGGACAGACCCGACCTCAGAACCCGAAGCAACTCGACGCGACTGCGGTATACGCGGCAGTGAGAAACACAGTTGTTGTGGTCGAGGCGCGCTCCGCGACCGGGTCACTCCTTCAAGGCAGCGGCGTTGTCTTCAACCATGGCCTTGACACTGATCGAAAGCCGGTTTCAAGTTGGATCGCCACGAATGCGCACGTAGTGCGAGCCGCAGAGCGCGTGATAGTTCGTCAGCGCAATCAGCAGACTGCAGCAGAAGTCGTGTATGTCGATGACGAGTTTGATCTTGCAATTCTTCACACCGAGTCCAAGGTCTTTCCAAAAGCATCGATCGAACTGACCGCAACGCCGTCTATCGGCGAGCCAGTATTCGCGATTGGAGCACCGCTCGGTCTGGAACAAACGATAACTCAAGGAATAATTTCGTCCATTCGCACAGAGAACAACGCGACACTCCTTCAGTTCTCAGCCGCGATCTCCAGCGGAAACAGTGGCGGAGGCCTCTTCGATTCGCGCGCAAGACTGCTTGGCATCACAACTTTCAAACTAAAGGGCGGTGAGAATCTAAACTTCGCGTTTGACTCCAAACATGTCAACGATCTCGAAGTAGCCCTGTTCGTGGCAACTTTTCTTCGAAAGGTAGCAGCGAGCGACTACGCAGAGTCAAGGAAGCTTTTCTCTGCCGAGGCAATAGACGCAATTAACTCAAGTCGCCTCACAAAGTGGTTGCTTCATGCAAAGGGACCGAACGGAGTGTCACATTGGCAGAGTGTTCTCGGTTTGAATTTTGAGTTCAAGCAGGTAAAGTCACCATCCCCGGAGCAAGCGGAGAAGTACTTCAGTGACCTTTCGCAAATCCTAACGCAATTTGTCGGCTCTCTAATGCCTGCAAGTCCTTCTACGCCTGCGTCGCCCCGGCCGTCTATTACGACTCTAGTTTGCACGCAGACCGATGAGAGGGGCGGACGACATAACGACCTTACTTTTCACCTCGACATTGAAAGTTCTACCGTAACAGGTATTCCTGCCGTGATCTCCGACAGCGAGGTCCGATTTCCATTCGGCAAGCACTTCGTGGCCACTCTGAATCGGTACACGGGTGCGTTTCGGATGAGCACGGAGGGCGCCCCCAACTTCATTACTGGCACATGCACAACAGCCACCCCGGTTCAGAAGAAGTTCTAAGGGTCCTGGTTGTGCGTCGGCGCATGCAAAGTGCCGCCTAACATGTCGTGTATGGACTCCCCCACTGCGTCGCTTCGCGCCGTCGTGCTGCCGCCAGAAGCGGTAGCCCTTCGGGGATGTCCAAGCCTGCGCAGGCAGGCTTGGAGCCGCACCCAGCCCCTTTTCTCGCACCACCACGCGCTGCAGGAGGGGGACGCCACTGGTGGCCCGGCAAAGCCGGTTCCACGGCGAGCGCTGGCTGCGGGCACGCCCGCTGCAAGTGTCGGCGCCGGGTTGGATCGCTGTTCTCAATTGACATGCCCGAAAACTTAGACCTTTTTTCGGCTCCAGCGCAATCTGGACAAGCGCAGGCAGCTATAAAAATAGAAGCATTGCGCCAGCAGCTGGACCGCTGGGCGCACCAGTACTACGTGCAGGACGCGCCCGAGGTGCCCGACGCCGAGTACGACCGCGTGTTCCGCGCGCTGCAGGCGCTGGAAGCGCAGTTCCCCGAGTGGGTCACGCCCGAGTCGCCTACCCAGCGCGTGGGCGGCGCCCCGCGCCCTGAGCTGAACTCGGTGCGGCACGCCGTGCCCATGCTGTCCATTCACACCGAAACCGATGTGTCGCCCGCCGGCGCACTCGCCTTCGACGCCCGCGTACGCCGGGAACTCGGTTTGGCAGCTGACGCTCTGCCCGTGGCCTACGTGGCGGAGCTCAAGTTCGACGGCCTGGCCATGAACCTGCGCTACGAGGCCGGCGTGTTGGTGCAGGCCGCCACCCGGGGCGATGGCGAAGTGGGCGAGGACGTCACGCACAACATCCGCACCATTCGGCAGATTCCTTTGCGCTTGCCGAGCGATGTGCCTCCCGTGCTGGAAGTCCGGGGGGAGGTCTACATGGCGCGCGCCGACTTCGAGCGGCTGAATGAGGCCCAGCGCGAGCGCGGCCAGAAAACCTTCATCAACCCGCGCAACACCGCCGCCGGCGCAGTGCGCCAGTTGGACCCGGCCATTGCGGCGCAGCGGCCGCTCCGATTTTTCGCCTATGGCTTGGGTGAGGTCACGCCGGTGGAGCAGGGCGGCCCGGATTTCGCCACGCACTTCGATCTGCTCCAGCAATTGAAGCAATGGGGTTTTCCGGTCGCAGCGCAGACCACACAAGCGCTGGGCGCTAGCGAATTGGTAGCGTTCCACGAACGCATCGCCGCTGAGCGCGACCAGCTCCCCTACGACATCGACGGCGTGGTCTACAAAGTCGATTCGCTCGCCCTGCAGCGCCAGCTCGGCTTCAAGACGCGCGAGCCGCGCTGGGCCGTGGCGCACAAGTTTCCGGCGCAGGAGATGGTCACGCGCATCGAAGGGATCGACGTGCAGGTCGGCCGCACCGGCAAGCTGACCCCGGTGGCGCGGCTGGCGCCGGTGTTTGTCGGCGGTGTCACCGTCACCAACGCCACGCTGCACAACCTGTTCGAGATCCGCAAGAAGGGCGTGCGCGTGGGCGACCAGGTGGTGGTGCGCCGGGCGGGCGACGTGATTCCGGAAGTTGTAGGCATCGTGCCTCCCCTAACTGACGCTCCTGAAGTCATTTTTGTCGATGGGGTGCCTGTAAAGCATATTCACGGACATCCTCCGCGAGAGATGTATGTGCCCAACTTCCGCATGCCGCGCCAGTGCCCCATCTGCGGCAGCGCCGTGGTGCGTGAACCCGGCGAGGCCAACCACCGCTGCACCGGTGGCCTGTTTTGCCCGGCGCAGCGCAAGGAAGCGCTGCTGCACTTTGCCGCCCGCCGCGCCATGGACATCGACGGCCTGGGCGAAAAGCTGGTGGACCAGCTGGTCGATGGCGCCGTGGTGCGCACCCTGCCCGACCTGTACCGTATCGGCCTTGTTGGCTTGCTGGCGCTCGAGCGCATGGGCGAGAAATCGGCGCAGAACCTGCTGGCAGCGCTGGAAAAATCCAAAAGCACCACATTGCCGCGCTTCTTGTTTGGGCTCGGCATCCGCCAGGTGGGCGAGGCCACGGCCAAGGATCTGGCGCGGCATTTCGGCAGCCTGGACGCCATCTTGCAGGCCAGTACCGAGCAATTGCTGCAAGTGCGGGATGTCGGGCCGGTGGTGGCCGAAGCCATCCATACCTTTCTGGCCCAGCCGCACAACGTCGAAGTCATCGAACAACTGCGCGCCTGTGGCGTGCACTGGCCCGAAGGCCCGCCAGCCGAGCGCACGCAGCTGCCGTTGGCCGGCATGACGGTGGTGCTCACCGGCACCTTGCCCACGCTCTCGCGCGGGGCGGCCAAGGACCTATTGGAGGCCGCGGGCGCCAAGGTGGCGGGCTCGGTCAGCAAAAAAACCAGCTACGTGGTGGCCGGCGAGGAGGCCGGCAGCAAGCTCGCCAAGGCGCAGGAGCTGGGCGTGCCCGTGCTGGACGAAGCCGGCCTGCAGGCGCTGCTGGCGGGCTCCACCCCGGCGGGGCAGGAGCCATGACCGGCCAGCGCAAACCCGTCATTGGCCTGGTGCTGGGCAGCGGCTCGGCGCGCGGCTGGGCGCATATCGGCGTGATCCGCGCGCTGCAGCAGGCCGGCATCCAGCCCGACCTGGTGTGCGGTGCCTCGATTGGCGCCGTGGTGGGCGCCGCCTACGCGCTGGGCGAACTGGACCGTTTCGAGCAGTGGGCAAGGGGCCTGACCGGGCGCACCATGTTCTCGTTCATGGATTTCAAGCTCGCGGGCGGCATGCTCAAGGGCGAGCGGGTGATCGAGTTCTTCCGCAACCGCTTCTCCGACCGCCCCATCGAGGCGTTGGACATGCCTTTTGCCGCCGTGGCCACGGGCCTGCACTCGGGCAGCGAGGTGTGGCTGCGCACCGGCTCCACCGCCGACGCGGTGCGCGCCTCGATGGCCTTGCCCGGCCTGTTCACCCCGGCCCAGCGCGACGGGCGCCTGCTGGTCGATGGCGGGCTGGTCAACCCCGTGCCCGTGTCGCTGGCGCGGGCCATGGGGGCCGACATCGTGATCGCCGTGGACTTGAATGCCGACATCCTGGGCCGCCATTTGCGCGGGCCCGGCGCCAACGGCGCGGCCAGGCTGCCCGCCGAAGCACCGCAGAACGATGAAGAAACGGCCGGCTGGCTGAGCCGCCTGCAAGATGGCTTTGCCTCCCTGCTGCCCGCGCCCGACCCCGCACGCGTGCCCACGCCGTCACTGGTGGAGGTGGTGCTGGCCAGCGTCAACATCATGCAGGTGCGCATCACGCGCAGCCGCATGGCGGGCGACCCACCCGAGGTGATGATCGCCCCGCAACTGGCCCACCTGGGCCTGATGGACTTCTACCGCGCCGAAGAGGCCATTGCCGAAGGGCAGCGTGCGGCGGAGAAGACGCTGCCGTTTTTGCGGCAGTTGGGGTTGGGGTCGGTGTGAACGGTTGGGCGGTCTATCGATCTGGACGCGAGATTTCCCGGACGGGCGTTATGCGTTGAGGGCGGCAATCGGCCAGGAGCGGTCGGTGGGTGCATGGAGAAGTGGTCGTTTAACGTTGGCCGTGAATGGGCCGCAACGGCGCACTCGGCATTGAAGAATGGCGACCATGGTGGCCGCCGTTGTGGGTCCATTCGACGAACCCGTTAGGCGTACCTGCATACGTTCGCATTTCGTTCATGCGGATTCGAAGCCTCATACCGCTGCGGCCACTACGATGCTACAGGCCAGAAGCAGAATTGTTGTTGGCAGCCAGATGGCTCGCTCCCAAGCGCTTGGCGTTAGCGAGTTGGCAATGACACCGAGCGCACAGTAGGCGACTACTACCCACACGAGTAGCCGTGAAACGGGTTGCCAGTGAGCAAGCGCGATTCCGGCCCGCGCTGAGACGACCATTCCAAAGCCGAGAAGGAGCAATGCCGAGGCAACGGACGCAGCTCGCATGTAGGCGGGCAGTTGACCCGGAAACTTGCCTCCCCATGCGAGTTTGCCCCAAGGCATGCCCGCAGCGAGTGCTAGCTGGAAGAGGATGGCAGCACCGGTAAGCACGGCGAAGACATAGGCTGCAATGGCTGGGCTCAAACTATGACCTCGCTGCGAGTTCGGGGATTCGGGACGCCTAACGTCGGCGCTGCCCGGCACGCAACCCGTGCCGCGAAGCGGCAACCTTCGGTTGCGTGTCCGCGCCGAGCAACCTGTTAGCCCGCTGCGCCTGAAACCAGCGGAAATGAGGATGGGTTTCGAATGGACTGCACCGATAAGTCGATGTCCAACATCGGCCAGTAAAGATGGTCGGGGGTCGGCCACTGAACTTCGGAAATCTGTTCGATCGTCCCCTTTCGGAACCAGGGGAATTGCTCGAAGGGTACGAGCAGTTCCTCGTCGGCAAGCAGAAGCCAAAAACCGTGCTTCGAAACATGGGTAACTTCAGCCGCCAAAGTGGTGGTTCCAGGCATCTTGGATCTCCTTCAAGTGTGCATTCACAACGGCTTGCGCTTGTCGAAGTTGCGTCTCCGAAAGACCAGTATGGTTGGCCAGAGCCACCTGTGGTGTAAGCCAGAACTTCGCTTCACCGTCCACGTGTGAAACATGAACGTGAATGCGTGTCTCCTCCCGCGAAAAAAAGAAGAGACGAAATGGGCCGTCACGAACAATGGTAGGTGCCATTGCGTTACTGTAACCAACACCGATAGCGGCCTGGATGTGCACCAGTCGCAAATCACGCATCCCGTGGCAGTCTTCGCAGCTACAACCCCAAGCCGCAATGTCCGATGATTGGCGGTATAACAGCGCACCTCCCGCCTTCCAGGGGCGGTCTGCAAGCCAAACCATCCCGCCTGCATACTCCCAAATTGATAGCTGCTCACGCTTATCCATCAAGCGCTAGAGCCACTTTTGACCCCAATTTCCATGTCTTTCCCTGCTTTCCTGCGCACGCGCTGGGCCGCGCTGCGGCCGGTGTGGGCGCGCATGCTGCAGCGGCCTGAAAAGCTGCTGTCGCTGCACAGCCTGCTCTGGGCGCTCATCGCCGCCGGGCTGGCGATGGTGCTGTATGTGCTGGTGCTGATCCCGTTTACGCCCGCCATCAGCGACATCCGCAAGGCCAAGACGGAGCAGCCGGCGCAGCTCGTCGCGGCCGATGGCAAGCTGCTGGCCGAGTACCGCTGGGTGAACCGCGCCTGGGTGCCGCTGGCCGAGATTGCCCCGCTGGTGGTGGAGGCACTCATCGCCACCGAGGACCACCGCTTTTACAAGCACTGGGGGCTGGACTGGCGCCGCACGGCGTCGGCGCTGGTGCGCACGCTGGGGGGCGACAAGCAGGGCGGCTCCACCATCACACAGCAACTGGCGCGCAACCTGTACCCCGAGGACATTGGCCGCGCGCCCACGCTCACGCGCAAGGTCAAGGAGGCCATCACGGCGCTGAAGATCGAGGCGCTGTACTCCAAGGACGAGATCCTGGAGACCTACCTGAACACGGTGCCCTTCCTCTACAACGCCTACGGCATCGAGATGGCGGCGCGCACGTATTTCGACAAGTCGGCCGACCAGCTCAACGTGCTGGAGAGCGCCACGCTCATCGGCATGCTCAAGGGCACGGCCTACTACAACCCGGTGCTGAACCCCGAGCGCGCCCAGGCCCGGCGCAACACCGTGCTGGCGCAAATGAAGAAGCACGGCAAGCTGGGCGAGGCAGAGTTTGCCGCGCTCACCAAGCGCCCGCTGCGCATTCGCTTTGAGCGGCAGGTAGAAACGGCCGGGCCCGCGCCGCACCTGGCGCAGCAGTTGCGCAAGCAGCTCATCGACTGGGCCGACCGCAAGGGTTACAGCCTGTACAACGACGGCCTGGTGATCCGCACCACCATTGACTACCGCCTGCAAACGCTGGCCAACCAGGCCGTAGCGCGCCAGGGCACGGCGCTGCAGGGCGTGGCCGACACGGCCTGGGCCTCGCGCAATGCCTGGAACCCCAAGGGCCCGCTGGTGCGGCAGCTGGTGCGCGAGTCGGCGCGCTTTGAATCCGCCGTGGCCAAGGGCGCGGCGCCCGAGGACGCCCTGAAGGACCTGCTGGGCGACCCGGCCTTCCTGCGAATACTGCGCCAGGACAAGACGCGCGTGCAGGCCGGCTTCATGGCCATGGACCCACGCACGGGCGAGGTGCGCGCCTGGGTGGGCAGCCGCGACTTCGCGCAGGACCCGTTCGACCACGTGCAGGCTGCACGCCGCCAGCCGGGCTCCACCTTCAAGCCCTTTGTGTACGGCGCCGCGTTCGACCAGGGCCTGCTGCCCACCGATACGCTGATGGACACTGCGGTGGAAATCCCGCTGGGCAACAAGCAGGTCTGGCGCCCGACGGACGGCAACAAGCCGCCGAGCGAGATGCCGATGACGCTGAGCGATGGCCTGGCGTATTCCAAGAACACCATCACCGCGCAACTCATGCAACAGGTGGGCCCCTTGCGCGTGGCGCAGCTGGCACGCGCCATGGGCGTGCGCGAATCGAAGCTGGACGTGGTGCCCTCGCTGGCGCTGGGCACCAGCCCGGTCACGCTCAAGGAAATGGTGGCGGCCTACGGCGCCATCGCCAGCGCCGGCAGCTACCACGCGCCCCGGGTCATCACGCGCATCGAGGACAAAAACGGCAAGGTGCTGGAAGACTTCGCCCCCGCCGCGCCCGAGCGCGTGCTGGGATTGACGGCCGCCCAGCAACTGCGCGACGCCATGCGCGGCGTGATTGACAAGGGCACGGGCGTGGCCATCCGCAGCCGCTACGGCATCACCGCCGACGTGGCCGGCAAGACCGGCACCACGCAGGACAACACCGACGGCTGGTTCATCCTGATGCACCCGCAGCTGGTGGCCGGCGCGTGGGTGGGCTTCAACGACGGGCGCATCACCCTGCGCAGCGACTACTGGGGCCAGGGCGCGCACAGCGCGCTGCCCGTGGTGGGCGAGGTGTTCCAGCAGGCGCTGCGGCAAAAGCTGATCGACACCCACCAGCGCTTCATCGACGAGAACGAGTCCAGCTGGGTGGGCAGTGCCGTGGCCGGCGTGCGCAATTGGGTGTACGACCTGTTCGGCCGCCGCACGGGCGGGCCGGACGCCCCGGACCGCACCGCAGGGGCCTTGCCGGTGCCCGGCACTGCGCCCGCCGCGTCGGCCCCCGCCGAAGCCGAGCGGCCCGAGATCACCGAAGCCCCGCTGGCGCCGCTGGTGCCGCTGGTCCCGCTGGAAAGCGCGACACCCCGGGCGCAGCCCTTGCCGCCGGTCCCCTACGACGAGCTGCCGGAGGCTGCGAGCCCGGAGATGGCCCCTGCGCCGGAGCCGGGCATGGTGCTCACAACGCCACCTGCGCCGCAGCCGGGCATCGTGGTCGCGACGCCGGTGCAGCGCGGCGTGGTGGTGCCTGCGCCGGTTCCGGCGCAGGGCAACGTGCCGTTTTTCGTGGAAACGCGCCCCTGAGAACGTGTTTACGGTCTCGCAGGGACCCCTGGGAGACCGTAAACACGTTCTGAGTGGTGGGGCGCCGCCGCTATTCGATATCCACGCAGTGCACACCGTAGCTGCCCGCGCGCCGGTCGGCAAAAAAGCGCACCAGGGTTTCTTTCACCGTGCGAAACGCCAGCTCGTCCCAGGGCACCTCGTCCTCAGTAAAAAAACGTGCCTCCAGCGTCTCGAAGCCGGGGTCCAGGTGCTCCGACAGCAGTTCGGCGCGGTAAAAAAGATGCACCTGGCCCACGCGCTGCACATTGAGTACGGCAAACAACGGCCCTAGCGCAATGTGCGCGCCGGCCTCCTCGTCGGTCTCGCGCGCGGCGCCCTGCGACGTGGTTTCGCCCAGCTCCATGAAGCCAGCCGGCAGCGTCCATTTGCCGCGCCGCGGTTCGATGGCGCGCAGGCACAGCAGCACGCGGCCATCGGGCAGCACCGGGATGGTGCCCACCACGTTGAGCGGATTTTCGTAGTGCACCCGCCCACAGCTCGGGCAGACGGCCCGCTGGCGGGTGTCGCCGTCGTCGGGCAGCCGGTAGACCACGGCGGTGCCACAGTCGCGGCAATGTCGGATAGGGTTGTGCAAGCTCATGCGAAAAATTTTGCCAAAAAAGGCCGCCAGCGCTTGTGGTGATTGCGCTTGCCGCTATTGAAAAGTGAGTTGCTTTACGCCACCCGCAGGCGCAGGGGCGCGAGGCCGTCGACACCGCCTTCGAGCAGGTCGCCGTGCTGTACGGCGCCCACGCCAGCCGGGGTACCGGTGTAGATCAGGTCGCCGGGCGCGAGCTGCCAGGCCTTGGAGAGGTGCTCGATGACCTCGCCGATGTTCCAGATCAGCTGCGCCACGTTGCTGCGCTGGCGGTCCGCTCCGTTCACCTGCAGCCAGATGCCAGCCTGCTGGACATCGCCCGCTTGCGCCGCTGGGGTAATGGGGGTGATGGGCGCGCTGGCATCAAAGCCCTTGCCGATGCACCAGGGGCGGCCCTGTTTTTTCATCTCGCCCTGCAGATCGCGCCGCGTCATGTCCAGGCCCACCGCGTAGCCGAAGATGTGCTGGTGGGCATCGGCCGCAGCAATGTCCCGTCCGCCTTTGCCAATGGCCACGACCAGCTCGATCTCGTGGTGCAGGTTCTGCGTCAGGCTGG
>JAGNYI010000005.1 GCA_017985015.1 Giesbergeria sp. | reverse complement strand
CTGCTCGGTGATGCCGTAGCGCTTGGCGAGCACCGAAGCGGTATCTGAGCTGGCAGCAATCTCTGCGCGAATCGCAGGGGTGGTGCGGGCATTCTTGTGCAGAGCGATCATCATGGCTTGACACTCCAGGTAGGTTCAAGCGACTCTATCAACTCCCGCAGAACAGCCCTGGCTATGAACAACGGGTAGCGCTTAGAGTCTATGCAATCGTCCGGGATGCGACACTTTCACAGTTTCATAAAAATAAAATCTGTAAATTGGACTTCCACTTGCCTCAAAGACACCCGGGGATGCACTGAACGACTCGGATCGATGAGTGCTTTAGCGCCGCATTTTTCAGATGATGCAACCCGTCTCCATCATGCTTGGTCCGTGCATCATTTTTCTTGTTTTTCAAGCTGTCGGAGCTGCTTTTTCAGCCTGCCTTGTTTTCAGGTGCACTTGAAAACCCCGTCAGCCGCCCGATCTCGCGCTCCGACTTCTTCCCCCTTACGTTCAAACGCCGGATCCTGCCAATCATGTCCATGGTGATCAATCCTCAATCCCTCGCTGAACAAAATTGCAGCAGGGTAGGTCAAACATGTAGCTCAGTTTTTGGTCGGTGCCAACACTGCGGCGACAGGTATCGCAACAACCCGTCATCGACGGTGCCCGCCTCAGTGAATTGAGGCATACATGATTTTTTCCTCCGTCGCCTCCAGGCCGTTGAACTCCTCGACGATGCGCCCTTGGCGCGAGACCAGGATTCGGTCGGACAACAGCATGATTTCCGGGAGGTAGGAGGAGATCACCACCACCGCCAGCCCCTCGTCGGCGAGCTTGCGGATGATGTCGTGAATCTCGGCCACGGCACCGACGTCGACCCCACGCGTGGGTTCGTCGAAGATCACCAGCTTAGGGTTTTGGATAAGCGACTTGGCGATCACCACCTTTTGCTGGTTGCCGCCCGACAGCTCGATGACGTTGGCATCGGCTGTCACCGAGCGGATGTTGAGCTTCTGGCGCCACTCCTGACCTATGCTCTTTTCCTCGCCGTTCGAGGTAAGAAAGCGCTCGAGCCGCTCCTTGGCGAGTACGCCTGCATAAATGTTGCGGGAGATTGACATAGTTTCAAAGAAACCATCGACCTTGCGATCTTCCGTGATGTAGGCGATGCCCTCGGCCACGGCAGGCGCCGGGACCCGGTAGCGAACCGGACGGTCGTTGAAGATAACCTTGCCCCCATGGGTGTAATCGCGCTTGATCACGCCCGCAACCACCTTGAAAGTTTCCGTGCGGCCCGAGCCAATCAAACCAAAAACCCCGGTAATCTGGCCGGAAAACACCGAAAACGACGTATTCCTGACCATGGTGCCCATGCGCAGGTTTTGCACGCTGAGCACCCGCTTGCCGGCGGGGCGCACACTTTCCTTTTTGCCGTACAAGGTGTTGGAGAGATCGCGTCCCACCATGGCGCGGATGATGCTCTCGCGATCGAAATTGGCGGTGTCGTCTGAGACAATCAACTTGCTGTCACGCATGATGGTAATGCGGTCGGAAATTTCCAGCGCTTCCTCAAGAGCGTGCGAGATGAAAATGATGGAGACGCCATTCCCCTTCAAGTTGCGGATCAAGTCGAAGAAATATCGCTTTTCCTCCGGTGTCAGCGTCGCCGTCGGCTCGTCAAAAATAATCACCCGCGCCTTGTGCAGCACCGCACGGGCAATCTCCACCATCTGCTTTTGCGCAGCCCCCAGCTCGCTCACGGTCTTCGTCGGGTCGACGTTGAAGTTGAGCGACTGCAGCAACTGCTGCGAGGCGATGTACACCGCGCGCAAGCGGTTGAAGAGCTTTTCGTTGCCCAAGTAAAGGTTTTGCCCCACCGTCATCGTCGGTACCAGGCTGGTTTCCTGAAACACCATGGCAATCCCCTCACGCTGCGCCTCGACCGGGTTGCGGAACTGCACCCTTCGGCCCTCCAGCACCAGCTCGCCTTCGCTCGGTTCAACCACGCCAGCCATGATTTTGGTTAGGGTGGATTTTCCGGCACCGTTTTCCCCGCACAAGGCGTGCACTTCGCCCTTGTTCAGGGTGAAATCGACACCGTCGACCGCCGGCACTCCCCCGTATAGTTTTGTGATGCCCCTAAGTTCCAAAATTGGAGTCATAACCCTCACCCATTATTTAATGTCAGACAGAGGGAGGCGCAGCACCTTACTCGCCCCTTTGGACAAGACCAGCAGTACGCCGTGGAACTCGGCCACTGCCGTCACTCCGTGGTTGTAGCCACCAACGCGGCTGTGCAGCGAATACTGCGGCTGGAAGTCAGCATCGAGACGCACCACCAAACCGTAGGAGCGCGCGGGGGCCCAGGGCTTGAGCACCCCCATTTGGCGCACTCCCCCTTGTTGCATGGGCTCTATGAAATCGTGCCCCGAGCTGAGCGCCGGTGCAATCCAGTATTTCGGATCGATTTTGGCCATCATTTCATGCTTGAAACCTGTTTCCCGCAGCACGAATTCGACAAGCTGGTTGCGCGGCGCAAACACGGTCAGCCAATATCCGCCTGCCTCCGCCTTGATCAACCGCGAGGGGTAGCCAGGCAAGTCCTGATAAACGCTGCGCGCATTCCCCTGTGCTATCTGAACGATGCGATGCCCCCAGGATTCGGAGGTGTAGATTTCGCCTTGTGTGTCCACCACCACACCGTAGGCGTATTTCAGGCCTTGCTTGATTATGTCTAGCTTGTCGTTCTCGGGCCGATACTGCAGAACCCGACCGCTGGCGCCGTCACTGAGCAAGTCCTTTGTCCACTCAGAATACCCATGCCTACCCGAGCCCTCGCTGATGATGATGGAACCATCGGGGTGCTCGCACATCGCATTGATGCAACCGTCGAAAGACTCCTTCGCCACCCGGTATTGCTTGCCGTCGAGATGTCCGCCGATAAAGTGCAGGCTGCCGCTAGTGGCGGCCACCAGCCCATCACTGTAGGCGGTGAGCGCCTGAACAGGCTCGTCCAGGCTGGCGATGGTTTGTGCCATACCCGAATCGTCAACGGAAAGCACCGTGACGCCACTGGCCACCATCAGGCGGCCATCGGCGGTGATACAAATATCCTCGAGGCCAGTAGCTTCGAAGAAAACCTCGGCGTTTTCAAGAATATGGTTGGGCTTGAGCGGTCCATCAAGCACTGGAACTGAGGTGTCTGCTTCACCCGCGCCAAAGAACCGGTCACGCGCCCGCTTGAGTTGTTTCAACATGGCTTACCTCGCGTTGATCGGATGTTGAATGAAATGTGGGTCGGCGCCATCCAGACGCAATCGCCCAATACGATTATTGGAAATTCCACCCAGATAGAGATAGCCTTTGTGCTCGCGCATCGAGGTGATCATCGGGTGGTTCTCGCCTCCCTTATCCCAATAGGACTCCAGAACAGTTCCATTCAAGTCGCACTTGATCACGCAGCCGACGTTGATATTGGGCGACAACCATTCGTCATGTCCTAAGCGCTTGACCATCCGGCGTCTGAAGCCCGGCCAGCGCATCGCCAGGTCAAAGGACGGACTCCTCATACCCATGATGGCGATCCAAAAATTGCCGTCGGAAGCACGGTTGATATTATCGGGATAGCCCGGCAAATCGGGAATCACCACCTGCACCTGACCCTTGTTCGGCCCATCAAACCAGTAGCGGCTAATCCGGCAGGCCCAGCTCTCGGCAAACAGTAGCGACTGCCCATCGCCCACCATGCAAATGCCGTTGGGAAACACCAGATTTTTGAGCACCGTCTGCGTTTTGTCGGTTTTCGGGTCATAGCAAATGAGGCGTCCGTTGCCGCGCGCTTCTAAGCTATCAATAGGCCACTCGCTCATTTCGTAGCGTATGGTCGCTTCCGAGAAATAGATACGACCGTCGGGCGCGATATCCAGGTCATCAGCGAGGCGCAAACGGCTGTCGTCGTTGACCGTGTTCCACGAGCGATTGGTCTCATCGGTGACCTTTTCCACCACGCGATCAGCGCGCCTCACCCTGTACAAGCCCATGCCACCAACGCAGACATACAGATCTCCGGCGGCATTGAAGGCCATTCCCAGCGGCTGACCGCCAATATGCGCGTACACCTCCATTTTTTTGTAATCCGGCGCATGGAATTTCATGATGTCGCCATGGCGGGTTCCGCAGTACAAATGATCGTCCACGTCCAGAATCACGTCTTCCGGTGACTCAACCTGCCCCAGGCCAATGAGCTCAATATTACCTAGCTTGTTATTCACCGCATAGGGCGTTCCGGCCGCAAGCGATGCGGCCTTTGGCATAGGCAAGTAACCTGGGCTGACATACAGCTCGCTTATCGCTTTGCCCCGGTTCTTGAACCAACGGATATCCAGGGTCACGGCGAGTATCATGATCACGCCTAACGCGATACGAATATAGCCCGCTTGCACCGCCAAGCCGCGCAGGCTGTTGGTGACGATCAAGATGATAAAGGTGCCGAGCACCGCCTTCATTGCCGAGCCCTTGCCGCCGCCCAGACGGATGCCACCGAGCAAGGCTGCCGCAAGCACAACGATTTCCAGTCCTAGGCCTGTATCAGCGCTGCTACTGTCCACACGTGCGGCAAAAAGCACCGCCGCCACCCCGGCAAACACGCCCGACGCCACATAGGCCAGCGCCGCAATGCGATTCACCGGCAGCCCCGAGTTGTAAGCCGAGCGGCGCGAGCCCCCGACCGCAAGCAGACGCCAGCCACCACGCATACGCGTAAGGAACAGGTGGAAACCAACAACAACCACCGCAAATATCCAAGTCGCAATGGGGAGGCTGAGCATTTTTCCGCTGCCCAGATAGTCCCAAAGATTAGACTCTGGCAGTGTCGATGCGATACCGACGGCCCACTTGAACTGAATCAGGTTGTAAATCGCGCGTAGAACAATCAGAGTCACCAACGTCGTGAGGAAGGCTCGCAGCTTCAGGTAACCGATGAGCACGCCATTGACGGCCCCCAGGGCCGCCCCTACCAGCAAGGTCACGACAATGGAGGAAGCCACCGACCACTCCTGAACGTGAACCAGATACAGCACCAATACGTTGCAGATTGCGTAAATCGATCCAACGCTCAAATCAATGCCGCCGACGATCAACACGATGGCCTGCCCCAGCACGATAAAGCCGAGCTCGCTGCCTTCCCGCAGAAAGCCGGCAATCGTGCTGAAAGAGAGAAAGTTTTCAACAAGCGACGAAAATACAGCGATCACCAGCACAAGTACTAGCAATGGAACCGCCGTCTCCATCCAATTCTTGGAGAGCAACTCCCCTATTGCGCGATCAGGCCAATATTTATAGCGCAACCGATTGAATTCACCAGATGATTCCATTGACATATGGACAATTTACCATTTTGATTTTTGGATACACAAACTATCGTGCTTGATCAATAAAGCACTGTGCCAGTTGGGACTGGAAGTCAAAACATGGAGAAATGCCAAAGGCACCGTACCAGGGCACCTTTGGCTGTATATCAATTCAGAGTGTCGAGTGTCCAGCACTTATGGCTGGCTACGTCGGCCTGCGTGAAAACCGACAACGGCGTGTAATGCGCCACCTTGACTTTTCCCGGCTGGTCGTTCAATTGCAGAGCCATCTGGATCAAGTCATTGACGTCACGGCCTTGACCCGGCACGTCATAGCTAACGTAATGGTCAAAAGCCTTGGTCTGCAAGCCTTTGCACGCCACTTCGCCCCCACCCCCACTGGTTGAAACCAGCACCTTACCCGACTTTCCTGCATCCTTGACGGCTGACCCGGTCGCGAGATCGGGGATATCCCAAACACCCATAATGGCGCAAAGGTCAGGGTGCTGCTTGAGCGTCACTTCGGTGATCGACTTGGCCTTCGATGAGTCGTAATTGCCAATCGACTGGCGTGCAACCACCTTGATATCCGGGTTTTTGGACAGCACATTGTTGTAGCCCTCTTGCATGTAGACCGTCCACGGCGCCGTGGTCGGTCCGTTCAAGATCAACACCTTGCGCGAGGTATTCGGGCCGCACTGTTTAACCACCCATTCGGCCTGAGTTTCCCCGATCACCGTGGCGTCCGCACCGGCAAATCCCGTCGTCGACGTCAAGCTCTTCATGTTCAGCTGGATTACTCGGATGCCGGCATCCTCCATCCGCTTTTCAAGCTTGGCATAGGAAGTAACGTCGGGGTTTTGAATCACCACTACGTCGGGTTTTGGTTTTTCATTGAGCAACTGAGTCAGGATTTGAACGCCTGCAGAGGTGTCGAAGTTGGCGTTTCTCACCTCATAGTTGTAACCCAGCCGTTTGGCCTGAATGGTCATTATTTTGGACCAACCTTCGGTCAGATCCAAGCCCATAAACACGGGAACAAAAACCACCCGTTTGCCCTTAAATACCTCGTAATAATGCGTCCGCTCGGGATCCTTGATAGCCCCATCCTGTGCATGCGCCACCCCAACCATTGTTCCTACTGCGGCAATGGTCAGAGCGAGAAGGGATTTCATCCCGAACTGAGTAGCTTTGGTATTTGCGGTCACTTTCATTTACGTCTCCTTTATAAATTCAAAAACAATCTACGCACGAGTTAATAAATATACAACTCACCTCCATCTGGAAAATCAAATATCCCCCTGCTGCCCTGTTTCCTCATTTCTCGGATTCAAGAAACTATCCACAATAACGGCAATCAACAAAATAATACCTTTGAACAAATCCTGAATATCCAGTGGAAAATTCATGATGGTCATACCATTGAACACAATACCGACGAGCAAGGTTCCAACCAAAACGCTCCATACCCCGCCACGACCACCGGACAGGCCAACCCCTCCTAAGACCACCACCAAAATAATGTCATAAATTAACGAAAGGTTGTAGATTCTGGTGTCCATCAAATTATTCGACGAGGCCATGACCAAACCCGCCAACACAGCAATTAAGGCTGCCAAAACATATTGCAAAACCATGATCGGGCGCACAAAAATACCCGTAGTTCTTGCCGTGTTTGGATTATCGCCAACAGAGTAGATAAAACGCCCGATTTTTGTTTTTCTTAAAAGCCAGTTCACAAAAAGAAACATGGCAGCAGCGACCAAAACGCTACTAGGCACGCCAAATACGTTTGAACCACCAATCCAACGCACTGGATCCATACCTTCCGGCCAGCTGACCATGTCCGCCTTCAATATCCCTACTTGCCCCAAACCCGCCAAGACCAAACCCATGGCCAACGTCACAAACAACGCTGGTATTTCTGCATATGCCACAAGAACGCCATTAATTACACCCACGACAATAGCAAAAGCCACACCCACCATAATTGATAATGCTAATCCAACGCCACTTTCTACCAATGTCATCACCAAGGCAGTAGGCACAGCCATCAAAGCCACCATGGATAAGTCAATACCTCGACCAATCACAACAATGGCCATCCCAAGTCCAAGAATAGCCAACACTGCGATTGAGCGCATCATAGCTATCAGATTTCCGGCACTAAAGAAATTCGAAAGAGTAAAAGAGAAAATAACAAATATTATTAACGAGGTCAATAATACTATCATCTGCTGATCTGTCTTAAATCTGATTTTTTTATTTAGTGATTGCATAAAACAAATCCATCAAATAGCGTATATTAAAACAGCATGAATCCCATTATCAGGATGAAGCAATTTACTACAGATATTTTTTATATCAATATGCTTCACGATAGAGTGCCATGGCATCGTTACGTTGCAACGCAATTGGGTTGTTGATGAGCAGACGTGTCTGTTTCATGGCTTCGTCAGCAAGCATACCCAAGCTATCCTCGGTAACACCCACGTCCCGAAGCCGCCGAGGCGAGCCGCTTTCACTCATCAATATTTCGATTGCTTGAATGAAAGCATCCGCCCGTTCTTCTGTATTCCCATAGCCCGGAACACCAATCACGTCGGCTAATTCAGCATATTGATGTGCCGCTGCCGATGTATTAAAACGCAATACCGGGCCAAGCATGAGCGCATTCGACAATCCGTGAGCCACGTGGTAGTGACTTCCCAACGGATACGCCAAGGCATGTACTGCAGCGACCGGGGAATTCGCGAAAGCTTGACCCGCCAGGGTCGCGCCAAGTAGCAAACCCTCGCGTGCCGCCCGGTTCTGACCATCTTGGCAAGCGGTCAGGAGATTGGCCGCGATGATCCGTAACGCCTCGCGCGCTAAAGTATCGGATATTGGATTTTTCTTGATCTTGCTGGTATAGGCCTCGATCGCATGCACCATCGCATCGATACCAGTTGCGGCCGTTGCTATGCGCGGCAAACCGAGTGTCAGCTGTGCATCAAGCAGCACTAGATCAGCGTATAGCTGCGGCGCAACCACTCCCAACTTTGTAGCAGCACCAGTGGTAATGATCGAAATGTTAGTGACTTCTGAGCCGGTGCCTGCCGTCGTGGGTATTTGTACTAGCGGTAGGCGAGTTCCCTGAACTTTACCGATACCGTAGATGTCAGTAATTTTTTGCTCAGAAGCCAACAAGACCGCAAGAAGCTTTGCTACATCGAGTGAAGAGCCACCTCCCAACCCAAGGATAACCCCTGGTTTGACTTGTCGTCCATATTCGACCGCTGCGAGCACCACATCTTCTGGTGGATCAGCGACGACAGCATCGAATATCGCAACGGAGTAACCGTTCGCACGTAGATTGGAAACTATCGGCTCAATCAATCCCGCCTTGACCAAACCTGGATCTGTAACAATTAAGATGTTGCGCTGTGCGAATTTTTCGGCAAGCAACTCCGCTAATCGACCTGCACCGCCCCACTCCACTCGAATTAATGGAACAGTATGAAATTCAAATGATTTATTTTCCATATAGCTACGCTCTATTTTCGCGTTATTCATATTACTCAACAACGGAGCACCAGTATTTCAACTCCTGATACTCTTCCATCCCGTGTCTTGAACCTTCCCGACCCACACCGGATTGTTTGATTCCGCCGAATGGAGCGACTTCATTCGAAATTAGTCCAGTGTTGTGTCCCACCATGCCGTACTCCAACGCCTCGGTTACGCGCCATGCACGCCTCGCGTCCAAGGTATAGAAATACGCTGCGAGGCCATATTCTGTTGCGTTGGCCATGGCAATAACTTCCTCTTCACTATCAAACGAGAAGAGCGGAGCAACCGGTCCAAAAATTTCTTCGCGCGCTACTCGCATCGCCTGAGTTACGCCGCTGAGAACTGTCGGTTCGTAAAACAACGGGCCTTGTTGCCCGCGACGCCCACCGATTTCAATCTTGGCGCCATGCGCCAACGCATCCGCGATATACGCCTCAACCTTGGCTACGGCCTCGGCATCAATAAGCGGCCCGATCTGGACTCCAGATTGATCCCCAGGTCCAATCGACAGTTCTGCGACACGTTCAGTAAGGCGTTTTGCGAACGATTCGTAAATGCTCGATTGCACATAAAAGCGATTCGTACATACGCAGGTTTGACCGGCATTGCGATATTTCGAAGCCAGTGCTCCCTCTACTGCAGCATCAAGATCAGCATCATCAAAAACTATGAAGGGAGCATTACCTCCCAACTCAAGCGAAAGGCGCTTGATGGTGGGCGCACACTGCGCCATCAAGATACGCCCGACCTCGGTGGATCCGGTAAATGACAACTTTCTCACGACGGAGCTTTCAGTGAGAAGCCCACCAATAATCTTTGGATCACCAGTCACGACCTGGAAAACTCCGGCTGGAATTCCAGCCTGCATCGCAAGTTCCGCCAAGGCCAAAGCCGATAGTGGCGTCTGTTCCGCAGGCTTGATAATGATAGTGCAGCCCGCGGCCATAGCTGGAGCAGCCTTTCGCGTAATCATCGCTGCAGGGAAGTTCCATGGCGTGATGGCGGCACACACACCCACCGGCTGACGCAGTACCATTAAACGGCGATCGGCCAGGGGCGAGGGAATTATTTCGCCATAGGCACGTTTTGCTTCTTCAGCAAACCATTCAATAAAAGACGCGGCGTACTGAATTTCGCCTCTTGCCTCGGCCAGTGGTTTGCCTTGTTCAGCGGTCATTAGTACTGCTAGATCATCCAAATTGTCTAGAACCAGCCCATGCCATCGTTTCAAAATAGCAGCTCTGTCACGCGCTGTCAGCCTGGACCAGCCACCTAGAGCACGCTGCGCTGCGGCGATTGCCTGCCGCACTTCCTCCGCCCCCAAAATCGGGACAGTGCCGACAACAGTACCATCCGCAGGATTTTTAACCTCGATGCGCGCCTCATTCGAGGAGTCAATCCACCGACCGTCAACCAAGCATCTATCGCGCAATAATGTCGGCACCCTCAACATAGAGCGAGCCTCACACAAAATTTCGTTGATCTTTTGAATTGATTCAGCATGTTGAACTTGGTTCTGTAGAATGAACTATTGAAGTCTATTCACAACTTCTCCTTCAAACAACTAGTGTATTCCCTAGGACATTTTGGCATGAAAATTGCTTCATATGAAAATAGTACCCCGGCCCTTCGCCGTGGCGCTGGCATCTTGGACGCAGTGGCATCTAGCCCGGTCCCCCTCACTGCTGCGATGCTCGCGCGCAACCTCGACTTGCCGAAAAGTACGACGCATGGCCTGCTAGGGACGATGTTGGAACTTGGCATGCTAGTAAAAGCCGCTGATGGCACTTATCAAATAGGCCCGCAAATCATGCGCTGGGCCCACGCTTTCCTAAACCAAACAGATCTGATACGTGCATTTCAAGAGCACATGGCTGGGAATGATGATCTGCGTGACTATGCAATTACTTTGAGCGTACTCGACGGAAACGACGTGGTTTATCTCGCCTGTCGAAATAGCCAGAGACCGCTCGGTTTCACATTCCAAATTGGTATGCGCTTACCAGCAGCATTCACCGCAACTGGGAAAATTATGCTTGGTGCGCTGAGCGATCAAGAAATCCAACAACATCTAAAGTCACAGTGGCCTCACCAATTGACATCTCGAAGCGTTTCAAATCTTGATCAATTAATGGATGATATCCAGCAAGCTCGCAGCCACGGATTTTCAATAGATAATGGTCAGATTCGGGATGGAATGTTCTGCGTTGGTGTTGCCGTTCGTGATTTTTCCAATAAAGTTATTGCGGGATTGGCTCTCAGCTTGCTCGAAAGTGAAGCCGTTGAGACGAATATTGAGCAAGTGGCGAAAAAGCTCCAAGCAATCTCACTTGCCTTGTCACTGCGACTTGGCGCACCTGCAGGGTTTGGACAATGCGGGTGAAGGTCGGGGAATCGCGAAAGGCTTCTCCTCGCGGTGATCCTGGGCCACCTGAGGTGGACATTCCGGCGCCACCTAGCGGAAATTTCCTCAATACAAGGACGTCTCAAACCTGAATCCGCGATTTCAAATTTTGCCTTTGAGCGGCTAGGCGAGTCGAGATCGACTTCCTTTGCTTGCAGCGGAAGGATTTGTGCGTAAAGTACAGAGGCACCGATTTCCTTGAAGACGGCAGCGCGAATCTTCATGAGGCTTCCCGGTTGGATGGCATGGATGAAAGTGGCATGGGTCGCTCAGTCAGCAGTCGCTTCGCTCGCCATGCGCGCGTCTTCAATCAGCAACGTCACGAGATCGCGCGCGAAAGGCGGCAGCGACTCCATGCTGCGCACGCAGATCTGCATCGCACGTAGCGACCAGTCGTCGATCAGCGGAACGATCTGGATCGCCATCGTCTCCGCATGTCGCCGCGCGGCCGACTCGGGCAGGACGCTCACGCCCACCGTCGCTTCGATCATTCGACAGGCCGCCTCGAAGTTGCCGACCTGGATCCGCAACCGGATCGTGCGATGCAAACCACTGCAGATCTGCCGCAGGAAGGCGTGGATCGCGCTCGACTCATGCAGGCCGATGTGTTCGAGTTCCAGCGTATCGACGAAGGCGACCGAAGGCAGCGCCGCCATCGGGTGATCGCGTGGCACCACCAGCACGAGCCGGTCGCGCCGGTAGGGAATCACTTCGAGGTTCTCTGTGCGCACCGTGCCAGCGACGATCCCGATATCCGTCTGCCCATCGGAAACTGCGCGCACGATGTCACCGCTCAGGCGCTCACGCAGGTCGATGTTCACGTCGGGGTGTGCGAGCAGATAAGCACGCAACACCGGCGGCAGGAACTCGCCAAGTGCCGTGGTATTCGCGAACACGCGAAGGTGGCCCTTGATTCCCTTCGCATATTCCTGCAGGTCGCCGCTCAGGTGCTCGAGTTGCCCCAGCACCAGTCTGGCGTGGTGCACGAAGGCCTGCCCTGGCAAAGTCAGGGTGACACCCTGACTGGTGCGATAGAACAACTTGATGCCAATGCTATCTTCGATGTTCTTGATGCGGGTACTTGCGGTGGGCACCGACATGTAGACAGCCTCCGCGCCGCGCGTGAGGCTGTTGGCCTCGGCGACCCGTATCATCAGGCGCAGGTCAACCAGATCGAAATGCATAGCCATAGTCTTCGTTTGCCGCGCGTCATTAAGAGGGTTCGACCTTACTCACCGTGGTACTGCACCACTGTCTTGATGACGCAGAACTCCTCGAGCGACATAAAACCCTTCTCCCTCCCGTGGCCGCTGTGCTTGACGCCGCCGAATGGCAATTCGACACCGCCACCCGCGCCATAGCAATTGAGGTAGACCTGCCCGCATTGCATGCGCTTGGCCATTCGCGTCAGGCGCGAGCCGTCGCGAGTCCAGATGCCGGCCAGCAGGCCGAAATCCGTCGCATTGGCGAGCCGCACCGCATCGGCTTCGTCCTTGAACGGGATTACCGACAACACCGGCCCGAAGACCTCGTCGCAGGCCAACTCGTGGCCGCGTGGCACCGGGCCGAACACCGTCGGTGCGACGTAGTAGCCGCCAGCCGCGACTCCGTCAGCAACCCGCCCTTGCGCAATGAGAGGCACGCCGTTGTCGACAGCACGGCGGATGAATCCTTCGACGCGTTCTTTCTGCGCGGCGTTGATGAGCGGGCCGCAATCGAGATCCATTGCGGGAGACCCCGCACGCGATGCGACGAAGCGCCTTTTGACGCGCACCATGAACTCGTCGAGGATCGACTCCTGGATCAGCAACCGGCTTCCGGCCGAGCAGGTTTGCCCCGCGTTCTGCGTGATGGCATTGAGAATGGTCGCTTCGGCGCGGTCGAGATCGGCATCGGCGAAGACGATCTGCGGTGACTTACCCCCGAGCTCGAGTACGCACTTGATAAGGCGCTCGCCCGCGGCCTTCTGAACCATCCGACCGACTTCCGGCGAACCAGTGAAGGTCACGAAGTTGATGTCCGGGTGCGCGGTGAGCGCTGCACCCGCTTCTTCGCCGAGACCCGTGACGACGTTGAGCGCGCCGTCCGGCAAACCGGCCTCTTGCGCTATCCGGCAAAACATCAGCGGCGTGAGGCACGCGTCCTCGGAAGGCTTGAGCACGACCGCATTGCCCATCGCGAGTGCAGGCACCACTGATCGACCAAACATCTGTGCCGGGTAGTTCCACGGCAGGATATGCGCGGTGACACCGTGAGGCTCATGCATCACTACAACATGGAAGTCATTGAGGTAAGGGATCTGGTGGCCATGCACTTTGTCGGCCGCGCCGCCGTAGAACTCGCAATAGCGCGCGGCCACGGTGATATCGGTGCGTGCCTGCGTCAGCGGCTTGCCAGTGTCGCGCGCTTCGAGCTGCGCGAGCTCTTCGGCTCGCGACAGGATGATCTGCCCCATCTTGCTCAGAATCCGGCCGCGCTCGGTGGCGGTGAGCAAGCCCCATGGACCGCCCAACGCGTGGCGTGCGGCAACGACCGCGCGGTCGATGTCGGCGGCATTGCCACGAGCAAGTTGATCGAACGCCTTCCCGGTGCTGGGGTCGAGCACGGGCAAGGTCTCGCCGGTGGCGGCAGCGACCCATTGGCCGCCGATGAAATGCTGCTGCATCAGATATGTCTCCAAACTAGACCGTGCGGCCGCCGTCGACCGGGAACTCGACCCCGGTGATGAACTCGGCCTCGTCGCTCGCGAGGTAGAGCGCGGCGCGTGCGATATCGAGCGGCCTGGACAGGCGGCCGAGCGGAATGCCGGCGATGAAACGCTCGCGGTTCTCGGGGGTGTCAGGCACGCCCATGAAGTCGCCGAGCATGCCGGTTTCGCCCATCACCGGGCAAATCACGTTGACGCGAATGCCGTCCTTTCCGAGTTCAACGGCCAGCGATTTCGACAGCAGGTTCACCGCAGCTTTCGATGCGTTGTACCAGGTGAGGCCCGGTCTCGGCCGGATGCCCGCCGTCGAGCCGATGTTCAGTATCACGCCGCTGCCGCGCTGCCGCATGTGCGGCACCACCGCATGAACCATGTGGAAGATTGATTTCACGTTGACTGCGAACACCTTGTCGAAGAGCGCCTCGTCGACGTTGAGCAACGGCTGGTTTTTGTGCGTGAAGCCGGCGTTATTGACGACGATGTCGGGCACCGCGAATTCCTTGATACAGGCCGCCACGAGGCGGTCCACATCGACGCGGCGCGACACGTCGCATTCGATCGCGAGCGCTGTCGAACCAATCTCGGCGGCCACCGCCTTGGCGCCCGCAAGGTTCAGGTCGGCGACCACCACCAGCGCGCCCTCGCGGGCGAACAAGCGTGCCGTCTCGGCGCCGAAGCCGCTCGCCGCACCGGTGACGATGGCAACTTTGTCTTTGAGTCTCATAGGGGTTCTCCGATCGTGTCAATGCACGGCTGTTAAAAGGATCTTTTCTTCGGTGGCTTCATCGAACGAAAACTCATCGACGATGCGGCCCTGTCTCGACACCAGCACCCGACCGGAGAGCTTCAACACTTCCGGCAGGTACGACGAGATCATTACGACGACAAGCCCTACATCGGCCAGGCCGTCGATCACGCGGTGCAGCTCAGCATTGGCGCCGGCATCAACACCGCGCATCGGCACATCAAAGAGGATGCGCTTCAGTTTCTGCACCAGCGAACGGGCGATCACAACCTTTTTCTGGCTCACGTTGTAGATCAAGTTAGGGCCGACGACCCGCGTGTTCATCGCCTGCACCGAGGTCGCGGTGATGACGCCTGCAAGGAAGGCGATAGCGCCCGAGAGGCAGTACTGCAGTGCCAAGATCGGCCTGACAGCGATGGCACCGATGCGTGCTACAGCGATGTTGTCGCCGACGGCGACGATGAACCGGCCAGGCTTCGTGTATTTGAGGAACAGGTAGCCGATCAATGCAGTGAAGGCCACTACGATGATCGGCATCGGAAAGCCGAGGAAGGCGCCCTGGCCGAGTTCCAGGATCCAGCCTATGGGTTGCGGCACGTAGACCACGTCGGTGTCGGTGATGAGGTGCGCGAAACCGAACCAGTAGATGAAGGCGCCCATCGCGAACATCGCGAAGTGCGGCGGGATTCCGACGTACGCAATCAGCAGTCCATTGATGAGGCCGGCGACCAGCGAGAAACCGATACCGATCATCAACGCGAGACTGAGCGGCTCGCCGCGCGTGACAAGCTGCACCGTCCACGCGACCGAGATCGTCATATTCGCGACCATCGACAAATCGATGCCGCGCCCCAGAACAACGACCTGAATGCCAAGCCCCAGCATGCCGAGAACGGCCACGCTACGCAGCAGCGAGAGGATGTTCTTGGCTGCCAGAAAGTTCGGCAGCATGAACGAGAAGATCACGAACAGCACCACCGTCAACACAAAAGCGATTTGCTCCTGACTGATTGGCTGTGTGTGTCTCGACTTCATTGATTTGTCTCGTGTTCGATGGAGGCAAATTTAGCGGCTGCACTGACCGAACGCCATTTGCATTTCCCAAACCCCGGGTTACCCCGTAGAGGAAACACGCCCTCTTAGTCAGACCCGAACGCTGTCTTTCCGAATCGCAAATTGCGGCCTGGGCCGTCGCAGGGCAAGCTAACCACCTATTCGAAACGAACCCTCGCTGTGACCGCTCCCTCCCCCACCAACTCTTCAGATCGTTTGCGCCAATGGATTGGCCGAACCGAGCAGCGCGACGACGCCATCACGGCCGCGCCGCTAGCCGGCTTCAGCGCCATGCTCAACCGCGCCGACGGCGCGGAACCGACGATCGACGCGCCCCTGCCACCACTCGCGCACTGGCTGTACTTCCTGCCGCAAGCGCTGCAGCGCGACATCGGCGTGGATGGCCATCCGAATCGCGGCGACTTCCTGCCGGCGGTGTCGTTGCCGCGGCGCATGTGGGCTGGCGGCCGGCTCTCGTTCGACAACGTGCTTCGCGTCGGCGACACGGCGACGCGCCTTTCGACCATCTCGAGTGTCGAGACGAAAGAAGGCCGGAGCGGCTCGCTCGTGTTCGTAACGGTGACCCACGAGATCTCGCACGCACGGGGCATTGCCGTACACGAGGAACACGACATCGTCTACCGCGATCACCCGAACCCGAGCACTGCCGCGACAACGCCGCCGCGCGCACGCGCCGACGAGGATTTCAGCCGTCTTATCACGCCCGATCCGGTGCTGCTGTTCCGATATTCGGCGCTGACGTTCAACGGTCACCGCATTCACTATGACCGCGACTATGCGACCCAGGTCGAGGGCTATCCCGGTCTCGTGGTTCACGGCCCGCTGATTGCCACCTTGCTGCTCGACCTAGCCCGCCGCGAGATGCCGAACGCGGCGATCGCGCGGTTCGACTTCAAGGCGGTCAGCCCATTGTTCGACATCGATTCATTCACCGTCTGTGGCAAGCGCGAGGCGGACGGTAGCGTGGCGCTGTGGGCGCGCAACCACCTCGGCCACCTCGCGATGACGGCGCATGCCGTGCTCGCGTGATCCCACCCATACAACGACCTGATGTTCAAGAACACAACCGATCAATACCAGGACATTCGCGACGCGGTGCGCTCGCTTTGCGCCGAATTCCCTGATGAGTACCACCGCAAGGTTGATCACGAACGTGGCTATCCGGTGGCCTTCGTCGATGCGCTAACAAAGGCCGGCTGGCTCGCCGCGATGATTCCGCTGGAATATGGCGGCTCGGGCCTCGGCCTCTCGGAGGCGAGCGTCGTGATGGAGGAAATCAACCGCAGTGGCGGCAACTCTGGCGCATGCCACGGCCAGATGTACAACATGGGCACACTGCTTCGGCACGGCAGCGATGCACAGAAAAAGCACTACCTGCCGAAGATCGCCAGCGGCGAGTGGCGCCTGCAATCGATGGGTGTGACCGAGCCCTCCACAGGCACCGACACAACGAAGATCAAGACCACCGCCGTCAAGCGCGGCGACCGCTACGTGATCAACGGGCAGAAGGTCTGGATCTCGCGCGTTCAGCACTCCGACTGGATGATTCTGCTGGCGCGCACAACGCCGCTGGCCGATGTGAAGAAGAAGTCCGAAGGCATGTCGATCTTCATGGTCGACCTGCGCGCCGCCGAGAAGAATGGCATGACGGTCAGGTCGATCCCGAACATGGTCAACCATGAGACGAACGAACTGTTCTTCGAGAACCTCGAGATCCCCGAAGAGAACCTGATCGGCGAAGAGGGCAAGGGCTTCAAGTACATCCTCGACGGGCTTAACGCCGAGCGCACCCTGATCGCGGCCGAATGCATCGGCGACGGGTATTGGTTCATCGACCGCGTGACCAAGTACGTCGGCGAGCGTATCGTGTTCGGCCGGCCCATCGGACAGAACCAGGGCGTGCAGTTTCCAATCGCCGAAAGCCACATCGAAGTCGAAGCAGCCAATCTGATGCGATGGGAAGCGTGCAAGCTGTTCGACGCACAGCACGCATGCGGAGCCCAGGCGAACATGGCCAAGTACCTTGCGGCAAAAGCCAGCTGGGAGGCCGCTAACGCATGCATCCAGTTCCACGGCGGGTTCGGCTTCGCGAACGAATACGACGTGGAGCGCAAGTTCCGCGAGACACGGCTCTACCAGGTCGCGCCGATCTCGACCAACCTGATTCTGTCGTACGTCGCAGAGCACGTGCTCGGCTTGCCGAGGAGCTTCTGATGCGACCGCTCGAAGGCGTCACCGTCGTCACGCTCGAACACGCCATCGCAGCGCCGTTCTGTACCCGGCAGTTGGCCGACCTCGGCGCACGCGTCATCAAGGTCGAGCGCCCCGGCGTCGGAGACTTCGCGCGCGCCTACGACACGCGCGTACGGGGCCAGGCCTCGCACTTCGTGTGGACGAACCGATCGAAGGAAAGCCTGACGCTCGACCTCAAACATCCGCAGGCCACCGAGGTGCTCGCACGCCTGCTGAAGACCGCCGACGTGCTGGTGCAAAACCTCGCGCCCGGCGCCGCAGCACGGCTCGGGCTCTCATACAGCGCGCTGTGCGAGAAGCACCCGGCGTTGATCGTGTGCGACATCTCGGGCTACGGCGACGATCCGCTCCATCCAGGGCCCTATCGCGACAAGAAGGCCTACGACCTACTGATTCAGAGTGAGGCGGGGTTTCTGTCGATCACCGGCACGCCCGACGCACCATCGAAGGCCGGTTGTTCGATTGCCGACATCGCGGCGGGCATGTACGCCTACTCGAACATCATGGCGGCACTGATTCAGCGTGGCAAGACGGGACGCGGCCGCCGGATCGACATATCGATGCTCGAGAGCATGGCCGAGTGGATGAGCTATCCGCTTTACTACGCTTTCGAAGGCGCCGAGCCTCCCCCGCGCGCCGGCGCTTCGCATGCCACGATCTACCCCTACGGCCCGTTCGTTGCGGGTGACGGTCGCACGGTGATGCTCGGTCTGCAGAATGAGCGCGAATGGCACCTGTTTTGCGCGAAGGTGCTGCTGCAGCCTGCGCTTGCAAACGACGAACGCTTCAACTCGAACGCGCGCCGCGTCGCTGCAAAGCCGGCGCTTCATCAACTCATCACCGAGCACTTCGCGAGCCTCACCATCGACGAGGTCATCGCGCGTCTCGAAGACGCGCAAATCGCAAATGCGCACGTCAACACGATGCAGGACGTGTGGGCGCATCCGCAATTGAAGGCGCGCGGCCGGTGGGTGGATGTGGCCACCCCCAACGGGCCGGTGCCGGCACTGCTTCCCCCGGGCTTAGCCGAAAGTTTTGACGCCCGCATGGACGCAGTGCCAGCGCTTGGGCAACACACCGTGTCTCTGCTGTCGGAACTGGGCTTCACGCCTGCAGAGATCGAACGCATGAAGACCGATGCCACCGTATGAACCTGAAAGATTGCCCGATGACCGATTCCACCCAAGCGCTGACGCACTTTGCCGCCACGCTGTCGTTCGAGACGATTCCCACCTCCGTCGTCCGACGCACAGAGGACCTGTTTCTCGACTGGTTCGCCTCGGCGCTGGCCGGCAAGGATTCGCGGCCCGTCGAGTCGATCGCGCGCTTCGCCGAATCGATGGGGCCTGCAGACGGGCCAAGCGAAATCCTCATTCATCGACGTGGCAGCAGCCCCCTCGTGGCCGCGACCGTGAATGCCGCTGCGTCCCACGTCGCCGAGCAGGACGATGTGCACAACGGCTCAGTTTTCCATCCGGCGACCGTTGTCTTCCCCGCAGCGCTTGCGGTCGCGCAAGCGATCGGCGCGAGCGGGCGAGACATGCTGACGGCAAGCGTCGCGGGCTACGAAGTCGGCATCCGCGTGGGAGAATTCCTTGGGCGCTCGCATTACCGCATCTTTCACACGACGGGCACGGCAGGCACGTTTGCGGCTGCGGCGGCCGTCGGCCATCTGTTGAAGCTCACGCCCGAACAGATGGGACACGCCTTCGGCTCTGCCGGCACACAATCGGCGGGGCTCTGGGAATTCCTGCGCGATGCAGCAGATTCGAAGCAACTGCATACCGCGCACGCTGCAGGCGCCGGGCTCACGGCAGCCTACCTAGCACGTGACGGCTTTACCGGCGCGCGCCACATCCTCGACGGCCCACAAGGCCTGGCCGCAGGTACCTCGACCGATGCCGATGCACGACGGTTAAATGATGGTCTCGGCACGCGCTGGGCGCTTGCCGAGACCTCGTTTAAGTTCCATGCGGCATGTCGACACACACATCCGGCGGCCGACGCACTGCAGCAAGTATTGCGTGAGCATCGTCTCGCGGCCGACGATATCCGCACGATCACGGCGCTCGTACACCAAGCGGCAATCGATGTGCTCGGCCCCGTGATCGACCCGCAGACAGTGCATCAGGCCAAGTTCTCGATGGGCACGGTGCTCGGGCTAATCGCGGTGCGTGGGCGTGCGGGCCTGGCCGAATTCGACAACCACTGGCGCGACACACCGGTGCGTTCGATCCACGACAAGGTGTTGATGAAGCTCGACCTGGAAGTTGACGCAGCCTACCCTGCACGCTGGGTCGGCAAAGTCTGCGTTGAAACCACGGACGGGCGGCGATTCGAAGGCACGGTGCTTGAGCCCAAAGGCGATCCAGGCAACACGCTAACGCGAAACGAGCTCGAAGAAAAGGCGCTTGCTTTGGCGAGCTATCGTGGCGGAGCCAGTATGGCGGAGATGCAGCGCGTGATCGCCAGGGTGTGGTCGTTGCCCGATGCGCCGTCGATCGGGCACTTCTTTGCTCAAGGTTGAACCGTTGACGCCGCGCTCGTATTTGTTCGTGCCGGGCAACCGGCCAGAGCGCTTTAGCAAGGCGCTCGCGAGCGGTGCTGACAGCGTCATTATCGATCTCGAAGACGCCGTTCCGCCCAACCACAAGGCTGCGGCGCGCGAGACGGTGCGGCTCTGGCTATCGGCCCATTCTGAGTCAGCCAATCGCCGACTGGTGTTGCGGATCAACGCGGCCGATACGCCGTGGTTCACCGACGACCTCGCTCTGTGTCGTCTGCCAGGTGTCGCTGCAGTGATGCTCGCGAAGACTGAGAGCCCCGAGCATCTCGGCGCGTTCAGCGACGCCCCACCGATCATCGCCTTGATCGAATCGGCGTTCGCGTTTGAGAACCTGCGCGCTATCGCAAATGTGCCCAACGTTCAGCGCCTCGCGTTCGGAGCGATCGATTTTCAGTTGGACATGGGCATGCGCGCCACGTTTGACGACCTCATCTACTTTCGTTCGCAACTCGCGCTGGTCTCGCGCCTCGCCGGTCTGCTTGCGCCGATCGACAGCCCAAGCACGGCGCTCGATAACGATGACGAGGTGGAATCAGAAGCCCGGCGCGCGAGTCGACTCGGCTTCGGTGCGAAGCTCTGCATCCATCCGCGGCAGGTCGGCGTCGTGAACCACAGCTTCAGGCCAACGAATGACGAACTCGATTGGGCGCAACGCGTCCTCGCCGCCGCTTCGCAAAGCCACGGAGCAGCCGTGGCGCTCGACGGACAGATGATCGACAAGCCGGTGGTGTCCCGGGCTAGCGCCATCCTTAATCGTGCCTCGATACTCGATTAGGGTATGACTCCCTTCACCGCCCTGCCTCACTCCACCGTGACCGATTTCGCCAGGTTTCTGGGTTTGTCCACATCCGTCCCCCGCGCGCAGGCCGTGTGATACGCCAACAGTTGCAGCGGCACGACGTGCAGGATGGGGCTGAGCGCTCCATAGTGCTCTGGCATGCGGATAACGTGCACGCCCTCGCCGTTGGCAATACGCGTATCGGCGTCAGCCAGCACATACAGCACGCCGCCGCGCGCGCGCACTTCCTGCATGTTGCTTTTGAGCTTTTCCAAGAGCGCGTCGTTGGGGGCCACAGTGACCACCGGCATGCTGCTGGTCACCAGCGCCAGCGGGCCGTGCTTGAGTTCGCCAGCCGGGTAGGCCTCGGCGTGGATGTAGCTGATTTCCTTGAGCTTGAGCGCGCCTTCCATGGCAATCGGGTAATGCAGGCCCCGGCCAAGGAACAGGGCGTTTTCCATGCGGGCGAAGTCTTCGGCCCAGGCGATCAGCTGGGGTTCCAGCGCCAGCACGGCCTGCAAGGCGACGGGCAGGTGGCGCATGGCTTTGAGGTGGGCAGCTTCCTGCTCGGCGGTCAGGCGCCCCTTGGCCTGCGCCAGCGCGAGCGTGAGCAAGAACAGGCCGGCAAGCTGCGTGGTGAAGGCCTTGGTGCTGGCCACGCCAATCTCCACGCCGGCGCGCGTCACATAGGCGAGCTTGCATTCACGCACCATGGCGCTGGTGGCAACGTTGCAGATGGTCAGCGTGTGCGCCATGCCCAGGCTCTGCGCGTGGCGCAGGGCGGCGAGCGTATCGGCCGTTTCGCCCGACTGACTGATGGTGACCACCAGGGTGCGCGGGTCGGGCACGCTGGTGCGGTAGCGGTATTCGCTCGCCACTTCCACCTGCGTGGGGATACCGGCGATGTCTTCGAGCCAGTAGCGTGCAGTGCAGCCGCTGTAGTAGCTGGTACCGCAGGCGAGGATGAGCACGCGGTCGATCTGCTCGAACACGCGCCAGGCAGCAGCGCCCGGCCTGCCGTTCTGCTCGGGACCATCGAACAGTTCGGGGACGATGCCAGCCACACCTTCGAGCGTGTCGGCAATGGCGCGCGGCTGCTCGAAAATTTCCTTTTGCATGTAGTGGCGATAAGGCCCGAGGTCCACTGCGCCGCTGTGGGCGTGGACGGTGCGCACCGGGCGATCGGCCTGGCTGAGCGGTTTGCCGCTGCCACCCACAATCCAGTAGCGGCCGCGCTGCAGGTCGGCAATGTCGCCTTCTTCGAGGTAGACGATCTGGTCGGTGACGCCCGCCAGCGCCATGGCATCGCTCGCCAGGAAGTGCGCCTCGCCACCCGCGCCCACACCCAGCACCAGCGGCGAGCCGGCACGGGCGCCCACCACGCGGTGGGGTTCATCCTTGTGCATCACGGCAATGGCGTAAGCGCCGCGCAGCTCGGCAATGCTGGCCTGCACGGCGGCAAACAGGTCGCCGCTGTAGTGGTGGTCGATGAGGTGGGCAATGACTTCGGTGTCGGTCTGGCTGGCAAACACGTAACCGCGCGCCTGCAAACGCTCGCGCAGCTGCTCGTAGTTTTCAATGATGCCGTTGTGCACCACGGCGACGCGGCCGGGCTGCGTGGCGGCGCCCGGCATGCAACCGTGGCTGAAATGCGGATGGGCGTTGTGCACCGCGGGCGCACCGTGCGTGGCCCAACGGGTGTGGGCAATGCCGGTGCCGCCGCTCAAGTGCTCGGTGCGCACCTGTTCCAGCAACTCGGCCACGCGCTGGGTGCTGCGCGCGCGCACCAGGCCTCCGGCGGCGGTCGGGTCCAGGCTGGCGGCGTGAATGGCAACACCGCAGGAGTCGTAGCCGCGGTATTCCAGCCGCTGCAAGCCCTGGACGAGCGTGGGAACGATGTCATGGAGCGCAACTGCGCCAACGATTCCGCACATGGAAAGCCTTTGCTGTGGAAAGAACAGGCGGAATACTAGATTTTGCGATTAGAAATGTGTGGCATTGTTTTTCAAAAATTATTTCCATAAAATTCATAAATCTGGGTATGTGAAATATATGGAAACTTTATCGCTTGATAGTATTGATTTAGAACTTCTTGCGGCGCTGCAGCAAGACGCCACCCCCACCAACCAGCAACTCGCTGCGCTACTGGGGATATCACCTCCCACCTGCCTGCGCCGCGTGCGCAGGCTGCGGGAGGCCGGTCTCATCGCGCGGCAGGTGGCCATCCTGGACCCTGAGGTGCTGGCAGCGGCATTGGGCCATGGCCTGCACGCGGTGGGCGAAGTGCTGCTGGACCGCCAGACCGCCGAGGCGCAGGACGCCTTCGAGGCCCGCGCCGTGGCCGAGCCCTGCGTGGCGCAGTGCTGGCGCATGGCCTCGGGGGCTGACTTCGTGCTGGTACTGCAAGTGCGCGACATGCCGCATTACCTGCAGCTTGCCGCGCGCCTGTTCACGCAGGATGCCAACGTGCGCAACGTGAAACTGCACTTCGCCACGCGCCGAGCGAAATTCGAGACAAAACTGCCCCTTGCGCAGGCGCAGTAAGCGCTTGCCGCTATCAAGATTTTCTCACTCTGAGACACTGTCCGACGTGCAGCGCAAAGCGCCTAGTTCACACTATGGCCTGAGCCACCCCAACCCGGAGTCCTGCCGAATGGAATTCAAGGATTACTACCAGACGCTGGGCGTAGAGAAAAGCGCCAGCCAGGATGAGATCAAAAAGGCGTTTCGCAAGCTGGCGCGCAAGTACCACCCCGACGTGAGCAAAGAGGCGGACGCTGCCGCCAAGATGGCCCAGCTGAACGAGGCCAACACCGTGCTCTCCGACCCGGAAAAGCGCGCCGCCTACGACAGCGTCAGCGCGCAGGCGGCGGCCCAGGGCGCACGCGGCGGCGGCGAGTTTCGCCCACCACCGGGCTGGGATACGGGTTTTGAATTCTCGGGCGGCCCATCTGAAGGTGGCGGCGGTGGCGACTACAGCGACTTCTTCGAGCAGCTCTTTGGCCAGGCTGCGCGCCAGCGCGGCGGTGCAGGCAGTGCAGGTGGGTTTGGTCAAGGCGGCGGCCATGCGGCCCGGCGCGGAAGCGACCACCACGCCAAGATCGAGCTCGACCTGCTCGACGCCTACCAGGGCGGCACGCGCACGCTGTCGCTGCGCGCCGCGCGCCCCGGCCCGGACGGGCGCATGGTGAGCGAGGAGCGCAATCTCGAAGTAAAAATTCCCAAGGGCGTGCGCGAAGGCCAGCTCATTCGCCTCGCCGGCCAGGGCGCGCCGGGCATGGGCGACGCGCCGGCGGGCGATCTGTTCCTGGAAGTGCACTTCCGGCCCGATGCACGCTGGCGCAGCGTGGACCGCGACGTCTACCAGCCCTTGCCGCTCGCGCCGTGGGAAGCAGCGCTGGGCGCCAGCGTCGAGGTGCACACGCCCAGCGGCACCGTCGAAGTGACTGTGCCGGCGCGCTCACGCGCGGGGCGGAAGCTCCGCCTCAAGGGCCGTGGCATTCCCTCGGCAACACCGGGGGATCTGTACCTGGAAGTCGACATTGCCCTGCCACCGGCCGACAGCGACGCCGCGCGCGCTGCCTGGACAGCGCTTGGCAAAGCCTTCCCCACGTTCAACCCGCGCACCATCTCGCAAACTCAGCAAGGAGCCTGAGCCATGCCCCATGCCTTTCACCTCCCCGCCCAGATGGCCGAACTGCTGGGCGACGACAGTTTGAGCCTCGAAGAACTGGCTCGCGCCTGCCGCCGTGCACCCGAATGGGTGAGCGAACACGTCGAAGCCGGCGTCATCGCCCCCCATCCCGCCGACACAGCAAGGGGCGGGCTGGTCACCTGGCGCTTTGCCAGCACCACACTGGTTCGCGCCCGCCGCGTGGCAGACCTGGAAGCCTCGTTTGACGCCGATCCGCATCTGGCGGCGCTCACCGTGGATTTGATGGAGGAAGTGGCCGAGCTGCGCCACCAGCTGCGGCAACTGCGGCCTCCCGTGCCTGGGTCATGACAGCTCCCCCGCCGTCTGCCCCCAGGCACCGCGGCGCCAGCGCGCGCGCAAACACCTATCGCAGCATTTACCCGTTGCGCATATTGGGAATGGGGTTGGGGTTTTGGGTGACCTGCAGCGTGCTGATCCAGACCGGCGATCTGGCGCGCTTTGGCTGGGTGTCACTCCTCACCATGGTGCTGTGGCCGCACCTGGCCTATCTGCACGCGCGCACCAGCCGCGACCCCTACCGCGCTGAAGTCCGCAACCTGCTGATCGACTCGGCCATCGTCGGCCTGTGGATTCCGCTGATGCACTTCAACCTGCTGCCTTGCGTGGTGCTGGCGGTCATCACGACGCACGACAAGTTCGGCACCGGCATCAAGCGGCTGTGGCTGTATTCGCTGCCCGGCATGGTCGGCATGGCAGTGCTGGGCACGCTGGTCCTGCGGCCCGAGCCGGTGCTGGCCAGCTCGCTGCCGGTCATCATCGCCACGTTGCCGGTGATTGCGCTGCACAGTCTGGCGGTGGGCTTTACGAGCTACCGGCTGATTCGCACCGTGGCGAGGCAAAACCAGCAGTTGAAGGAGTTGCGCCAGCGCGATGCGCAGACCGGCCTGTTCGCCCGCGCACACTGGCAGGAGCAAGCCCAGGCCGTGCTGGAGGGCGCGCGCAGCAGCGACCGGCCAGCCTGGCTGCTGATGATCGACATCGACCACTTCAAACCCATCAACGACGTGCACGGCCACACCGTGGGCGACGAAGCGATTCGGGTGGTGGGCGAAGTCATCCGCGAATCCGTGCGCGAGGCCGACTGCGCCGGGCGCTACGGCGGCGACGAGTTTGCCGTGGTCTGCGCCGACACCGACGAAGCCCATGCCCTGGCCATTGCGCAGCGCATTCGCGAACGCATCGCTGCGCTGCGCCTGCCCGAACTGCCCGAGCTGCAGCTGACCAGCAGCATCGGCATGGCGCAGGCGCAAAGCAGCCACCTGACGCTGCGCGACTGGCTCAATACCGCCGACATGGCCATGTACCGCGCCAAACACGGCGGGCGAAATCGTGTGGCCGTTGAACCCCGTGGCAGCCAGCCGCACGCGGCGGAGGGCAGGCCCGTGTTGGGCTGATGCGCCGAAAATATTTTTGATATTTTTGGCATCCAACGCTTATTTCACAAGCGTCAGCAGCTATTTATTCAATAGCACTCAGACGGCAAAGGTCACCCCGGCCAGACCACTTCCACCGTGCAGCCGTCACCCGGCGCGGCCTGCGCGCTGACGCCGCCACCATGGCGCTGCGCCACCGCCCGCACGATGGCCAGGCCCGCGCCCACGCCCTCGAATTCGCGCTCGGGGTGCAGGCGCTGGAACATGGCAAACAGCCCATGGGCCTGCGCCCCATCAAACCCCGCACCGTTGTCCTGCACCTGCAGCGTCCAGGCGCCCGTGCCACTCTCACTGCCACTGCGCGCGGCGCGCACCGCAATGCACGGTGCAGGCGTGTTGCGGGTGAACTTGATCGCATTGGCCAGCAGCTCCTTGAGCAACTGGCGCAGCAGCGCCTCGTCGGCCTGCACCACGCCCAGCTCGGGCCCCAGGCGCCAATCGATACTTCGGCCAGCTGCGGCGGGCGCCAGCGCATCCACCACCTGCGGCACCAAGCGGGCCAGGTCCACCGCCTCAACGCGCAGCGCCGCCGCCTGGATGCGCGAGAGCGCAAGCAAGCCGTCGATCATGCGGCCCATGCGCTGGCCCGCCTGCTCGATGGTGCTCAGGAACTCCAGCGCCTCGGCATGCTCGGCCGCAGGCAAGGCGGCGGGCTCGACAATTTCGCGTAACAGCGGCGCAAACGCCGTCACATGGCGCAGCGGCGCACGCAAATCGTGCGAAATGGCACGCAGCAAGTCCTGGTGCGCCGTGCGCAGGCGCGCCAGTTCTTGCATGCCCTGCGCTTCCTGAGTTCCCTGCGCGGGCGCGCCGCCCAGGGCGGGGACAGACGAAAAACCTTCGGGTGCGGTGCCGGTCATGCTCTCGCTCCTTCGGCGCGCCGCTTTCAGGGCGCGGGTTTCTTGGCCGGCCGTTTCCAGCCGGTGATGTTGGTTTGCCGTCCGCGCGCCACGCTCAGCGCCCCGGCGGGTACGTCCTTGCTGATGGTCGAGCCGCCACCCACCGTGGCGCCCGCGCCCACGGTAACCGGCGCCACCAGCACGCAGTTGCTGCCGATGTGCACGTCGGCCTCAATCACCGTGCGGTGCTTGTTGGCCCCGTCGTAGTTGGCGGTGATGCTGCCGGCGCCGTAGTTCACGCGCTCGCCCACCGTGGCGTCGCCCAGATAGGCCAGGTGGTTGGCCTTGGCGCCGTCGGCCAACTGGCTGTTTTTCACTTCGACGAAATTGCCAATGTGCACCCCGCGCCCGAGCTGGGCACCGGGGCGCAGCCGGGCAAAGGGGCCGACCAACGCGCCCTCGCCCACCTGCACACCGGCCGCTTCGCCGTCAATGTGCGTGAACGGGTGGATCACGGCTGCGGCGGCAATCGACGCATTGGCAATGCAGCAATAGGCGCCGATGCGCACGCCCTCGCCCAGTTCGACCCGGCCGGTGAAGAGGCAGCCGACGTCGATTTCCACATCCTGCGCGCACACCAGTTCGGCGCGCGCGCCGCTGCGCGCGTCGTCGCGCAGGTCAAAGCGTGCAGGATCAGACAGGCGCACGCCCTGCTCCATCAGTTGGATGGCGGCGCGGCTCTGGTGGGCGCGCTCCAGCTCGGCCAGTTGCGCCGGGCTGTTGACGCCTGCCACCTGCACCGCGTCGTCGATGGTGTGCGTGGTCACCGGCACGCCCTGCGCCACAGCCATGGCCACCACCTCGGTCAGGTAGTACTCGCCCTGGGCGTTCTGGTTGGACAGGCGCGGCAGCCACTGCAGCAGCAGGCGCGCGGGCACAGCGAGGATGCCGCTGTAGACCTCGGTAATGGTGCGCTCGGCGTCGCTCGCATCTTTTTCTTCGACGATGCCGCGCACCAATCCATCTGCACCGCGCACGATGCGGCCATAGCCCTTGGGGTCGGGCAGACGCACGGTGAGCAGCGCCAGTGCTTCGTCAGCGCTGGCCTGCACCAGGGCGCGCACGGTGCCCGGCTGCGTCAGCGGCACGTCGCCCGAGAGCACGACGACGGTGCCGTCGTCCTGCAACAGCGGCGCCGCCTGCTGCACGGCATGGCCGGTGCCCAGCTGCGGCTCCTGGCGCACGAATTTCAGGTCAAATTGGCCTCCAGCGCTTATCGCACCTGCGCAAGCAGCTTCTACTTCCATAGCACCATGGCCGGTGACGACGATGGCGCTGCGCGCACCCAGTGCGCTCGCCTGGCCCAGCACATGCTGCAGCAGCGGGCGGCCTGCCAGGCGCTGCAGGACCTTGGGAAGGCGGCTTTTCATGCGCGTGCCCTTGCCGGCAGCCATGATCACGATGTCAATGGGGTTCATGCTTCGCGTCTATGCACCGGGCGGCGCCCGGCCTCACAGCGCATTATCCCCGCCGCCCGTTGGGGCCGATGGGCTGGCTCAGCAGCTTGCCGCCGGTGCGCAAGCAGGCGCGCGGCGCAGCACCTGGCGCTGCACGGCATCGGGCCGTTGCCAGGCAAAGCGCAGCTCCATGCCACGCGCCGCCTCGATCAGCACGCGAGAGCCGGCCAGCACGCGCAGCGTCTGGCCGGCGCACAAGAAGACATCGCCCGCACGCGACCCCCCCGGCTCGAACGGACCGCGGCCAAACGTGAGCCACGCACAGCCCGAATCGATGCGCAGCAACTGCGCGCGCGGCGCCGACAGCCGGGTCACCTCTCCCGGCGCCAGGCGCTGCCCGGCGGCGGTGGTGGGCAGGGCAGACGCGGAGGCTGCAGGGCGGAACGACGATGCGGGGGCGGACATGAGATGCTCCTGAAAATGCAGTGGTGAGGTTTGTCATGGTCGGCGTTCAGACCCCGTCCGTCCAATGAAAACGCATCGCCGCATTGATGCGCAAGACGCATCAATAGAATGGCGCCATGGCGAACCCACCCAAGCAGCCTTCCCCGCGCCCACTGCCCCGCAGCCGCCCCGTAGGGCTGGGCCATTGGCGCGCGTTCCTGGCCGTGGCCGAGCAGCTCAACTTTCGTGCAGCGGCCGAGTCGCTGTCGCTCACCCAATCGGCCGTCAGCCGCCAGATTCAGGCGCTGGAGGACGAAATCGGCATGCCGCTGTTTCTGCGCCATACGCGGGCCGTGGAGCTCACCGGCTCCGGCGCCCAATTGCTGCGCAGTTGCACGCCAGCGATTGAACGCATTGATGCCGCCGTGCGCCTGGCGCGCCAGAGTGCAGGGCGCAAAAGCGTGGCCATCACCACCTGGGCCAGCTTTGCCTCGATGTGGCTCATTCCGCGCATGGAGGCCTTCCAGCGCGACAACCCCGACATCGACATCCGCATCGACGCCAGCGACCTGCCAGTGGACCTGGACACCTCGGATGTCGACCTGGCCCTGCGCTACACCCTGCCCGGCCACCGCATGCAGGGTGGCCAGCGCCTGTTCGGCGAGCAGTTGGCCGTGGTCGCCAGCCCCTGGCTGCTCAAGGCCAGCGGGACGCCGCAGACGCCGGCTGAAATGGCGCGCTTTACGCTGATTGAAGCGGGCGACGCGCACCGTACGGCGAATCTCGAATGGCTGACCTGGCGGCGCTGGTTCGATACGCAGGGCTGCGGCCAGCTCCAACCCAAGCGCTGGCTGTATTTCAACTACGCGCACCAGATCGTGCAGGCAGCGCTCGCCGGCCAAGGCCTGGCGCTGGCGCGCATGCCGCTGATTGCCGATGCGCTGGCCTCGGGCGACCTGGTGGAGGTGATGCCGGGCCACCGGCTCGATTCGCCGCTGGCCTACTGGCTGCTCACCGGCCCGCGCAGCAGCCAGCGGCCCGAAATCCAGGCCTTTTGCGCCTGGCTGGCCCTGGAAGCCGAGAACACCCGCCGCGCCATTGGCGACATGCCCGATCCGGACACACTGGCCTCACCTTATTGATGCTATTAATTCAATAGCTTCAAATGCTTACCAGATAAGCGCTAGAGGCCATTTTTAACCAAAAATTCGGCGAATTTCAGGCGAGCACCACGCGCGCAAACCTGCGCTTGCCCACCTGCACCACGTAGCTGCCCGCCGCCAGCTTCAGGCCCCGGTCGCTCACCACGCTGCCATCCACCCGCACGCCGCCACCGTCAATCAGGCGGTTGGCCTCGCTGGACGAGGGCGCCAGGTTGGCCTGCTTGAGCAAAGCGCCAATGCCCAGCGGCGCGCCCGCGAGCTGCACTTCGGGGATGTCGTCCGGCACGCCGCCCTTGCTGCGGTTGGCGAAATCCTGCTCGGCCGCATCGGCCGCTGCGGCGCTGTGAAAGCGCGTGGTGATCTCCTTGGCGAGCATCACCTTGGCGTCCTTGGGGTTGCGCCCGCCTTCCACCTCGGCCTTGAGCTGCGCGATCTCGGCCAGCGAGCGGAACGACAACAGCGTGTACCAGCGCCACATCAGCGTGTCGGAAATCGACAGCACCTTGGCAAACATGGTGTTCGCCGGCTCGCTGATGCCGATGTAGTTGTTCTTGCTCTTGCTCATCTTCTCGACGCCGTCGAGGCCTTCGAGCAAGGGCATGGTCAGAATGCACTGCGGCTCCTGGCCGTATTCCTGCTGCAGGTGGCGGCCCATCAGCAGGTTGAACTTCTGGTCGGTGCCGCCGAGTTCCAGGTCGCTCTTCAACGCCACCGAGTCGTAGCCCTGCATCAACGGGTACAGAAATTCGTGCACGCTGATCGACTGGCCGCTGGTGAAGCGCTTGTGGAAATCGTCGCGCTCCATCATCCGCGCCACCGTGTATTTGGCGGCCAGGGCAATCATGCCGCTGGCGCCCAGGGGCTCGCTCCACTCGCTGTTGTAGCGAATTTCGGTGCGCCCCGGGTCCAGCACCAGGCTGGCCTGGCGGTAATAGGTTTCGGCGTTTACCTTGATCTGCTCGGACGTGAGAGGCGGGCGCGTGCTGTTGCGGCCCGATGGGTCGCCAATCAGGCTGGTGAAGTCGCCGATCAGGAAGATCACCTGGTGCCCAAGATCCTGCAACTGGCGCATCTTGTTGAGCACCACGGTGTGGCCGATGTGGATGTCGGGCGCCGTCGGGTCCAGGCCAAGTTTGATGCGCAGCGACTGGCCGGTGGCCTGCGAACGGGCCAGTTTTTGCACCCACTCCTGCTGCGGCAGCAGTTCTTCGACGCCGCGCAGCGACACTTCCAGCGCTTGTCCTACAGCATCGGTGACCGGATAAGTTGTAACAACTGAATGATTCATAAGGGTTTTCAAGGGTGCCTAGGGCGTTCGGTTGGCTATACTGCGTGCCACCTCGCCGTCGCGGATTCTAGTAGCCACCCCGTTTTTGCGGCTTGGTTTGCACTGCCAGACGGCCATCCTGACAGTTTGTGCGCCTTGGTAAGCCCTCGACCCAACCGGTCGCCTGCCGTGCCAGACCCACGCCACCCTGGGGACAGAATTTTGACCAATGGCTTGACCGATGCCAGCCGCGCCGTGCTGGGGAACCTAACCCGCAGCCTGCGCAACCACCCCAAACGCCTTACAGCCGCCCTTGCTGCGCTCTTGCTGACCGCAGGTGGCGGCGCCTTTGCCGTGGCCTCGCTCGGCCCCGACGCGGCCGACCTGCCGCAGCAGCGCATTGCCATGCCCGTGCAATCACTGGCCAGCGACACCACGCTGGCGCAGTTGACCGAGCAGCCGGGCTTCACGCTGTACCGCAGCGAGCAGCTGCGCAGCAGCGACACCGCCGAATCCTTGCTGCAGCGCCTGGGCGTGGCCGACCCGGCGGCAGCCGCCTGGCTGCGCAAAGACGGCAAGGTGCACCAGAACCTCCTTGGCCGCAGTGGCCGCTCCATCACGGCGGAAACCACCGACGACCACCGCTTGGTGCGCCTGACGGCGCGCTGGGCCCCGGACGACAGCGGCCAGTTCAAACGCCTGGTGGTTGAGCGCACGGGCGAAGATTTCAGCTCCCGCCTGGAATCGGCCCCGCTGGCGGCGACAAGCCGCCTTGCGGGCGGCGTGATCCGCAGTTCGCTGTTTGCCGCAACGGACGATTCAAACATCCCCGATTCCATCGCCGTGCAACTCGCTGAGCTGTTCTCGGGCGACATCGATTTCCGCCGGGCGTTGCGCAAGGGCGATCGCTTTTCCGTGGTGTATGAAACCCTGGAAGCCGACGGTGAACCCCTGCGCACCGGCCGCGTGCTGAGCGCCGAGTTCGTCAACAACGGCAAGAGCCACGAAGCCGTCTGGTTCCAGGAGGCTGGCAGCAAGGGCGCCTACTACAGCCTCGCAGGCGACAGCCTGCGCCGCGCTTACCTGAGTGCACCGCTGGAGTTTTCGCGCGTTTCGAGCGGTTTTGCGATGCGCTTTCACCCCATCCTGCAGAAGTGGAGAGCCCATCTGGGCACCGACTTTGCCGCCCCCACCGGCACCGCGGTGCGGACCGTGGGCGACGGCGTTGTCGAGTTCGCAGGCGTGCAGAACGGCTTTGGCAACGTCATCTTCATCAAGCACCGCAAAGAGCATGTCACGGTGTACGCCCACCTCAGCCGCATTGACGTGAAGAAGGGCGAATCCGTCTCGCAAGGCGAAACCATTGGCGCCGTAGGCTCCACGGGCTGGGCCACCGGCCCGCACCTGCATTTTGAGTTCCGCGTGGACGGCAAGCAGCAAGACCCGATGACCATTGCCAAGTCCAGCGAGGCAGCGGCCCCCATCTCTGCGGCTTCGCGCCCGGCGTTTGACCGCATGGCCGCGCTGATGCGCACCCAGCTGAGCGCCGCCCAGCTGATCGAGCAGGCCAGCGCCGAATAGGGATGCAACCCCCTGAGGCGCTTCGCGCCTTCCCCCTTCTCTCGAATTGCTACGCAATTCGGGAAGGGGGACGCTCCCAGCGCGGCGGGGCGGCCCTTGCGCGGGAGCCCTGGTATACGCCGCTCGCCCCGCGAGACGGCGGGCCGGCGTGACCCCATCCTCTGCCTCATCCTCTCCCCCAGAGTTCTATATCGGCCTCATGTCGGGCACCTCGCTCGACGGAGTGGATGGCGTGTTGGCCGATTTTTCCGAGTCAAAATGCAAGGTAGCGCACTACCAGTCTGCATCACTAGCTCCTGAATTAAGAGCGGAATTGCTGGCACTGAATACCCCGGGTACCAACGAACTGCACCGCGCCGCGCTGGCAGGCAATGCCCTGGCAGGCGTGTATGCCGAGGTCGTCCACGCCCTGTTGGCGCAAGGCAGCTTGAGCGCGTCGGCGGTACGTGCCATTGGCGCCCATGGCCAGACCGTCCGCCACCAGCCCCAAGCCTTTGATGGCACCGGCTACACCTTGCAGCTGAACAGCCCGGCGCTGCTGGCCGAACGCACCGGCATCACCGTGGTGGCCGATTTCCGCAGCCGCGATGTCGCTGCTGGCGGCCAGGGAGCGCCGCTGGTGCCGGCTTTTCACCAGCAGGTGTTTGCGCAGCCGGGGCAGCCCTCCTGCGTGCTCAATATCGGCGGCATGACCAACCTGAGCGTGCTCGGCGCAGACGGTACGGTACTGGGTTTTGATTGCGGTCCTGGCAACGTGCTGATGGACCTTTGGTGCCAGCGCCATACCGGCAAAACGTTCGACAAGGACGGCGCCTGGGCAGCCACGGGCCAGGTGCTGCAGCCGCTGCTGCACGCGCTCTACGCCGAGGCGTTCTTTGCACTGCCGCCGCCCAAAAGCACCGGGCGGGATCTGTTCCATGCCCGATGGCTGGAAGAAAAACTGGCCTGCGCTCCCGGCGCACTACCGCAGGACGTGCAGGCGACCCTGACCGAATTGACCGCGCAGGCCTGTGCCGAGTGCGTCAAAAGCTACGGCGGCGGGAGCCAACGGCTGGCCGTGTGTGGGGGCGGCGCGCGCAACGCCACGCTCATGCGCCGACTGCAGGTGTTGCTGCCTGCCGTGGAAGTCACCTCCACCGATGCCCTGGGTCTGCCGGCGCAGCAGGTCGAGGCGGCGGCTTTCGCCTGGCTGGCCCGCCAAGCGCTCGCCGGTCTCCCAGGCAACCTGCCCAATGCAACGGGCGCCCGTGGCGCCCGTGTGCTCGGGGCGATTTACCCCGCTTGAAACCTGAATCTTCGCTATCTATACGGCGTGCGCGGCACCTGCCGCCCAGACCAGCGGCCGCCCCGCCGCGCTGGCGGCGTCCCGCTTCCGCATCGCGCAGCGATGCCAGAGAAGGGGGAAGGCGCGAAGCACCACAGGAGGTTCCTGGTTCGTTTCAGGAAAAACTGGAACCGCAGCCGCAGGTGGACGTCGCACCCGGATTCTTGATGACAAACTGCGCGCCCTGCAGATCTTCTTTGTAGTCGATCTCTGCGCCTACCAGATACTGGTAGCTCATGGCATCGATCAGCAGCGAGACACCGTTCTTGGTCATCACGGTATCGTCTTCGTTGGTGATTTCGTCAAACGTAAAGCCATACTGGAACCCCGAGCAGCCCCCGCCCTGCACAAAAACGCGCAGTTTCAGCTCTGGATTGCCTTCTTCGGCAATGAGATCGGCCACCTTGGCCGCCGCACTCTCAGTGAAGATGATCGGGTCGGGCATTTCGGTCGGCAAAGTCTCAGCAACGGCATTCATGGCTAACTCCAAATCGCATATTTGAGGGAAATACTACTGCAGTCTTCGTGGGAATTCTTTTCACTGCGCACTTGACGCTAGCTTGAGTGGGGGCTTTTCCTCCAGCACCGCGTCCGTAGGTGTCATGGTTCCACAAATGGTGGCGCCCTGGTGCATTTCCAGGGCCTTGTAATGCACGTCGCCTGTAATGCGTGCCTTGGGCTGCAATTCAAGCAGTTCCGTGGCGTGCACGGGCCCGACCACCTCGCCGTTCACGATGACATGCGCAGCATGTACTGCGCCGTCCACCCGGGCCAGCGCCGATATCACGAGCAGCCCCGATTGCCCTCCCTGCGCACGCACATCGCCACGCACTTCCCCGTCGATGCGCAGGCCATCGACAAAATGCACGTCGCCTTCGATGCGGGTGCCTTGCGCGATCAGGCTTTTAATGGCGGGTTGCTTGTTGCGTGAAAACATGATGGCGCTCCTATAGCTGGGAATGGGAGATCAAAAAGGGAGTCAATGGTTCTGCGAACCGACGTCTGTGGTTTGCGTAGCGCGAACCCGCCCCTCGTGCAGAATTCTGGCGGTGAGGGTTTTGACCAGCACATGGGGCGGCAGCCGGGCAATGCCTTCGAGCCGTTGGTACTGGCGAAGTTTGAAGGCTTGCGCATCGCCTGGAAAGCGCTGACTCCAAGGCTTGCCTTCCCGCATCCCCGAGGCCACCAGCTCCAGCTGCCCGGAAAACTCCGCCGCGTTCTTCACCGGCCGCATGACGAGCACCTGCCAGCGCAGCGTGGCATCGGCCTGCTGCTCGGCTTGCAGACCCCGAATGGCCAGATCGCCGTCCGAACTGCTGCTGGGAATGAGTTTTTCAAAAAATCCCAGGTCTTCCCGCAAGGACCGATTTTCGCCTTCCAGTTGCCTGAGCTGCAGCTTGAGTTGATCCAGTGCCGAGCGTTCGGCCAGCAGCAGGCTGCCCGAAGTATTGGCAATGGTCTGGTTCTGCTGTGCATCGGTGCGCAGGCGCACCAGTTCGCTGCGCAGCTGCACCAGCTCTTCGCGGCCACCCGCGTCCAGGCCCGCCAGCGAACGCCCGAATTCGAACGCCCAGAGTGCCACGGCCGCACACAGACCGAGAACCACCGCAAAGACCAGCCAGCGCAGGGGCCAGGGCAGCGCACTGCGCACCGCCATGCGCGGAGCGCTGATGGTGAGGCGGCGACGCAGCAATCGAAAACGCATTCTTCTCCTCGGGCGGCGCAAGGCGCTGCCCACACGCAAAAGGGGCGATTGTGGACCACAAGCCACCACCTGCAAACAAAAAAGCCGCACCCGGCGAACCGGTGCGGCTGGTGTCTGCAGAACAGGAAGTGCGGATCAGCGCTTCGAGAACTGCTTGGCGCGGCGTGCAGAACGCAGACCGACCTTCTTGCGTTCGACTTCGCGCGCATCGCGCGTGACGAAACCGGCCTGGCTCAGCGCCGGCTTGAGGGTATCGTCATAGTCGATCAGGGCGCGGGTGATGCCGTGACGTGCTGCGCCAGCCTGGCCAGACTCACCGCCGCCGTGCACGTTGATCATGATGTCAAACGTTTCAGCGTGGTTGGTCAGCAAGAGTGGCTGCTTGGCGATCATGATCGAAGTTTCACGGCCGAAGTAGGACTGGATGTCCTTGCCGTTGATCGTGATCTTGCCGCTGCCTTTTTTCAGAAACACGCGGGCGACGCTGGATTTGCGACGGCCGGTGCCATTGTTCCATTCACCAATCATCTCAAGGCTCCTTACAGTTCCAGCACTTTGGGCTGTTGGGCGGTGTGGGGATGCTCAGCACCACCGTACACCTTGAGTTTCTTGATCATGGCGTAGCCAAGCGGGCCCTTGGGCAGCATGCCCTTGACAGCCTTTTCCAGCGCGCGGCCGGGGTGCTTGGATTGCATGTCGCGGAAGTTCGTCGCCGTGATACCGCCGGGGTAACCCGAGTGGCGGTAATAGATCTTGTCGGTCGACTTGGCGCCGGTGACCCTGAGTTGCGCTGCATTGATGATGACGATGAAGTCACCGGTATCGATGTGAGGCGTATAAATGGCTTTGTGTTTGCCGCGCAGGCGGTGGGCAACTTCGCTGGCTACCCGGCCGAGCACCTTATCGGTGGCGTCAATCACAAACCACTCGTGCGTCACATCAGCGGGTTTGGCGCTGAAGGTTTTCATGAGTTTCTCTTTCGAGGGTTTGACCGGCCTACAACAGGGGCCGGCGTCCTTTGGGCTCTTTTCCACGGTCGGCGTTTCTCTAAAGCGGAAACCTCTTAGGTGGTACTTGCAGCATGGGCGCGCACGCCAACACCACACTTCGCCGCGGAGCACGCAAGCGCTGCGAAGCCTGCCATTATACAAAGCTTGCGGGGTTTTTGGAAACGCCGTTCTGATCCACGCGCCAACGCGTGGATCAAGGCAATGCGTGCGTGGGCCGGAGCATCCACCATGATGTCTGGTTGATCGCGTGATGCCCGTTCGCCTTTTACCTTTGAGGAAGAAACGCGCCCCTTCCGAGGTCCAAGCCGGCCAGGTTGGTCCCGTTGATGAATACCCGCTCACGGGTACCGCCGTCGCATGGCTCAAGCGGTTCAGGCGTCCGTCCGCGGGGACTCAGTTGGCAAAATTGTTGCGCTCCAGGGGCTCCATCGCACGGCGAAATTCAACGCAGTCGGACTTGCCGGCATTGCCGGGGTTGCTGCACTCATCGCGCAGGCACATGCTGCGGGTGAACGCATTGGTGCCGGCGCAAAGTGGCGGTGGCGGCGCCTTTCGCTGCACGGGCGCCGGGACGGGCGCTGGCGGCGGAGCCGCCACCACCGGCGTCGGAGGGAGAACAGGTATGTCGGCCGAAGGCGGCTCTTTCGGCCGCACCGCCCTTGTGGGCTTGGGCGCCGCCCGTGGATCGGTGGATGGAACAAACGCAGGCGGCGGGCCTGCGTCGATCACCGCGTCGCTGGCCACCGCCGGGGCCTGAGACGGTTCAGCGCTGGCCAGAGGGGCGCTTTCTACGGACGCATCCGGCGCGGACTTGAGTTCCGTGATGATGGCATCGGGCGCGGCTGCGGGCACCATGGACGGCGCAGCCTTGTAACGCAGAGCCATGGCCGCAGCGCCCAGGACGATGGCGGAAGCAGCCACACCCATCCACAGCCAGCGCGGCCTGTGCGCGGGCGCTACCGTGCGGCTCTTGGACCATTCGGACTCAAGCGCCACCGGTTCGACCCGCAAGGGTGCCGACGGGCGGCGCGGGGGCTCCATCTCAGCGAGCACGCTGTCGCGCTCAAGAAATACCGTGTCCTGCATCTCGGACTCGGGGCCGCTCGGCGGGGGCATGGCCTTGGGCACCGACACAGAGGCCACGCTGGCCGCGGGCGCGCTGGCGCCCGTTTTGCTGCCCGCCAACCCGATCGGTAAGGGCGCAGGCCGCTCGCCCGTGAGGTCCACCGTGGTAGCCGTGAGAGTGGCATCCGGCTGGTCCGTCGGCTCTACCCAGATATCGCCCAACTCGGCGCGGAAATCGAAATGCTCCACACCAGGGGGTGGACTGGTCATCTCCATGGTGGCAAGAAAGGCGTCAATATCTTGCGGACGCTCCTCGGGCTTGAGCTTGAGCGCCTGGGAAATCGCTTCGACAAATGGCGCCGAATAGTCTTGGCCAAACTGCTTTCGCACCGTTTTGGCCACGCGCGAAAACGGCACCATTCGGTCACGCAACGACCGCAGTGTCGCCGGCAGCGGCGCATCGTTGCACAAGCAACCATGGACGACGGCGCCCAGCGAATACAGGTCGCTCCAGGGGCCCTGTTCGAGTTCCACCGAGCCGTCACCTTCCGCCTCCGAGTACTGCTCTATGGGCGCATAGTTCACCTTGAGCACGGCGGTGTGCTTGCGATCGCGGTCATTGATCGCATGGCGCGACGCGCCCAGGTCGAGCAGCACCGGCGGGCCGATATCCTGCAGAAAAATATTGTCGGGCGAGATGTCTCGGTGCAGGGTGTTGGCGTCGTGCAGCACGCGCAAAGCGCCCAGCACCGACCACAGCACCTGGCGCAACCAGGCTTCGGGGGGCGGCGCGCGCATCTGGGCACGCGCCTGCTTGAAGGTCATGCCGCGGTACAGCGGCATGACCATGTAGGCCGTGTTGTGCGATTCCCAGAAGCGAAACACCTTGACCAGGGAGGGATGGTCAAACTGCGCCAGCATGCGCGCCTCATCGACAAACGAATGCAGGCCGGCCTGAAACGCCGGTTCGTCGGTTGAAGAACGCGCCCAAAGTGATCCATCGCTGGCGCGTGCGACCAAGCTTGCGGGCAGGTATTCCTTGATCGCGACGGCCCGATGCAGTGAATGATCGAAGGCCTTGTAGACCATGCCAAAGCCCCCCACACCGAGCAGGGAGAGGATTTCAAATTCGGCCAGGCGTGTTCCTACCGGCAGTGCGTCCAGATGGCGCACTTGCGTTCGGGGCTCAGATACAGAACTTTCGGTCATGCGTAAAGGGCGGTCTCGTGCGGCGCAGCGGCATGGGCACCGCTTTGCATCATCATAGGTTTTGACAGCCGAGGGGGCGCAAAAATGGCCCCAGCGGACAAAAATCGCACAGTATGTGCGCCGCAGAATAGCCGCCCGGTGGTTTTCTTTCTGATACAGCAACAAACATGCCATCTGTGGCGAACTCAAGTGCGGACGCGCCGCGCATGGTTACCATTGGTGCATGTTCAGTTACCGCCACGCCTTCCATGCAGGCAACCACGCCGATGTCCTCAAGCACACGGTGTTGATTGCCACCGTGCAATACCTCACCGAGAAAGAAGCCGCGCTCACGGTGGTCGACACCCATGCCGGCGCCGGCCTGTACCGGCTGGACGGCGACTATGCACGCACCAGCGGCGAATCGGGCCATGGCCTGCTGCAACTGGCGGCCTCGGCCCCCGATGCGCCGCCACTGGCGCCCGCTCTGCAGACCTACCTGGACCTGGTGCGCTCCTTCAACAAGGGCGCCGCGCTGAAGGTCTACCCAGGCTCGCCCTTCATCATCCAGCACCTGCTGCGTGCGCACGACCGGCTCAAACTGTTCGAGCTGCACCCAAGCGACGGGCGTTCGCTCGCGGGCAATGTGGCCCAGCTCGATGCGGGGCGGCAGGTGGCCGTGCTGCTCGAGGACGGCTTCGAGGGTTGGCGGAAATTTTTGCCTCCACCGGCCCGCCGCGCTTTGCTGCTCTGTGATCCCAGCTATGAAATAAAGAGCGACTACGGCAAGGTGCTGGACTTGGCGGCAGAGGGGCTCAAGCGCTTTCCCACCGGAACCTACGCGGTCTGGTACCCAATCATTCCGCGCCCGGAGGCGCACGACCTGCCGCGCCGCCTGAAAACGATGGCGCAAAAGGCGGGCAAGAGCTGGCTGCACGCCACGCTGACGGTGAAGTCCAGCAAGATCACCACCAGTGCCACCGGCGAGGAGAAGCGCCCGGGGCTGCCTGCCAGCGGCATGTTTCTCATCAACCCGCCGCACACGCTCAAGGCAGCGCTGGCGCTGGCGCTGCCGCAGCTGGTCGAGCGCCTCGGCCAGGACCGGCACGCGACGTTCACGCTCGAATCAGGCGGATAGCGCTGCGGCGCTCCCCAGGCGCCGGCACAGCTCAAGCGTCGCGGTGCTCTGGTTCATCGTGTAGAAGTGCAGCGCAGGGGCACCGCCAGCGCGCAGTTGTTCGCACAAGTGCGTCACCACGTCGAGGCCGAAGGCCTTGATGCTGGCCACGTCGTCGCCGTAGGACTGCAGGCGCAGGCGAATCCACCGTGGCACCTCGGCGCCACAGGCATCAGAGAACCGCAGCAACTGCGAGGAACTGCCGATCGGCATGATGCCCGGCACCACCGGCACCTGCGCGCCCTGCCGCGCGGCGTCGTCGACGAAACGGAAATACGCGTCGGCGTTGTAGAAATATTGTGTGATGGCGGAACTCGCCCCGGCCTGCACCTTGGCGACGTAGGCGCGCAGGTCGGCCTCGGGCGACCGGGCCTGGGGATGCACCTCGGGGTAGGCGGCCACTTCAATCCGGAACGCGTCGCCGGTTTCGGAGCGAATGAAGGAAACCAGGTCGCTCGCGTACTGAAACTCGCCGCCCATGCCATAGCCGCTGGGCAGGTCGCCGCGCAAAGCCACCAGGCGCTTGACGCCCATGGCGCTCAGCATGGCGAGCTGCTCGCGCACCGACTCTCGCGTGGCGCCGATGCAGGAAAAATGCGAGGCCGCCGCCACGCCTTCCTGCAGGATTTCGCGCACCGTATCAAAGGTCCCCTGATGGGTGGAGCCGCCAGCTCCGTAGGTTACCGAGCAAAATTCGGGCGCCAGCGCCTGCAACTGGCGCCGCACCGCGCGCAGCTTCTCGGCGCCTTCGGGCGTTTTGGGGGGAAAGTACTCAAAGCTCACCGCAAGCGCGGCGTTTAGGTTTGCGGCAGCGTTCACGCAGCCCTCCTGGCAAAAATGAAGAATTCATGGTTTCCGTCGCCGCCGGCAATCGGGCTGTCCAGCCACGCCTGCACCGCCAAGCCTTGCTCGGCGCAGCATGCCCGGATGCGCTGTTCGACGAATGCGTAAAGCGCGGGGTCGCGCACGATCCCGCCCTTTCCCACCTGGCCCGGCTGCAGTTCGAACTGCGGCTTGACCAGCATCAGCAGCGCCCCACTGTCGGCAAGCAGCGGGACCAGCGCGGGCAACACCAAGGTCAGCGAGATGAACGAGAGGTCTCCCACAATAACCGAAAATTTAAGGTCAAATTGGCCTTCAGCGCTTATTCCATCTGCGCAAGCAGCTATCAAATCAGAAGCATCCAGCGCACGCGCGTTGACCTGCTCGATGCAGGTGACACGCGCATCGCCCCGCAGACGCGGATGCAACTGCCCCTGGCCCACATCCACGCCCACGACGTGCGCAGCACCGTGCTGCAAGAGGCAATCGGTAAAGCCGCCAGTCGACTGGCCCACGTCCAGGCACAGGCACCCCGACACTTCCAGGCCGGTGGCCGCCAGCGCCCCGGCCAACTTGAGCCCGCCGCGCGAGACGTAGCGTGCCTCGGCGTCGTCCTGGAGCTGCACTTCGGCCTCCAGAGGCACATCGTCGCCATTTTTGGCAATGCGGCGCCAGTCGCCCTGCCCCACGCGCCACTGCGCACCGCCCGCCAACAGGCGCTGAGCCTGCGCACGCGAGGCGGCAACGCCGCGTTCGACAAGAAGTTGGTCAATTCGCATAGGAATCCGATGGTTTTATTCCCGCCCTGTCAGCGCGTAGCGAGCGGGATGAGATGCAAGGCGGACGGAGCGCAGCAACCGGAACGTACTCGCTGTACGTGAGGATTGCGAGCACCGCCCAACGCGGCAGATCGCCCGCGCAGTAGCGCCAGTTAATAGCGGTAGGTGTCGGGTTTGTAGGGGCCTTGCTTCGGCACGCCAATGTAGGCCGCCTGCTCGTCAGACAGCTCGCTCAGCATGGCGCCCACCTTCTTGAGGTGCAGGCGCGCGACCTTTTCGTCCAGGTGCTTGGGCAACACGTATACCTTGCCGTTCTCGTAGTAGTCGCTGTGCGTGAACAGCTCGATCTGGGCGATGGTCTGGTTGGCAAAGCTCGACGACATGACGAAGCTCGGGTGCCCCGTGCCGCAGCCCAGGTTCACCAGACGCCCTTTGGCCAGCAGGATGATGCGCTTGCCATCCGGGAAGATCACATGGTCCACCTGCGGCTTGACCTCGTCCCACTCGCACTTCTCTTCCAGCTTTGCGACCTGGATTTCGTTGTCGAAGTGGCCGATGTTGCAAACGATCGCCTGGTCCTTCATGGCCTGCATGTGCTCGAAGGTAATGACATCGCGGTTGCCCGTGGTGGTCACGAAGATGTCGGCCTTGTCGGCGGCGTATTCCATGGTGACGACCTTGTAGCCTTCCATCGCCGCCTGCAGGGCGTTGATGGGATCGATCTCGGTCACCCACACTTGTGCAGACAGGGCACGCAGGGCCTGGGCGCTGCCCTTGCCCACATCACCGTAGCCGGCCACGCAGGCGACCTTGCCGGCAATCATCACGTCGGTGGCGCGCTTGATGCCGTCCACCAGCGATTCGCGGCAGCCGTACAGGTTGTCGAACTTGCTCTTGGTGACCGAATCGTTCACGTTGATGGCGCGGAACATCAGGCTGCCCTTGGCCGACATTTCCTTCAGGCGGTGCACGCCGGTGGTGGTTTCTTCGGTCACACCGATGATCTCGGCGCTCTTGCGGCTGTACCAGGTGGGATCCACGGCGAGCTTGGTCTTGATGGCGGCAAACAGGATGCGTTCTTCTTCGCTGCCGGGGTTGGCGAGCACGCCGGGGTTCTTCTCGGCCTGCTTGCCCAAGTGCATCAGCAGCGTGGCGTCGCCGCCGTCGTCCAGAATCAGGTTCGGGCCTTCGCCGGGCGTGCCTGCCGCGCCGAAGTCAAAAATACGGTGCGTGTAATCCCAGTAGTCCGTCAGCGACTCGCCCTTGATGGCAAACACCGGCGTGCCGCTGGCGGCAATCGCAGCGGCCGCGTGGTCCTGCGTCGAGAAGATGTTGCACGAGGCCCAGCGCACCTCGGCGCCCAGCGCCTGCAGCGTTTCGATCAGCACGGCCGTCTGGATGGTCATGTGCAGGCTGCCGGTGATGCGTGCGCCCTTGAGCGACTGCTTGGCAGCGAATTCTTCGCGGATGGCCATCAGGCCGGGCATCTCGGTCTCGGCGATGCGGATTTCCTTGCGGCCCCACTCGGCCAGGCCGATGTCGGTGATGGCGCAGTCAGTGGAATCAAGTATGGGGGTACGGGCGTTCATGGGTGGCTCCAAAAGCTGTTTTGAAACACCACCTGCCGCGAGAGATTGAGAACCCATCGCACGCAAGGTGGATGAGCGTCGTTGCACAGCGGATCAGTGAGCCTGTCGAACTGACAGACCGCTCGGCCCGGCCTCCCGAGCCTCACGCCTGCTGAAATAGCGGGACGCTGCAACGCTCCTCGGGAGAAGAACGCGGATTATATCGGCGTGCGTGCTCGCAAGCGCAGCGCCATCGCCAGCGCGCCCGCCAGCAGCACCAGAGAAAACACCACCAAGGCCGGCCAACGCCCATGCTCCCAGAACCAGCCGCCCGCCGAGCCGAGCACGCTGGAGCCCAGGTAGTACGCCAGCAAATACAGCGAGGACGCGTGCCCCTTGGACTGGCGCGCCAGTTGCCCCACCCAGCCACTGGCGACCGAATGCGCCACAAAGAAGCCGAAAGTGAGCACGGCAATGCCCACAATCACCCAGAGCAGCGGCGCCACCAAGGTCAGCACCACGCCGGCGGCCATCAGCGCCACGCCGCCCACCAGCACCGGCGCGCGCCCCAGCCGGTCCGCCAGCGCACCGGCCGTGGGCGAGGCAAGGATGCCAAACAGGTAGACGCAAAAGATGAGGCCAATCTGCGTCTGGTTCAGGCCGTAGGGCGGCAGCGCCAGGCGAAAGCCGGCGTAGTTGAAGAGCGAGACAAACACCCCCATCAGTGCAAAGCCCGACAGAAACAGCAGTGGCAGGCCGGGCGTGTGCAAATGCGCGCGCCAGGCGTCCAGATGAAACCGAAGGCTCTGCGATCGCCGCGCGCCAGACGACGCAGCCCCGCTGGCTTTCGGCAGCAGCCGCACAAATCCGATGGCCGACAGCAGCCCCAGCACGCCGATGGTGGCCATTGCTGCGCGCCAGCCAAACTGGTCAGCCAGCGCACTCATGCCGACACGCCCAGCCATGCCGCCAAAGGCCGTGCCGCCAATGTAGAGGCCCATGGAGAACCCCAGCCCACGCGGGTGGATCTCATCGGCCAGGTAAGCCATGGCCACGGCCGGCACGCCGCCGAGCAAAATCCCCTCCAGCGCCCGCGCCACCAGCAGCGCGCCCCAGGTGGGCGCCACGGCGGCCAGCACGTTGCACACCGCGGCCAGCCCCATGGAGGCAAACATCAGCCGGCGCTTGTCCCGCCCTTCCGACAAGGCACCGGCAACAAAGATGGCCGCCGCCAGGCACCCGGTGCTGACCGAAAGAGCCAGCGAACTGCCGGCCGCCCCCAGGCCGAAATGCGCCGCCAGCTCCGGCAGCACCGGCTGCACGCAGTACAGCAAGGAAAAAGTGGCAAAGCCCGCCAGGAACAGCGCCAGACTGATGCGCCGGTACGCGGGCGAACCCGCTTGCACCCAGGTGCGGGCGGCGGGCGATGAATCGGATTCCTGCATGGGCGTCACTGTGACACGGGCGCGCAAATGCTGCTCTGCCTATCGGCCCCGTAAAATCAACGGGCTTTCCAAGCGCGCACGCCCTGCCGTGCGCCTGCTCACCCCCGAATTCTGGATCTCTCTTGTCCTACGCCTCTGAAACCCGGCGCCGCCGTACCTTTGCCATCATTTCCCACCCCGACGCCGGCAAGACCACGCTGACGGAGAAGCTCTTGCTGTTCTCGGGCGCGATCCAGATCGCCGGCGCCGTCAAAGGCCGCAAGGCCAGCCGCCACGCCACATCCGACTGGATGGAGATCGAGAAGCAGCGCGGCATTTCGGTCGCGTCCAGCGTGATGCAGATGGCCTACCGCGACCACGTGATCAACCTGCTCGACACCCCCGGCCACAAGGACTTCTCGGAAGACACCTACCGCGTGCTGACCGCCGTCGATTCGGCGCTGATGGTGATTGACGCCGCCAACGGCGTGGAAGCACAGACGCGCCGCCTGATCGAGGTCTGCCGCCAGCGCGACACCCCCATCATCACCTTTGTCAACAAGATGGACCGCGAAGTGCGCGACCCGCTGGACATCCTTGACGAAGTGGAGCGCGAGCTGGGCATGCCCTGCTGCCCCATCACCTGGCCCGTGGGCCAGGGCAAGAGCTTTGGCGGCATCATCAATCTGCGCACGCAGACCATGACGGTGTTCACCCCCGGCAGCGACCGCGGCCCGAAAGACTTTGAAGTGGTGCCGCTGGCCGAGGCCGACCGGCTGCGCAAACGCTTTGGACAGGCCTTTGACGATGCGCTGGAGAGCATGGAGCTCGCCGTGGGCGCCTCGGCCGCGTGGAACCACGATGAATTCCTGGCCGGCAATCTCACGCCCGTGTTCTTCGGCTCCGGCGTGAACAACTTCGGCGTGATGGAGGTGCTCGACGCGGTGGTGGACATGTCGCCCCCGCCCGGCCCGCGCATCAGCACCCTGCAGGTCAACAAGCAGCCGGTCGTCAAGACCGTCCAGCCCGAGGACGAGGGCTTTTCGGGCGTCGTCTTCAAGGTGCAGGCCAACATGGACGCCAACCACCGCGACCGCATCGCCTTCGTGCGCGTGGCCTCCGGCAAATACCAGCCCGGCATGAAACTCAAGGTGCAGCGCACCGGCAAGGAATTGCGCCCCACCAGCGTCGTCACCTTCATGAGCCAGCGCCGCGAGGCCGTCGAAGAAGCCTACGCGGGCGACATCATTGGCTTTACCACGCACGGCGGCGTGCAGTTGGGTGACACCATTACCGACGGCGCCAACCTGCAGTTCACCGGCCTGCCCTTCTTTGCCCCCGAGCTGTTCATGACGGTGATTCTGAAGAACCCGCTACGCACCAAACAGCTCCAGCAGGGCCTCGCCCAACTGGGTGAGGAAGGCGCTATCCAGGTTTTCAAACCCGATGTCGGCGGCCCCACGCTGCTGGGCGCAGTGGGCCAGTTGCAGTTTGAAGTGGTGCAGCACCGGCTGCGCGCCGAATACGACGCCGACGTGCGGCTGGAAGGCTGCCAGTACACCGGCGCGCGCTGGATCACCGCCAACAGCCCGGCAGAACTGCGCGCCTTTACCGACGCCTACCCGATGCGCCTGTCGCACGACGCAGCCAACGCCCTGGCATTTTTGTGCACCTCGCCGTACGACGTGCGGCTGGCGCAGGAGCGCTTCCCCGAGATCGCGTTTCATCCGCTGCGCGAGCATGCGGGACTCAGCCTGGGCAGCGCCGGCTGATGGAGCGTTCGCTGCAAGCGCTCGCCCCCTGGCAGGTGCCCACCGACCTCATCGGCGTATTCACCGACATCGACGACACCCTGACCACCGAGGGCGCGGTGACAGCCGACGCGCTCGCGGCGCTGGGGGCGCTGAAGGCTGCCGGCTTGCACGTCATCCCCATCACCGGCCGCCCGGTGGGCTGGAGCGAGCGCTTTGCAGCGGCTTGGCCGGTGGATGCGATCGTGGCGGAAAACGGCGCGGTGGCGCTGCGCCTGGAGCCACAAAGAATTTCCGATGAAATTGGCCTCCAGCGCTTATCTGACAAACGCCGACAGCTATCAAAAATATACCAGCAGGACGCTGCCACGCGCGCTGCCAATTTCACTGCCATGCATGCCGTGCTGGAGCAAATCGAGCGCGAAGTGCCGCAGGCCCGCCGGGCCCAGGATTCCGCCGGGCGCGAGACCGACATTGCCATTGACCACAGCGAGTTCACCCACTTGCCCCAGCCCGCCATCGATGCGTGTGTGGCCACGATGCGGGCCGCCGGCATGAGCGCGTCGGTCAGCAGCATCCACATCAACGGCTGGTTTGGCGCGCACAACAAATGGGAAGGCGCGCGCTGGATCGTGCGCGAACTGTTCGGGCGCGAACTGGCCGACGAACGCTCCCGTTGGGTGTATGTGGGCGACTCCACCAACGACCAGATCATGTTCGAGCACTTCGAGCACAGCGTGGGCGTGGCCAACATTGCGCGCTTTGTGCCGCAGCTCGCCCACCTGCCACGCTTCGTGACCAAGGGCGAGCGCGGCGCGGGATTCGCCGAGCTTGCACGGCATCTGCTGGCAGCGACCCCGACTTGACGCTTCCCGCCTGGCCGGGAACCCGCATCAGCCCGGCGCGCCCGCAGTGCCTGGGGGTAGCGCCAGCACCACGCGGTTGCGCCCGGCCTGCTTGCCGGCGTACAGGGCCGTATCGGCCCGCGCCATGAGCCCATTCAGGTCTTCTCCCGGCTGCTGCTGGGCCACGCCAACGGTGGCTGTCACCCGTACCGCCTGGCTGCCTATCATCGCGGGCGTTGTGGCCAGCAGGTTGGCGAAGCGCTGCATCACCGCGCCCGCCTGTTGCAAGTTGGCGTCTGGCAGCAGCACCGCAAATTCTTCGCCGCCGACCCGCGCGGCCAGGTCTGCACCACGAAAGCTGCGCAGGCACACCTCGCCTACTGCGCGCAGCACCGCATCGCCGCCGGCGTGGCCATGGGTGTCGTTCACCCGTTTGAAATGGTCCAGGTCAAACATGGCCAGCGACAGTGCTTCGCTGCGGCGCTGCGCACGCACCGATTCCGTCGCAAAGCGCTCCGCAAGCGCACGGCGGTTGGGCAGCTCGGTGAGCAAGTCCGTGGAGGCGTGGCGCTCCAGTTCGTCCTGCAGGGCCACACGCCGGGCCACTTCATCCTGCAGTTCCCGGTTGGCGTCCTGCAACTGGCGGCGCAGCAGGAATTCCTGCCGTTCGGTTTTTTGCTGGCGCAGCGCTGCCGCGTAGCCCAGCACGGCCGGCAGGGCCACCAGGAAAGCCGTTCCCACCTTGACCGAGGCATCCACTGTCGTGGCCCAGATGCTGAGCGTGGCACCGAAGGCACCGAACAACGCCACCGGAGCTGCCAAGGCCACACGCACCGGTACGAACAGGAACAGCATGAGCTGGATGACCATGATCGCCCCGGTATTGAGCGCCCGTATCTCTGGACGCAGCCCGTAGAGCAGAAAAAAGAACGGGTAGCCCAGCAAAGCCAGTCCCATCAGCACGTGTCCGTGCAAGGCCAGCGTGGGCTTGCGCCTGAGTGCCACCACGGTCGCAAGCAGAAGCAGGGCGAATACCACCCGGTACACCGCAAGAATCCAGAAATGCGGCACGGCACCCAGGTCAAGGTAATCGGGCACCACGAACCCGATCATCAACGCGGCCCAGAGAACCAGGCCCGCGCGCTGCTGCGGCAGCACCCGGGACAGCGTGCTCGCGCGAAAATCCTGCTCCAGCGCGGCGTCAACAAACTCGCCACGCAGGGGCGACACGCGCTCGGGCAGCGGGACAACTCGCGTTACGGGCTCGGCAAATGGCATGGCTCTCCGTATGTTAGGCCCCTGTGGAGGAATGCGTGCAGCGGTGATTTCATGCCTTGTAGGTCGACAAAAGAATGCTGGTCTCGGTAGCGGCAATGCCGGGTGTGAGGCGAATTCGGCCCAGCGCAGCGTCAAACGCTTCCAGACTGTCTGCCCGCACCTCAGCCACGATGTCCCAGCGCCCGTTGGTGCTGTGCAGTGTGCCCACGGCGGCCTCGCCGCGCAAGGCGCGAATGACGGCAGGAGCGCCGTTGCCTTCCACTGCAATGGACATCCAGGCGCGGATGCGCTGAGGCTCGGAATCGGGACGCAGGCGCACCGTGTAGCCGGTGATCACGCCCGATTCTTCGAGCTTGCGCAGCCGATTTTGAACCGTGCCGCGCGAGACGCGCACCTTTTGCGCCAGGGTGGCCAGCGGCGTACGGGCGTTGTCGCGCAGCAGGCCCAGCAGCTGGCGGTCGGTATCGTCAATCTTGCTCATAACGCCAATTATTGCTGGCAAAGTGTGTTGAGAGCCTGCCGATTCGCACATTTTTGACGCTATTCGTTGGCTGGGGCGGCGAAACACAATCGTTCAACCGTTTCAGGAGACAACAAAATGACCCGCCTTATCGACCTCCCCGCCTTGTCGCAACTGGTGCAAGCCATCGGCCCCGCAGCGCTCATCGGCCAGCTTGCCGAGGCGATCAAAGCCGACTTTCTGCTTTGGCCCGAATTTGACAAATCGCCCCGCAGCGCATGCCACAGCGCACTTGGGGTGATTGAGCTGATGCCGGTGGCCGGCGCCACGCATTACAGCTTCAAGTACGTCAATGGCCACCCCGACAACCCCGCACGGGGCCTGCCCACGGTCATGGCCTTTGGCGTGCTGGCCGAGGTGGCCACGGGCTATCCGCTGCTGCTGTCCGAGCTGACACTGACCACCGCGCTGCGCACTGCGGCGACTTCGGCGCTGGCGGCGCGCACTTTGGCGCGGCCCGGGAGTCGCCGCATGGCCTTGATCGGCAACGGCGCTCAAAGCGAGTTTCAGGCCGTCGCCTTTCACACCTTGCTGGGCATTGACGAAGTGCATGCTTTCGACGTCGATGCCGCCGCCACCGACAAGCTGCTGCGCAACCTGGCCGACTGGCCCGGCCTGCGCGTCGTGCGCGCGGCTTCGGTGCAGGACGCCGTTCGCGGCGCCGATGTGGTGACCACCGTCACGGCCGACAAGGCGCGCGCCACCATCCTGACGCCGGACATGGTCGAGCCGGGCATGCATCTCAACGCCGTGGGCGGCGACTGCCCGGGCAAGACCGAGCTGCACCCCGACGTGCTGCGCGCAGCGCGCATCTTTGTCGAGTACGAGCCGCAGACGCGCATCGAGGGCGACATCCAGCAGCTCGCGCCCGACCATCCGGTGACCGAGCTCTGGCGCGTGCTGTCCGGACAGGCACCCGGCCGCACTTCAGAGCAGCAAGTGACCGTCTTTGATTCCGTTGGCTTTGCGCTGGAGGACTACGCCGCCTTGCGGGTGCTGCACCGCCTGGCGCAGGAGAGCGGCATCGGGCGCGACGTGCAGTTGGTGCCGAGCGATGGCGACCCGAAGGACCTGTTCGGCCGCGCGCGCGGCAGTGGTTCGGCAGCGCGACTGCGCCGCGTGGCCTGAGCCGTGCCCCGGGCTTCCCTTCAGGCGCCGGCCGCCGTGGCAATGGTGCGCCCGCTGCACTTTCACCCCAACCCGGAAACCGCCGCAGACAACGCCTTCCAGAGCCGCGCATCCAGCCAGCCGCCGGACGAGACCGCCCGCCTCGCCTATGCGGAAGTCAGCGCCGCTGCCGCGCGGCTGGAGGCCGCCGGGGTGCGCGTGCACTTGTTCGACGACGGCGGCGCGCGGGGCACGCCCGACAGCGTGTTTCCGAACAACTGGTTCTCCACCCACGCGGGCGGCCATGTGGCGCTGTACCCGATGTTTGCGCCCAACCGCCGGCGCGAGCGGCGCAGCGACATCATCGAGTGCCTCAAATCCACATACCGCGTGCAGGACGTGATCGACTACTCCGGCCTCGAACACGACGGTATGTTTCTGGAGGGCACGGGCGCCATGGTGCTGGACCACGTCGCCCGCATCGCCTACACGGCCCAGTCGAACCGCGCCAACCCGGTGGCGTTGGAGCGCTTTTGCACGCATTTCAACTTCGAGCCCATGGCCTTCGCCACGGCCGACGCCCAGGGCCAAGCCTGCTACCACACCAATGTCATGCTTTGCGTAGGCACTGAGTTTGCGCTCGGCGGCTTCTACCTGATTGCGGATGCGAAGCGGCGCGGCGCGGTGCGCGAGCGCCTGCGCGAGGGCGGGCGCGAACTCATCGAACTCGATGCCTGGCAGATCGGAGAATTTGCTGGCAATGCGCTGGAACTGAGCGGGCGCAGCGGCGAGCGCCTGCTTGCCCTGTCGGAACGGGCTTGCGCCAGCCTGAGTGCCGCGCAGAAAGCCGCCATTGAGCGCAGCGCCACGCTGCTGCCCTTGGCCGTGCCGACCATCGAACTGGCGGGGGGCTCGGTGCGCTGCATGCTGGCGGGCATTCACCTGGCGCGGCGTTGACGCCGGAATTTCTATAGAAATATGCCTCCAGCGCTTATTCAGTAAGCGCTGGCAGCTATTAATTTTGCAGTATGGGCGGATTCTCCGCTGCCAGAACCCTCTCCTCCCGCAGCACCATGGTGCGCGCCACCTGGGCAAGCCAGGCGAGCGCAGCCACACCGGCCAGGGCGATCAGCCACTCCCCCAGACGGGTCTGATCGTCCAGAAGGTAGGCATTGCAGATGCGCACTGGCGAGTCGGCGTAGAGCTGCCCGGCCACCGCCATCATGGGCAGCAGGTTGCCGAGGAAAAACCCCTGCACCACCAAGCCCGCCGGCGCCCACGACAGCCGCAGCGCAGCGCCCGCGAGCAGCAGCAGCGCAAACTTCGACGTCTCAATCGCCGGCACCACCAGTGCCAGATCGAGCGCGCGCGGCACCATCAACAAACTCAGGATGGCGACGGTGGCCAGCAAACCGGTGATTCCATAGGCATTCCAGCGGGCCACGGCCGCGCGCAGGCGCGGGCCCCCGCCACCCGCCAGGCAGGCACCGGCCAGCAGCAACAGCGGCGCCTGCAGCAGCATATGGCGCAGCATGCTTTGCTCCAGCGCTGCGCGGGCGGCAGGCAGCACCAGCATGGCCGCGATCACGCACCCGATCGCTGACTGCGCCTGCGAACGCGTTGGCAGAGTCAGGGCTTGGTCGCTCATGTCCGGCCCGTGGCCGCCAGATGGCGGGCGTAATTCAGCGCCAGTTCCTGTTCGCTGACGTCAAAGACGCGCACCAAACGGCCCTGCGCGTCCAGCACCAGAAGCGCTGCGTTGTGCTCATAGTCGCCCCGGCCGTCCGGCACCACCACCACCTGCAGGCGGCGCAGCAAGGCGGCCGATTCGCTGGCTTGCGGCACGCGCGAAAATTGCCACAGCGCCGGGTCGGCGCCGAGCTGGCGAGCATAGGCCGCAAGCCGGGCGGGGGTGTCATAGCTGCCGTCAAAGCTGATGGACAGCAGGCGCACCGCTGCGCCCGGCGCCATGGGCTCCTGCTGCAAGCGGCGCTGCATTTGCTGAAAAACACCGCCCAGGCTCAGGCAGATGGTTTCGCAGCGGGTGTACATGAAATCGACCACGGTGACGCGCCCTGCGCCAGCCAGCCAGCCCGCCAGGGGCTGCACGGGAAGGCCCGGCCCTTCGATGGACACCTCAGGCACGGGCACCGGCTGCAGCGCCACCTCCAGGCGGCGCGCGCCTTCGGCGGTCCAGACCTGAAAGTCGTGCGTGAGCCAGCTCGCGCCCGCATAACCGGCGCAGGCCAGCAGCGCGGCAGCCAGCGCCGTGCGCAGCATCAGCTGGCCGGCGCGGCGGCCAGCGCCTTGAGCGCGGCGCCGCCCTCAAACGGCGCGCTGCGGGGACTGGCTTTTCGCTCGTGCTCAAAAAGCGCCGGCTGCACCGCACCGGCCTTGTTGGACCAGCTGCTGCGGATGAAACTGGCCAAGCCGGCCAACTCGGCGTCGGCCAGTTGCTGGAAGGGCGGCATGGCGCCGTTGTAGCTGGCGCCCGCCACGGTGATCTCGCCATTGATGCCATGCAGCAGGATATTGGCAAGCACGCGGGTGTCGCCCTGCACCCATTCCGAGCCGTCGAGCGGCGGGAACACGCCGGGCAAGCCCTTGCCGGTGGCCTGGTGACAGGCCGCGCAATGGGCGGCAAACAAGGCCTTGCCGTCTACGGCAGCGCCAGGTTCGGCCGGTGCCGGACCCGAGAGATCGGCGACGGTGCGCCGGTCTCCCAGGCGCGCATTGCCCACCGGGTCGGACAGCAGCAGATAGACAACGCCAAACAGCACCATCACCAGTACCACAGCGGCGGCGGCGAGAGGCATGGGTCGCATGCGCTCTTCGGGTTCCGCGTTTTCGCGCTCCTGCGCCAAACGCGTTTCGGATTTTTCGGGAATCGGTTCCATGGCGGTGCTTTCCGGTTCAGGACGCTTTGGCGCTGCTCGCCGCGCCGGCCGGGGCCGCGGCGGGCGCCGCTTCACCGCGGGGCTGCGGCGGCAGCACCGGGTAGGTGTGATTCAGGCCGCGCAGGTAGCGCGCCAGGTCCAGCGCTTCGGGCCGGGCCACCACCACGCGTCCATCGGGTGCAGCGCCGGGAGGGAGCTTGAGCACCACGTCGCCCTCTTCGGCCTCGCGCTTGACGTCGAACATGTAGGGGTACGACGGCATGATGGACCCTGGCACATAGGCCCGCGGCTGGAACAAATGCCCCAGGTGCCAGTCCTGACTGGGCTGGCGCGCACCGATGTTGAACAGATCCGGGCCGGTGCGCATGCTGCCCAGAAGGTGGGGTTTGTCGTACACGTAGTCGCCCGGCACCGAGGCCCGGCCCCAGCCGCGCTCGCCATCGGGCCCCAGGTTGCGATCGCGTGGCTGCTGGGTATGGCAGTAGACGCAGCCGTTGGCGATGTAGACCTCGCGCCCGCGCAGCTCGGCGCTGGTATAGGGCTTGAGGCCTTCGGGCGCGTGGATGTCGCGCACCTGGATGTAGGGGAGGACCACCAGCGCCGTGGTGGCTACGGCCAGCGCGACGATGGCGCCGGCGGCCAGCTTGACTTCATTCTCCATGGAGCAGCTCCTGCGCCTTGCGCGGCCAGAACAAGGCGGCGCCGGTGCGCTGCGGACCAAAGCGCAGCGCCATGGCCAGAAAGTGGCCGACAAAAATGAGGTGACTCAGCACCATGAGCGAGCCGCCCACGCTGCGCCACTGCAGATAGGGAATGGTCACCGCCACCGAATCCATGAACGGCTGCTTGGCATCCAGCATGGCAAGCCCCTGCAGCCAGCCACCAATCGACAAGCCAACGAAGTAAATACCAATGCCGATGGCCGCCAGCCAGAACTGCAGTGTGATCAGGCGCGGGTACGGCCATTCCCAGTTGAGCACGCGCGGCATCATGAAGTAGATGGCGCCAAACAGCACCATGGTGACAAAGGCGTAGGCGCCCAGGTGGGCATGTGCCACCGTGAAATGCGTGAAGTGCGCCACCTGGTTGATCGACCGCAGCGCCTCGAACGAGCCCTGCAGCGACGACAGCATGTACATGAAACCGCCAAACATCATGAAGCGCAGCGTGGGCGAATAGCGCGCCAGGTGCATGCGCCCCCACATGGTGCCGGCCATGTTGATGGTGAAGGCGACCACCGGGATGATCATCATCATGCTTTGCACGATGGACAGCGTGGTCAGCCAGCCGGGCACCGGGCCGCCGATGAGGTGGTGGCCACCCACCTGGCCGTAGAAAAAGGCCAGCGTCCAGAACCCCAGAATCGACAGGTTGTAGGAGCGCACCGGCCGCCCGATGATCTTGGGCAGGAAGTAATAGATCGCCCCCACGCTCACCGGCGTAAACCACAGGCCCAGCACGTTGTGGCCATACCACCAGTTCGTGGTGGCCTGCTGCACGCCGGTGTGCACACCCGGCAGTTTGGCGACGATGAACAGCAGGGCAATCCAGAGCAGCGCAGCCACGTGGTACCAGACCGTGACATACAGCGATTCGACCTTGCGGTTCACCAGCGTGTAGAGCACCGGGCCGATGATGCAGATGAAGCCGGCGACGATGAACAGGCCGATCTGCCAGGGAATCTCCAGGTATTCCATGCCGTCGGTCCAGCCCGAGCCAATGGCGCCAATGGCGCTGGCAATGCCGGTGTTGATCAGCGCGCCCCCCAGCATCACCCAGGCGCCGCCCATCAGTGGCGTGCGCAGCAGGCGCGGGAGCAGCCAGATGATGGTGCCGAGCGCCGCGTTGGAGATCCAGCCGTACAGCACGGCGGTGAGGTGCACGGTGCGGATGCGGCCAAAAGTCATCCAGGCTTCGCTCACCAGCAGGTCCGGCATGTGCAGCTTGAGCGACGAAGTGAGCCCGGCCACCGAGCCCAGCACCAACCACATGCAGGCGAAGGCGATGAACATGAACACCGGAAACGCAGTCGAGCGATCGGCCTCCACGCGGTGCAGCAGCTCGTCGGGATCGGGCGCGTGGCCGGTCTCTCCGGCCTCTGCCGCAGCGTCGCGCAGCGGCTTCTGCTCGGCTCCAGGCAGCGCGGGGTCGTCGGCCCGGCCAATTTCGCCCGGGGCAAAGATGACCGACGCCGCGCGCGGGTTTTCAATCAACAAGCCCTTGCGCATCGACCAGATGAAAACAAACAGGCCGAGGAGTGAAAGCAAGAAGGCGCCGAGCAGGCTCAGGAGCGCGCTATCCATAGACAGATCCTTGTGCGGGCCGACAACCAACGCCGTGTCGGCAGGTTTTTTGATTTGCCGCAATGCGACAAACGCATTGCCAAGCTAGGTCAACGCGGAGCGGATTTTAAGAGTCATAGTACATGACTCTTTTATTTCACCCAAATATCTCCCTGCATGCAACGCGCGTATTCAAGGGAAATTCGGCTCTAGCGCTTTTCCAGTAAGCGCCATCAGCTATCAATCAAGGAGTGTTTGGTTGGATTGCCTCCACCGCCGCGTCGCAGCCGCTGCCCGCAGCAATCTGGCGCTGCGCCACCGCGCGCACTGCCCGCAGCAGCCAGGGCCAGCGCCAGCCCGTGACATCGGCCGGCTCACTGAGGAGCCCGCACCGATAGCGCCGCTCGACTGCGCTCCAGCGCAGCGCGGCGCAAGCCCCCGTGCGCCTGCGCGAAACCAGCATGCCCAGCGGGCAAGGCGCGCTCAGGCAGCACAGGCCACAGCCATTGCAGGTCTGACCGAGCGGCGGCTTGGGCGGTGCCCCAGGCTGCAGCCAGACGATCCGGGTTTCAGACGATTTCATGAGCCAACCATGGTACGCACACGGTGCAACTGCAACAATGCCGCTTTAGCCTCACGGGTCCGCGCCATGAATTCCGCCGCGCCTTCTTCCGAAGATTTTCAGGCCCTGCTGGCCAGCCACCGCATCTGGGGGGCGCTGGACGCCGCCGTACTGGCGGATTTTTCCGCGCAATGGGAGCATCAGGGCACCAGCGAAGGCCTGTTGCTCTTGCCCCAGGGCCGTTTGTTCAGCCGCCTGGGCATGGTGGTGGCTGGCGCGGTGGATCTGCTGGACCCTGACCTGGGGCAGGCCGTGCGCCTGCAGCGCGGCGAGCTGTTTGGCTTTGGCGCCACGCCGGCGCGCCATCTCACCACCTGGCAGGCCACGGCGGCTACCGACGGGGCGGTGGCCTGGCTGGCGCCCACGGAACTGGCGCGGCTGTGCCTGGCGCACGACGCGCTGGAATACCACTTCCCCTCGCTGCCCAGCGCTACGGATATGGCGCATGGCGAAGGCGAAGCGCCCGGGGAAATCGGCCTGCGCCTCAACCGCCTTGCCACTCCCGTTCGCACACTGCTGCGGCGGCCTCCGGTCAGCCTTTCTCCCGACACGCCCATTCGTGAGGTAGCCAGCCACATGCGCGAGCAGCGCGTCTCGTCCGTGCTGCTGGTGGAGAACGGCAAGCTCATGGGCCTGGTGACCGATCGCGACCTGCGCAACCGGGTGCTGGCCGAGCAACTCGACCCCGCGCTGCCGGTGCGCGGCATCGCGACGCTGGCGCCCCATACGCTGCAGGCCCACAGCCCCACCTTTGAGGCCATGCTGCTGATGGCGCGCGCCAATATCCACCATGTGCCGGTGATGGACGGAGCGCAACTGGTGGGCATGGTCACCGCGACGGACCTGGCCGAACAGCAAAGCACCTCGGCGGTGGTGCTGGCAGGTGAAATCCACAAGCAGACCACGGCGGCGGGCCTGGCGCAAACCACCACGCGTCTCAAGGCGCTGCAGCGCCACCTGGCCGACGCAGATGCCAGCGCCTACAGCACGGGGCATATCGTCACCGCCATCACCGACGCGGTGACGGTGCGGCTGATTCAGCTGGCCGAAGAGCGCCTGGGTCCGCCGCCGGTAGATTACGTGTGGGTGGCGGCAGGCTCGCAAGCACGCAGCGAGCAGACGGCTCTCTCGGACCAGGACAACTGTCTGGTGCTGGCCGACGACTACGACGAATCCCTCCACGGCATCTGGTTTCGTGAGTTCTCCAGGTACGTATGCGACGGCCTGGCTGCCTGCGGCTACATCCACTGCCCAGGCGAGATGATGGCCATGACGGAAAAATGGCGCCAGCCGCGCGCGCGCTGGGCCGAATATTTCCGCCAGTGGGTGGATACGCCCGAACCCATGGCGCTGATGCTGACCTGCGTGTTCTTCGACCTGCGCGCCATCCACGGCCGCGCCGAGTTGCTGGACACACTGCGCCACGAGGTGCTGGAGAACACGCGCGGCAACAGCCTGTTTCTGGCGCACATGGTGGGCAACGCGCTCAAGCACCGCCCGCCGCTGGGCTTGTTTGGGACCATCGCGCGCATCCGCGGTGGCGACCATGCGGGCACCATCGACCTCAAGCACACGGGCATTGTCCCTATCGTTGATCTCGCTCGCCTGTTTGCCCTGGCCGGCGCGGTGGCCGCCGTCAACACGCACGACCGGCTGGAGATGGTGGCCGTGGCCGGCGCCGCGGGCGAAGTGAGCCCGCAGAGCGCGCGCGACCTGCGGGAGGCGCTCGAATTCATCTCCAAGCTGCGCATCCGCCACCAGGCCCGGCAAATGGCGCAGGGCCAGGCGCCCGACAACTTTCTGGCGTTGGAGGAACTCTCCAACTTCGAGCGCAGCCACCTCAAGGAGGCGTTCTCGGTGGTGCACACGGTCCAGGGCGTGCTCGGCCAGCGCTACCAGGCGGGGCGATTCTAGGTCGATTTTCCGAGCATTTTTGGCTTCCAGCGTTTGATATATAAGCTTAGTTAGCTATTAAAAAAATAGCATTTCAGTACTTCAGCCGTGCGTAATACGTCTTTTGCGCCGCTTCGCGCGCCTGGCGCAGGGTGTGGATGCCTTGGTCGGCCAGCAGCGGAATCAAGCGCAGCCAGATCTCTGCCGTCACCAGCGCGTCGCCCAGCGCCGTGTGCCGGCCCAGCACCGTGACGTTGAAGCGTTCGGCGATGGCTTCGAGTCGGTGCGACTCCTGATTGGGGTGCACTACGGCCGAAAGCAGCAGGGTATCGAGCACGGGCTGGCGAAACACAATGCCGGTGGCCTCTTCCTGCAACTGAAGAAACTTCATGTCGAAGGCCGCGTTGTGTGCCACCAGCACAGTGTCTTCGGCAAAGGCGTGGAAGACCGGCAGCACCTGGGCGATGCGCGGCTGACCGTCCACCATGTCCTGGCTGATGCCGTGGATCGGAATCGATTCGGCGGGGATGCTGCGGCCTGGGTCCACCAATTGGTCAAAGCTTTCCTGGCGCAGGAGCTTGCCGTTGACGATGCGCGCCGCACCGATCTGGATGATGGCGTCGCCTCCCGACGGATTCAGGCCCGTGGTTTCGGTGTCGAACACGGTGTAGGTCAGCTCGGCCAGGGGACGGTCTTCCAGAGCGCTGCCCTCTTCGCTGCTCTGGAACAGGTCAAAGTCGTAGAACTCGGGGCGGCTGGGCGACTCGGACGCCGCCTGACTGGCGTCCTCGGGCTGGCTGCTGGCCAGTGGCAGCAGAAAGCGAAACAGCGCCTGGTGGCGCACCCGCTCGCGCTCGAACCACATCTCGCCGCCATGGCGCTCAACCACGTCGCGCACCGAGAGCGGCGTGCGCTCGGTGCCAAAGCGCATGGCGTCCATCTCCCAGCTCATCACGGTTTCGTTGCTCATGGCCTGGCCACCCCAGACGAGATCGAGCTGGGCGTGCGCGCCCGCGCGCGCCAGGCGCAGCTGCAAAAAGCGCACCTCGAACTCGTCCACCAGGCGCGTGCCAAGGTAGGTGAGCGCCTGCAGCAGCGTGTAGCTGTCCACCTTGAGCCAGAGCGCCGGATCGATGGCGTCCAGCGTGACCGGGCAGCCGCAGCGTGCCCCGAGCTGGCGCTGAGCGGCAGCTGCCAGGTCCGCGCCCAGCATATCTTCCAGCGGCCAGCGCGTTTTGAGGCGCTGGGCGCTGCGCTGGGCAAGATCCGTGACCCGCGTGCCCATGGAGGCCACCTCTTCGCGCACCACGGCCAGAAAGCGCTCGCGCATGGCGGGCGGGGTGTCGGGGTAGCCCAGCATGTCCACGGCCGCCTGGATGTTGGCCAGCGACGCCCGGCTGCCTTCGGTGAGGCCATGCAGCAACTGGTCGCGCTCGGATTCCTCGGCCACGCTCTCGGTCACGTTGTCGAGCATGAGCACAAAGCCGGTGACCTCGGTGCTTCGGCCCGACACCCCCTGGCTGGCGCGCACCGGCGCCACCTGCACGCGCAGCAACTGCCCGCCCGCCACCGTGGTGACGAACTGCGCCGTCGGCCGGGCGTCGCCTTTGGCCACGGCCCGCTGAATGCGCTCGAAGGCGTGCGCCAGCACCTGGCGCTCCAGCGCCGCATAAATCGAGCGGCCAATGCCGATCAGCTCGGCGCCATCGGCCAGCTGGGGCCCCTGCGATAGCGCCCGAACGGTCTGGCGTGCGCGCTGGTTGTAAAGCAGGATGCGCCCGGCGTGGTTGCACACCACCACGCTCTGATGGAGCTCGGCCATCAGCGCTGCGAGGCGGTCCTTCTCCTGCTGCACACGCTCGCTGGCCTGCGTGACCTGCGCGTCCATCTCGGCACGCAGGCGGTCCCGCTGCCCCGCCAGCTCGTTCACCGCAACCACCAGAGCCTGCATCTCCCGCGTGCCGCGCGGCTTGAGCAGCTGTGGCCGGCGCGCCGCCAACACGACACGGACTTCCTCCAGCAAACGGTGAGGCGCGCCGACGTAGCGCTGGTGCAGCACGCGCAGCGCCGCTGCCACGGCGATCAGGCCCAGCACCCAGCCGACAAAGACCAGCGCGATCCGCCCCGCCAGCACCTCGCCCACAGCCTCACGCTCAGGTGGGCTGAGCGTGGACCAGACGATGGCCGACATCAGCACCAACCACAGCGCCATCACCACGCCAGCCAGCGCAATGGCAGCCAGCAGGCGTGGGTCGATGCGTTTCATGGGCGGTCCTTGGCCAGCATCTCGGCCACGCGCGCCACCAGTTCACGCGTGGCAAAGGGCTTGGTCATGTAGTCGTCCGCGCCCAGAGCCATGCCTTTGGCCAGATCGGTATCGCGTCCCTTGGCGCTGAGCATGAGGATGCGCGTGTGCGCCAGCGCGGCGTCGCCCCGCACGCTGGCACACACCTCGAAGCCCGATTTGATGGGCATCATCACATCGAGCAGCACCAGATCCGGCGCCTCGCGGGCGATGGCGTCCAACGCCTGCTGACCGTCGCGCGCAATGCTTACCGCGTAGCCCTCGCGCTGCAGCAGGTATTCAAGCGACACCACGATGTTGGGTTCGTCGTCGGCAATCAAAATCTTCTTTTGGGTCATGGGGCAGTGTCTCCAGAAAAGGCGGGCTGCCAGGGCAGCCAGAAGCAAAAACAGGCACCGGGTGGTGCGCCAGGGGCAGGCGGCTCCAGCCACAGGCGGCCGCCAAAGTGCGCCACGATGTGGTGGCTGATCGGCAGGCCCAGACCGGTGCCCTGACCGCCCGGCGTGGGCCCACCTGCTTGATGAAAGCGGTCAAAGATGAGGTGCTCGTGGCCCGCAGGCACACCGGGACCATTGTCCTGCACGCACACGGTCAGGCCCTGCCCATCTGCGCGTGCGCGCAGTTGCACGTGCCCACCCTGCGGTGGCACGAACTTGGCGGCGTTGGAGATGAGGTTGAGCAGCACCTGGAGCAAACGGTCCGGGTCAGCGTGCAGCAACGGGAGGGTCTGGGGCACATCGAGCTCCATCTCGGCGCCCCGGTCACTCAGCAGCGCCGCCGTGGTGGCCATGGCTTTTTCAAGCAGTGCGCGCACGTCGATGTCGGCCAACCGCCAGTCGATATGCCCGGACTCGATCTTGGCCATGTCGAGCACCTGATTGACCAGCCGGGTAAGGCGCTCGGTCTCCTGCACGATGATGTCAACAAAGCGCTGGCGCTGCTGCGGCGGCACCTCTGCGTCGCCCTGCAAAATTTCTGCCAGCGCGCGTATCGAGGTCAGCGGTGTGCGCAGTTCATGGGTCACCGACGACATGAAATCGTCCTTCAAACGGTCCAGGCTTTTGAGCTGCTCGTTCGCGCTGCGCAGCTCGCTGGTGGCCTGCTCCAGCGAGCGCGACTTGGTTTCGAGCGCACGGGAGTAGCTGCGCAGCTGCGAGGCCTCTTCCAACATGACCAGCACGTCGCCTTGCGAGAGCGTCTCCTCGTCAGAGACCGAAGCCACCAGCACCCGTGCCGAGGCGCTGCCCACGGCCCCTGCCAGCTGCGCTTCGACAAACTGCACCAGGCGTGCGTCCGGGACCAGGGCCTGGTCCGCGGGCAAGCCGGCCTGCTTGGCATAGCCACGCCAGAGCTCACCCGTCTTTTCCACGCCGAGAAAACGCTCGCAAAGACGCTTGAGTTCGGCGGCGTCGGCGCGCCCGCGCCAAAACACCGGTGTTTGCGCCGTGCCGCGCCGAAACACGTCGACAAACAGCAGCGCCTGGCTGGCTTCGCGGCCGGACGGCGCGCGCCAGAGCGACACCACCACATAGGCCGCGCAGTTGGTCAGCAGGCTCCAGAACAGCGAATGCGTCAGGCTGTCGAGGCCCTGCAGGCCCCACAGCGATTCGGGCCGCAGCCAGGCGATGCCCCACGGCCCGGCCGTGAGGAAACCCGCGTCCAGCCAGCCCGACTTGGCAATCGACGGCAGCATGAGTGTGTAGACCCACACGCCAAAACCCATGATCAGTCCGGCCAGGGCGCCCGCGCGCGTGCCGCCGCGCCAGTACATGCCGCCCAGCAGTACCGGGGCAAACTGGGCCACGGCGGCAAAGCTGATGAGGCCAATGCTTGCCAGCGCATAAGCATCCCCCGCCAGTTGGAAATACACGTAGCCCAGCAGCAGCACGCCCACGATGGCGGCGCGTCGGATCATGAGCAGCGGGCGCGTGAAATCGCTCGGCTGGTGGGCGGCATCCAGCAGGCGAAGCCGCAGCAGCAGCGGCAGCGCCAGCTCGTTGCTGACCATGGTGGAGACCGCCACCGTCTCAACGATCACCATGCCGGTGGCGGCGGACAACCCGCCAATGAAGACAAACAGGGCCAGCGCGTTCTGCCCCGCGGCCATGGGCAGGGAGAGGACGAAGTGCTCGGGGTTGTGCTCGCCACCACTGAAATACAGCAGGCCGCCCAGGGCAATGGGCAGCACGAAGAGGTTGATCAGCAAGAGGTAGAGCGGAAACATCCAGCTCGCGCGGCGCACATGGTCTTCGTGCACGTTCTCCACCACCATGACCTGAAACTGCCGTGGCAGCACCAGCGCGGCGCACAAGGCCAGCACCATCAGCCCCATCCAGCGCGCCCAGGAATAGGCCCCGCCCTGCTCGGCATGCAGCAGGTCCGCGAGCTCTGGCCGCGCCCGCGCCTGGGAAAAAATGTCGCCCAGACCACCAAACAGGCCGTAGACGACAAACACGCCGACGCACAAAAAAGCGGCCAGCTTGACCAGCGACTCAAAGGCTATGGCCGCCACCATGCCTTCGTGGCGCTCGGTGGTATCGAGGTGGCGCGCGCCAAACACGATGGCGAAACCGGCCAGGGCGATGGCGACGTAAAAGGCGCTGTCCTGGCTCCAGTGCAGGTGCGCTGGAGCCACCGCGCTGCCGGACGTGAGCAGTGCATAGCCCGAGGACACGGCCTTGAGCTGCAGTGCAATGTAGGGAACGATGCCCACCACGGCCACCAGCGTCACCAGCGTGGCGAGCAACTGGCTTTTGCCATAGCGGCTGGCGATGAAGTCGGCAATCGAGGTGATGCGGTGCGTCTTGGCAATGCGAATCATCTTGCGCAGCACCGTCCAGCCCAGCACCATGGCCAGCGTGGGCCCCAGGTAGATGGGCAGGAACCACATGCCACCTGTGGCCGCGCGCTCGACGCTGCCAAAGTAGGTCCAGGCGGTGCAGTACACCGCCATCGACAGCGCGTACACCCAGGGCCTGGCGATGACTGAGCGGCGCGCCGCAGCCCGGCGGTCGGCCCAATAAGCGACGCCGACGAGCAGCAGCAGATAGGCCAGCGAGGTGCCGATGACGAGCGGCGCTGGCAGCATGGCGGTCATTCCCGCGCCTGCGGCGCTGGCTCGGGCAAGGAAGTTGCCGGCGTTTCAAGCGCCGGGCGCGACTCCATCCACCAGGCGACGGTGGCAATCGTGCCTCCCCAGATCGCAAACAGCGCCAGCGGAAACAGCGGAATCCCAAGCACGGTCAGGTCACTGTCCCACAAACCCAGCAGCGGAAAGTTCAGCAGCAGCCAGCCTGCGGCAAACAAGGCGCCGAGGCGCTGGGAACGCAGCGTGTTGCTCACGGCAATCTCCGTTCAAGGGCGGCAACGCACGGCAGGCGCGCGGAGTCTCCCATTGTGGCCCAGCCACTTACCCCGCCCTTACTGCCCCGCGCGGCGCGGCGGCTTTGCGCCCGGGCACAAAAAAACCCCGGCCTGCCCGTGGGCAGCCGGGGTTGCGCAGGGCGCGGGGTTCTAACAGCCAGCCGGACGGCTGCCGCGCATGGGAATCACTGCGTTGACCTTGACGGTAGCGCCCGAGTCGTCGGTGGCGCGCAGGATTTTTCCGTTCAGGAACACCTGATCAAGATCGCGTCGAACCGCCGTATCGGTGGTCTCGTTGCTCGTGTATTCCTTGCCGTCAAAGGTGAGGTAAATGATATACAGCGCATCCCCGCCGCTTTCGTAGCGCACATCCCCGAACGCCTCAGCCCCCGAGCCAACTTTCTTTGCGCCATCGAACTTGAACGAACACAGTTCGGGGACGGAGCCAATGGGATTCTTGCGCTCGACGTCGGTCAGGTTGATCGTGCCATCACCGTAAACGCCGTTCAGCCCGCTCACCGTGGCCTGGCTGACGGTCAGAACGCCTGCCTTGTTGCTCGGAATCGGATCTTCGTCGCTGCCACCGCCACAGGCGGTCAGAAGAAGTGCGCTGGCCGCGGCGGCGGCGCAAAGAAGGCGGGAAGCAGGCATGGGGGACTCCAAAGGAAAGTGTGAAAGGACTGCGGCCGAGAGTTCCGCCGCGCATGCCCCATGCTAAAAGTGCCCCCCAAAGATGTTTGTGCGTTCTCTGCGCCGTCGGCCGTAGGACACCGCCGCCGCTTCAGCGCACCAGCACCGGCGCCAGTGCCACCCCAGTGGGCGTGCCGGCGCGCACCACGTCCTCTGGCGTGCCGGCCGCCACGATGCGCCCGCCGCCGCTGCCACCCTCTGGGCCCAGGTCCAGCACCCAGTCGGCTTCGGCGATCACGTCCAGGTCGTGCTCGATGACGACCACGCTGTGGCCCGCGCCCACCAGGCGGTGCAGCACGCGAATCAGGCGATCGACATCGGCCATGTGCAGGCCGACCGTGGGCTCGTCGAGCACATACAGCGTGTGCGGCGCCTTTTGACCGCGCCGGCCCAGCCGCAGCGCCGGGCCGCTCCCAAGCAAGGCTGCGTCCCCCTCGGGGGGACCGTCGTCAGAAGGAACGACGAGGGGGCCATCTCGGTCGCGCACCTTGGTCAGCTCGGTGACGAGCTTGATGCGCTGCGCTTCGCCGCCGCTGAGCGTGGGGCTGGGTTGGCCCAGCGTGAGATAGCCCAGGCCCACGTCCTTGAGGAGTTGCAGCGGGTGGCTGATGGAGGGCATGGCGGCGAAAAAGTCCACCGCTTCGTCGACCTCCATCCGCAGCACCTCGCCCACGCTCTTGCCGCGCCAGGTGACGGCCAGCGTCTCGGGGTTGAAGCGCGCGCCGTGGCAGGCTTCGCAGGGTACTTTCACGTCGGGCAGAAAGCTCATCTCGATGGTGCGCACGCCCTGCCCTTCGCACACCGCGCAGCGACCGGCGCCAGTGTTGAAACTGAAGCGCCCGGCCGCGTAGCCGCGCGCTTTGGCTTCCAGTGTTTCGGCATAAAGCTTGCGCACCGTGTCCCAGAAACCAATGTAGGTGGCGGGACAGGAACGTGGCGTTTTGCCGATCGGCGTCTGGTCGACTTCGAGCACGCGGTCGATGGTCTCAAAGCCCGAGAGGCCCGCGCAGCCGATCAGCGCGGGCAGACCTGGAGCCCCCTCGCTCCGCACTGCGTGTCCTCGCTGCCCCCCAAGGGGGGTCTGCACGCCTTGGGGCGGCCCGGCGGCGCGCAGGCCCTCATCCATGGCATCGCGCCCGGCTTTGGTCGAGCGCTGCTGCACCCAGGCCTGGACGTTGGTCAGCAGCACGTCGCGCGCCAGGGTGGATTTGCCTGATCCACTGACCCCCGTGATGGCGACGAGGCGGCCCAGCGGCACGTGGGCGGTGACGTTCTGCAGGTTGTGCAGCTGCGCGCCGTGGACCGTGAGCCAGGTGAGGGGCTCCTCAGATTTCGAGCCTTTTTGGCCTCCAGCGCTTATCCCGTCTTCGCTAGCAGCTATCAAATCAGAAGCATGCTCCTGCTCTGCCTGCCTGTGATCCGCCACAACCCGCCGCGCTTGCAGCGGATGCCGCATGGCGTGCAGCAGGTAGCGGCCAGTCTGCGAGCCCTCGGCAGCGGTAAGGTCCTGCACCGTGCCCTGCGCCACCAGCGTGCCGCCGCGCTTGCCCGCGCCAGGGCCGATGTCGATGATGTGGTCGGCCGCGCGGATGGTCTCTTCGTCGTGTTCCACCACCACCAGCGTGTTGCCGTGATTGCTGAGCTGGCGCAGCGCACCCAGCAGCATCTGGTTGTCGCGCGCGTGCAGGCCGATGGTGGGCTCGTCGAGCACGTAACACACGCCCTGCAGGTTGCTGCCGAGCTGCGCCGCCAGGCGAATGCGCTGCGCCTCGCCGCCGCTGAGCGTGGGCGCGCCGCGCTCGAGCGTGAGGTAGCCCAGGCCGACCTGTTCGAGGAAGGACAGGCGCCCGGCAATCTCGGGCAGCAGGTCGCGGGCGATGGCGGCTTCGCGCGTGCTGAGCGCGAAGGCCGGACGGGTTTCGGCAAGGGACTCCACCGCGTCCAGGCCCTGCACCCAGGCGTGCATGTCCTTCACCGAGCGCTGTGCCAGATCCGTAATCGCCACGCCGGCAAACTGCACGGCGCGGGCGGTGGGGTTCAGGCGCGTGCCGGCACAGGTCGGGCAGGCCAGGTCTTGCACATCGTCCATTTCGGGCTCGGCAAAGGTCTGCTCGCGTCCCTTCTGGTCGTCGGCCTGCACCGAATCGTCGAACACCTTGCGCTCCTCTTTACTGAGCTTGACGCCCGTGCCCACGCAATCGGGGCACCAGCCGTGCTTGCTGTTGTAGGAAAACAAGCGCGGGTCGAGTTCAGGGTACGAAGTGGCGCAGACCGGGCAGGCGCGTTTGGTGGAAATCACCTGCAACTGGCCGATGCCCGCCGTGGGCAGACCATCGCCCAGCGTTTGCGCGAGGCCGTCCAGACCACTCAGCACATGCACCACACCTTTGCCCAGGTCCAGCGCACGGGCCAACTGCTCGCGCAAGAGCGCTTCGTTCTTCGGCGTGACATCCAGGCTCCACACCGGCAGCTCGATGTTGTGTTCCTTGAAGCGGTCCAGCCGGGCGAACGGCGTGACAGGCACGAAGTTGCCATCGACGCGCAAATGCGTATAGCCACGCGGCCGGGCCCAATCCGCCAGCTCGGTGTACACGCCCTTGCGCGCCACCACCAGCGGCGCCAGCAGGCCGATGTGCTGGCCACGGAACTGGCGCATCAGCTGCGCGGCAATGCGCTCGGGCGTTTGCGGCTGCACCGCCGCGCCGTCGTGGATGCAGTGCTGCGTGCCGAGCTTGACGTACAGCAGGCGCAGGAAGTGCCAGACCTCGGTGGTGGTGCCCACCGTGCTCTTGCGCCCGCCGCGCGAGAGCCGCTGCTCAATGGCCACGGTAGGCGGAATGCCATAGACCGCGTCCACCTCGGGGCGCCCGGCCGGCTGCACGATGCTGCGGGCGTAGGCGTTGAGCGATTCAAGGTAGCGGCGCTGGCCTTCGTTGAACAGGATATCGAACGCCAGCGTGGATTTTCCGGAGCCGCTGACGCCGGTAATGACGTTGAAGCGCCCGCGCGGAATCTCGACCGACAGGCCTTGCAGGTTGTGCTCGCGGGCGTTGACGATTTCTATGCTGTTTTTGGCCTTCAGCGCATGCTGTGCTTGCGCCAGCCGCTTCTGATTCAGGAGCATGGACATGGCATCGGACACGCCCGAGCCACCCGCCCCCAGCGCAGCGGCGTAGTCGCGCAGCGCCGCGCCGGTGTGCGAACGCGCGTGCTCGCGCACCACGTCGGGCGGCCCTTCGGCCACCAGCTCGCCGCCGCCGTCGCCGCCTTCCGGCCCCAGGTCAATGAGCCAATCGGAGGCCGCGATCACGTCCAGGTTGTGCTCGATGACGATGAGCGAATTCCCGCCATCGAGCAGGCGCCCAAACGCACGCATCAGCTTGGCAATGTCGTCAAAGTGCAGGCCGGTAGTCGGCTCATCAAACAGAAACAGCGTGCCACGGCGCGCCAGCGGCTGGCGACTGCTCGACTGGCTTTTCGCGGCGCCGGCGAGAAAGCCCGCCAGCTTGAGCCGCTGCGCCTCGCCGCCGCTGAGCGTCGGCACCGGCTGGCCCAGCTTCACGTACTCCAGCCCCACCTCGACAATGGGCGCCAGCGCCCGCAGCACTTCGCGGTCATTGGCAAAGAGTGCCACCGCTTCGCTCACCGTGAGCGCAAGCACGTCCGCCACCGACAGCGAGACATCAGGAGATGATTCGGCGTGCGCCGCCACGGCCTTGCGGGTGATGGTGACTTCGAGGATTTCCGGGCGGTAGCGCTTGCCGTCGCAGTCGGGGCAGCGCAGATACACGTCGCTGAGGAACTGCATCTCCACATGCTCGAAGCCCGAGCCGCCGCAGGTCGGGCAGCGTCCGTCGCCGCTGTTGAAGCTGAATTTGCTGGCGGTGTAACCGCGCTCGCGCGACAGCGGAGCGGCGGCGAAGAGTTCGCGGATGGAATCCCAGGCACCGACGTAGCTGACCGGGTTGGAGCGCGCCGTCTTGCCGATGGGCGACTGGTCGACAAACACCACGTCCGAGAGGTGGTCCGCGCCCAGCAGGCGGTCGTGGGCGCCCGGCGTTTCTGTCGCCTTGCCAAAGTGGCGCATAAGGGCGGGCGCCAGCACATCCTGAATCAGGCTGGATTTGCCCGAGCCGCTGACGCCGGTGACGGTCACCAGGCGCTGCAGCGGGAAGTCCACCGTGATGTTCTTCAGGTTGTGCTCGCGCGCGCCCTCCAGGACGAGGCGCGGCGTGGCGTCCGTCACCTTGCGGGCGAAAGGCAGGCCCACGTGCTTGCGCCCCCCCAGGTACTGGCCAGTAAGGGTGTCGGCGCGGCGCAGTTCGTCGGGCGTGCCGTCGAACACGATCTGCCCGCCGCGCTCGCCCGGGCCGGGGCCGAAGTCGAGCACGCGGTCGGCGGCCAGCATGACGGCCGGGTCGTGCTCCACCACCACCAGCGTGTTGCCGGCATCGCGCAGGCGCAGCATGGCCTCGGTGATGCGGTGCATGTCGCGCGGGTGCAGGCCGATGCTGGGCTCGTCCAACACGAACAGCGTGTTGACAAGCGACGTGCCCAGCGCCGTGGTCAGGTTGATGCGCTGCACCTCGCCGCCCGAGAGCGTGCGGCTTTGCCGGTCCAGCGTGAGGTAGCCGATGCCGACTTCGTCCAGGTACTTCAGGCGCGTGCCGATTTCCTCGTGCAAGAGCTTGAGCGCCTGGGCGTCGCCGCTCTCACGTGCGGCGCTGGCGGAGGGTGCAGGCGCCTCTGATGCCTCAATTTTTTGGTCAGATTGGCCTCCAGCGCTTATCCCATATGCGCCATCAGCTATCAACTTCGTAGTATTTTTCGACAGCCGCTCAAAGAAGCTGCGCACCCGGCTGAGCGGCAGCAGCATCAAATCGTGCAGGCACAGCCCCGGCAGCGCCTCCAACTGCTCACGGCTCCAGGCCACGCCTTGCGGCATGAAACGCTGCGCAGGCGGCAGCACCGCGTCGGCATCCGCCTTGCTGCCGATGCGCCAGAGCAGGCTCTCGGTTTTGAGCCGCGCTCCGGCGCAGGTCGGGCACTGCGTGTAGCTGCGGTACTTGGACAGCAGCACACGGATATGCATCTTGTAGGCCTTGCTCTCCAGGTATTCAAAGAAGCGCGCAATGCCGTACCACTGCTGGTTCCACTTGCCCTTCCAGTTGGGCGAACCGCCAATCACCCACTGCTGCTGCTCGGGAGTCAGGCGGTTCCAGGCGGTGTCACGTGGAATGCCGGCGGCCTCGGCATGGCGCATGAGGTCGTCCTGCGCTTCTTTCCAGGCGGGGGTTTGCAGCGTCTTGATGGCGCCAGCCCGCAGCGTTTTCTTGGGGTCGGGAATCACCAGGCCGTAGTCCACGCCAATCACCCGCCCAAAGCCCCGGCAGGTCTCACAGGCACCGGCCGGCGAGTTGAACGAGAACATCGACGGCAGCGGTTCGCTGTAGCGCAGGTTGCTGTCCGGGCAATGCAGCCCGGTAGAGAACTGCCAGATCTCGGCCTCGGCGTTATCCACCAGCCGGTAGACCGCCATTCGGCCACTGCGCTTGAGCGCCACTTCAATGGCCTCAATGGCACGCGATTTCTCGACACTGGCCATGCGAAAGCGGTCCGCCACGACGTCCAGAAGCTTGACCCCCCCGGCTTCTCGCTCGGCCTGAATCTTGGTGAAACCGCTGGCCGACAGCCACTCGGTGACCTGCTCGGCGCTGGTATTGGCGGGCAGTTCGACAGGAAAGGTCACCACCAGGCGGTGGTCGAGTGCCCCCACGCTCGGCACTGGCGTGTCCTCGCTGCCCCCCAAGGGGGCGCTCGCCAGCTTGGGGCGGCCCGGCGCTGGCTCGGTGGCCCCCACGCTCGGCACTGGCGTGTCCTCGCTGCCCCCCAAGGGGGCGCTCGCCAGCTTGGGGCGGCCCGGCGCTGGCTCAGTGGCCCCCACACTCGGCACTGGCGTGTCCTCGCTGCCCCCCAAGGGGGCGCTCGCCAGCTTGGGGCGGCCCGGCGCTGGCTCGGTCCCACCGCTTCGCGCCAGCAGTTCGGCATAGATGGTTTCAGGCGAATCGTGGCGCACAGGCTGCGCCGTCTCGCGGTCAAACAACTGGCCAGCGCGGGCGAACAACAGTTTGAGGTGGTCGTTCAGCTCGGTCATCGTGCCCACGGTCGAGCGCGAGCTGCGCACCGGGTTGGTCTGGTCGATGGCGATTGCGGGGGGCACGCCCTCCAAGTTGTCCACCGCCGGTTTGTCCATCCGGTCGAGAAACTGGCGCGCGTAGGCGCTGAAGGTTTCCACATAGCGCCGCTGCCCTTCGGCATAGAGCGTGTCGAACACGAGGCTGGATTTGCCCGAGCCGCTGGGGCCGGTGACGACGGTGAGCTCGCCAGTGTTGATGTCCAGGTCCAGATTCCGGAGGTTGTGCTGGCGCGCGCCGCGGATGCGGATCTGTCCCTGGGTCATGTAGAGCAATCAGGAAATGAGGGCCCCACATTCTAGAAATATCGGCTGGGCCGCACCGGCCGGGGAAACATGCCCCTGTTGGCCCATGCGCCTTCGGTCTGCGCCGTTGCGCCGCCCCGTGGCTGCGCGCTCAGCCGCGCAGGGCGGCTTCTAGTTCCTTGCAGTGGTCGGCCCCGGCAGCGGCCTGGATCTTGGGCAATAGCTCGATCAGCTCCTTGAGGTTGGCGGCGGATTCAATCGAGAGATTGAGCCGAAAGCCGCGCAAACCCAGCTGAGCCGTGATCTGCGTGGCCAGCGCCTTGCCTTCCAGGTAGCGCTGTTGGTCGCTGTGTCCGCTCAGCGCCGGGGCGACGCCCGTGGCGGCTTGCCCATCGGTTGCAGGCGTGCGGGGCACCTGCGCCACCGGGGCCAGATAACCCAGGTCCACCAGCGCGTGCACATCGGCCAGCGTGGCGCCCAGGCCCGCCGTCGCCGCCAGCACCTGGTCCGCCGTCTTCTGCCCGTCGAACAGGATGAACAGGGAACGCTGCCGCGCCGTGATGGAGGTGGAGCGCTGTTTGAACGCTTGCTGCCCCAGCTCGGTTTTGGTGTACTTCATGCGTGGGCCCGATCAGATTTCATGCCATTCACATTACATCCATTTACGTCCTGGACCTATTAGGGCTTGCCCGGCAGCTCTACCGGCTAGCCGCCGCGGCGGCTGCGGCGCGGGCCCATGCCGCCGCCCTTGCGCAAGACAAAAATCATCCGTTCGGCCCAGGCGCGATCACCCATCTGGTGTCCTGTTCCACAGATAGCTGGCATTGGTTTTGCATGCCAATGCGGTATCTTTGGAATGAAGATACCTTGATGAGAACAGGCAGACCAAAAGCTCAATTGGCGTTGAGCGACGAGGAGCGATCCCAGTTGCAGTCGTTGGCGCGCAACCGCTCGTTGCCAGCGGCATTGAGCAGCCGGGCGCGCATTGTTCTTTGCAGCGCCGATGGCGAGCTCAATAGTGCGATCGCCGCGCGACTGAAGCTGACCAAGGCCACGGTGGGCAAGTGGCGCTCGCGTTTCATCGAGCGGCGCATCGCCGGTCTCTACGATGGCATTCGCCCCGGCGCGCCGCGCACTATTGACGATGAGCGGATCGCGCAGTTGTTTGACACGACGCTGCACACCAAGCCGGCAAATGGCTCGACGCACTGGAGCGTACGCGGCGTTGCCGCAGAGACGGGTATCTCCAAGACCAGCGTGCAGCGCTACTTCCAGCTCTTTGGCCTGCAGCCACATCGCACCGAGGGCTTCAAGCTGTCCAATGATCCGTTCTTCGTGGACAAGCTGCGCGACGTGGTTGCTCACGTATCAGTGGGACTGCACACACCAGGCCTTGTCCTTGAAAGAAAAAGGCCCCTTGCGGGGCCTGTTGCGGGCCTGCCGCCCCAAGGAGCAGCAGGCCGTGCGCGCCGCAGCGGGATCAGTCGTTGGCGTAAATGTCCACGTCCTTGGTTTCCCTGATGAACAGGCCGCCAATGACCACCGTGGCAGCGGCGATGACAATCGGGTACCACAGCCCGTTGTACATGTTACCGGTCTGCGCCACGATGGCAAAAGCCGTGGTCGGCAGCAGGCCGCCGAACCAGCCGTTGCCGATGTGGTACGGCAAGCTCATGGAGGTGTAGCGGATGCGCGTGGGGAACAGTTCCACCAGCATGGCGGCAATCGGACCGTAGACCATGGTCACCAGGAGCACCAGATAGGACAGGATGGCGATGATCATCACCTTGTCCATCTTGGCCGGATCGGCCTTGGTCGGGTACCCGTCCTTCTTGAGCGTGTCCGCCACTGCCTTCTTGAACGCTGCGTCCTTGGTCTTGGCCTCGTCGGCCGGCAGGCCCCTGGAGCTGTAGCTGGGGATGGTTTCGCTGCCGATGGTGATGACCGCAGGCGTTCCGGCAGGAGCATCCTGCGAGTCATAGCTCACCGAGCCAGCGGCCAGCACCTGCTTGGCGATGTCGCAGGAACTGGTGAACTTCGCCGTGCCCGTGGGGTTGAACTGGAAGGAGCACTCGGCCGGGTCGGCGATCACCACCACCTTGTTGGCGGCTTGGGCGCGGGCCAGGTCGGGGTTGGCCGCTTCGGTCAGCGCCTTGAACACCGGAAAGTAGGTCACGGCAGCCAGAAAGCAACCGGCCAGAATGATGGGCTTGCGGCCGATCTTGTCGGACAGCGTGCCGAAGACCACGAAGAAGGGCGTGCCGATCAGCAGCGAAGCGGCGATCATCAGGTTGGCGGTGATGGGATCGACCTTGAGCTGCTGCGTGAGGAAGAACAGCGCGTAGAACTGGCCGGTGTACCAGACCACGGCCTGGCCGGCGGTGAGGCCAATCAGTGCCAGGATCACGATCTTGAGGTTCTTCCACTGGCCGAAAGATTCCGTCAGCGGGGCCTTGGAGGTCCTGCCCTCGGACTTCATTTTCTGGAACGCGGGCGATTCGGACAGCGAGAGGCGGATCCACACCGAAACGGCGAGCAGCAGGATGGACACCAGGAAGGGAATGCGCCAGCCCCAATCATTGAAGGCGGGCTCTCCCATCGCCGTGCGCGTGCCCAGAATCACCAACAGCGACAGGAACAGGCCCAGCGTGGCGGTGGTCTGGATCCACGAGGTGTAGGCACCGCGTTTGCCCTGCGGCGCGTGCTCGGCCACGTAGGTGGCCGCGCCGCCATATTCACCGCCAAGCGCCAGGCCTTGCAGCATGCGCAGGCCGATCAGGATGACCGGGGCGGCCACGCCGATGCTGGCGTAGTTGGGCAGGATGCCGACGATGAAGGTCGAGGCGCCCATGATCAGGATGGTGATCAGAAAGGTGTATTTGCGTCCTATCATGTCGCCCAGGCGGCCAAACACCAGCGCCCCAAAAGGCCGCACGATGAAGCCGGCGGCAAAAGCCAGCAGCGCGAAAATGAAGGCCGAGCTCGGATCAAGCCCGCTAAAGAATTGCTTGGCAATGATCGCGGCAAGCGATCCGTACAGATAGAAGTCGTACCACTCGAAAACGGTGCCGAGCGAGGAAGCGAAGATCACTTTCCTCTGTTCGGCGCTCATCGGCCTCGCGGCGGGATGTTGGGTTGCCATGAATTGTCTCCTCCTGGTTTTTGAACAACAGGCATGTTAAGCCCCGCCTGTACACGTACTATCGAACGCGCTACTGACATTAGTCTGACATGCTTTTTACAAAAGTTTACGGCAAACTTTCACAATGCCTACGGTTTTGGCCGCTGCCTTATGGGACTGCCGCCCACTGCATCTTTCTCAGCCAAGGATCCGACATGAATGCATGGAAATTTCTTATCGCGGCAAGCGTCTTGCTCGCCGGCCTCTTGCCTGGGGCGCACGCCCAGTTGCTCATTGGGCAGACGGTGGGCGTGAGCGGCTCGGCCGCGGCCACCGTCAAGGAATCGATGGGCGGGGCGCAGCTCTACTTCGACGCCGTGAATGCGCGCGGCGGTGTCAACGGCCAGAAGATCGAAGTGCTGACCCTGGACGACAAATTCGATCCCAAACTCACGCTTTCCAACGCGCGCACGCTGATCGTCGACAAAGGCGTTCTGGCGCTGTTCATGACGCGCGGCACGCCGCACACCGTGGGCATCATTCCACTGCTGGACGAATTCGGCGTGCCGCTCGTGGGCCCGTCCACCGGCGCCATGGTGCTGCACGAGCCCGTGAAGAGAAACATCTTCAATGTCCGTGCGCCCTACCAGCGCGAGGTGAAAAAAGCCATTACCCATCTGGCCACGCTTGGGGTACAGCGCATTGGGGTGGTCCACGTGGACGACACCTTTGGCGCCGACGCCCTGGCCGGTGCACTCGCGGGCTTCAAGGACAACAAGCTCGACGCCTTGTTCGTTGAAAAATTTGACCGCGCCCAACCCGATTTCAGCACCCTGGCGCCGAGTGTCGCCAAGCAGAACCCGCAGGCCGTGCTGATTTTCGGTACCGGCTCGGCCGTGGTGGACGGCATCAAGGCCATGCGCGCCGCCGGTGTCACCGGGCAGATCGTCACCTTGTCCAACAACGCCTCCGGCGGCTTCGTCAAGGCCCTGGGGAGCGCGTCGCGCGGCGTGGTGGTCACGCAGGTCTTCCCGTCGGAGCGCGCCGTCACCTTTCCGCTGGTGCGCGAGGCGACGGCCTTGGCGCAGCAAGCCAAGGTGGAACTGACGCCCGCCATGGTCGAGGGCTATACCAACGCCAAGGTGCTGGTAGAGGGCCTGCGCCGCGCGGGGCCCAACCCCACGCGCGCCAGCCTGCACAACGCGCTGGAGACTTTCAAAAAGTTTGACCTGGGCGGTCTCACGCTCAGCTACACCGCGGAAGACCACTCTGGTCTGGATTTTTCCGATCTGTCCATCATCGGACCGGATGGCTATTTCCGGCGCTGAGCGCCAGCGCCATCTTTACAAAAGAAATTTTTTCGCACGGTTTTTTACTTGCCTGACGCCGCACTGATGCGAGCCTTACAGGAGCTTGCGCGGCGCTGATGCGACGCTGACGATTCGCGGGCAAACCCTAGGTTTCGGCGCCACCATGCGAAACGCGCGCCGTTCCGAAGGCACTGCTTTGGTGCATCGCAGCAATGCGACTGGTGGCGAGTTTCTGCGCGTAAGAACTTGGTCAGGCCGTCTGTTGACAATCCGCCGCCCTCCCGCTCTTTCGGGTGTGCGGCGCAGCAACAGCAGGAAAATACATGACCGATCCCGTCGTAGACAAGATCCAGCGCAATCCCAAGTACGCGCTCCTCAGGCACAAACGCAACCGGCTGGGCGTCACGCTCACCCTATTGATGTTGGTCGTTTACTACGGCTACATCGCGCTGATCGCGTTTGACAAATCCTTTCTCGCGCAGCCCATCGGCGAAGGGGTCACCTCACTCGGCATTCCGATCGGACTGGCGGTGATCATCTTCACCATTGTCATCACCGGCATCTATGTGCGACGCGCCAACGGCGAGTTCGACACGTTGACCAAGGAAATCCTGAAGGACGCCACGAAATGAACGCCCGCACCATGTCACGCGCAGCGCTGCTGGCGCTGCTTGCCGTCTGTACCGCAGGCGCTGCACAAGCCGCTGGCGCCGATCTTGGCCAGGCGGCCAAGCAGGCCACGAACTGGACGGCGATCAGCATGTTCGGCGGTTTCGTGCTCCTCACCCTGTGGATCACCAAGTGGGCCGCTGCCAAAACCAAGTCGGCGTCCGACTTCTATACCGCTGGCGGCGGTATCACGGGCTTCCAGAACGGCCTGGCGATTGCCGGCGACTACATGTCGGCGGCCTCGTTCCTGGGCATTTCCGCCGCCGTGATGGCGTCGGGCTACGACGGTTTGATCTACTCCATCGGCTTCCTGGTGGGTTGGCCCATCATCACCTTCCTGATGGCCGAGCGCCTGCGCAACCTTGGCAAGTTCACCTTTGCCGACGTGGCCGGCTACCGCTTCCAGCAAGGCCCCATCCGCGCCTTCGCGGCTTCGGGCACGCTGGTCGTCGTGGCCTTCTACCTGATCGCGCAGATGGTTGGCGCGGGCCAGCTCATCAAGCTGCTGTTTGGCCTGGAATACTGGATGGCCGTGGCCATCGTCGGCGCGCTGATGATGGTGTATGTGCTGTTTGGCGGCATGACAGCCACCACCTGGGTGCAGATCATCAAGGCCGTCTTGCTGCTGGCTGGCGTGACCTTCATGGCCTACATGGTGCTGGCGCAGTTTGGCTTCAGCCCCGAAGCCTTGTTTGCCAAGGGCGTGCAAGTGCGTGCGGCCATCGCCGCCAACACCGGCAAAACACCTGAAGAGGCTGCGAAGGCAGGCTTGGCCATCATGGGCCCGGGCGGCTTCATCAAAGATCCGATCTCGGCCATCTCGTTCGGTATGGCACTGATGTTCGGCACGGCCGGCCTGCCGCACATCCTGATGCGCTTCTTCACCGTGCCCGATGCCAAGCAGGCGCGCAAGTCGGTGCTGTGGGCGACTACCTGGATTGGCTACTTCTACGTGCTGATCTTCATCATCGGCTTTGGCGCCATCACCCTGGTGCTGACCAACCCTGAAATGGCAGACGTGGCCAAGGGCATCATCCACGGCGGCGCCGGCACGGCCAACATGGCGGCGGTGCTGGTGGCCAAGACGGTGGGCGGCAACGTGTTCTACGGCTTCATCTCGGCTGTGGCATTTGCCACCATCCTGGCTGTGGTGGCCGGCCTGACGCTTTCGGGCGCATCGGCCGTGTCGCACGACCTGTATGCCACGCTGGTCAAGAAGGGCAAGGCCGACAGCGCCTCCGAGCTGCGTGTTTCGCGCATCACCACCGTGTGCCTGGGTGTCGTGGCCGTGGTACTGGGCATCGCCTTCGAGAAGCAGAACATCGCCTTCATGGTCTCGCTGGCCTTTGCCGTTGCGGCCTCGGCCAACTTCCCGGTGCTGTTCCTGTCGGTACTATGGAAGAACTGCACCACGCGCGGCGCGGTGGTGGGCGGTTTCCTGGGGCTGATCTCTTCGGTGGGCCTGACCATCGTCTCGCCTTCGGTCTGGGAAGCCACGCTGGGCCACCCCGCTGGCTCGGCCTGGTTCCCCTACACCTCGCCCGCGTTGTTCTCGATGACCATCGGCTTCGTCGGCATCTGGTTGTTCTCGATCACCGACAAGAGCGCCAACGCCGCCCGCGAGCGTGCCGCCTTCCCGGCGCAGCAGGTGCGTTCGGAAACCGGCCTGGGTGCCTCGGGAGCCTCCGGGCACTGAGCGCGCAAGACATTCCGCGGGCACATCGCCCGCAGGCGCGGCCCAGAAACCCGCGCCATTTTTGCCGGGCCTTGCGCCCGGTTTTTTTATGTCCGGATCAGCCGGGCAAACCGCTTGCCACCTGGGCCGACGCCTCCCAGCCAGCGCCAAACCAGGCATCGCCTTCCAACCAGGCGCGCAGCATCGGCAGAGCATCAAGCCCCCAGAAGAGCTTGTCGTCCACACCAAACGCCGGCACACCAAACACGCCGCGTGCGGCCGCCGCATCGGTATTGCTGCGCAGCAGGGTTTTCACGGCGGCGTCTTGCGGCTCCATGCCAGGTTTGAGCTGTGGCGCCAGCACTTGCGCCAGCGCATCGAGCCGAGCCGGGTCGAGTGCGTCGTGGCCCCCCACCCACACGTGGCGCAGCACCGTGCCCGCCACAAAGCGGTTGATGCTGCCGTCGGTTGAACAGGCCAGCGCGCGCCGCAGCAAGGGCAAGGGGTTGAAGGGATGGCGCGCCGGCATCTGCAACGGGATGCCCAGCGAGTGGCCGAGCCAGCTCACATGCCGGTAGGTCCAGTCGCGCTTCGGGGGAATGCCGGCCGGCCCCGGGTTGCCTTGCTGTTGCAGCAGCGCGCCCAGCAGCACCGGCCGGTACTCGACGCTGTAGCTCAGGCCTTCGAGCGCCTCGGGCAGGCGCTCGAAGGCCAGCCAGGCGTAGGGCGAGATGAAGTCGAGGTAGAAGGTGATGCGTTTCATGGCCGCTCCGTGCTTTGCAGGCTGGCTGGCACGGGCGCGCCAGCCCGCTCCAGCAGCCGCACCCAGATGGCGCGGCGGGTGGCATCGTCGGCCATGGACCAAGCGCGAATTTCGGCGATGCTGCGAAAACACCCCTCGCACAGGCTGCCGTCGGCCGACATGCGGCACACCGATACGCAGGGCGACGGCACCACTTCATCGGAATCATGGTCAAAATAGCCCGCAGCGCTTAATGTGCGTGCGCGAGCAGCTATTGTTTTAATAGCATTCATGCGCGCCCCGGGGCCTCTGTGACATCGGCCAGTGGCGCGCCCGTCAGGCGCTCAAGATCGTGCGGCGACAGCGCAAACACGGCATGTGGATGGCCCGCTGCCGCCCACAGGGTGTCAAAACGCAGCAGTTCGCGGTCAATCAAGGTCACGCCCGGCTCCGCGTGGGCAATGGGCGCCACGCCGCCAATGGAAAAACCGGTGCGCGCCTTGACGAAGGCGGCGTCGGCCCGGCCCAGCGCCCCCACCAGCGCTTCGACCTTGGCCGCATCCACGCGCCGGTCGCCCGAGGTGATGACCAGCACCACCGCGTCGTCCGACATGCGCCGGAAAATGATGCTCTTGGCCACCTGGCCCACGGCAATGCCCAGCGCATCCGCCGCTTGCTGCGCGGTGCGGCAGGCGTCGTCCAGCATGCGCGGCGCATGCAGGTGGCCGGCCTGCTGCAAGGCCGCAGCCACACGCTGTACGCCACCCGGAAGCGCCTTCAGTTCAGCTCCACACATGCGATTCACCCGGCCCGCTTGTTGAGCAGGGCCGTAGCCGCGCGCGAATTGGGCTTGCGCCCCAGAAAGTCGCTGATGAACACGCCCGCGTCGATCAATTTGTCCAGATCGATCCCCGTCTCAATCCCCATGCCATGCAGCAGGTACACCACATCTTCCGTGGCCACATTGCCCGTCGCGCCCTTGGCGTAAGGGCAACCGCCCAGACCCGCCACGGAAGACTGGAAGTTCCACACCCCCAGCTCCAGCGCCGCCAGCGTGTTGGCCAGCGCCTGGCCGTAGGTGTCGTGAAAGTGGCCCGAAACCTCGTCGATCGCGTAGTGCGCGAGCGCCGCCTCGATGGCGCGCTGCACCTTGCTCGGCGTGCCCACGCCAATGGTGTCGGCCACATCCACGCGCTGCACGCCAATGCCTTTGAGCAGCCCCGCCAGGTAGGCCACGCGCCCGGGCGCAATCTCGCCCTCGTACGGGCAGCCCACGGTGCAGCTCATGGCACCGCGCACCGCAATGCCGGCCGCCAGCGCAGCCTCGACCACCGGCGCAAAGCGCTCGATGCTCTCGGCAATGCTGCAATTGATGTTCTTCTGGCTGAAGGCCTCGCTGGCCGAGCCGAAGACGACGATTTCATCGGGCTTGTCGAGCAGCGCGGCTTCAAACCCTTTGAGATTGGGGGTGAGCACCGAGTAGCGCACGCCACTTTGTCGTTGGATGCCCTGCATCACCGCATGGTTGTCCGCCATTTGCGGCACCCATTTGGGCGAGACGTAGCTGGTGACTTCGATCTCTTTCAGGCCAGCCGCTTGCAGGCGGTGTACCAGCTCGATCTTGACCTCGGCCGGCACGGGGGATTTCTCGTTCTGCAGGCCGTCGCGCGGGCCGACATCGATGAGGTGGACGCGGGTGGGAATAGTCATCACAAAACTCTCAACTTAAAAATACAGGAGGTTCAATACCCCCGCACAGGGTCCACGATACCGGCAATTGCCTCGCCCCGTTCCAGTGCGACGATCTTGCCCACCATCTGGGTGATGCTCTCATCGCGCAGCGTACGTGCCGAAGTGTGTGGCGTCAGCGTGATCCGCGGGTGGCTCCAGAACGGGTGGTCAGCAGGCAGCGGTTCGGTGCGAAACACATCCAGCGTAGCGCCTGCCAAATGGCCGCTGTCCAGCAACGCGATCAGATCGCCATCCACCAGATGCGCGCCGCGCGCCACGTTGATGACATAGCCGCCTGCCTGCAGACGCGACAAGGTTGCACGGTTCAGGATGTTTTCCGTCTCGGGCGTGAGCGGCAGCAGGTTCACCAGCACGCGGCTGGCGGCCAGGAAATCGTTCATGCCTTCGGCTCCACTAAAGGTGCGCACACCGTCGATGGCCTTGGGCGTGCGGCTCCAGCCATTGACCGGGAAATCGAACTGCGCCAGCGCCCGGGCCACGCGCTCGCCCAGCACGCCCAGGCCCAGTACACCGACAGGAAAATCCTGGCGCAGTCGCGGCTTGCGAAAGGCCCATTGGCCTGCGCGCATCGCCTTCTCATAGTCATCGAATTCGCGGAAATGGCGGATGACCGCATGGCAGACATATTCGGCCATTTGCACGGCCATGCCCGCATCGTCCAGGCGCACCACCAAGGCCGTCGGCGGCAAGCGCAACTTGAGCAGCGCATCCACACCTGCGCCAATATTGAACAAGGCCTTCACCCTGGTCTGCTCGTCAAGAAACTGCTGGGGCGGCGCCCAGACCACGGCGTAGTCGGCAGCGGGCGCGCCGGGCTGCCAGACGCTCACGGCCGCTCCCGGCAGTGCGGCCTGCAGGCCCTGCAGCCAGGGCTCGGCCTTGGTATCGGTGCAGCAGAAGGTGATGTTCATGGCGGCAGACCGTACCGCAACGCCATTCCCCCGGCTGTCACGCAGCCGTCAGCTTGAGCAGCTCGGCGCCTTCCGCCACCTGGTCGCCCGGCTCATAGAGCAACTCAGCCACCACGCCGTCGGCGGGGGCGGCAATGGTGTGCTCCATTTTCATGGCTTCCATCACGGCCAGGGCCTGGCCCTTGCTCACTTTGTCGCCGGCCTGCACGGCAAACGACACCACCTTGCCCGGCATGGGGGCCGTCAGGCGCCCGCCCTCGTCCTGGGCTTCGCCGGCATGGGCGAGCAGGTCGATGGCGACGATCTGCGTCGCGCCTTGCGGGGTGAAAACGTGGTCCGTCTCGCCCAGGGCGTACACGGTGGCCAGGGTGCGCTGGCCCGCGTACTGCAGGTCGATGCCGCGACCGGCGGGCGCGAACACCAGCAGGCCAGCGACGGCCTCAGCGCCCTCCCCCACGGTCAGGCGCAGGGCGCCGTCGTGCAGATAGGCCAGGCTGGCCTTGGCCTGTACGCCATCAAAATCGAACTCGAAACGGCGTTCCACCAGACCATGCGAGCGCCAGCCGTCGCGGCGGCTGAACGGGTCTGCGCCTTCGCTGGCGCGTTCGCGCAGCAGGGTTTGCGCCACGGCAGCAGCGGCGGCCAGGGGCAGGCCCACGCTCTCCTGCTTGAACAGCACGGTCTCCTCGCGCGGGATCAGGGCGGTGTCCAGGTTGGCCTTGGCAAACGAGTCGGTGCGGGCCACCCTGCGCAAGAACTGCACGTTGGTGGCCAGACCGACGATGTGGGTCTGCGCCAGCGCTTCGTCGAGCCGCGCCAGCGCCTGCGCGCGCGTTTCGCCATGCACGATGAGCTTGGCCACCATGGAGTCATAAAAGGGACTGATGGCGTCGCCGCGCCGCACACCGGAATCGACCCGTACCGCGCCTCTTTCAAAGGTCACGCACTCGGGCAGACCGTACACATGGAGCGCGCCCGTGGCGGGCAGAAAGTTGTTGTCGGGGTTCTCGGCGCAAATGCGCGCCTCGATCGCGTGGCCGGTAATCTTGAGCTCACCCTGCGTGCACGGCAGCGCTTCGCCCGAGGCCACGCGCAATTGCCACTCCACCAGATCCTGGCCGGTGATGGCTTCAGTCACCGGGTGCTCCACCTGCAGGCGCGTGTTCATCTCCATGAAGAAGAACTTCATCTGCTCGGGGTGCGCATAACCGCCGGGCTGCTCGACGATGAATTCCACCGTGCCCGCACCCACATAATTCACTGCGCGCGCAGCGGCCACCGCGGCCTCGCCCATGCGTGCGCGCAGCTCGGGCGTCATGCCAGGAGCGGGAGCTTCTTCCAGCACCTTCTGGTGGCGGCGCTGCACCGAGCAATCGCGCTCGAACAGGTACACATAGTTGCCCAGCGTGTCGCCAAACACCTGGATTTCGATATGGCGCGGGCGCTGCACGTATTTCTCAATGAGCACCGCGTCCATGCCAAAGCTGTTGATCGCCTCGCGCTGGCAACTGGCCAGGGCGGCGGCAAAGTCTTCGGACTTCTCCACCACCCGCATGCCCTTGCCGCCGCCTCCGGCGCTGGCCTTGATGAGCACCGGGTAGCCAATGCGGTCGGCCTCGCGCTGCAGCAAGCCGGGGTCCTGGTCGGCACCGTGGTAGCCGGGCACCAGCGGCACACCGGCCTTTTCCATCAACTGTTTGGATTCGGCCTTGAGGCCCATGGCCTTGATGGCGGACGCTGGCGGGCCGATGAAGACCAGGCCGGCCTTGGCGCAGGCCTGGGCAAACTCTTCGTTCTCGGAGAGGAAACCGTACCCGGGGTGAATGGCCTGCGCGCCCGTGGCCTGGGCCGCCTCAATGATGCGCTCCCAACGCAGGTAACTGTCCTTGGGCGCGCTGCCGCCGATGTGCACCGCTTCTTCGCAGACCGCCACATGCTTGGCATTGGCATCGGCGTCCGAATAGACGGCAACGGTTTTCACGCCCATGCGCTTGGCGGTTGCCGCCACCCGGCACGCGATTTCACCGCGGTTTGCAATCAGTATTTTTTTAAACATGGTCGTTCTCCGCGGTGCAATCGCCTGCGCACGCTGCGCGTGCCACGCAATTTGGCTTCGCCGCTGCGCCGCTTTGCGGCTGGTCACCGCGGCTGGCAATCAGGATTTTTTTAAACATTCGGGACTCTCGTTGTCATACCTTGAACACTTTGCTCAGGAACTCAATTACCGCCTTGCCCGCCGTCTCGCGCGCCTTGCGGTCACCTTCCATCGTCGCCCCCTTGTCCGTGCAGAGCTCACGGCCAAGCGCCTGGACCTTGTCCTGCGGCAGCACCTCGCCGCTGCGGCGGTCGCGGTACTTCAGGTCAACAATGTCGAACTCAAGCGGACAGCCTTCCTTGGTCTTGGAGTTCGAAGGCAGGTTGATCCGCCGGCCGCTGTCCACATCGAACTTGTGGCGGGCACCGGGCACGACCACAAACTCGGTCGGTGTACCGGCGGCGGCAATGCGCTGTGCGTAGCTGCGGCAGTCGCTGATGTAGGCGTAGTCATCGGCGTCGCCGTGCACGAACAGCATGGGCTCGGGGCTGAACACGCCCGGCTTGGCGGTCATGGCAATCGTGCCGGCGCAACCGCCGCTGTACAGGGCCACGTGCGCGGCAAAGCGCAAGCCGGACGGGGCCGCGCCATCGATGATGCGCACAACCCCGCTACGAACGGCGGTGATGCCTCCGCGCGAGAAACCCATCACGGCGATGCGATTGGGGTCGATGCGCGGATGGCTGCCCAACATGCCCAGCGCGGCGAAAGCATCGGCAGTGTCGGCTGCAAACGGCACCTGGCTTTGGTCTTCGCCGGTGGACTTGACACCACGCGGACTGAAAATATCAATCACAAAAACGGCAATGCCGTGTTCGTTCAACAGCTTGGCCCAATAAGTTATTTCCTCGGGGTAGACACCGCCGGAGCCATGTACCAGTACCACCGCGGGCAGTTTGGCGTCGGCTGCTGCGTTGGCCGGCAGGACGAGCTCCCCTTGCGCAGTCGCCGAGGGTCTGGATCGGTTGCGCTGGATCAGGTCCATGACCGTCGCTGGCGTGCTCGACGCATAGCTGTAAACCCCATTGCCCGGAGCACTGCTGAAATCTGTCAAAGGGGTGACGTTTTGGGCGAGTGCCGCGGCGCTAATGCCGAGCGCCAGCAAGCCGGCGGTCAAAGGGCGAAACATGCAAAAAACCATGATTCATGCTCCTGTCGTGAAAAACATCAGACAAAGTGATGCTTCCGAATTTTGCTCGCCGGAGGCAAAAAAAGCATGTGGAAAGGACGCGTCTTCCAACTGGGGCACCGAGCCGATGGCCATGGCTCTCACGCGGGCGTCTCCCGCCTGAAGCGCACGCCGCCGCTCAAACGCCGCAGCACGGCGCGCAGGAACTTGAAAAGCACCACCAGCAGCACGATGGACAGCAGCACCATCACCACCAGGACGAAGCCAAAAGCAACGGGGTACTGCGTGGCCAACCAGACGACGCCCACTACCAAACCGTCTTCAAACAGCGAGACTATGCCATTCGAAAACGGCTCGGGCGAGGTGTTGACCGCGGCGCGCGTGGCCATCTTGGTGGCCATGGAGGTGGCGGCGAGCGAACCGCCCAGCAGACCGGCAACGAGGCCCATTGTGGCGTTGTCGGCGCCAAACACGCCCGCCGCCAGCAGGGCGCCGCCGGGCACGCGGATGACGGTGTGGATGGCGTCCCAGGCGCTGTCGATCCACGGCACCTTGTCGGCAAAAAACTCCACCAGCATCAGGCTGCCGGCCAAGGCCAGCACCAGCGGGTTCTCCAGCACATGGAGGCCGGCGGGCAGTGCGAGCAGTCCGGTGGATCCCATCAGGCCGACAAGGAATACCACTGCGTACAGACGAAAGCCGCTGGCCCAACCCAGCGCCGCCGCCAGCGCGATCAGACTGGGCATATCGAGCTTCTGTGTGGCCTGCGCCATACCGCCCGCCACCTCGCGCGCAGTGCCAGCATCGACGTGCAGGCCCACGGTGTGCAGCCACTGAACAATGTGCAGCCAGAGGGCATCCATGTCAGTTCTCCATAGCGCTGTGCACCAACCACAACCTATGAAACTGGCGCGGTGCAAAGTCAGGGACGCCGAGCAAGGGCCGCCCCGCAGCAAGGGCGTCGTCCCCCTCCCGCGAAGCGAGAGAGGGGGAAGGCGCGCAGCGACTCAGGGGGTGTTTCATACCAACCAGGCCGGCTTGCGCTTTTGCAGAAAGGATTGCACGCCTTCTTTTCCCTCGCTGCTCGCACGGATGTCGGCGATACCCTCCACCGTGGCCGCAATGAGCTGCGCATTGATTTCACGTTCGGCGACATCCAGCACCAGACGCTTGCAGGCGCGCAAGGCGTTCGGGCTGGCGCTGGTGAGCGCCTTGAGCCATTCGCCGACCTTGGCGTCAAGCTGATCGGCAACCACCACCTCGTGCACAAAACCGATGCGCAGTGCCTCCGCTGCGCCAAAGCGTTCTGCCGTCAGAAAGTAGCGGTGCGCCGCCCGCGCCCCCATGGCGCGGATCACGTAGGGGCTGATGGTGGCGGGGATCAGGCCGAGCTTGACTTCGCTCAGGCAAAAGCCCGCCGTATCCACGCAGACGGCCATGTCGCACGCGGCCACCAGGCCCATGCCACCGGCAACCACATCGCCCTGCACGCGGGCGATGGTCGGCTTGGGGCATTCGTAAATGACGCGCAGCATCTCGGCCAGCTTGGCAGCGTCTGCCACATTCTCGGCGCGGGTGTAGTCGGCCATGCGCCGCATCCAGTTCAGATTGGCGCCGGCGCAAAACGCCGGGCCCTCGGCGGCCAGCACCACGGCGCGCACCTCGGCGCGGCGGCCCACCTCGGTGAAGGCAGCGGTGATGTCGGCAATCACTTCGTCGCTGAAGGCATTGCGCACCTCGGGCTGGGTGAGCGTGATGCGGGCAATAGCGCCCTCGTAGGTGGTCTGCAGGTGGCTCATGGTGCGGTGGCTTCGGTTTGCAGGAAATAAACCAGATCAAGTTCAGGGCAAGGCTCGCCCAGCGCCGTCAGCGCCGCGGTGATCTGGCCGCGGTGGTGCGTGCCGTGGTTGAACACGTGCGCCAGCGTAGCGGCAAAGGGCAGCGACGCTGCCGTGCCGCGCATGGTGGTGTAGTCGAGCATGCCGGCAAAGCGCTGCTCGGGCCAACTGGCAATCAGCGGCGCCCAGCAGGCTGCGCCCGCCTGCAAGCGTTCCGCCAGCACGATGCGATCAACCTCCACTTCGGCGTCCAGCGCCAACTTTGGTGAAATTCCCTCGTCAAAGCGGCGGAACCACAGCAGGTGTTCGCCCACCAGCAAGTGGTTCAGCGTGCCGTGGATGCTTTTGAAGAACAGGCCCACGTCGCGCCGGTAGGCGTCATCGGGCACGGCCGCCACCGACTCCAGTACACGCGCCGTGGCCCACACGTTGTAGCGTGCGAGTTGGGTGAAGTGGGTAACGGCGTCCATGGCGAATGCAATCGCACTTACATCCGAAACAGGCCGAACTTCGTGTCTTCGATAGGCGCGTTGCGCGCAGCCGCCAGCCCCAGCGCCAGCACGCGGCGCGTGTCGGCCGGGTCGATCACCCCGTCGTCCCACAGGCGCGCCGTGGCGTAGTAGGGGTGGCCCTGGTCTTCGTACTGGCGGCGGATGGGGGCTTTGAAGGCTTCTTCTTCCTCGATGCTCCACTGACCGCCCTTTAACTCGATGCCATCGCGCTTGACCGTTGCCAGCACGCCAGCAGCCTGGTCGCCGCCCATGACGCTGATGCGCGCGTTGGGCCACATCCACAAAAAGCGCGGCGAGAAGGCTCGGCCGCACATGCCGTAGTTGCCGGCGCCAAAGCTGCCACCAATGATGATGGTGAATTTGGGCACGCTGGCCGTCGCCACGGCCGTGACCATCTTGGCGCCGTTGCGGGCGATGCCTTCGTTCTCGTACTTGCGGCCCACCATGAAACCGGTAATGTTCTGCAGAAACACCAGCGGCACCTTGCGCTGGCAGCACAGCTCGATGAAGTGCGTGGCCTTGAGGGCGGACTCGGAAAACAAAATGCCGTTGTTGGCGATGATGCCGACCTGCATGCCCTCGATGCGGGCAAAGCCTGTGACCACCGTGGTGCCGTAGCGCGCCTTGAATTCGTCGAACTCGCTGCCGTCGACGATGCGGGCAATGATTTCGCGCACATCAAAGGGCTTGCGCGTGTCCACCGGAATCACGCCGTAGAGCTCTTTTGCTTCAAAAAGAGGAGCTACTGGCACAGTATCAGCAAGCGCTGGAGCCTTGTTTTTATTCAAATTTTTCACCGCCATGCGAGCCAGCTTGAGCGCGTGCAGGTCGTTCTGCGCCAGGTGGTCGGCCACGCCCGACAGGCGCGTGTGCACGTCGCCACCGCCCAGATCTTCGGCCGTGACGACCTCACCCGTGGCCGCCTTCACCAGCGGCGGGCCGCCCAGAAAGATGGTGCCCTGGTTCTTGACGATGATGGATTCGTCGCTCATGGCCGGCACGTAGGCGCCGCCTGCCGTGCACGATCCCATGACCACGGCGATCTGCGCGATGCCCTGCGCGCTCATGGTCGCCTGGTTGAAGAAGATGCGCCCAAAGTGGTCGCGGTCGGGGAAGACCTCGTCCTGGTTGGGCAGGTTGGCGCCGCCGGAATCCACGAGGTAAATGCAGGGCAGATGGTTCTGCTGCGCGATCTCCTGCGCGCGCAGGTGCTTCTTGACGGTGAGCGGGTAGTAGGTGCCGCCCTTCACCGTGGCGTCGTTGCAGACCACCATGCAGTCGACCCCGCTGACGCGTCCGATGCCGGCAATCAGGCCCGCGCCCGGTGCGTCGTTGCCATACATGTTGAGCGCGGCGAGTGGTGCGACCTCAAGAAACGGCGTACCGGGGTCAAGCAGCATCTGCACACGGTCACGCGGCAGCAGTTTGCCGCGCGCCAGGTGCTTGGCGCGGGCTGCCTCGCCGCCGCCTTCAAAAACCTTGGCGATCTGCGCGGCCAGGTCGTCCACCAGCGCACGCATGGCGGTGGCGTTGGTCTGGAAGTCGGCCGAGCGGGCGTTGAGTTGGGTGTTGAGTTTGGGCATGGGAATCCGGTGTAAGGGTGGCAGCGCTGCAGGTCAGGCGGTTTTTTGCTCGGTCAGGCCCAGCGCCTCGATGGTGGCTTCACGCATGCGAAACTTCTGGATCTTGCCGGTCACCGTCATGGGAAATTCGTTCACGAAACGGATGTAGCGCGGCACCTTGTAGTGCGCGATCTGGCCTTTGCAGAACGCGCGGATGTCGTCCTCGGTCGGCGCGGTGCCGGGCTTGGCGATGATCCAGGCGCACAGCTCTTCGCCATAGCGCAGGTCGGGCACGCCGATGACCTGCACGTCCTGAATCTGGGGCATGCGGTACAGAAACTCTTCGATCTCGCGCGGGTACACGTTCTCGCCGCCACGGATCACCATGTCCTTGATGCGGCCGACGATGTTCACGTAGCCCTCGGCATCCATGGTGGCGAGGTCGCCAGTGTGCATCCAGCCGTCGGCATCAATGGCTTCGCGCGTTTTTTCCTCGTCGCCCCAGTAGCCGTGCATGACCGAATAGCCGCGTGTGCAGAACTCGCCACGCTCGCCCACGGGCACGACGGCACCGGTTTCGGCATCGATGATTTTGATTTCAAGATGCGGCTGCACCCGGCCCACGGTGGACACGCGTTTTTCCAGCGGCGTGTCGGTGCTGCTCTGGCAGCTCACCGGGCTGGTTTCGGTCATGCCGTAGGCAATGGTGATCTCTTCGAGGTGCATGTCCCGCACCACGCGCTTCATCACCTCGGTCGGGCACGGCGAGCCGGCCATGATGCCGGTGCGCAGCGTCGAGAGGTCGAACTCGGCAAAACGCGGGTGGTCCAGTTCGGCGATGAACATGGTGGGCACACCGTGCAGGCCGGTGCATTTTTCGTCCTGCACCGCCTGCAGGACTGAGAGCGGCTCGAAGCCATCGTTCGGGTAGACGATGGCGGCGCCATGCGTGAAGCACGCGAGGTTCCCCAGCACCATGCCGAAGCAGTGGTACAGCGGCACGGGAATGCACAGCCGGTCGGCGGGGGTCAGCCGCATGCATTCGCCGATGAACAGGCCGTTGTTCAGGATGTTGCGGTGCGTCAGCGTGGCGCCCTTGGGGAAGCCGGTGGTGCCGCTGGTGAACTGGATGTTGATCGGGTCGGTGGCCTTGAGCTTGCGCGCCACCTGGGCCACGCGCGGGTCCTCTGCATCGCCGCGCGCCAAAAATTCCGAGAAGCGCAGCAAGCCGGGCTCGTTGGCGCCCGAAGCAGGCTCCTTGCCGGGTGAATCAATCCACACCACGGTCGAGAGATGCGGCAGGCGCTGGCCCACCAGCTCGCCCGGCTGGCCGTGCGCCCACTCGGGCGCCAGCTCGCGCAGCATGCCCAGGTAGTCGCTGGTCTTGAAGCGCGCCATGGTCACCAGCAGGCGACAACCCACCTTGTTGAGCGCGTATTCCACCTCGGCCGTGCGGTAGGCCGGGTTGATGTTGACCAGCACCAGCCCGACTTCGGCGGTGGCCAGCTGCATCAGTACCCATTCGACGTTGTTGTGCGACCAGATGCCCACCCGGTCGCCCGGCACCAACCCTTGGCGCAGCAGCGCGCTGGCGAGCTGGCGCGCCTCGCGCTGCAGCTCGGCATAGGTGTAGCGCCGCCCCTGGTGGCAGCTGACCAGCGCCTCGTTGCCCGGCTGGCGCTGCACCATGGTGTCGAAGAAGGCGCCAATGGTCTGCTCGATCAGCAGCGGCTCGGTCGCGCCGGTGGCTTGGCTTTGGATCAGCGGGGAAGCGTCTTGGGGCTGCATCTGCGGTGTCTCCTTGTGCGGGTCTGCGCGGCCCACGAACCGTACAGGATAAAAGCGACCGCGCCACCTTGCTTGCCACAATGGTTGCAAATCGTGCCATGCTCGCGGCACACTTGGGCTGTGAGCACGCCCCGCCCTACTTTTTCAAGCCCGTCCCTGATCCCGGCACCCGCCAGCGCGCGCGCAGAAACCCCGACAGCCTTCGTCCGCGCCATCGCGCACGCCTATGCGCTGCGCGGCCTCGACCCGGCGCAGGCCCTGGCCCAGGCGCAGATTGCTCCGGCCCTGCTGGCGCGCCCGGACGGCCGGATCACCGCCCTGCAGATGGAGCGCCTCTCCGACGCCGCCATGCGCGAACTGGACGACGAGGCCCTGGGCTGGTTCAGCCGCCCCCTGCCCTGGGGGAGCTACGGCATGCTGGCACGCGCCTCCATCACCGCCCCGCACCTGGGCCTGGCCATGGCGCGCTGGTGCCGCCACCATGGCCTGCTGACGCAGGATGTGCGCCTGGAACTGGCGGTGCAAGGCGATGTGGCCCGCCTCACGCTGCACGAGGCACGCGACCTGGGCGCGCTGCGCGAGTTCTGCCATGTCTCGCTGCTGCGCAACGCCCTGGGCGTCGCCTGCTGGCTGGTGGATTCGCGCATTCCGCTGCTGGACGCCGCCTTCGCCTTTGGCGCTCCGCCCCATGCCGACGCCTACGCCGTGCTGTTCAGCGCCCCGGCGCGCTTCCGTGCGGCGCCCACCCACATCAGCTTCGACGCCCGCTACCTCGCCCTGCCCCTGCGCCGCGACGAGGCCGCGCTGCAGACCATGCTGGAGCGCGCCCTGCCCCTCACAGTGCTGCAGTACCGCCGCGACCGGCTGCTGCTGGCGCGCGTGCGCCAGATGCTGCGCAGCGACCCCCAAGCGGCCCACAACGCGGACGACCTGGCGGCCCGGCTGAACCTGTCCGCCCGCACCCTGCACCGGCAGTTGAAGGATGAAGGCGCTTCGCTGCAGAGCCTCAAGGACACGGTGCGCCGCGAACTGGCCACCGACCTGCTGCAGCGCAGCCAGCGCCCGATCAAGCAGGTGGCGCTGGCGGCGGGGTTTCAGAACGAGAAGAGTTTTATCCGCGCATTCAAGGGGTGGACGGGGATGACGCCGGGCGAGTGGCGAGGGCGGTAGCCTGGGCGCATCAATGCGCACCATGCACCCGGTCGGGGTCAGCCCACCTGCCCGCACAGGTGCGGCAGCAGCGCCATATCGGCAAATATGGCGCTTGCCCCCGCCGCCCGCAGCGCCTCTGCGCTGCCATGGCCGGCGCCTCCGGGCGCGTAGCCCCACACAGTGGCGCCTGCTGCCACGCCTGCGGTTACGCCGGTGACGGTGTCTTCCACCACCAGGCAGCGCTCGGGCGGCACGCTCAGGGCGGCAGCAGCGGCCAGGTACACGTCGGGCGCGGGCTTGGTGGCGGGCATTTCGTGGCCGCTGAACACGTGGCCGCCAAAGCATTCGGCCAGACCGACCTGGCGCAGCTGCATTTCCACCTTGAAGCGGTCGGCGCCCGACGCGCAGGCGATGCGTCCGCCCAGCAGGCGGTGCAGCGCGCGCACGGCGTCCACCGCGCCGGCAATGGGCTGCAGGTGGCGCTCGATCTCGGCATTGCGGCGGGCGTAGAACTCGGCCATCCAGGCGTCGGTCAGTGGCTGGCCGGTGTGCACCTCAATGCGCGCGGCTTCGCTGCGCACCGTCTTCCCGATGAAGGTGTCCATGCACGCTTCGGGCGAAATCGCCCAGCCGGCTTCGTTCAGCATGGCGCAGAGCACGCCGTTGGTGAGGGGTTCGCTGTCGACGAGAACGCCGTCGCAGTCGAACAGGATTGCTTCAAAGTTCATAGCTGGTTGCGCAATTGGGGTAATCGCTAGAGGCAATTTTTAGTAGTATTTTTTGCAGCTGCCGCTACGCCAGCCCAGGCAACAGCCGGCAGGCGTGCCAGGCGGCCACCCATTCTTCATTCGTGCGCTCCACCTGCACCGGGATGCGGCTGACGGCGCTGGAGATGCGATCGGCGTTCTGCGCGTTGGCCTCACCGTCGAGCGCCAGGCCCAGGTAGGCCAGGCCCGCGCACACGCGCTCGCGGATGGCGGCGTTGTGCTCGCCGATGCCGGCGGTGAAGACCAGCATGTCGAGGCCGCCGAGCACCGCCACCAGGGCGCCGATCTCGCGCACGATGCGGCGCACGTACAGCGCCAGCGCGGCTGCTATGCGCGCATTGCCGGCCTCTTGTGCCAGCAGCACGCGTGGGTCGGACGACACTCCGGATAGTCCCAGCAAGCCCGATCCGTGGTACAGCAAGTGGCCCACTTCTTCCAGCGAGAGCTTTTCAATCTCCATCAGGTAGAGCACCGCGCCGGGGTCCAGCGCGCCGCAGCGCGTGCCCATCATCAGGCCGTCGAGGGCCGAGAACCCCATGGTGGTGGCGACGCTTTGGAGGCCCTGCATCGCGCAGAGGCTGGCGCCGCTGCCCAGGTGGGCAACGATGGTGCGGCCACGCGCCGCGTCGCCATGGCGCTCGGGCAGCGTGATCGACATGAATTCGTACGACAGCCCGTGAAAGCCGTAGCGGCGCAGGCCGCGCTCCCAGGCGTCCCAGGACAACGGCAGCATCTTTTCCACGTCGGGCAGCGTGTGGTGAAACGCCGTGTCAAAGCAGGCCACCTGCGCCAGCCCGGGCGCAGTCTCTAAAAGTGCAGCGATGGCTTCCAGCGCAAACGGCTGGTGCAGGGGCGCGAGCGGAATGAGCCCGCGCAGATCGTCCAGCACCTGCGCATCCACGCGCACCGGGTCGAAGTACTTGGCACCGCCATGCACCACGCGGTGTGCCACGGCAGCGATGCGGTGGCCACCCAGCGCCAGGCGCGCCAGCACCCTTGCGCGGATGTGCTCCAGCGCCGCCCGGTACGGGTGGCCTGCATCGAGCGCCACCGGACCGGGAGCGACACCGGTTTCGCCAAACGTGGGCGCGGAGCCGGTAATACCGTCTACCTTGCCGTTCCACAAAGGAGCGCGCGGCAGCGGCGGGGTGCTCGTATCGAACAGGGCGAACTTGATGCTCGACGAGCCGCAGTTCAGAACCAGGACCAGATCGCTCACAGGGGCGCCTCCTGGTAGTGGTGCGCCAGCAGCACCGCCACGGCGCACGAGGCCAGCCGCGTGTCGCGGGCGTCGGCGCGGCTGGTGAGCACGATGGGCACACGCGCGCCGAGCACGATACCGGCCGTGGCTGCGTCGCCCAGGAATTCAAGCTGCTTGGCCAGCATGTTGCCGCTCTCGAGGTCCGGCACCACCAGAATGTCGGCGCGGCCCGCCACTTCGGAGACGATGCCTTTGGTGCGCGCTGCGGCAATGGATACGGCGTTGTCGAAGGCCAGCGGCCCATCGAGCAGGGCGCCGGTGATCTGGCCGCGGTCGGCCATCTTGCACAGGGCTGCGGCGTCCAGCGTGGCGGGCATGGCGGCGTTGACCGTTTCCACGGCGGCCAGAATCGCCACGCGCGGCTTTGCCACACCAATGGCGTGCGCCAGGTCGATGGCGTTGCGCACGATGTCGGCTTTGTCGGCCAGCGTGGGGGCAATGTTGATGGCTGCGTCGGTAATGATGAAGGGGCGCGGGTAGGCCGGTGTCTGCATCAGATAGCAGTGGCTCACGCGCCGCTTGGTGCGCAGCCCGCCTTGGCTTGCCACCACGGCGCCCATCAGCTCGTCGGTGTGCAGGCTGCCTTTCATCAGCGCCTGCACGCGGCCCTGCAGCACCAGCTCCACCGCGCGGGCGGCTGCAGCGTGGCTGTGCGGCGTGTCTTCGATGGCCAGGCCGGAAATGTCCAGGCCGTTCTCCTGCGCCGTCGCCTCGATGCGCGCACGCGGGCCCACCAGCACCGGCTCGATCAAGCCAGCGGCATGGGCGTCAAGCGCGCCGCCCAGGCTGAGCGCATCGCAGGGGTGCACCACGGCAATGCGCAGCCTGCCCAGCGGGCGCACATGCGCGAGCAGCCGCTGCAGGCCGTCGTTGCCGGCGGTGACGTGCACTTCAGGCAGCGTGGTGCGCAGGCGTTCGATCCGTTCGGTGGGCGCCTGCACCTCGGCCTCGCCGCTGACCACCGTGGTGCCGTTCTGATTGACGCAGGCGCAGTCCAGTGTCAGGCGCTTGCTGGCTTCATCGCGCGCGGTCACGGTGACGCGGACGCGCAGCCGGTCACCGATGCGTACGGGCGCGAGGAACTTGAGCGTCTGCGCAAGGTAAATGGTGCCTGCGCCGGGCAGGCGGTTGCCCAGCACCGCGGAAATCAGCGACCCGCCCAGCATGCCGTGCGCGATGACGCCCTGAAAGCTGGTGGAGGCGGCGAAGTCGGCGTCCAGATGCTGCGGGTTGATGTCGCCCGAGAGAATGGCAAACAGCTCGATATCCTCTTTGCTGAGCGTGCGCTCAATGGCGTCGGTGTCCCCCACGGCAATTTCGTCGAAGGTGCGGTTGCGCACGGTGGTCAGCTCTTGCGGCGGTGCGCCGGGGGGCGTGGTGGACTCTGGGATATCGGGCATGGGACTCCTGAGGGTGACAAAGCGGGCGGGCACCACGCCGCTCGGGTGCAGCGCAGGCAGGCAAGACAACCGCCTAGCGTAACCGCGCCATGGCGGCATTTTCCGCCGGGCGTTCCAGCAAGCGGGCCAGCGCTGCCGCCGCAGCCATGGCAGAGACGTGCTCCCAAGCGTCCAGAGCAGCTTTGTTTTTAATAGCTACAAAGGCTTATGGAATAAGCGCTAGCAGCCAATTTTATTCATTTTTTACCCCGGCTGCTCGCCATCCACGTAGAACCAGTGCCCTTCCTCGCGGACGAAGCGGCTGCTTTCGCGCATGCGCACCGCCCGGCCCGCAACCCGGTAGCGGGCGACGAATTCCACCTCGGCATGGTCGGCATCAATCGGCCGGTGGCGCCGCACCTCCAGCCCCAGCCAGCGCACGCCGCTCTCAAAGTCCAGCTGCGCCGGGCGCGTGCTGGCGTGCCAGGTGGCGAGCAGCCAAGTCGCGTCTTCGCGCACAAAGGCGCTGTAGCGCGAGCGCATGAGCGACTCGGCATCTGGTACCGGTGTATCGGCCAGGCGATCAAGGTAGCGGCCGCAGCAGGCTCTGAAGGCAAGAGGGCGAGCGCGGTGGTCGGTGCGGCCGCAGGGGCAAGGGGCATCAGGGGGATGGGCAAGCATGAGGCACAGCGAGGTAGAGCGAGCACAAAGGGCGTGCGGCGGGCGCTTGTCCTGCGCCTTGCCGCTGGCGCCGAACGTAGACTGGGCACCCTCAATGGCAGGAGTTTCGCATGTGGAATATGTCTGTCCCCTGGTGGGAGTTTGTCGTGCGCGGCGTCGTGGTGTACATCTTCCTGCTCATCTTCCTGCGCGCCACCGGCAAACGGCAGACCGGGCAGTACGCGCCGTTTGACCTGGTGCTGCTCTTGATCCTGTCGAACGCGGTGCAGAACTCGATGAATGCCGGCGACAACTCGCTCATCGGCGGCTTGATTTCGGCCAGCACGCTGATCTTCTGCCACGTGGGGCTGGCGCATCTGACGTACCGCTTTCGCCGACTTGAGCGCCTGATCGACGGCCATGCGCGCGTGCTGGTGCAGGATGGCAAAGTGGACGAAGCGCTGATGGAGCGCGAGCGCATTTCCCCCACCGACCTGGCCGCCGCCCTGCGTGCCGGTGGCTGCCTGCACGCCCACGAGGTGGCGCGCGCCACCATCGAAGTCAACGGACAGATCACCGTGGTGCTGCGCCCCACCCAGCGCCCGCTGGATGCCACGTAGCGAAACCGCCCGCGCATCGCCCAACGTTCAGCGCACGGCCAGCGCCTTCTACAGCGTGCCCAGAAATTCCATCAAGGCCGCGTTGACCGGTTCGGGATGCGTGAGGTTGCTGGCGTGCCCGCCGCCAGGCACCACCACCATGCGCGCATGGGGCAAGGCGTCCGCCATGGCCTGCGCGCGCTCCAGGTCAATCGCGTGGTCCACCGAGCCGTGCACCACCAGTGCCGGCACGGTGATGGCGCCGAGCCGCGCGCTGATGTCGTCGCGGCTGCCCAGGGTGGTAAAGCACTGGATCAGGTTGGGCGTGGTCAACTGGCGCCACTTGGCTTGCCACACCGGCGCATCCGCCCAGCCATCGCCCAGAATGGTGTGGGCCACCACCGCCGCGATGCCGTCCGACAGGCCGCCCTCCAGCCAGGCTTTCATCAGAGCCTCGTGACCCACCATTTTCTGGGGGTCTTCCTGCAGGGCCTGGGTGTCGATGAGCACCAGCGCGCGCACCAGCTCGGGGTGCGTCAGCGCGCAGCGCAGCGACAGGTAGCCGCCCTGCGACATGCCGGCCAGCACCGCCTGGCGCACGCCCAGGTGCGCCAGCAGCGCCGCCAGATCGTCGGCCGAGTCGTAGTAGGTGAACGGGTCGCAGCGCGCCGGATCGGCCGTCTGCCCGTGGCCGCGCTCGTCCCAGCTGATGCAGCGCCACTGGCCGCGCAGGGCCTGCACCTGCGGCGCAAACATGCTGCTGTCCATGAGCAGGCCGTGCGAAAACACAATCACCGGGCCGTCGCCGCCGGTGTCTTCGTAGTACAGCTTCTGACCATTGACGTGCGCGAAAGGCATGCGGTGCTCCTGTGAAAAATGGGAGCACCATCGTGAAACAAGGCAGCCCGCTGCGCAACGGGCGCAACCCGCGCGAGGGCGCGTGCGAGTCACTCAGGCGTCAAGCAGCAGGTGGCGCCGCCAGCCTCGGCCACGAAGGCAAGCCTCTTCAGATATTCAGGTATTTTGGCCGCTAGCGCTTGATGGATAAGCGTCAACAGCTATCAATACAAGAGCGCATCACGCCAGTGCGCGCTGGATGATGATCTTCTGCACGTCGCTGGTGCCTTCGTAGATCTGGCACACGCGCACGTCGCGGTAGATGCGCTCCACCGGGAAGTCGTTCAGCACGCCGTAGCCGCCCAGCGTCTGGATGGCGGCGCTGCAGACGCGCTCGGCCATTTCGCTGGCAAAGAGCTTGGCCATGGCCGCTTCCTTCAGGCAGGGCAGGCCGGCGTCGCGCAGGCTGGCGGCGTGCCAGATGAGCTGGCGCGCGGCCTCGATCTGCGTGGCGCAATCGGCCAGGCGAAAGCCCACGGCCTGGTGGTTGAAGATGGCGGTGCCGAAGCTCTCGCGCTCTTTGGCGTACTTCAGCGCCACCTCAAACGCGCTGCGCGCCATGCCCAGGCTTTGCGCGGCAATGCCGATGCGCCCGCCTTCGAGCCCGCCGAGCGCAATCTTGTAGCCCTCACCTTCCTGGCCGATGAGGTTGCGGGCCGGAATGCGGCAATTCTCAAAACTGATTTGCGCCGTGTCGCTGCTGTGCTGGCCGAGTTTGTCTTCGAGCCGGGCCACCACGTAGCCGGGCGCGCTGGTGGGCACGAGGAAGGCGCTCATGCCCTTTTTGCCGGCGCCCTTGTCGGTAACGGCCACCACGATGGCGACGTCGCCGTTCTTGCCGCTGGTGATGAACTGCTTGACGCCGTTGATGACGTATTCGTCACCATCCTTGACCGCCGTGGTGCGCAGGCCCGAGGCGTCGGAGCCGACATGCGGCTCGGTGAGGCAGAAGGCGCCAAGCATCTCGCCGCGCGCCAACGGTGCGAGCCAGTCGCGTTGCTGCTGGGGGTTGCCGTAGCGCAGCAGGATGGCGTTGACCGGGCAGTTGGTGACCGAGATGACGGTGCTGGTGCCGCCGTCGCCCGCAGCGATTTCTTCGAGCACCAGTGCGAGGGAGAGGTAGTCGAGCCCCGCGCCGCCCAGTTCTTCGGGCACGCAAATGCCGTAGGCGCCGAGCGCCGCCAGGCCTTGGTGCGCCTCTTTGGGGAATTGGTGCTCGCGGTCCCAGCGGGCGGCATGGGGCCAGAGTTCGCTTTGGGCAAAGTCGCGCACCGCGTCGCGGATCATTTCCTGGTCTTGGGTCAGCAGCATGGGCTTGTCTCTAGTGGTGAAATTAAGAGTGGCGAAGAAGGCTCAGTGCAACGGTTCTGGCTAGGCGCTCCGGCGCAGGCAGTACGAACCGTACGACAAGCCGGGGCAACGACGCCAGAAGAGCCTTGTTAGCCACTCGGCGCGCTACCAGTGTGCCGCGCGCTGGCCGTCGTGGTGCAGGAGCTGTCCTTTATCGGCATCCGTCACGCCGGCCAGGGTGGCGAGCATGCCGCGCACGCTGTCCTGCGGCGTGATCGGCGCAGACACCCCGCCCATGTCAGTCTGCACCCAGCCGGGGTCGATGGTGACGAGGGTGGCGGTCCGGTAGTCATGCTGGGCCGCCGCCACCACCATGTTGAGCGCGGCCTTGCTGGTGCGGTACAGCCAGGCGTTGCTGGCGGGCACGCTGCCGATCTGCGACATGCTGGACGACATGAAGGCGAACACGCCGCCTGCGGCCGCCACCAGCGGAGCCACCTGCGGGATGGCCTGCATGGCGCCGAGCACATTGGTGTGCATGACGGCGTCAAAATCCTGCTGCGTGGGCGGCGTGGTGGCATCGGGGCGCCGCATGACGCCGGCGACATAGAACGCCAGATCGAGCTGCCCGCCGCCAAGCTGCCGGGCCAGGCCGCTGACGCTGGCCGGGTCTGCGACATCCAAGGTCAGCACCTCGGCGCCCAGGGCTTGGAGCGCGGCGCGGGCTTCGGCGGTGCGCACCGTGGCGATGACGCGGTCGCCGGCTGCCAGCAGTTGGCGCACCAGCTCCAGCCCCAGGCCACGCGAGGCGCCGATGACCAATGCCGTGCCAAACATTTTTTTAGTCAAATTAACCTCCAGCGCTTATTCCTATTGCGTAAGCAGCTACGAAAACAGGAGTTTTACGCTTCAGACCAGTTCGACCGCCATCGCCGTCGCCTCGCCGCCCCCAATGCACAGCGTGGCCAGGCCCTTGGTCTTGCCGTGCGCCTTGAGCGCGTACAGCAGCGTGACCAGAATGCGCGCGCCGCTGGCGCCGATCGGGTGGCCGAGCGCACAGGCGCCGCCGTTGACGTTGACTTTGTCGTGCGGGAGATCCAGCTCTGTCATCAGCGCCATGGGCACGACGGCAAAGGCCTCATTGATTTCCCACAGATCGACATCGCCAGCCGTCCAGCCGGCCTTGGCCAGCGCCTTCTGCGTGGCGCCCAGCGGGGCCGTGGCAAACCACTCGGGCTCCTGCGCGTGCGTGGCGTGGCTGACGATGCGCGCCAGCGGCTTGCAGCCGAGTTTGTCGGCGGTGGACTGGCGCATCAGCACCAGAGCGGCGGCGCCGTCGTTGATCGACGAGCTGGAGGCGGCGGTGATGGTGCCGTCCTTCTTGAAAGCAGGCTTGAGCGTGGGGATTTTGTCGAGTTTGACCTTGCCAGGGCCTTCGTCCACCGACACCACCACTTCGCCCGCACGGGTCTTCACGGTGACGGGCGTGATCTCGGCTGCAAACGCGCCCGACGCAGTGGCGGCCTTGGCGCGCTGGACGCTGGTGGTGGCAAAGGCATCCTGCTGCTGGCGCGTGAAGCTGTACTTGGCGGCGCAGTCTTCGCCAAAGGTGCCCATGGAGCGGCCGGGCTCGTAGGCGTCTTCCAGGCCGTCGAGCATCATGTGGTCAAAAATGCGGTCATGTCCCAGGCGATAGCCACCGCGCCCCTTTTGCAGCAGGTAGGGGGCATTGGTCATGCTCTCCATGCCGCCTGCCACCATGACGTCGTGCGTGCCGGCCAGCAGCATGTCGTGCGCAAACATCGCCGCCTTCATGCCCGAACCGCACATCTTGCTGAGCGTCACGGCGCCAGCTTCCTTGGGCAAGCCGCCCTTGAACGCCGCCTGGCGCGCGGGCGCCTGGCCCTGGCCGGCCATCAGGCAGTTGCCAAACAGCACTTCGCCCACGGCAGACGGCGCAATGCCGGCCCGCGCAACCGCCGCCGCAATGGCGGCGCCGCCCAGGTCGTGCGCGGCGAGGCTGGAAAAATCGCCCTGGAATGCGCCCATGGGGGTGCGTGCGGCGCCGACGATGACGATGGGGTCTTGGATGGATGAACGCATGGGAAACCTCCTTTGAATGGAAACGGGGTTGGCAGATTCAGTCGGCGTAGGCCTGGCCAAAGCGCCGTTGGGTGTCGTACGGGAACACGTCGTAGACATGGCCGGCCAGAATGCGCTCCTTGTGCGACTGCCAGAATTCGACGCCGAGCAGATCGGCGTGGTGGCGCATGAAAACTTCGCGCACGGCGTCGTTGCCGAGCAGGAAGGGGCCGAAGGTTTCGGGGAACACGTCGTGCGGACGCACCGTGTACCAGACCTCGCCGCTCATTTCTTCTTCTTCGTTGCGCGGTTCGGGCACGCGGCGGAAATTGCAGTCGGTGATGTATTCGATTTCGTCGTAGTCGTAGAAAACGACCTTGCCGTTGCGCGTGACGCCAAAGTTCTTCCACAGCATGTCGCCGGGGAAGATGTTGGCCGCCACCAGGTCTTTGATGGCGTTGCCGTAGTCGATGACGCTGCGCTCCATCTGCTGCTGAGCGCGCTCGTCCTGCATGCCGGCGTCGAACGCCTCCTGCAGGTACATGTTGAGCGGAATCATCCGGCGCTCAATGTAGAGGTGCTTGATGATGACTTCCTGCTTGCCGTCGCCATCGCGGTCGCTGATTTCCAACTGGCTGGGGGCAAATTTTTCGATCTCGGCGATCAGCTCGTCTTCAAAGCGATCGCGCGGAAACGCCACCAGGCTGTATTCGAGCGTGTCGGCCATGCGGCCCACGCGGTCGTGCTGCTTCACCAGCAGGTACTTGCCCTGAATCTGCTCGCGCGTCGTTTCCTTTTGCGGCGGGTAGTAGTCCTTGATGAGCTTGAAAACAAAGGGGAACGAGGGCAGATCAAACACCAGCATCACCATGCCCTTGATACCGGGCGCAATGCGCAGCTTGTCGGTGGAATGCTTGAGGTGGTAGAGAAAGTCGCGGTAGAACAGCGTCTTGCCCTGTTTGGCCAGCCCGAGCGCGTTGTAGAGCTCGGCGCGGGGTTTTCTGGGCATGAGGCTGCGCAGAAACTGCACGTAGGCGCTGGGGATCTCCATATCCACCATGAAGTAGGCCCGCGCGAAGGAAAACAGCATCTGCAGGTCGTCTTCGCCAAACAGCGCGGCGTCGATATAGAGCTTGCTCTGCTCGTTGTGCAAAATGGGCAGCGCAAACGGCACTTCGTTGTAGCCGTTGATGATCTTGCCCACCAGGTAGGCGCCCTTGTTGCGGTAGAACAGGCTGGAGAGCACCTGAATCTGAAAGTTGGCGCGCAGCTTGACCTTGTGCAGGCGCGACTCAAGGGCGTGCACCACATGGTTCACGTCGGTGGCAATGTCGGCAAACTCACGCTGCAGACCGTAGCTCTCCAAAATCGTCACCAGCGTCTGGCGCAGGCTGTTTTTCGACGGGTAGTAGGAGTAATAGGTGGGGCGACCCTCGAATTCGTCGTTTTCGAGGTACTCGGTGCTCATCGCCGGGCGCACAAAGATGAAGTTGTTGTGAAAGTGCGTGCGGTGCAGGATTTTGGTGGTGACCGAGTTGAAGAACGTCTCGGCCAGCTCGGGCTGGTGGTGCTCCACCAAGAGCCCGATGTAGTGCAGCTTGACCTCGTGCCACAGTTCCATGGGCTGTTTGCCAGCAGCAAATTCCTTCTCCAGGCGGCGCACGCATTCCTTCACCCGCAGGTCGTAGAACTCGATGCGCTCGCGCTGGGCGCGCTGCTGGTCGTGCCAGTCCGCCGTTTCGAACCGGTGCTTGGCACGGGCCGACTCGGTGCGAAACAGCCGGTAGTGGCGGTCAAAGCCATCGCGCATCGCCTTCGCGATGTTGTAGGCAATCGGGGATTCCAGGCGCTGTGGGAACATGGAGACAGAAGCAGGAGCTGACATCGGGCCGATTCTGCGCGAAGGCGCAGGGCGCCTTGCCAAACGCGTCAGGCCTCAGCCGCCATCGCGCTCGGCGCCGGCGCCTCGCGCCGATCGGCAATCACACCCGCCACGGCGGCCCGGTAGAGTTCTTCGAGACCGGCGTTGCCGCTCACCGTGATGTGCAGGTCGTGAATCAAACCATCCTTGAGCCCGTAGCACCAGCCGTTGAGCGTGAGCTGCTGGCCACGGGCCCATGCGTCCTGGATCACCGTGGTTTGGGCCACGTTGAGCACCTGCTCGATGACGTTGAGCTCGCACAGCGCATCATGCCGCCACTGCGGCGCCATGGCGGCCAGCAGATCGCGGTGGCGGTCGCGCACATCCTTGACGTGGCGAATCCAGTTGTCAGAAAGCCCGATGCGCAGGTCTTCGAGCGCAGCCCCCACGCCGCCGCAGCCGTAATGGCCGACCACCATCAGGTGCTCAACATGCAACTGATCCACGGCGAACTGGATGGTCGAGAGGCAGTTGAGGTCGGTGGGCACCACCACATTGGCGATGTTGCGATGCACGAAGACTTCGCCCGGCTCCAGGCCGGTGATCTGGTTGGCCGGTACGCGGCTGTCGGAGCAGCCGATCCACATGTAGCGCGGCTTTTGCTGCGCCATGAGGTGCGTAAAGAAGCCGGGGCGCTCACGCTCCATTTGCGCCGCCCAGGCGCGGTTGTGGACAAAGAGTTCCTGAATCGTGTCGGTGGTCATAGGGTGCCTTGGCAAAGGAAGGGTGGACTCAGCAGGTTTCGGCAAACAGCTCCCGCCCAATCAGCATGCGGCGGATTTCACTGGTTCCAGCGCCAATTTCGTACAGCTTGGCATCGCGCCACAGGCGGCCCAGCGGGTATTCATTGATGTAGCCGTTGCCGCCAAAGATCTGGATGCCTTCCCCCGCCATCCAGGTCGCTTTCTCGGCGCACCACAGAATGACGCTGGCGCAGTCCTTGCGCACCTGGCGCACGTGTTCGGTGCCCAGCATGTCGAGGTTCTTGGCCACGGTGTAGGCAAACGAGCGGCCGGCCTGGAGCACCGTGTACATGTCGGCCACCTTGCCCTGGATGAGCTGGAACTCACCAATGCTCTGGCCAAACTGCTTGCGGTCGTGGGTGTAGGGAATCACGTTGTCCATGACCGACTGCATGATGCCCAGCGGCCCGCCGGTGAGCACCGCGCGTTCGTAGTCGAGCCCGCTCATCAGCACCTTGGCACCCATGTTGACGCCACCGAGCACATGGTCAGCCGGCACTTCGACGTTCTGGAACACCAGTTCGCCCGTGTGGCTGCCGCGCATTCCGAGCTTGTCGAGCTTTTGCGCAATCGAAAAGCCTTTCATCCCCTTCTCGATCAGGAAGGCGGTGACGCCGCGTGCGCCGAGCTCGGGTTCGGTCTTTGCATAGACCACCAGCGTGTCGGCGTCGGGGCCGTTGGTGATCCACATCTTGTTGCCGTTGAGCAGGTAGTAACCACCCTTGTCCTCGGCCTTGAGCTTCATGCTGATCACGTCGGAACCGGCACCGGGTTCGCTCATGGCCAGGGCACCGACGTGCTCGCCACTGATCAGCTTGGGCAGGTACTTGGCCTTTTGCGCGGCGCTCCCATTGCGGTTGATCTGGTTGACGCACAAGTTGCTGTGCGCCCCATAGCTCAGCCCCACCGAAGCGCTGGCGCGCGAGATTTCTTCCATCGCCACCATATGGGCCAGATAGCCCATGCCAGCGCCGCCAAGCTCTTCCGGCACGGTAATGCCGAGCACACCCAGATCGCCCATCTTGCGCCACAGATCCATGGGGAACTGGTCGCTGTGGTCGATTTCGGTGGCACGCGGTGCAATCTCGGCCTGGGCAAAATCACGGACCGCATCGCGCAGCGAATCGACTTCATCGCCGAGCTGAAAATTGAGGCCGGGAAGGTTGGCGGGAAGACTCATGGGTATCTCCTGTCGGGTGAATGTCTGAAATGAAAATGGGGGAAACGGCCGCTTCAGCCCGAGACGCCTGCGCGCCCCTGCACACACATCAGCGTGCAGCCCATGGTGGCGACAAGCTTTTCCTCTGCACCAGAGACTGCGAAGGCGCGGCCCTCGCACACGGTAATGGTTCGTCCAGGCTTGAGGACCCGCCCTTCGACGCGAAAGCGATCGCCGCGCGCAGGGGCCAGCAAATTCGTCTTGAACTCAATGGTCAGGACCGACGCATCTGGAGGCATCAGGCTGAATGCTGCATAGCCGCAGGCCGAATCGAGTGCCGTCGAGAGCATGCCAGCGTGCACGAAACCATGCTGCTGCGTCAATGCGGCAGCCCAATCGAAGACGATATCGACTGCACCTGGCTTGACCTGCTGCAGGCGCGCTCCCAAGGTCTGCATGGCGCCTTGAAGGGCAAAGCTCTGCGCCACCCGTTCAGCGAAGCGGGGATCTTTGGGCTGGAAGATCGAGTTTTGCATCAAACTTTAGATTGACGTTACGTAACGTCAATTATCCACAGATTTTGCCTGCACCTTCTTGAGCAGGTTTCGCGCTTCTTTCTCGTGTGCTCGGACCTCATCCAGGTTGGCTTGAAGATCGGTCATCTGCGCATCCAATTGCTGGCGGTGCTGGGCCAGCACAGCAAGGAACTTTTCGAGCTGTACGCCGGTGTCTCGCGGACTGTCGTAAAGGTCAATGATCTCGCGGGCTTCGGTCAGCGACAGTCCAAGCCGCTTGGCACGCAAGGTCAGCTTGAGGCGGGTTCGATCCCTGGCGCTGTAGATACGATTGCGGCCCGCAGGGCCGGTGCGCTCAGGCTGCAGCAAGCCCATGTCTTCGTAGAAGCGCATGGCCCGCGTCGTCAGATCGAATTCGCGGGCCAGGTCGCTGATGGTGTAGGTGGTTGCCATGGTTCGCAAGCATCGTCCCGGGTCGCGCGCTTGTCAGTGGGCGCATGCATCGGTCCGTAGAATCGTCCGTTTACTGTCATTTACGTTACGTCAACGTCAATGCTACCGCAAGAGGCCCAATGAATCCCGCTGAATCGCGCTTGCACTATCCCCTGGGCGAATCGCTGCCGGCTTCCGGTTGCGCGATGGAGTTGGCGCCGGGCATCAGATGGATTCGCATGGGTCTGCCGTTTGCGCTGGACCACATCAACTTGTGGTTGCTGCGCGATACATTGGATGGGCCACATGGGCCGATCCAGGGCTGGACGGTGGTGGACTGCTGTGTCGACATTCCTGCCGCACGCACCCAGTGGGAGGCTGTTTTCGAGTCGGCACTTGAAGGCTTGCCCATCGTGCGCGTGATTGCGACGCACATGCATCCCGATCACCTGGGCTTGGCACATTGGCTCTGCGAGCGCTGGAACGCACCACTATGGATTAGCGCCACCGACTATTACACAGCGCTGGCAGCGAGCACTGGAACCTTGTTCCCGAGCACCGAGGCCCTGAGCGATTTCTACCGTTCGCACGGCTTGTCTGATGCAGAGTTTCATGCACGTCTGAAAGATCGGGGCAGCTACTACCCCGCGCTGGTACCGAAACTGCCCATGCGTTTTCACCGGTTGATGGATGGTGATCGGATTCGCATCGGCGAGCACAACTTCGAATGCATTTCGGGCTACGGACATGCCCCGGAGCACATGGCACTGCACTGCGCAGCACGCGGGATCCTCATTAGCGGCGATATGGTGCTGCCGCGCATCTCCACCAATATCAGCGTGTTTGCGGGGGAGCCGGAGGCTGATCCGCTCAAGCTCTTCCTGACCTCACTCAAACGCTTTGACTCGCTTGCAGACTCAACGCTGGTGTTGCCTTCCCACGGCAAGCCATTCGTCGGGCTGGCCGAGCGCCTCCAGCAACTGCACGCGCATCACCAAGACCACCTGGCGGTCGCACGCTCCGCGTGTACAGAAAAGGCGCAGTCGGCGGGTGAACTTCTTCCCCAGCTGTTTCGGCGCGAGCTGGATACCCAGCAGCTCTCTTTCGCTCTGGGGGAGGCGCTGGCACACCTGCATTTGCTCTGGCACGAAGGCGTCGTCAATCGTGTTTGCGAGCCGGACGGCGTCTATCGATTCCGCACAACGTGAAGTGGCGCCCCGCCTTCAAGCTGTGCGCTGCAAAGACTCAAGATCTGTCTCGCTCAGCCATCGCCACTGGCCAGGGGCGAGATCTGCAGGAAGAATGTAGCGTCCAATCGAGTGGCGATGCAGACCTTCGACGCGGTTCCCAACTGCTGCCAGCATGCGCTTGACTTGGTGGTACTTCCCTTCGGTCAGCGTCAGATCGATGCTGCAGCTGTCTACCAGAACGCAAGCAGCGGCCCGCACTGGCTTGGGGTCATCATCGAGCACGACCCCATCAATTAGCCGGTCAATCTGCTGCTCACTGACTTCATGCTTGGCGGTGACCCGATAGACCTTGGGGACATGCTTCTTCGGGGAACTCATGCGGTGGATGAATTGCCCATCGTCGCTCAAAAGCAGCAATCCCGTAGTGTCCTGGTCCAGCCGCCCGACGGCCTGCACGCCCTGGATCACGCCGCGTGCCGGGCGCTGACGCAGACAAGCCGGCAGCAGCGTGTACACGGAAGGGTAGCGCGACGGTTTTTGCGAGCACTCCGTGCCGGCGGGTTTGTGCAAGGCGATATAGGCCTTTTCGCAATACGGCCATTCCACGCCTTGAACGCGAAAGCAAAATCCTTCGTCAAGGCCGCACTCGGTCAAGGAATCTGCGCAAACGCCCCATGAACTCTCATCGTTGGAAACCAGTTCCACATGCCCCTGCTGAATCAATCCAGCACAAACGCGGCGGGTTCCGAAACCCTGCGAATAAAGAACATCCTGTAGTTTCATATAAGCACTTCTGTTGAATGAAAATTTCCAAGAAGACCGCTAAGACCAAATTGACCAGACACTAACAAATGGGCCGTCTGAATACGGGATTTCAGCATTGAAGGAATATTCTGTATCTGCAAAAGCGAAACCCCCTTGAACCTGAAGATTCAAGGGGGTTTGGCAGGGCTGTAAGAGCCTGACGATGACCTAC
>JAGNYI010000075.1 GCA_017985015.1 Giesbergeria sp. | reverse complement strand
TTCACAAAAACCGCCGCTTAAGATGTACGACCGACTTGCCCACCGCGTCGCTCGTTCGTCGCAAGCGACGCCCGCCGCCGTGGACAAGTCTTCAAGCGCCTCGAACACAAAAATTCAGACGGCCCCAAAAACTCTTGTCAAATCGACAGATAAAAGCCGTCATTGCACTGGCAGAGGGCATGACTCAGGCAGCAGCAGCCGAGTTTGCGGGCACCAGTCCTCAGACAGTCACAGCATGGATGCAAGACCCTGTATTCCATGCCCGCTTGGAAGACGAGATTTACTCCCGCAGCCTGGACGACACGGCATTCCATAAGCACTTACGCCGTAAGGCACTGCGAGTGTTCACGGATGGTCTCGCCTCCCCGAACCCATCACAACGAATGTGGGCAGCAAAGGAGGTGCTGGCCCGCATCCCTGCCGACCCAGAAGAGGAAGAAGCCGCTTTGAACAGGGCTATCTGTGAATCCGTGATGGCAACGGAGAGACCTTAACCACGGCTTCCAACCCCTTCACCAATCAATAGACGTTCACGCTATCAACGATAGACATCTCGAAGCTCAATTGCAGTTTGGCGCTCTTGCGTCCATCGGCAACAGGGACGGCAAAGTAGTAGATTTCACGCCCACCGATGTTTTGCTCTGACACAGGATCGCCAAGCGTGTCAAAAACAAAGAACCTGGACTTGCCGCGCAGCACTCGCGGATAGGTGCCCACATCACACCCTCGATGCTCAAGACATCCCCGCAGGAGCTTGGCGTCTTCCACGGTTTGCGCATCCCAGCTTTTCCGCTGCTCCGCACCAGCCGCCGCTATACGTTGGTCTAGTGCTTCCGATTGGGCCTTGAGTGCTGCCAATGCCGCACGCTGCTTGTCTGTCACCTCGTCAGCCTTCTTTTCCTCCGTCGCCGTTACCTCCACCTTCTTCGGTGTGTCGGGAACTGGTGCCGCCTGTGTTCTCTGCGGGGCGCTGGCACTTGCTTTCGCCTTGTCCTGCTTCGGCAGCACCGCAACGACTACGCCGATAGCGAACACGACCAGCAGCCACTTGCCGATTCCTCCCTTAGCCTTCTTCCTTGCTGGTGCTGCTGCACCACAGTGCGGGCAGGCCTTCGCCTCTGTACTGACTTGCTTGCCGCACTCTTTGCATGTGGTCATCGCCATGTGTTCTGCTCCTTCCTCTTTTTGCAGCATATATACGGAATTTTGGAGGGTATCACGGCTGAACCTTGCTCAATATTTTGAGCAAGCAACTTGGAACCAGATCAGGCATTCGGGCAGGCGCTGCGCAACCTGCGAACAAAGAGGAAGTGGACTCAGACCGACTTGGCGCTGCGGGCTGACGTTGACCGCAACTATGTTTCGTTGATTGAGCTTGGTCGGAACAGTCCAAGCGTGCGCATGATGTTCCGCCTTTGCGATGCCCTGGACATCACACCTTCAGATATGCTCAAAGACGTAGAGCGCCGCATGCGCGTACAGGGCAAGCCCCCTGTGCAGCCCCCTCGATAGCGGCCCCACATGCTTGCGCCCGCAACTAGCTCAGGGCTCCCTGTTGTCTGCAATTGATTGCAGACACTTCAAGGGAGAGGAGGCAAGTCCACCGAACGAAGGAATTTTTTCATTTCGCGGCTGATTCGTTTGGAAGCATCAGCAGAAGCAATGATTCTTCGCAGAAGTGCGATGGAGCAATCTCCATGAGGAACAAGAGTCCCCTCTTGAACTTTTGCTTCAATTTCGTCTGCTGGCCGCAGTTCGCAAAACCTATAGTCGATATAGCTTTGATGCTGCACAAACGGATGGTCTCCAACCTCCAAAATGCAAGCATCATCAAAGGGCATTCCATCCTTGACAGAACACATGCAAGCCATCAGCACATGAGGACGTTTACCGTACCCCTGAACTTGAACAGGATTGATAAGAATGGCAAATAGATGCCTCTGACCTATGTTTGGGCCAGACGGAATGAGAACAGACTTACCTTGCTCACAACGCCAACACATTCAAGAACTCAAAGCGTTGCTGAGGTAGCGTTGTTCATGAATGCGGCGATCAATTGCATGCACATGCTCAGGCTGATAGCCAAGCTCTTTAAGCATGCGAGCAACTGGAATCAAACTACTGGAACCGCCAACATGCTTATCCCACTCGCCACAGTTTTCATGGGTGAAATCTACAAGCTGGCCCGCACTTAGATGGCCGAACTGTTTCCATGCTGCCTCAAGGCACTCAACGTCCGAATCACTCAATCCAAGCAAATCCTCATCAGGATTTGCTATGCCTGCTTTCGGGTTGATTGTGAGCAAATTACCGGCTCTGAAATTAATGAGCTTTCGCCAATAGCCTTCCTGTTTCGCACCAATGGCCAAAGCTACCCGTGAGTGAGCCTTTGCAAAGTCATACGTACCCGACAAAACGGGGCCATGCTGCATAGAAACAAACGCATCGCCCGTTATAGATTCGCCATACTTTTTGAAAGACTCTCGCTCTGCAAGATACATGAGCTTCATCAACTTCAATAGCTCCAGCCCTCCACCGCCTTTAAGCAGCAAGAACGCGGCAGCTTCCGCTGCTTTGCGCTCACTGAAGATAGAAAAATTGCTCATGACTCTTTCTTGATGGAAATTGCCTTCAAAAGTTCAGCAATGCACCCAGCACAGGATGGTACCAGTCAACCCACGGAGAGGCCACCTACCTGTGCAGTAGGCGCAACGAGATGTGCAATCAATTGCAGAACGACCCACATCGCACAACTAGCCTACCGGGTTGACTTTGGGCGGGTGTTTGGGCGGGAATGCCACCCGCCAAAGAAAAAACCCTAAGTGAATCAATCACTTAGGGTTAATCTTGGCGGAAACGGAGGGATTCGAACCCTCGATGAGGCTCTACACCCCATACTCCCTTAGCAGGGGAGCACCTTCGGCCACTCGGTCACGTTTCCAATCCCGCTATTATGCCCGAAGACAGGGCGCCTTCAGGCAAGCAGCGGGGTGGTATCAGGCGGTTTCCTGATCCAGGCCGAAGGCGGTGTGCAGGGCGCGCACGGCAAGTTCCAGGTACTTTTCGTCGATCACGACGGAGGTTTTGATCTCGGAGGTGGAGATCATCTGGATGTTGATGCCTTCTTCGCTCAGCACGCGGAACATTTTGCTGGCCACACCGACGTGGCTGCGCATGCCGATGCCGACGATGCTGACCTTGCAGATGTTGGGGTCGCCCACCACTTCCTGCGCGCCCATGGCGGGGGCTACCGATTCGCGCAGCAGGTCAAGGGTGCGCTGGTAGTCGGTCTGAGCTACGGTGAAGCTGAAGTCCGCCTTCCCGTCCTTGCTGATGTTCTGGATGATGACGTCCACCTCGATGTTGGCGTCGGCCACTGGGCCCAGGATGCGGTAGGCAATGCCGGGCGTGTCGGGCACACCGAGCACCGAGACCTTGGCTTCGCCGCGGTTGAACGCAATGCCTGATACGACGGCTTGTTCCATTTTTTCGTCTTCCTCAAAAGTGATCAATGTGCCTGACTGCATTTCTTCGGCCAGGTCGATGTCCCAGGGGGTAAAGCTCGAAAGCACCCGCATGGGCACTTTGTACTTGCCGGCAAATTCCACCGAGCGGATCTGCAGCACCTTGCTGCCCAGGCTGGCCATCTCGAGCATTTCCTCGAAGCTCACCGTGCCCAGGCGGCGCGCAGCCGGGACGACGCGCGGGTCGGTGGTGTAGACGCCATCGACATCGGTGTAGATCAGGCATTCGGCCGCCCCCATGGCTGCAGCAATGGCCACAGCCGAGGTGTCGGAGCCGCCGCGCCCTAGGGTGGTGATGTTGCCCAGTTCGTCGATGCCCTGAAAGCCGGTGACGATGACCACGCGGCCTGCATCCAGATCGCCCCGCACGCGCTGGTCGTCAATCGATTCGATGCGCGCCTTGGTGTGGCTGCTGTCGGTGCGCACCGGCACTTGCCAGCCGGCGTAGCTGACCGAGGGCATGCCCTCCGCCTGCAGCGCAATGGCCAGCAGGGCCGATGAAGCCTGCTCGCCGGTGGCGGCCAACATGTCGAGTTCGCGGTGGTATTCGCTCGTTGCGCGCGCCGGCGCCAACTCGGCCGCCAGGCCCAGCAGGCGGTTGGTCTCGCCGCTCATGGCGCTGGGCACCACCACGATCTGGTGGCCGGCGCGCGCCCATTTGGCGACGCGCCGCGCCACGTTGCGAATGCGCTCAGGCGAGCCCATGGAGGTGCCGCCGTATTTGTGAACGATCAAGGGCATGAAAATAGGTGCGACGGGAACCGGGGTCTGCGGCGCAGGTTGCAAGGCGTTTTGGGGCGCCGCCGGTGCCTTGTGCTTTAAGGAGCCAAAACCGGGGGATTGTACCAATGGAGCCGATCGTTGCTGCGCCGCACAAAACCCGCACCCACCTTGATTTCGATCCGGTGCCCGCGGGTGGTGCAGGCGGCAATCTGCCGCTGCAGTTCGTGCAGCTGCGCGGCGCTTGGGGCGCAACAGTGCTCGCTTTGCAACCAATGGCGCAGCACGTTGGCCTGGCGGCCCACACTGAGTTGCTGCAGCGCGCGAATCTGCGGTGGCGTGCCCACGGCGGCAAGGTCGCCCTGCGCCACTTCAAGCAGCAGCAGCTGCGCCTGCGCAGCGTGCGCGCTGCTGCGGGCAAAGGTATCGCGAAAAGCCGGGAACTGCGCCTCCAGCACCGGCATGAGTTGGGCCCGGATGCGGTTGCGCGTAAAGCGCAGGTCACCATTGCTCGGGTCTTCCACCCAGGGCTCGGCGCGCGCGCGCAGCCAGTCGCGCACTGCCCGGCCTGGCACACGCAGCAGCGGCCGGTACCAGTCGAGGCCGGCGCGCTGCCAATGGCCGGGCATGGCGGCCAGGCCCGGCAGCCCTGCGCCGCGCGAGAGCGCCAGCAGCAGCGTTTCCACCTGGTCGTCTGCATGCTGCGCGAGCGCTATTGATTGAATAGCAATGAACCCAATGCCATCAAGCGCTAGAGCCTCAAAAGCCTTGTAACGCGCGCTGCGTGCGGCCTCTTCCGGGCTTTGGCCCGGCGCCGCACCCGCGGCCACCTGCTGCACTGCCAGCGGCACATTCAGGCGCTGGCACAGCGCTTTGCAATGCGCCTCGAAATCGCCCGCCGCCTGCTGCAAACCGTGGTTGACGTGAATGGCACAGACCTGGCCCGGCCAGCGCCCGGCGCAGGCGATCAGCAGGGCCGAAGAATCGGCCCCACCGCTCAGAGCGACGGCCAGTGGCAGCTCGGGCCGAAAGGCCGCCATGGCCTGTTCAAAGGAATGCGTCATCGGCCTGCCCATGCTGCGAGCGCATGGTTGGAACCCAGTTCAGCGGCTGTCGGCCTTGGTGTCGGTAAAGCGCCCGTAGCTTTGCAGCCGCCCGTAGCGGCGCTCGATCAGTTCCTTGACTTTGAGGTCGGCCACCTGGCGGAAGGCGTCGCCCAGCGCGCGCTTGAGGAAGGCCGACATCTGCTTGGGATCGCGGTGCGCTCCCCCGACGGGTTCGTTGACGATCTTGTCCACCAGACCCAACGCCTTGAGGCGGTGCGCGGTGATGCCCAGCGCCTCGGCCGCGTCCTGGGCCTTGTCGCTGGTTTTCCAGAGGATGGACGCGCAGCCCTCGGGACTGATCACCGAGTAGATGGAGTACTGCAGCATCAGCAACTGGTCGCAAACGCTGAGCGCCAGCGCGCCCCCCGAGCCACCCTCGCCGATGATGGTGGTGATGATGGGCACTTCAAGCTGTGCCATCTCATAGATGTTGCGGCCAATGGCTTCCGATTGGCCGCGCTCTTCGGCGTCAATGCCCGGAAACGCGCCGGGCGTATCGACAAAGGTGAACACCGGCAGGCCGAACTTCTCGGCGGTTTTCATGAGCCGCAGCGCCTTGCGGTAGCCCTCGGGGCGCGTCATGCCGAAGTTGCGCAGCGCGCGCTCTTTGGTGTCGCGCCCTTTCTGGTGACCTACCACCATGCAGGCGTGGCCATTGAACCGCGCCAACCCGCCCACGATGGACTTGTCGTCGGCAAAGTGCCGGTCGCCGTGCATTTCGACAAAATCGGTGAACAAATCACGCACGTAGTCGAGCGTGTACGGCCGCTCGGAGTGCCGCGCAATCTTGGTGATCTGCCAGGGCGTCAGATTCGAGTAGATGTCTTTGGTGAGCTGCTGGCTCTTTTTGCTCAGCTGGTCGATTTCTTCCGAGATATCGACCGCACTCTCGGTCTGCACGTAGCGCAGCTCTTCGATCTTGGTTTCGAGTTCGGCAATCGGGCTCTCGAAATCCAGAAATGTTTTTTTCGCCATGTTTTGTTCCTTGCGCGCGGGGCGCGTGTCTGCGGGCAGCCGCTCAGTAAGCGACCGGCAGGGGGTCCAGCGAGCGCCAAATATACCAAGTGGCCACGCTGCACCAGGGCTTCCAGGCCTGGGCCACTTCGCGCGCATCGCTGCGGCTGACCGGGTCGCCCGAAAAGTAGTTGCGGCTGATGCCGTTGAGCAGGCCGACATCATCAAGCGGCAGCACGTTGGGCCGCATGAGATGAAAGATGAGGAACATCTCGGCCGTCCAGCGGCCAATGCCGCGCACCGCCACCAGCTCGGCAATGATGGCTTCATCGTCCATGGCCTGCCAGGCATCGACATGCAGCTTGTTGCCGTCAAAGTGAAGCGCCAAGTCCACCAAATACTCAACCTTGCGCGCCGACAGGCCGGCAGCGCGCATGTCGTCGATTTTCAGGTGCAGCACGTCGGCTGGCGTGAGCGTCGGCGCCAGCAGCGCAAAGCGGTCCCACACGGTCTGCGCCGCCTTCACCGAAATCTGCTGACCGACGATGCTGCGCGCCAGTGTGACAAAGGCGTCGCCGCGCGTCTGCAGGCTGGTCTCGCCGAACTGCGGAATCAGGCGCTTCATCACCCGATCCTTCTTCATCAAATGCGTGCGTGCCTGGGGCCAATAGTCGGGCGTTGCCAGGTCGAGTGTTGTCGTTACCGCTATTACTTTAGAAGCACTCACCACTTGTCCTTATTGCGCTGGGTGCCAATTTGACCCATATTTTTTCTCATCAGGCAGCTTCCCAGGTGGTGCCGGTGGCGCTGTCCTTGAGGACGATGCCCTGGGCCAGCAAGGCGGCGCGGATGCGGTCGGCTTCGGTGTAGTTCTTGTTGGCCTTGGCGGCGGCGCGCGCGCCGATTTGCTCTTGAATCTGTGCTACCGACAGTGTGTTGATTGCCGTCGGCGTGCCAGCCGCAAATGCTGATGTTCCCTTTGCGCTAACCAGAACATTGCGCTTCTGCAGAAATGTCTCCGGATCATCCTGCAGCAACCCCAGGCACCCGCCCAGCGCCTTGAGCAGTCCAGCAGCCTGCGGCGAACGGCTGCGATTGACCTCACCGGCCAGGTCAAACAGCACCGCCACGGCTTCCGGCGTACCGAAGTCCTCGTCCATGGCGGCGCGAAAGCGCGCGGCGTAGGGTTCGGACCAATCGATGGCAACGTCCTGCGCTGGCACCAGGCTAAGCGCGGTGTACAGCCGCTTGAGCGCCTGGTAGGCGTCGTTCAAGTGAACGTCGCTGTAATTCAGCGCACTGCGGTAGTGGGTGCGCACCAAGAAGAAGCGCAGGGGTTCGGGCAGGCACTTACCCAGCACGTCGCGGATGGTGAAGAAGTTGCCCAGGCTCTTGGACATCTTCTCGTTGTCCACGCGCACAAAGCCGTTGTGCATCCAGAAGCGCGCCAGCGGCTTCCCGTGAGCGCCTTCGCTCTGGGCGATCTCGTTCTCGTGGTGCGGAAACTGCAGGTCGGCGCCGCCGCCGTGGATGTCGAAGGTCTCGCCCAGGGTCGCGCAGCTCATGGCCGAGCATTCGATGTGCCAGCCGGGGCGCCCGGTGCCATAGGCCCCGTCGAACCTGGCCTCTGGCGGCTCGTCCGCCTTGGCAGCCTTCCAGAGCACGAAGTCCAGCGGATCGTTCTTTCCATCACCCACCGCTACACGTTCTCCGGCGCGCAGCTCGTCCAGCGACTTGCCCGAGAGCTTGCCATAGCCGGGGAACTTGCGCACTGCGTAGTTCACGTCGCCGCTCTCGGCCCGGTAGGCCAGGCCCTTGCCTTCGAGCGTACCGATGAGCGAAAGCATCTGCGGCACGTATTCGGTCGCGCGCGGCTCGACATCGGGCGGCTCAATGCCGAGCTTGGCGATGTCAGCGTGCATCGCCGCGATCATCTCGTCGGTCAACGCGCGGATCGTGATACCGCGATCCAGTGCACGGCGGATGATCTTGTCGTCGATGTCGGTGATGTTGCGCACGTAGGTGACGCGGTAGCCGCTGGCGCGCAGCCAGCGCTGCACCACGTCAAACGCCATCATCATGCGGGCATGGCCGATGTGGCACAGGTCGTAGATGGTCATGCCGCAGACGTACATGCGCACATGGCCAGGTTCGATCGGGGAAAACTCTTCCAGGGCACGCGAGAGCGTGTTGTAGATGCGCAGACTCATGGGGATGGCGGTACGAAACAGGCGGGCAGAAGAGGGGCGAA
>JAGNYI010000074.1 GCA_017985015.1 Giesbergeria sp. | reverse complement strand
TCGTCCAGGTGGTTGTGCTTGTCGAACAGGCGCGTGAAGTGGTGGTCGGTGTTTTTGAGTCGGGTGATCAGGTCGCGGTATTCAGGGAACATCGTTTCTCTTTCCTTCGACGGGTTGCGCGGGGAGTGCCTTACCCAAGCCCACTATAAACCGCTAGGGATGGCCTGCATAACTCCCTGCGGTCTGTGATAGCGCGGCCTCGGGCGGTCTACTGCGTTGCTTTCTTTGCCAATAGCTGGGCTATTGGCTGCAAAAAGACGCCTTGTAGTCCATTCCGATCCGCACTATCACCGCCTCGCGAGGGTTATGCAGGACATCCCTAGGCTTTTTGCCGCGGTGGCCGCTTATTCGTCAAGCGATGCGCTCCAGCGGCTGCCCCAGTCGCGCGCCTTGTCAATGTCTCGGCGGTCGCGCTTGGTGGGGCGCCCTTCGTGCAGTGCCGCAGCGGGCTCCGGTGCCAGGCGCTGGCGCTCGGCCGCCGCTGCGCGCGAGGCCAGGCTCTCGGGGGTTTCTTCGTACAGCAACTGCGCCACCGGGGCGGGCCCGCGCGCATGACTTACGCCGCGGACCACGACGGTGCGCGGCACCTGGCCCTGGCGCAAGTCCACCGTGTCACCGGGCCGCAGTTCGCGCGAAGCTTTGGTCACGGCACCATTGACGCGTACGCGCCCTTTGGCGATTTCCTCGGCGGCGAGGCTGCGTGTCTTGAAAAAGCGCGCGCACCACAGCCATTTGTCGATGCGGGCGGTGTCGGCGGGGGTGGTCATGGGCGGCATTTTGCCGCGATCAGGCGCTGGCCGCCGGCAGGCGCACCACCGCGTCCAGCCCTGCCGTGTGGCCGTCCTCCAGGCGGTTGCACAGTACGATGCTGCCGCCCAGCGCCTGCACGATGTCCTGGCAAATCGCCAGGCCCAGGCCCGAGCCCGCATGCAGCTTGCCGCTGGAGAAAGGCTCGTAGAGGCGCACCGCCAGTGCTTCGCTGATGCCCGGCCCCCGGTCGCTGATGCGCAGCACCGCCTGCGGTCCCTCGCGCGCCAGCACCACCGACAGGCTGCGCCCGGCGCCCGCGTGGGCAATGGCGTTGTGCAGCAGGTTGCGCGCCAGCTCGCGCAGCATCCAGGTGTCGGCGCGCACCGGGGCGGGTTCGGTGGCAATGCTGAAATCGATGTCGTGCTGGGCAATCAGCGGCGATAGCTCCAGCGCCACGTCGCGCAGCAGTTCGTCTAGCGCTGCCGGCTCGGGCGCGCTTTGCTGGCGTAGCTGCTCGACCTTGGCCAGCGCCAGCATCTGGTTGGCAAGCTGCGTGGCGCGGTCCACCGTGGTCTCGATTTCGCCCAGCGCCTGCGCGGGCGGCAAGTCGCCGCGCCGCGCCGATTGCACCTGGGTCTTGAGCACCGCCAGCGGCGTGCGCAGCTGGTGCGCGGCGTCGCGGACAAAGCGCTTCTGGTGCAGCAGCAGGTGGCGCAGGCGGCGCAGCACCTGGTTGGTGTCGTCCACCAGCGACTGCAGCTCGCGCGGCGCGGCGGCGGTGGCAATGGGGGTGAGGTCGCCCTCGGCCCGTGTGCGCAAGGTCTGGCTCAGCTGGCGCACCGGGCGCGTGGCGCGCTGCACCACGGCCCAGACGGTCAGCGCAATCACCACAATCAGCACGCCCTGGCGCAACAGCGTGCTGCGCAAGATGAGCAGCGCCTGCGCCTGGCGCAGCTCCAGCGTTTCGGCCACCTGGATGACGGCCATGCCGCGCCCACGCTCGCTCGCCACCGGCTGCAGCAGCACAGCCACGCGCACCGGCTGGCCGCGAAACTGCAGGTCGTAGAAATCGACCAGCGCCGCATACGGCGGCTTGGCCGGAATGCTGCCGCGCCACACCGGCAGGTCGGCAAAGCCCGAGACCAGTGCGCCGTCCAGACTGGAGACGCGGTAGAACATGCGGCTCTGGTTGTCGGCCTCGAAGGCTTCGAGCGCCGAGTAGGGCACGGTGGCGCGCAGCCGCGCCGCCTCGTCGTAGCCCGTCACGTCGAGCTGCTCGCTGATGCTCTTGGCCGAGGCGAGCAGGGTGCGGTCGTAGGCGGTGTGCAGCGAGGAAAGCGTCTGGCGGTACAGGCTCAGCGTGTTGAAGGCCACGAACAGCACCACCGGCAGCAGGATGCCCGCCAGCAGTTGCCCGCGCAGCGACAGCGTGCGCCAGCGCCGCGTCATGCAGGCGTCTCCTCGCGCAGCAGGTAGCCCAGGCCGCGCAGCGTCATGAGGCCGGCGCCGGTGCCCGCGAGCTTCTTGCGCAGCCGGTAGGCCACCACCTCGATGGCCTCGGGCTGCACGTCCAGCTCGCCGGGGAAAACCAGCGCGCAGAGCCGCTCCTTGGCGACGGCGTGGCCGGGCCGGGCCAGCAGCGCGCGCAGCAGCGCCGCCTCGCGTGGGGTCAGCTCCATGGGCTGGCCGCGCAGGCCGATCCCTCCGCTATCAGGTTCATAGCTGATACTGCCCACTGATATTGCGATGGAGGCAGATTTGACCTGATTTTCTGGTGCCGCTCGGCGCACCATGGCGCGCACCCGCGCTTCGAGCTCGTCCAGGTCGAAGGGCTTGGGCAGGTAGTCGTCGGCGCCCGTGTTGAGGCCCAACACCCGGTCGCCCACGGTGCCGCGCGCGGTCAGGATGAGCACCGGCTGGCGCAGGCCGGCGGCGCGCGCCTGCGTCAGCACCTGCAGGCCGTCCAGGCCCGGCAAGGAGAGGTCGAGCAGCACCGCGTCGGGCGGGTGGCGCTGCCAGTGCGCCAGGGCGGCCAGGCCGTCGCCGACTGCGGCCACGCGCAGGCCGCGCCGCTCGAGCGCGCGCGCCAGCGTGGTGCTCATCACCGGGTCGTCTTCCACCAGAAGCAGTCGCATGCCTGCACCTTATGCGCCGCCGGGGCAGCGCGCTTATGGGTGTTTTCCCTGGGCTGGCGGACAGCCAATTGACAGCCTGGGCGCGCACCATGGGCGCCGGAGCCTTCATCCACAACCCGACCCGCAGGAGACACCATGCGCCGTGACCAATTTCTCAAATCCCTTGCCGCGCTGGCTGCAGCCGGGGCGCTGCCGCTGACCGGCCAGGCCGCCAGTGGCATGAAGATCATGATTCCGGCCAACCCCGGCGGCGGCTGGGATTCGACCGGGCGCGCGCTGGGCAAGGCGCTGCAGGATTCGGGCGCCGCCTCGTCGGTGGTGTACGACAACAAGGGTGGCGCGGCCGGCGCCATCGGCCTGGCGCAGTTCGCCAGCGCCAGCAAGGGCGACCCGAATGCGCTCTTGGTGATGGGCGCGGTCATGCTCGGCGGCATCATCACCGGCAAGCCGCCGGTGGGGCTGGACCAGGTAACGCCGCTGGCCCGGCTGACAAGCGAATACAACGTCTTCGTGCTGCCCGCGAACTCGCCCTTCAAGACCATGGCCGACGTGGTTGCGCAGCTCAAGAAAGACCCCGGCAGCGTGAAGTGGGGCGGCGGCTCGCGCGGCTCGACCGAACACATCGCCGCAGCGATGATCGCGCGCGAAGTCGGCGTGGACCCGGCAAAAATCAACTACGTGGCCTTCCGTGGGGGCGGCGAGGCCACGGCGGCCATTCTGGGCGGCAACGTCACCATCGGCGGCAGCGGCTACAGCGAATTCGCCGAGTACATCAACGCGGGCAAGATGCGCGCCATCGGCGTCACTTCCGGCGAGCGCATCAAGGGTATCCCGGTGGCCACGCTCAAGGAGCAGGGCATCAACGTGGAAATCGGCAACTGGCGCGGCGTCTATGGCGCGGGCGGTATCAGCAAGGCCGAGCGCGACGCATTGGTGGCGGCGCTGGCCAAGGCCACCAAACACGCCAGCTGGCAAGCGGCACTCGAGAAGAACAACTGGACGCCGGCCTGGCTGGCGGGCGACGCCTTCGCCGCGTTCGTGGACCAGGAGTTCGCCAGCCTGCGCGCCACCATGGTCAAGTCGGGCATGGTCTGAGGCCGGAGCCGCCATGGACGCACATTCCTCGCGCTCGGTGCGCCTGCAGACCCTGGTGGGCGCGGGCACGGTGCTGCTTGCGCTCGGTCTGGGCGCCGGCGCCGTGGGCATCTCCTCGGCGGCTGGCTACGGCGGAGTGGGGCCGAATTTTCTGCCCTGGGTGGTAAGTGCTGCGCTGCTGCTGTGCGGCGTTCTGTGTGTGCTGGAGGCCCGCACGGGCGGCTTTCGCCACCTGGAGCCCGGCTCGGGCGCCGAGCACGGCCACTGGAGCGGCTTTGCCTGGGTCTCGGCCGGGCTGCTGCTGGACGCTGCGCTGATCACGCACGCCGGCTTCATCCTGGCCTGCGCGCTGTGCTTCATGCTCGCGGCGCGCGGCTTCAAGAGCGCTGAGGGCCGGGCCGACCGCCGCGTTGGTACCTGGTTCAAGGACTTTGCCATTGGCTGCGTGGTGTCCGCGCCGGTGTACTGGATGTTCACCAAGCTGCTCGACATCCGCCTGCCGGGTCTGACCGAAACGGGGTGGCTCTGATGGAAACCTGGAACCTGCTGCTGCAAGGCTTTGCCACGGCGGCCACGCCCATCAATTTGATGTGGGCCTTTGTCGGCTGCGTCATTGGTACGGCGGTCGGCGTGCTGCCGGGCATCGGCCCGGCGGTGGCGGTGGCCATGCTGCTGCCGATCACCGTGAAGGTCGAGGCGACGGCCTCGATGATCTTCTTTGCCGGCATCTACTACGGCGCGATGTACGGCGGCTCGACCACCTCGATCCTGCTCAACACGCCTGGTGAGGCCGGCTCGATGGTGACCGCGCTCGAAGGCAGCAAGATGGCCAAGAACGGGCGCGCCGGCGCGGCGCTGGCGACGGCGGCAATCGGCTCCTTCGTGGCCGGCACCATCGCCACGGTACTGGTCACCTTCTTCGCGCCGCTGGTGGCAGAGTACGCGGTGCGCCTCGGGCCGCCCGAATACTTCATGCTGATGGTGCTGGCCTTCACTACGGTGAGTGCGGTGCTCGGCAAGAGTACGCTGCGCGGCATGGCGGCGCTGCTCATCGGGCTGGCGCTGGGCCTCATCGGTATCGACCAGATCACCGGCCAGGCGCGCTACACCGTCGGCGTGCCCGAGTTGATGGACGGCATCGAGGTGGTGCTGATTGCCGTGGGCCTGTTTGCCGTGGGTGAGGCGTTGTACTGCGTGCTCTACGAAGGGCGCACGGTCGAGACGCAGAACCGCCTGACCAGCACCCACATGACACGTGCGGAGTGGCGCCGTTCCTGGCCGGCGTGGCTGCGCGCCACGGCCATTGGTTTCCCGTTTGGCACCGTGCCTGCGGGCGGCAGCGAGATCCCGACATTTTTGAGCTACGCAGCCGAGAAAAAACTCAGCCGCCACAAGGAAGAATTCGGCACCACCGGCGCCATCGAAGGCGTGGCCGGGCCCGAGGCAGCGAACAACGCGGCCATCACCGCCACCTTGATCCCGCTGCTCACGCTGGGCATTCCCACGTCCAACACTACGGCGATTTTGCTCGGCGCGTTCCAGAACTACGGCATCCAGCCCGGCCCGCAGCTGTTCCAGACCAATGGCGCGCTGGTCTGGGCGCTGATCGCCTCGATGTACATCGGCAACGTGATGCTGCTGGTGCTCAATCTGCCGCTCATCGGCCTGTGGGTCAAGCTGCTCAAGGTGCCCAAGCCCTACCTGTACGCCGGCATCCTGGTGTTTGCCACGCTCGGGGTGTACGGCATGCGCCAGAGTGCCTTCGACCTGGTGCTGCTGTACGCCATCGGCCTGCTTGGCGTGGTGATGCGGCGCTTTGATTTCCCGACCGCGCCGGTGGTGGTCGGCATGATCCTCGGGCCGCTGGCCGAGGCGCAGATGCGCAACGCGGTGGCGATCGGCGAGGGCAAGTGGACCATCTTCCTGGAGCGCCCGGTGTCGCTCGCACTGCTGCTCGTGGTGCTGGCCGTGCTGGTGCTGCCGCGCGCGGTGCGGCGCTGGGCGGCGATGCGCCCGGCGCAAGGCGTGGCCTGAGTTTTGAATCAAATAGGGCTATAGCGATTTACCGGCAAGGGTTGTAAGCTATCGTATTGATAGTTTTCCAATGCCCTGGCGGGCGCGCGTTACCATCTGCAGCATGGACGCGCTTGCCCCCGACACCCCCGCGCTGCCGCTCGATGCGCAAGGCATTCTTGAGCTGGCGGCGCGCTCGATGTTCCATTTGTTCTCCAGCGTCAGCCAGGGCATGTTCCTGGTGGACCTGCGCGGGCGCATTGTCTGGGTGAACGAAGGCTACCAGCGCTTTCTGCCGGCGCTGGGCCTGCAGCGCGTGGACCAGTTTCTCGGCCATCTGGTGGAAGACGTGATTCCCAACACCCAGATGCGCCGTGTGCTGGAGACGGGCGAAGCGGTGTTGATTGATCTGCTTACCAACCGTGCCGGTACCTTTGTAGTGAGCCGCATTCCGCTGCGCGGCGACGACGAGCGGGTGATTGGCGCCATTGGCATCGTGCTGTTTGACCACCCCGAGACCACGCTGCAGCCGCTGATCAGCAAGTTCGCTTTGTTGCAGCGCGACCTGGACGACGCCCGGCGCGAACTGGCTGCACAGCGCGGGCGCCAGTTGCGCGCCGACAGCGGCGACGGCACGCGCCGGGCCCGACACACTTTTGCCAGCTTTGTCGGCTCCAGTCCGGCTGCGGCCGAAGTCAAGCGCCAGGCGCGGCGCGCGGCGCAGTCCTCCAGCCCGGTGCTGCTGCTGGGGGAGACCGGCACCGGCAAGGAGCTGCTGGCGCACGCCATCCATGCCGCATCCAGCCGTGCGGCCGGGCCGTTTGTCAGCGTGAACATTGCCGCCGTGCCCGACACGCTGCTGGAGGCGGAATTCTTCGGCGTGGCACCCGGCGCCTACACCGGCGCGGACCGCAAGGCGCGCGACGGCAAGTTCAAGCTGGCCGACGGCGGTACGCTGTTTCTCGACGAGATCGGCGACATGCCGCAGAGCCTGCAGGCCAAGCTGCTGCGCGCGCTGCAAGAGGGCGAGATCGAACCGCTGGGCTCGAACCAGCTGGTGCCTTTTGATGTGCGCGTGGTGGCCGCCACCTCGCGCGACCTGAGCGCGCTGGTGCGGGAAGGCAAGTTCCGCGAAGACCTGTACTACCGCCTGCATGTGCTGCCCCTGCGCGTGCCGCCGCTGCGTGAGCGGCGCAGCGATATCCCGGCGCTGGTCGAATTGCTCGGCGAAGACATGGCGCTGAGGAACGGCACCGCGACGCCGGAGCTGCGCCCCGACGCGCTGGCGCTGCTGATGGGCCAGCCCTGGCGCGGGAACATCCGTGAGCTGCGCAATGTGCTGGAGCAGGCCGCCATGCGCAGCGATTCGCAGAGCATCGACGCCGAGCAACTCACCCGCATCCTCCGGGAGACCGGCGTCGAGCCTGCCGCGCCCCTGGCGGAAGCAGCTCCCGCCGCAACCAACGACGCCGCCCTGCTGCGGCCATTGGCAGAGCAGGTGGCAGAAGTCGAGCAGCGCGCCATTGCGGCGGCCTTGCGCGCCTCGGGCGGCAACAAGCAGGCGGCAGCGCGCGCACTGGGTATTTCGCGTGCCACGCTCTACGAGCGTCTGGAAAACCCTGAATAAATTTCAGACAAATGCCTTGTTTTCAGACAATTATTTGTCTGAAAATAAGTCATTTGAATATGGCGTAGAGCTAGAGTTCTTGTAAATCAATGGCTTACAACTTGGCACGGTCCGTGCAATCAAGGCTTGCATCACAACAGGAGGCATTCCATGCATCGTCGCACCTTCACCGCGCTCGCGGCCCTCGCCGCCACCGTATCCGTATCCGCCTTTGCGGCCGATGAAATCCGCATCGCCCACGTTTACAGCAAGACCGGCCCGCTCGAAGCCTACGGCAAGCAAACCCAGACCGGTCTGATGATGGGCCTGGAATACGCCACTGGCGGCACCATGATGGTGGGCGGCAAGAAGCTGGTGCTGATCGAGCGCGACGACCAGGGCAAGCCGGACCTGGGCAAGAGCCTGCTGGCGGCTGCCTACGCAGACGACAAAGCCGACATCGCCGTCGGCCCCACCTCATCGGGCGTGGCGCTGGCCATGCTGCCCGTCGCTGAGGAATACAAGAAGATTCTGCTGGTCGAGCCCGCCGTGGCCGATTCGATCACGGGTGACAAGTGGAACAAGTACATCTTCCGCACTGGCCGCAACTCCAGCCAGGACGCCATCAGCAACGCCGTGGCGATGGACAAGGACGGCGTCACCGTGGCCACGCTGGCGCAGGACTACGCGTTTGGTCGCGACGGCGTCAAGGCTTTCAAGGCCAACCTCAAGCACGCCAAGATCGGGCACGAGGAATACCTGCCGCAGACCACCACCGACTTCACGGCCGGTATTCAGCGCATCGTGGATGCCCTCAAGGACAAGCCCGGCAAGAAGGCCATCGAGGTGATCTGGGCCGGTGGTACGCCGCCCTTCAACGCCCTGGCCGCGCAAGACCTGAAGAAACGCTATGGCATCGACGTGTTCACGGGCGGCAACATCCTGCCGGCGATGGCGAGCTACAAGAACTTCCCTGGCATGGAAGGCGCCACCTATTACTACTTTGGGATTCCGAAGAACGTCGTGAACGACGCCCTGGTGGCCGCGCACTACAAGGAATTCAAGGCGCCGCCAGACTTCTTCACCGCCGGTGGTTTCTCGGCGGCCATGGCGCTGGTGACGGCGCTCAAGAAAACCAACGGCGACACCGGCACGAACAAGCTCATCAAGACCATGGAGGGCATGAGCTTTGACACGCCCAAGGGCAAGATGACCTTCCGCAAGGAAGACCACCAGGCGATGCAAAGCATGTACCACTTCAAGATCAAGAACGACCCGGCCTTCGCCTGGGGCGTGCCGGAGCTGGTGCACGAGATCAAGCCCGAAGAAATGGATATTCCGATCCGGAAC
>JAGNYI010000032.1 GCA_017985015.1 Giesbergeria sp. | reverse complement strand
CCGCTTTGCTTGCCAGGATCCCGCATGAACCAGCTCGACGCCCTCAAACAATTCACCACCGTCGTCGCCGATACCGGCGACTTCAAGCAACTGGCCCAGTTCCAGCCGCAAGACGCCACCACCAACCCCTCGCTGATCCTCAAGGCGGTGCAAAAACCCGAATATGCGCCGCTGTTGAAAGACACCGTCGCTGCTTGGCGCGGCCGTGCCATGGACGAGGTCATCGACCGCCTGCTGGTGCGTTTTGGGTGCGAGATTCTGGCCACCATTCCGGGGCGCGTATCCACCGAGGTCGATGCCCGCTTGAGCTTTGACACCAGCGCCACCGTCTCGCGTGCCGAGCGGATCATTGAGCTCTACCAGGCCGAGGGCTTGCACATTGACCGCGTGCTGATCAAAGTCGCAGCTACCTGGGAAGGGATTGAGGCGGCGCGCAAGCTCGAAGCGCGCGGCATCCATACCAACCTGACCCTGCTGTTCTCCATGGCCCAGGCCGTGGCCTGCGGCCAGGCCAAGGTGCAGCTCATCTCCCCGTTTGTCGGGCGCATTTACGACTGGCACAAGAAAAGCGCCGGCGCTGCGTGGGACGAGGCGGCGCGCGCCGGGGCCAATGACCCGGGCGTGCAGTCGGTCAGGCAGATCTTCAACTACTACAAGCATTTCGGCATTGCCACCGAAGTCATGGGAGCGAGCTTTCGCAACGTCGGGCAGATCACTGCGCTGGCGGGCTGCGATCTGCTCACGATTGCACCGGATCTGCTGGCCCAGCTCGCGCAGACCGAGGCGCCTTTCGCACGCGCGCTGGATGCGGATGCGGCAGGCAAGATGGAGATCGCAGCGGTGCAGTACGACGAGGCGGGCTTTCGCTATGCCCTGAACGAAGACGCCATGGCCACCGAGAAGCTGGCCGAAGGCATTCGTGCTTTTGCGGTGGATGCCATCAAGCTGGAAAAGCTTATCCAGGCAGCGTGAGGGCTGCGCCCGCAGGGCGATTGCCCATTCAGGTCAGGGGCAGTTTCAGCCCCGCCCGCAAACCATGTGGACGCACGGGCTCCGCCACGGCGCGGCCTCCGTGGCGCAAGGCGATTTCCTCGACGATGGACAAGCCCAGGCCGCAGCCACCGGCCTGATCGGAGCCGCGCCAGAAGCGCGAGAACAGATCGGCGAAGTGCTGCTGTGCCACCCCCGGTCCGTCGTCTTCCACCACCAGGTCGGCCCAGCCATCGGGGTTGGCCGAGACGCGCACCGTCACGGTGGCGCCAGGGCCTGCGTAATGCAGTGCGTTGTCGATCAGGTTGTTGAGGGCCTCGCGCAGCAGCAGCGGCTGGCCCTGCACCATGCGTTGCTCGTCGCCCTCGTAGCCCAGATCGGTGCCTTGTGCAAGCGCGCGGCCTGCACACTCGCGGGCCACCTCGCGGGCCAGCGCGGCGAGGTCGAGTGGCTGCATCTCCACGTGGGCCTCCGAGCGCGCGAGCTGCAGCAACTGGTGTACCAGATGGGCGCTGCGCCGGGCGGCCGAGAGAACTTTCTCCAGACGCTCGCGTACCGCCGGCTCCCGGCTCTCGTGCAGCGCCAGCTCGGTCTGGGCAATCAGTCCGGCGAGCGGCGTGCGCAACTGGTGTGCTGCGTCGTTCAAAAATCGCTTTTCCTTTTGCTGGCCACTTGCAACGGCTTCAAGCAACCCGTTGATGGTACTGGCCAGCGAATGCACCTCCTGCGGCGCCGAGGTGAGCTCGATGGGCAGCAGCGGCTCGGCGCCGCCATGGGGCCGGGCCCCGGCCTGCTCGATCTGTGCTTCGAGCCGCTTGAGCGGCTGCAGGCCGCGCAGGACACCGGCATACACCAATGCGCTGAGCGCAAGGCCCATGAGGCCCATGGGGAGCAGCATTTGCGCCAGCAGCTCCTGTGCAATGCGCTGGCGTACGGCCAGGCTTTGGGCCACCTGCACGCGCAGGGTTTGGCGCGCCTGGGGCGTGCCGTAGTCCACGTCCAGCAGGGCGACGCGCACGGTTTTCCCGTCCAGGCGCGCCTGGTACAGCAGCGGCTCGCCCACACGCACGCTGACCGGCGGCGGGGGCGGCAATTGGGCATTGCCCAGCAGGAACTTGCCGGGTGGGGACGACACCATGTAGGTGATGCGATCGGCCGGATCCTGCTCCAGCAGGTCTTGCGCGGCCTTGGGAAAGTCGACCAGCAGTCCGTCTCCAATCGGTTTGATCTGCCGCGCCAGTCCGCGCACCGACTGCGTAAGCGTCTGGTCAATGCCTTTTTCGCCGTTTTGCAGCGCCAGCCGCCAGGCGAAAAATCCGCCCGACAGCCACAGCACCAGCTGCGGCAACAGCAGCCACAGCAGCAGTTTGCGCTTGAGCGAGACGCGGGAGACCGGCTGCATGGCGTCTAGGCCCAAACCGGATACCGCCGAATCGGCGCGGCCCGGCTTGCCCGAGGCACAGCGAAAAAGGCGCGGTGGGGCAGGGGCATTTCCGGCTTCAGGGTTTGGCCAGCATGTAGCCCAGGCCGCGAATATTGCGAATCGCCAAGCTGGAGGAGTCGAGTTTTTTGCGCAGGCGGTGCACGTAGACCTCCAGCGCGTTCGAGTTGAGCATGGCGGCGGCCTGCCCAGGCTCGGGTGGGCTGGCGCGCCATGCGGCCAGCACATCCTCGCGCGTGACCACTTCGCCGCAGCGCTGCACCAGCAGTTCAAGCAATTCCCACTCGCGCTGCGTCAATTCGAGTGGTACGCCACCCAGTGCAGCCGTCTGGCTGGCCGGGTCCAGCTGCAGCGGCCCCAGGTTGAGGCCTTGACCTCCCAATGCACTGGCGGAATGGACGAACGCCGGCTGGCGCGCGCGCCGCAGCATGGCCTGCAGCCGGGCCTGTAGCTCCTGCATGTTGAAGGGCTTGGTGATGTAGTCGTCGGCACCGGCATTGAGCCCGCGCACCCGCTCGTCCACGCCGTCGCGGGCGGTGAGGATGAGAACCGGCAAGCCCGCAATGTGACTGCGCACCCAGACCAGCAGCTCCATGCCGTCGGCTCCCGGCAGGCCCAGGTCGAGAATGATCCCGTCCACCGCACGTGTCTGCAGCGATGCGCAAGCCTCTGGCACGCTGGACGCGGTGCAGACGCCGTAGCCCTGCTGCTGGAGCTGCCCGGTCAATGCGTCGAGCAGCAGGGCGTCGTCTTCGACGATGAGAATCGTGAACATGGAATTGAGCATAGCTCTGAAATTTGCCCGGCGGCATCATCAGGGAAAGTACCAGGACAACAATTAATTATTGTAATTAAAGTACGGGCTGCGCTGATAGCGAGGGGCGTCGGCTCAAGAGGAAACCACAACATTCAGGAGACAACGGGTATGGGGAACATCACAAAGATCGCGGCAGCGACGATAGGCTTGGCGGCCGCCTTGTCCGCCAGCGCCGGCGAGGTGGAGGTCTTGCATTACTGGACTTCCGGCGGCGAGGCCAAATCGGCGGCCGAGCTCAAGAAGATCATGCAGGCCAAAGGCCATACCTGGCGCGATTTTGCCGTGGCCGGGGGCGGCGGCGACAGCGCCATGACGGTGCTCAAGAGCCGCGTGATCTCTGGCAATCCGCCGTCTGCCGCCCAAGTCAAGGGGCCCGCCATTCAGGAGTGGGCCGCCGAAGGCGTGCTGGCCAACATGAATGGCCTCGCCAAGGCCGAAAAATGGGACGATGCGCTGCCCAAGGTGGTGGCCAACGTCATGAAATACCAGGGCAACTATGTGGCGGCACCCGTCAACGTGCACCGTGTCAACTGGCTGTGGGGCAGTGCGGACGCGCTCAAGAAGGCGGGCGTGAGCGCCATGCCCACCACCTGGGATGCGTTCTTTGCCGCGGCCGACAAGCTCAAGGCGGCCGGGCTGATTCCGGTGGCCCATGGCGGGCAGAACTGGCAGGACTTCACCACCTTTGAATCGGTGGTGCTCGGGGTGGGTGGTGCCAAGTTTTACCAGGACGCCCTGGTCAAGCTCGACCCCAAGGCCTTGGGCAGCGACACCATGAAGCAATCGCTGGAGACCTTTCGCCGCATCAAGTCGTACACCGATCCGGCGGCACCTGGGCGCGACTGGAACCTGGCCACCGCCATGCTGATTCAGGGCAAGGCGGGCTTCCAGCTGATGGGCGACTGGGCCAAGGGCGAATTTCTGGCGGCCGGCAAGGCGCCAAACAAGGATTTTCTGTGCGCTGCTGCGCCGGGCACGGCGAACGCGTTCACCTTCAACGTCGATTCGTTCATTTTCTTCAAGCTCAAGGACCCGGCTGCGCAGAAGGCGCAGAGCGACCTGGCGAGCGCGCTCATGAGCAGCGGGTTTCAAGAGGTGTTCAACCTGAACAAGGGCTCCATTCCCGTGCGCACCGGGCAGAACATGGACAAGTTTGACGACTGCGCCAAGCTCTCCAACAAAGACTTCACGGAAACCGCAAAGAACGGCGGCCTGGTGCCCAGCGTGGCCCACGGCATGGCGATTGCGCCCGCCACGGAGGGGGCCATCAAGGATGTCGTCAGCCAGTTCTGGAACGACGACAAGGTGAGCGTCGCCGAGGCCATGAAGCAGATCGCGACCGCCGCGAAAACCCAATAAAACCGCACTAAGGGATTCCATCATGATGAAAAGAAGCCGCCTCACGGCGGTGGCTTTGGCCGCCGCATGCGCGAATGGCGCAATGGCAATGGACGTTGCAGGCTTTGAATTCAACGGCTACTCCCGCGGGGGACCGGTGTTCAACCACTCCGACGGCATCAAGGGAGGTTTGGCCCTGGGGGGCGATCTGCAGAAGTTTCGCCTCGGCAACGAGGGCGACAACGGCATTGAAATCAACCTGGCGCGCAGCTTCGAAACCAACGGCGTGAAGTGGAAAGTCGACTACATGCCAGCCAAATGGAGCGGCGGCAAGATCGGCACCGAGCAGGCCTACGTGGAGATGAGCGGCTTCTCGTTCCTGCCGGAGGCCAAGTTCTGGGTGGGCCAGCGGCGCCTGCGGATTCAGGACGTGCACATCGTCGACAACTTCCTGATGAACTACGGCGACAACCAGGGCGCGGGCGTGACCGACATCTCGGTGGGCGGCATGAAGCTCGGCCTTGGGGTGTTCACGGGCGACAAGTTCGACAACAGCCTGCCGGACAACGTCAAGGCGCATCGGATCAACGCCGACCTTTCCGACATCGACACCAACCCGGGGGGCAAGCTGCGCGTGCTGCTGACGGCGGTAGGCGGCAGCGGCCAGGTGCACGGAGATTCGGGTTCCGGCATTTCGGTCTCGCACAACCAGGCCGATTTTCTGCTCAAGGGAATGAGCAACGCGCTGTTCCTGCAGACTTCGCGCGGCCATGCCCGCATCGACGGTGAATTTGAGTCGATTGACGGGCTGTCCGCAGGCAAGCGTGCGACGCGCATCGCCGATTCGATCACCTGGCAGAGCGGGCCCTTTGGTGGGCAGGCGCTGATGGCCTACCAGACCAACCGCTCCGATCTGGGTGGCCCGACCACCAAGGATTTCTCCCTGGGCGCGCGCGGTTCCTACGCATTTACCAAGCACTTCAAGGGGCTGGCCGAGGTGTCCACCACCACGCGCAAGGGCGCGGGCCCGGACCAGCGGCTGAGCAAGCTCACGCTGGCCGGTGCTTTGGCCCTTTCGGAAGACTTCTGGTCCCGCCCCGAGTTGCGCCTGTACGTAACCAAGGCGAACTGGAACCAGGCAGCCGCTGTGGCCAATGCGGGCAGTTTCGGCATGAATGGAAAAACTTCGCGCACGTTGGTGGGCGTGCAATACGAAGTGTGGTGGTAGTTCCGCTTGTCAATCAACCGATTGCTTTGTCGGCTTCGCTTAGCCAGTGCGATAGCACTGTCTGCGCTTCGCCTTCGCGTACTCGATTGATTGAGAACCGGACCAAGGAAGCTTGTGAGTTCGAGTTAGCTTTGTTCTTTGGGGGACACGCAGTGGGTGTCCCCCGTTTTTTTCCTTGCAGGTGTATGCAAATAAATCTCTGCGGCCATGAAGAATTCGTTTGAAACCTGGCTCCCCAAGCTGGTGGTCACGCCTGCCTTTGTCTTGGGCTTCGCCTTCATTTATGGCCTGATGGTCTGGAACGGTGTGCTGAGCCTGACGAGTTCGCGCATGCTGCCCAACTACGAGTGGGCGGGGATCGCGCAGTACCAGAAGCTCTGGGAGATGGACCGCTGGTGGGTGGCGCTCAAGAATCTCGGCATCTTTGGCGCGGGCTACGTCGGCGGGTCGCTGGCGATCGGGGTCGTGCTCGCGGTGCTGCTGGACCAGAAGATCCGCGCCGAAGGCGCTTTGCGCACGATTTATCTCTACCCCATGGCGCTGTCGTTCATCGTCACGGGGACGGCCTGGAAGTGGCTGCTCAACCCGGGACTGGGCATTGAGAAGATGGTCCGCGACTGGGGCTTTGCGGGTTTCAGCTTTGACTGGCTGGTCGATACCGACAAGGCGATCTACTGCGTGGTGATTGCCGGCATCTGGCAGAGTGCCGGCTTTGCCATGGCGCTCTTTCTGGCGGGGCTGCGCGGCATCGACGACAGCATCATCAAGGCGGCGCAGGTCGATGGCGCGTCGCTGCCGCGCATCTACTGGCGCATCGTGCTGCCGGCCTTGCGGCCGGTGTTTTTCTCCACGCTCATGGTCCTGTCGCACCTGGCGATCAAGAGCTTTGACCTGGTGATGGCGCTCACGGCCGGCGGCCCCGGCTACGCCACCGATGTGCCCGCCACCTTCATGTACACCATGTCGCTCTCGCGCGGGCAGATCGGCCTGGGCGCGGCCAGCGCGACCATGATGCTGGCCACCGTGGCGGCCTTGGTCATCCCCTACCTCTACAGCGAACTGCGGAACAAACCCCATGACCGCTAAGCCCCATCTTTTCCCTTTGGTGGGCCGATTGCTGGTCTATGCCGTGCTGGTTCTGGCCTCGGTATTTTTCCTGCTGCCGCTCTACGCCATGCTGGTCACCTCGTTCAAGGATGCGCAGGAAATCCGCGCCAGCTCGCTGCTCGCGCTGCCGCACTCACTGAACGCAGCCGCCTGGAGCACGGCGTGGTCCAGCGCGTGCACGGGGGTGGATTGCCAGGGCCTGCGTCCCTTCTTCTGGAATTCGGTGTGGATGGTGGTGCCGGCGGTGGCGATCTCCACCGTCTGGGGCGCGCTCAACGGTTATGTGCTCAGCCTGTGGAAGTTTCGCGGCAGCGACACGCTGTTTGGCCTGCTACTGTTTGGCGTGTTCATGCCCTACCAGGTGGTGCTGCTGCCCATGAGCCAGGTGCTGGGCTGGCTGGGTCTGTCGAGTTCGATTGCCGGGCTGGTGCTGGTGCACTGTCTGGCGGGCCTGGCAGGGACCACGCTGTTCTTTCGCAACTACTACGCCGCAATCCCGAACGAGTTGGTGAATGCGGCGCGCATGGACGGCGCGGGTTTCTGGCAGATCTTCTGGCGCATCGTGCTGCCGCTGTCCATGCCCATCGTCATGGTGGCGCTGATCTGGCAGTTCACCAACATCTGGAACGATTTCCTGTTTGGCGTCGTGTTCTCGGGCACCGAATCGAAGCCGATCACCGTGGGGCTGAACAACCTGGCCAATACGTCCAGCAGCGTGAAGGCCTACAACGTGGACATGGCGGCCGCCATCATCGCCGGCCTGCCCACCATGGTGATTTATGTGCTGGCAGGGCAGTTTTTTGTGCGCGGCCTGACGGCCGGCGCAGTGAAAGGGTAGGAGCCTGTGATGCACTTTTACGTACCCGCGTTGGAGTCCAACCCTTCGGGAAAGCTGGGGAAAGGCCCGGCCACGTTGTTGCAGAACGCTTGCGGTATCCATACCGCGGCGCGTCCTGCGCCTAGTTGCCGGGCCTTTCCCCGGCTTTCGTGGGCATGTAAAAGTGCATAACAGGCTCCCCATCATGGCGTCTTCATTGGAGATTTGCGGCATCAACAAGCGCTTTGGCAAGGGCGACAAAAGCGTGGAGGTGCTGCAAAAGGTGGACATCCACGTTGAGCCGGGCGAGTTCCTGATCCTCGTCGGCCCCTCGGGCTGCGGTAAATCGACGCTGCTGAGCATCATTGCCGGGCTCGCCGAGCCGACCGAGGGCGAAATCCGCATCGCGGGCAAGAACGTGGTCGGCATGGCGCCGCGCGACCGCGACATCGCCATGGTGTTTCAGAGCTACGCGCTCTACCCGACGCTTTCGGTGGCCGACAACATCGGCTTCGCGCTGGAGATGCGCAAGATGCCCAAGGCCGAACGCAAAAAGCGCATTGACGAAGTGGCCGCCATGCTGCAGATCGGCCACCTGCTGGACCGCCGCCCCAGCCAGCTCTCCGGCGGGCAGCGCCAGCGCGTGGCCATGGGGCGGGCCCTGGCGCGCCAGCCGCAGCTCTTTTTGTTTGACGAGCCGCTGTCCAACCTGGACGCCAAGCTGCGGGTGGAAATGCGCGCCGAAATCAAGCGTCTGCACCAGGCCAGTGGCATCACCAGCGTGTACGTCACGCACGATCAGGTGGAAGCGATGACCCTGGGCTCACGCATCGCGGTGATGAAAGGCGGCGTCGTGCAGCAACTGGGCACGCCGGACGAGATCTACAACCGCCCCGCCAACACCTATGTCGCCACCTTCATCGGTTCGCCCACCATGAACCTGCTGCGCGGCGCGCAGACCGACGGGCAATTCGGCGTCCCGGGTGCGCTGCTGGATCTCAGCGCGCCGCAAGGCGGGAGCGAATGGCTGCTGGGCGTGCGGCCGGAGCACCTGGAGTTGCAGGACGGCGCTGCGTGGCGCGGAGAGGTGAGCGTGGTTGAGCCCACGGGGCCGGACACCTACGTGATGGTGGACACCTCGGCCGGCAGCGTCACGCTGCGCACCCACGCACAGACCCGGGTGCAGCCCGGCGACCGCGTCGGCCTGAGCGTGGCGCCGGCCCACGCGCACTGGTTTGACGTGCGAACCGAAAGCCGCGCTGCCTGATACGGTTTCGCAGGTCCGTACACTGGCGGTGCGTTGAAATTTCAGGTAAAAACAGGCTCCAGCGCTTATTCCACAAGCGCTATAAGCTATTTATTTAATAGCGACGTGCCTTGGCCGGAGCCGGGGCGCGCGCTTCCTCTCTTATGCACCCTTCGCGCCTTCTTGCCGACATTGGTGGCACCAATATCCGCCTGGCCTGGCAGGCCACGCCCCAGGGCCCGTTCAATGACATCCGGGTACAGCCTTGCGACGACTACCCGAGCCTGACGGCGGCTGTGTCAGCCTACCTGGCGCAGGTACAGGTGCCGCAGCCGCGGGAGGCGGCGTTTGGCATTGCCAACCCGGTGGTGGGCGACGAAGTGCGCATGACCAACCACTCCTGGAGCTTTTCGCAGCGCGCCGTGCAGCAAGCCCTGGGTTTGCAGCGGCTGATCGTCATCAACGACTTCACCGCGCTGGCATTGGCGCTGCCCCAGCTCAAGCCAGAGTTGCTGCGCCAGGTGGGCGGCAGCCAAGCCGTACCGGGCGCGGCGGTGGCGCTGCTGGGGCCGGGCACCGGGCTTGGCGTATCGGGCCTGCTCTTTCCCCAGGGCTCCGGGCGGGGCGTGCCCTTGGCGGGCGAGGGTGGCCATGTGTCGCTCGCCGCCGAAACGGCGCAGGAGTTCGAGGTGGTGTCCCTGCTCAAAGAGCGCTATGGCCACGTGTCGGCCGAGCGTGCCCTCTCGGGGGCGGGTCTGGTGGATCTGTACCACGCCCTGCGCAAATTGGGGCGCGAAGCTGGCAAAGAAGTGACCGATCCCGCCCAGGTCACTGGCCTGGCCCTGGAGCAGCACGAGCCCTTGGCGCTGCAGGCGCTGGACATGTTCTGCGGTTTTCTGGGCAGCGTGGCGGGGAATCTGGCGCTCACCCTGGGCGCCAAGGGCGGCGTGTACCTGGGCGGGGGCATCGTGCCGCGCCTGGGCCCGTGGTTTGACCAGTCGTCCTTCCGCAAGCGCTTTGAAGCCAAGGGGCGCTTCAGGGACTACCTGGCCAGCATTCCCTGCTGGGTGATCGATCCCGATGGCGCGCCGGCCCTGTATGGCGCCGCGCGGGCCTTGGACATGGCGGACGCTGCAAGCCGATAGGGCGGCGGGTACCGCTCACATCTCCTCGCTCCAGCAATGGCCGTCGCGCGCAATCATGGCGCTGGCTGCGCTCGGTCCCCAGCCGCCGGCCACATAGGGGCGCGGGCCGGCCGGATCGTTGCGCCAGTGCTGCAGGATAGGTTCCACCCAGCGCCAGGCCTCTTCCTGCTCGTCGCTGCGCACAAACAGGTTCAGGCGCCCGGCGATCACGTCGAGCAGCAGGCGCTCGTAGGCGCCCACGCGCTCGGCACCAAAGCGCTGGTCAAAGTCGAGGTTCAGATGCACCGGCGCCAGCGTGGGCTGGGCCTGGTCTTGCGCGGCGCTTTGGGCCAGCAGGTGCAGCTCCAGGCCGTCGCGCGGCTGCAGGTTGATCACCAGGCGATTGGCTGCGCCCAGCGGGGTCTTGAAAATGGGGTGCGGCACCGGGCGGAAGTTGATGGCAATGTGTGCGTCGCGCCCTGCCAGCCGTTTGCCGGTGCGAATGTAGAAGGGCACGCCCGCCCAGCGCCAGTTCGAGATCTCGGTGCGCAGCGCCACAAAGGTCTCGGTGGTGCTGGTGGCTGCCACGCCGCTTTCCTGCAGGTAGCCGGGCACAGGCTGGCCCAGCGCCGTGCCGCTGGCGTAGCGCCCGCGCACCACGTGCTTCGCCAGCGTTTCGGGGGTCCAGGGCTTGAGCGATTGCAGTACCTTGAGTTTTTCGTCGCGGATGGCGCTGGCGCTGGAATTGATCGGCGGCTCCATGCCAATGGCGCAGAGCAGTTGCAGGGCGTGGTTCTGCACCATGTCGCGCAGGGTCCCGGTCTGGTCGTAGAAGGCGCCGCGCGTCTCTACACCCAGGTCTTCGGCAATCGTGATCTGGATGTTCGAGATGGTGTCGCGCCGCCACAGGGGCTCGAACAGGGTGTTGCCAAAGCGCAGCGCAAACAGGTTCTGCACCGAAGGCTTGCCCAGGTAGTGGTCGATGCGAAAAATCTGGTCTTCGTCCAGTACGCTGGCCAGCGTGGCGTTGATCGCGCGGTTGGACTGCAGGTCGTGCCCCAGGGGTTTTTCCAGCACCATGCGCGTCGTCGGGCCGTTCAGCCCCACCGCGCCGATCTGCTCGGCCACCGAGGTGAACAGCCCGGGGGCCGTCGCCAGGTACATGACCACGCAATCGGCCTCGCGCTCGCGCAGCAGCGCTGCCAGCCGTTCGTAGTCAGCGGACTGCGACAAATCCATGCGCAGGTAGTGCAGCATGGCGCCAAACTGGGCAAACTCCTCGTCGCTGGGCCGCTTGGCCAGCTCCACCCGTTCGGCCCGTTCGGCCATCAACTGTCGGTACTGGGTGTCGCTCAGATCGTCGCGGGCGACGCCAATAATGCGGCCGCCCGCGGGCAACGTGCCGTGGCGAAAAGCCTGGAACAGCGCCGGCATCAGCTTGCGCCAGGCCAGATCGCCGGTTCCGCCAAACAGCACCAGATCGAAACTCATGGACACTTCCTTAGGGATGGGACGAAAAATTGTAATCGCGTTACATGAATATTTGGAAGTTCTTTGTGGATATATCTTTGATGAAAAGTAATTAAGTTACATTCCTGTGCCCGGAATGAGCCCTCGCCCGATCCAAGGATTCCCCGATGCAACGTTGTGATCAAACCGCCGAATGGCCCCGTCTGCAAGCCCATTTCGATGCAGAGGGGTGTGCGCTGGACCTGCGCGAGGCCTTTGCGCGCGACGCCCAGCGCTTCGCGCACTTCAGCCAGCAGGCTCCCGAGGTGTTTGCCGATCTGTCCAAGAACCTCTGGACGCGCGAGACCGAAGCGCTGCTGCAGCAGCTGGCCAGGGCCTCCGGCGTCACCGGGCAGCGCGACGCCATGCTGCGCGGCGATCCGATCAACACCACCGAGCAGCGCGCCGTGCTGCATACCCTGCTGCGCCGGCCCGCAGGCCTCACCTTGCCGGGCGATCGGCCGGAAATTGCCGGACTGCTGGCCGAGGTGCATGCCGTGCAGACAGCCATGCTGGACTTTGCCGAACGGGTGCGCGCCGACGACCGCATCACCGACATCGTCAACATCGGCATTGGGGGCTCGGATCTGGGGCCGGCCATGGCCGTGCGTGCGCTGGAGGCGTACCGCGCGCCGGGCAAGCGCCTGCATTTCGTCTCCAACGTCGATGGCCATGAGCTCCATGCCGTGCTGCGAGGTTTGCGGGCCGAGAGCACCGTGTTTCTGGTGGCTTCCAAGACCTTCACCACCGCCGAGACCATGACCAACGCGCACTCGGCGATGGCCTGGTTTGCGCAGCAGGGCGGGCAGGACGTGGCCCGCCATTTCATCGGCCTCACGACCAACATCGAGGCAGCGCGGGCGCTGGGTATCCACACCTGCCTTGGTTTCTGGGACTGGGTGGGCGGGCGCTACTCGATCTGGTCGGCCATTGGGCTGGCGCTTGCCATTGCCATCGGCAAAGCCCGCTTTGGCGAGTTTCTGGCCGGGGCCCATGCCATGGACGAGCACTTTCGCACCGCGCCACCGCAAGCCAACCTGCCGCTGCGCATGGGGCTGCTGGACGTCTGGTACCGCAATTTCCATGGTTTCTCCAGTCGCTGCGTGGCGCCTTACCACGCCGCCCTGGGCCGCTTGCCGGCCTATCTGCAGCAGCTTGAAATGGAGAGCAACGGCAAGCGTGTGGACCGCAGCGGCGCGCTGCTCTGCGTCGACAGCGCCCCTGTCCTCTGGGGCGAACCCGGCACCAACGGCCAGCATGCCTTCTTCCAGATGCTGCACCAGGGTACGGAGGTGCTGCCGCTGGAGATCGTTGCCGTGCGCCAGGCCGACCACCCCTGGCCCGGCCACCACGAAAAGCTTCTGGCCAACGCCCTGGCTCAGGCCCAGGCCTTGATGGTGGGCCGCGCCAACGCGAACCGCCACCGCGAGTTTCCGGGCAACCGGCCCAGCAGTTTTCTGCTGCTCGAAGCCCTGACGCCCCGCAGCCTGGGTGCGCTGCTGGCGCTGCAGGAGCACCGGGTCTTCGTCAGTGGGAGCGTCTGGGGCATCAACAGCTTTGACCAATGGGGCGTGGAACTCGGGAAAGTACTTGCCAACGATCTGGAGCAGCGGCTGCGCAGCGGAGATACGCAAGGGTTGGACGGCTCCACCGCTGGGCTGCTGGAGCGCTTGCGCGCAGAGTGAGCGAGTTTGTAATTTAGTTACTTAATTGCGCTTTCTCCATTAAGAAATAAGAGTGTTTTTTAGGCTTTTGGCTGGGTTCGCTTGAAGAAAAATGGTTATCAAGTTACATTCTTCGTTCCTTTTCAGATCGGAGCCTGCCATGCATCCCGTCGTCGCGCGCGTCACCCAGCGCATCGTTGATCGCAGCCGCGAGACCCGCGCCGCCTACCTCGCCCATGTCGACACCATGATTGCGCGCAGGCCGCCACAGGACCGCATGGGCTGCGCCAACCTGGCGCATGCCTACGCCGCGCTGCCCGGCGCCGACAAGCTCAAGGTGACGGTGGAGAAGGCGCCCAACATCGGCATCGTCACCGCCTACAACGACATGCTCTCGGCCCACCAGCCCTACCAGGGCTTTCCGGCGGTGCTGCGCGATGAGGGGGCGCGATTGGGCGCCACGGTGCAGGTGGCGGGCGGCGTGCCCGCCATGTGCGACGGCATTACCCAGGGCACGGCCGGCATGGAGCTGAGCCTGTTCTCGCGCGATGCCATCGCCATGTCCACCGCCATCGCCTTGTCGCACGACGTGTTCGATGGCGCCTTGCTGCTGGGCATTTGCGACAAGATCGTGCCCGGCCTGTTGATTGGCGCGCTGCACTACGGCCATCTGCCCTGCGTTTTCGTGCCCGCCGGCCCGATGGGCACGGGGATCTCCAACAAAACCAAATCCAAGGTGCGCGAAGACTATGCCCAGGGCAAGGTGGGCCGCCCGGAGCTGCTGGCGTCCGAGCAGGCCGCGTACCACGGCCCCGGCACCTGCACCTTCTACGGCACGGCCAACAGCAACCAGATGCTGCTCGAAGCGATGGGCCTGCATGTACCGAACGCCGCTTTTGCCCACCCGGCCAGCGCAGAGCGCGAACAGTTCACGCGCGATGCCCTTGCCACCGTGCTGAACATCGGCAAGCGCGGCGCGCGCTTCACGCCCATCGGCTACCTGGTGGACGAACGCTGCATCGTCAACGCCATGGTGGCCTTGCTGGCCACGGGCGGCTCGACCAACCACCTGATCCACTGGGTGGCGGTGGCGCGCAGCGCGGGGATTTTCATTGACTGGACCGACTTTGACGATCTGTCTGCGGCAGTCCCGCTGCTGGCGCGCGTCTATCCCAATGGCGATGCCGACGTGAACCAGTTCCAGGCGGCCGGTGGCCCGCCATGGATCCTGCGCGAGCTGCTGGACGCCGGGTTGATGCACGCGGACGTGCTCAGCGTGAATGCCGGTGGTATCCGTGCCGGTGCGAAGGCCGCACCTGCGGTCTCGGGCGACGAAGGCGTAGTGCGCACAGCGGCGGCGCCGTTCTCACCCACCGGCGGGCTGCGCCTGCTGCAAGGGCGCCTGGGCCGCGCCGTCATCAAGGTGTCTGCCGTGCCGGATGACCGGCATGTGGTCGAGGCGCCAGCGCGTGTCTTCGATTCGCAGGAGGCCTTGCTGGCCGCGTTTGATGCGGGCGAACTGCAAGGCGACCTGGTGGCCGTAGTGCGCTTCCAAGGCCCCCGCGCCAACGGCATGCCCGAACTGCACAAGCTCACGCCGCCGCTGGCCGTGCTGCAAGGCAAGGGCTTGCGCGTGGCGCTGGTGACCGACGGGCGCATGAGCGGTGCTTCGGGCAAGGTGCCCGCTGCCATCCACGTCACGCCCGAAGCGCTGGGCGGCGGACCGCTGGCGCGGGTGCGCGATGGCGACATCGTGCGTGTCGACGCCGATGGCGGCACGCTGGACGTTCTGGTGGGCGCCGAAGAATGGGAAGCCCGCGCCCCCGCGCAGCCGAGCGCCCCGCCGGCGCACACCTTCGGACGCGATCTTTTCCACAACTTCCGGCAGAACGCAGCCGGTGCCGAACAAGGAGCCTGCACATGGCTTTGAAGACACAGGATTTGCCCGGTTTCGGGCCTGTCATTCCCGTTATCGTGATCGAGCGCGAGGCCGACGCACTGCCGCTGGCGCGCGCGTTGCTCGCTGGCGGCGTGCGGGTGCTGGAAATCACCCTGCGCACGCCTGCCGCCCTGCCGGCCATCGAAGCGATCGCGCGTGCATTGCCCGACGCCATCGTCGGCGCGGGCACGGTGCTGAACGCCGAGGACGCGCGGCGTGCCCAAGAAGCAGGCGCGGTGTTTGCTGTGAGCCCCGGCTACACCCACGCCGTGGGCGCAGCCTGCCGCGCACTGGGCCTGCCGCTGCTGCCCGGCGTGGCGACCTCGGGTGAGATCATGGCCGCCCTGGCCGACGGCTACGACTTTCTCAAGCTGTTCCCGGCGCAGGCCGTGGGGGGTGTCGGTTTGCTCAAAGCCTGGGCCAGCCCGTTTGGCGCCGTCGGCTTCTGCCCTACGGGCGGTATCACAGCGCAGTCGGCGGGCGACTACCTCGCGCTGCCCAATGTGCGCTGCGTGGGTGGCTCGTGGCTGACGCCACCCGATGCCGTGGGCGCAGGCGACTGGGCGCGCATCACGGAACAGGCGCAGGCAACGCACGCGATGCGTGAAAAAAACCAGTGAAATATGGATCTAGCGCTTATCTAATAAGCGATTACAGCTATCTTTTAGATAGTAAATTTCTACACCAGTGCCATGCTGCATATCCCCGGTAAGCGCTAGCGCAAGCCATAAGGCGTCCAGGAAGTCAGGTAGCAACCCGCTTTGCGATGAAGCGGTTGAGGCGGTCGGGTGCCAGGCGGGTCAGGCGCATGAGCCAGGTCGCGAGCGAGCCAACGGGCCAATGCGCCTTGCCGAAGCCGCCCCGGTACGTGGCGGCGGCCCAGAGGGTTCTGGCCACCTCCTCTGCGGTCAGCCGGGCGCCCAGTCTGTCCATGCTGCGGGCATTGATGGCGGTGAGCATGTCCGTTTGAACAAACATCGGCATGATGTCCATCACACGGATGCCATCGGCCTGCCATTCGACGTTCAGTGCTTCTGTGAGGCCTCGCACCGCACACTTGGTGGTGGAGTACGTTGCCAGCGATGCCTGGCCGTACAGTGCCGCCGTCGAGGAAAGGTTGATGACGCGGGCCTGTGGCGTTGCTGCCAGATAGGGCTTGGCCAGGTAGCAGCCGTTGAGCAGTCCCTTGAGGTTGACATCGACCACGGCGTGGTGGCGTGCCAGGGGGTTGCTCTCGAATGGGCCCGAGATCAGGATGCCCGCGTTGTTCACCAGTACGTCAAGGCGCCCAGTGCGCTGGTGAAAGGCGCTGAGCGCCGCTTGCCATTGCTCTGGACAGGCCACGTCCAGTGACAGCGCCATCGCATTGTGGTCGCCCAGTTCCTCGCTCAAGGCCAGCAGACCAGCGCGATCGATATCGGCGAGGCCGACAAACCAGCCCTGACGACAGAAAAGGCGGGCGGTGGCACGGCCGATGCCTGCGGCGGCTCCGGTGATGAACAGACAAGGGCGAGATTCCATGGGGTCGTGCCGTTGTTTGAGGGATTGCGCGCCCCCTGAAAAGACCATGAGCAGATTCTCAGGGCAGCACGGCACCAGCATTGAGGCGCAACTGCAGTGCATGGCTGTGAAAGACAAAAGCGGGCCTGGCGTGGTGCAGCCCCAGGGCACGCAATCGCTGGGCCATGGGGTGGGTGCTGCTATCGGATACGGTGGCGCGCATCGATCCGGGTAGGCAGATGTGCGCCCCGCCCCGGGTGTTGACCAAGGTGCGAAGCAGCTCTGCGTTGTGGCGTGAATACAGGACCAGGTCCAGCAAGGGACCAGGAATGCCAGCGCCCGCCTTGCCGGAGAGGTGAAGCAGATCCTGGTGTGTGTCGGGGTCGGTGACCACCCCATCAAACTGGGAACCCTTGAGGGAAAAGGCTATCGGTGTCACGAACTTCGGATACCCCCAGATCTCGCGCCCGGCCGCACAGGCGGCAGGGGTCGTGACCGGCAGGTCCAGGATGCAGAAGCCAACGGGGGCCTTGTCCAGTGTGTTGAGCATGGACACCAGGGGGTACCGGGGCGCCTTGGTACCGCTGGGCACAACGGCAATGGCGACGCCGACCTCGTTGTACACGCCGATGGAGGTGTCCCGGTATTGGTAGAAGGCAATGCCTGCCAGCGCCTTGCCGCCCAGGGTGCGGACCACTTGCAGGCCCTGTTCTGCTACCAGTGCCTGGGCTTTGTTGCTGTCCACACGAAACAGGGCCATCATGACCGAGTTGTCGTAGTACAGGATCGGCATCTCCACCTTGCCCTCTGACGTCGCAACGGTGTTGCGCGGGTACTGAAAGAACAGGTCGCTCTGCCATTTGTGGTGCTGCATGTTCATACTCCTGCGGGGTGGTCAGGATCGAGCAGCTGGGGCTGCCAGTCTTCGATCAGGGACAGGCGGTTGATCTGGTTGGTGCCCTCGAAGATGCGGGTCAACCGGACGTCGCGGAAGATTTTCTCGATCCTGTTCTCATGCCGTGCACCATGGTCGGCGAGCAGGTCCATCGCCATTTCGCAGACGCGCTGGGCGCGATCGGTGGCGTGGAACTTGCACAGCGATGCATGGAGTTGCCGGGGCTTCCAGGCAAGGCGGGCTTCTTGCCAGACCAGTGCGCGCAACGCGCGGGTCTCGGCCACCATGGTGGCCAGGTGCAGCTGAACGTCCTGGTAGTGGATCAAGGCCTTGCCGCCCACCTTGTAGTGTTGGGCAAACTCCACGGCCGTTTCGGTGGCGGCCCTGGCAAAGCCAACCCCCATGGACGCCACAGGAATCCGTGAGGCGTTGAGGGTGGCGCGGTTCAGCACCCAGCCATTGCGCAACCCGCCGATGACGCGATCGGTGGGGACAAAGACATCGGACAATTCAATCTCGGCCGCCCCAGAGGCGCGCATGCCCATCTTGAGCTCCGTGCGGGCCACCCGGTATCCGGGGTCAGAGCAGTCCACATAGAAGCAGGTCCACGATTCCATTCCTTCGCCCTGCAGCGCAGCAAAGACGGTGGCCGTCTTTGCCAGATCGCCGCCACTGATGAAACACTTGCGGCCATTGAGCAGGTAGCCGCCTTTGGTGGGTGTCGCGACGACGCCGGGGTGGTAGGTCTGCGCACCGTGCCCGTCCTCCACGTCGGACCCGGCTGCGGGCTCGGTGATCGCGAACGCGATCAGCTGCGGATCGCCGCGCTCACAACTGCGGTAGACAGGGGCCAGGAGCTTCAGAATGTGCTGCACGCGCCCGGACAGGATCAAGGGCATGGCGCCGAGATGGTGTGCCGACAGCAGCAGCATCAGACCGCCGCAGCCACGGCTGAACTCTTCAACGATCAGGCAGCTTTGCCAGATCGGCGCATGCACCACAGTGCCCCAGGGCATTTTGCCCAGCGGGGCTGGCAAGAAATAGCTCAGCCACCCTTGTTTGCCCGCCTCGGACAGAATGCGGCGCGCGGTTGGATGGCATTCCCCGGCCTGCAGGTGCGGGGCCAGGTCCAATTCGTCTGCTGCGGACAGGATGTGTTGCTCGGTGAACGCTCTGGCGCGCTGGCGCTGACGGGCCAGCGCACGCGGCAGCCTGGCAAAGTCGGTTTGCCACAAGTCCTGTGCTGGATAGTCCGCCAGCATGCGTCCGATCAGCGGCAGATGGCGGAACTGCCAGCGCGGTGAAAGGCGGTGGTCTGCGGGCAGGTGCCCTTGAAGGTGGTCTGGCGTGTTCATGCGCAGGCTCCTGTCCAGCCCGCCAGGAAGGCGTGCAGGTCGCGTGTGCCACCCGAAGCGAGCTTGAGCATGTTCTGGTCACGGACCAGCTTCTCTGGCCCAGCGTCCCGCATATAGCCGATACCCCCATGTACCTGCATCACCTGGTTGGCCGCATGGCAAAGCGCAGGGGCTATGTTGGCCCGCGCTGCCGCTACAGCGCCGGTATCGAGCGTATCGACCGGCTGTGCCAATGCAGCCAGTGCCATGTCGATGCGCTGCCGTGCGATCTCGATGTCGCTGAGCATGTGCTGCACGGCCGGATGCGCCGCGATAGCGCTGCCGCCCTGGCGACGGATTGCAGCGTAAGCGCGGGCCAGCGTCTGGCCCTGGTCCAGTGCGCCAGCGCCGATCGCCATCAAACCCAGCATGTCCAGCTTGAACAGGCGCGTGAACAGGGTGCGCGAGATTTCTGGCGCCATCGCGATGGCCGAGCCTTCCCCTGCCAGGTTGACAGAAAAACCCGCCAGTTCATCAAAGCCATGCTGCGCCTTCTCTGCGCGGACGCTCAGCGCTTGACGATCGACCAGCTGCCAGGTGACATGAACGCCCGCCCATACGGGCCAAAGCAGCAGCTTCCAGTCTTCGGGGGCATACAGCGTAGTGGTATGGGTGCGCCGATCGAGCCAGTCCGACAGCATGGCCTGGTCCGCAGTCTCCAGCGCGCCGCCTCGGAGCCACCGGGCGAGGCTGCCACGAGCGAGTCCATAGTGTCCGGTGGGGACCAACTGCAGACCCGTCAGGTCGTCTGCGCCCAGTGACTGGCCCAACTGGACCGCCACCCACCGGGCCAGCGCTAGGCGGTGCCAGGTGAATGCCACACCCGGGCTGGCTCCGGCAATGTGCCGGAGCGCTCCCGTATTGAACGCCATGGCCGGGGCTGTGTCGCAGTGTTCCCAGATGCCAAATCCGCTCTCTGCCGTCGATGGCGGCAAGATGCCCATATCAAGGGCTTCCCCCGTGAGCAGGGCCAGCTGGCGCCCATCAATGGGCCGATGTGGCCGTGCTGCCAGGTGGGCGATGCGCTCACGGGAAAAGCGGCCAAGCTCTTCCAGCAGGCGCTGCGAGTCCTCGGTATCCAGGTGCATCGGTGGGTGTCCTCAATGTGACCCGCGGCGGCAGGGTGTCTCGGTTCGTCCCGGGTCTTTGCCCATGGGATCTTTGACGCCAGATGCTAAGGACGGACAGGAAGCGGTGCTACATTCACAGAAGACAAAAAATCGATATTCAAGGACAGCCAGTTCCCAGGGGTGTGCTGAATGGTGGAATGGGATTTCACACGCAGTGTGACCAGCATGCGGTTGATGACCGAGTTGGGTGTCGAACACGGACTCTCGGCGCACGCCTGCCTGGCGGAAACAGGCGTCAAGGAGCAGGATCTGGCAAACCCCACCATGCTGGTGTCGGCCGGGCAGGAGTTGCGCCTGATCCGCAATTTGCTCAAACATCTGGGCACCGTCCCGGGGCTGGGTCTCCAGGCAGGACAGCGTTACCACTTCACGGCATTTGGCGCTTTGGGGTTTGCCATGGTCAGCAGCCCGAATGCCCGCAGTGCGCTGGACGTGACTCTGCGGTATTTCCAGCTCACCTTCGCGTTTACGCGCTTCCATGTCGAAGACCAAGGTGCTCAGACGCACATCACGCTGGACGAGTCCAGCCTGCCGGAGGATGTGCGGGCCTTCATCGTCGAGCGCGATGCGGCCGCCTTGGTGACCATACAGCGTGACCTGTTTTCGTCGCGTCCTGTCCTTCAGGGCCTGCGATTCACGCGCCGTGCGCCGGTTGATGCACAGGCGTACGCCTCTTTTTATGGCGTCGAGCCGGTATTTGGGGCTTCGTCGAACGTGGCCACCATGGACAGGTCGGTGCTGATGGAGCCTTTGTCTCAGGGCAATGCCCTGGCCTTCAAGGCCGCGCAGGCGCAGTGCTCCGACTTGTTGGAGCGCCACCGGTCAGGCGCCGGTCTTGCCGCAAGAGTAAAGAGCCTGTTGACCCGGCAGGGCGCAGGCATGCCCGGCATGGATGAAGTGGCCGACGCGCTGTGCATGACGCCACGGACCCTGCGGCGTCGACTGCTGGAGGAGGGCGCGACGTTTCTTCGATTGCGAGAGGAAGTGCGGCGTGCAACCGCCGAAGAGTTGCTGTCCGGCGGATCGTTGTCCGTCGAGAACATTGCAGACCATCTGGGCTATGCAGAGCCCACCTGCTTTATCAATGCCTTCCGGCGCTGGACCGGCGAGACGCCGCTGGTGTACCGCAAGGCGGTCCACCGGGCAATGCCGGTATCTGAGCGCGGGTTGTGAAATCTGGCGGGCTGGATGCCGGTATGAAAATGGCTCTAGCGCATATTCATAAAGCATTTTATGCTATATGAATAATAGCTGATTGCCGCTACCAGCTGACCTGCACCCGCAGCCCACCCAGCGCCGGGCTGCGGTCCACCTGCAAGCGCAGGTTGTGGAGGCGGGCGATGCGCCGCACGATGGACCAGCCCAGGCCGCTGCCGCTCTGTCCCGTGCCAAGTACCCGAAAAAAGCGCTCGCCCAGCCGTGCCATCTCGCCATTCGTGAGGCCCGGCCCGCCGTCTTCCACGCACAGCCGTGCCGGGATGCCAGCGCTGGCGGCAGTTATGTGGACCTGCACCTGTGCACCGTCCGGGCTGTAGCGCAGCGCGTTGTCCAGGAGGTTGCGCAGCAGCACTTGCGCCAGTGGCTCCGTCAGGTGGATATTCACTGGGCCGGGGGTCTGCAGCAGCACCTGCTGGCCACGTGCCTGGGCCGCAGATTGCAGATCTGCCACCACCATGTGCGCTACGCGCCCGAGATCCGTGGCCGCTGCATCCGGGGTGGCCGTCTCGGCGTCGAGCCGGGCGAGTTGCAAGAGCTGCTCCACCAGGCGGGTGGCACGGTCGCAGCCCTGCACGGTGGCGTCGAGTGCCGCTGCGCGCTCGGCGCTCTGCGTGGCGCCCTGGGCCACCTGGGCCTGCATGCGGATGCCGGCAATAGGCGTGCGCAGCTCGTGCGCGGCGTCCGCCGTGAACTGTCGTTCGGTGACCAGCAGCTCGGCCATGCGCGTGAACAAGTCGTTGAGTGCACTCACCAGCGGCAGCACCTCGGGCGGCACACCGGCCGTGGGCAGGGGCACGAGCGACTGCGGCTGGCGCACTGACACGGCCGTGCCCAACTGGCGCAGCGGGCGCACCAGGCCGCGCACCACCCACCAGATGCCCAGTGCCAGCAGGGGCAGCGCCAAGGCCATGGGCTTGAGCATGCCGACCACGCTGGCCCGCACGATGTCTTGGCGCGCCGACTGCTGTTCGCCGACAAGAATGTTCACATCGCCCTCGTGCCCCTGGGTGACGAACACGCGCCAGGACTTGCCCGCTGCCTGGCTGTCGGCAAAGCCGCGCCCCCTTTGATGGGTGAGGGGTTCGGTGGGCGCGTTCTTCGAGCGAGCCAGCAACTGGCCCTCCCGCCAGAGCTGGAACACCACATGGTGCTGGTGCTTGTCGAGGTCGGGCGCTTCATTCAACTGGTCTTCGTTCAATTCGTCGAGTTGCTGCAGGCGCAGCAGAGAGGCGGTCTGCGCCAGGTGCGCGTCGAGCAGGTCGCCCACTTCGTCCTGGGCCTGGTGCCAGGTCAGGGCGGCGGCGGCCGTCCAGGCCAGCAGCACCAGGCCGAGCACGGCCAGCAGCAACTGCGATTGCAGTGAGCGCGGGGTGCGGTCAGCCATCGTTTTCAGGGGATGCGCCGACGCTGGTGCGGGCGATCCGGTAGCCCACGCCGCGCACGGTCTCGATCAGCGTGGCGCCCAGCTTGCGCCGCAGGTGGTAGATGTGCACCTCCACCGCGTTGCTGTTGATCTCGCTGCCCCACTGGTACAGGCGCTGCTCCAGCTGCTCGCGCGAGAGCACGCGCCCGGCGTTGAGCAGCAAGGCGTGCAGCAGCTTGTATTCGCGGTTGGACAGTTCCACCAGCTGGCCGCCCAGCAGCACTTGGTGCGCGGCCGGGTCGAGCGTGACGCTGCCCACCGTCAGCAGCGCATCGCTCTGGCCGTGGGCGCGGCGCACCAAGGCGCGCAGGCGGGCGGCCAGCTCGTGCAGATCCACGGGTTTGATGAGGTAGTCGTCGGCCCCCGCATCCAGCCCGGCAATGCGCGCGGGCACCGCGTCGCGGGCGGTGAGCACCAGCACCGGCGTGGTGTTGCGGCGTGCGCGCGCGCCCTGCAGCACGTCCATGCCGTCCTGGCGCGGCAGACCCAGGTCAAGCACGCAGGCCTGGTAGGCGCCAGTGGCCAGTTCGCGCTCTGCCGCCATGCCGTCGCGTACCCAGTCCACCGCAAAGCCGTGCTGTGCCAGGCCGGCGCGGATGCCCGAACCCAGCAGTTCGTCGTCTTCGGCCAGCAGGATGCGCATGGGTGGTTGGTCAGTCGTCGTGGTCGTAGCGGTGATTCTCGCTCCCGTGCTGCTGCGGCGCTTGGGGCGCCGTCTGCCACTGCCAGGCCCAGAAGCCGAGGACGCAGGCCAGCACCAGGGCGGCGAGAAAGCCGTGGTTGTTCTTGGCGATGTCAGGCCCCTTGCCGGGCACCCGCCCGGTCAGCATGGACAGCGCCTGGTTCTTGCGGCGCAGCAGGCTGAGCAATGCAATCAGGCCGATGTGCGCCAGCACCATTCCCAGCAGGGCATTGCCGAAAAATTCGTGCACTTCCTCCAGCCATTCACCGCCCCATTCGTCCCACACGGCGTAGCCGCTGAGTGTGAGCGGCAGCACCAAGGCCAGGATCAGTGCCACGGCCAGCGCCATCAGCAGGTGCTGCGCCGGCCTCCAGGTGGCTTGCAGAGCGCTGGGCGAACGCACGGCAACCGCGTTTTGAAGCCATTTGGGCAGGCCGCGCAATTTGCCCCACAGCACCGACAGCCGCACCGGGCGCGGCCCGACCAGTCCCCACAGGAGGCGCGCCACCACCAGGGCGGCCAAGGTGTAGCCCAAGGTGACGTGCACCAGCCGCCAGCGCTCGCCGTCGGCCGTGAGGTAGGCGGTGGTGAATGTGAACGCCATGAGCCAGTGCAGCATGCGCGTGGTGGCGTCCACCACGCGTCGGCTGGGCGCTGGAGCCGGCGTTGCGGTGGCAGGGGAAAGGGTATTGCTCGTCATGGAAGGTCTCACTTCGGAATGCGGACGCGGTCGTCGTCAAAATCGCCCCGGTCTGCGCGCGTGTGACAAGCCATGCAGTTGGCGCGGCTGCCGACAGAGGTGCGCTGCCACACGGCGGCGTCCAGCTCGCGGTGCTTGCGCTCGAACCAGGCCGAGCGGGTGATGCGGTCTTGCGGGGGCTGTTCGCGCACGCGCTTGTAGGTGCTGGCATGCGCCTCCAGCCAGGTGCCGATCTGGCGCATCAGGGCCGGGTCGAGCGAGGCGTCGCTGCCGTAGTGCTGGTCCAGGCGGCCCAGCATCCGCGTCCACGAAGCGGCGGGCAGCATGCCCGGTGGATAGGCCATGTGGCAGGCGGCGCATTCCTGGCGGTAGGCCGGCAGCATGCTGTCGGCGGGCATGGCGCGGCTGTCGGCCAGCGCGGCGGACGCGGCGCTGGCCAGCGCCAACAGGACGGCGGCAGGACGCAGCAGCGGGATGAACGCGGTCATGGCTTGTCCTTGGGGTGGAACTGAAGCAGCCAGGCCAGCATGTCGGCCTTTTCGGCAGCCGTGCACTCGCGGCTTGCTACGTCCTTGCAGTTGCGGCGGAACCATTTGTCCACTTTGGCGGTGTCGGTGAAGCGCTCGGGATTGAACATGGGCGCGAATGGGGCAATCGTCTTGCCGGTGGAAGCGTGGCGCATGGCCGTGGTCGGTGGGTTGCCGTGGCACGACGCACACGACCATTCGCCGCCGTGGCGGCTGGTGAAGAACGCACGCCCGCGCTCGGCGCTGGCAGGCGCGCCTGCGGCATCGCTCCAGCGCTGCATCTGCAGGGCGGCGGTGGTGTCGGCGGCGTGCGCCAGAGACAGGGTGCAGGCCAGCGCCAGCAGCGCGGCCCGGGCGGTCGGGAGAAAGCGGTGTGAGAAATGCATGCCGCCATGGTGCGGGGCGGGCATGAAGATTGGCTTAACGCGGGATGCGCCCCGGGTTGTGGCGAATGGCAGACAAAAAATTAGAGAGAAAATTGGCTGTAGCGCTTATCTGTAAAGCACTTATAGCTATCAAAATAAAAGCAAAAAGAGAAGCGAGATGCCTCTGAGATCGGCAAGCGGAGTCGATGAGAAGCGGGGCGATATGGGCGCGGAAGGCCCTATCATGGCGCGGGGCAATCGCCCAGAAATCCAGCCAAAACCAGTCAAGAGAGGAACCGCACCATGAATTTTATGCAGGCCATTCAAAGCTGCCTGAGCCAGTACGCGACGTTTTCTGGCCGTGCATCGCGGTCTGAGTTCTGGTGGTTCTTCCTGTTCCAGATACTGGCACTGATTGTCTCGGGCATGCTGGGCGACGTGGCCTACAGCATTCTTGCGTTGTTGTTGCTGCTGCCCGCGCTGGCCGTGGGCACGCGCCGTCTGCACGACGTGGGGCGTTCGGGCTGGTGGCAGCTGCTCACGATCACAGGCATTGGCTATCTGGTGCTGCTGTATTGGTTCGTCCAGCCCAGCCAAGCAGAGGCCAACGGCTACGGCGAGTCTTCGGCCACCTGAACGAAAAAACCCGCAGGCCCTGAGACCTGCGGGTTTTGTGAAACGCTGAGGCGGAGCACACTCCGCCCCGGGGCAATTACATGCCCATGCCGCCCATGCCGCCCATGCCGCCCATGCCACCCATGTCGGGCATGCCGCCGCCAGCGCCGCCTTCGTCCTTCGGAGCCTCGGCCACCATGCACTCGGTGGTGAGCATCAACGAGGACACCGAAGCGGCGTTCTGCAGTGCGGTACGCGTCACTTTGGTGGGGTCCAGAATGCCCATTTCAATCATGTCGCCGTAGGTGTCGTTGGCGGCGTTGAAACCGAAGTTGCCCTTGCCGGCCATGATGGCGTTGACCACCACGGAAGGCTCGCCACCGGCGTTGGCCACGATCTCGCGCAGAGGCGCTTCAATGGCCTTGAGCACCAGCTTGATGCCGGCGTCCTGGTCGGCGTTGTCGCCCTTGATCTCCCCAGCAGCTTGCTTGGCACGCAGCAGCGCCACGCCACCACCGGCCACGATGCCTTCTTCCACCGCAGCGCGGGTAGCGTGCAGAGCGTCTTCGACGCGGGCCTTCTTTTCCTTCATTTCGACTTCGGTGGCAGCGCCTACCTTGATCAAAGCCACACCGCCGGCCAGCTTGGCCACGCGCTCTTGCAGCTTTTCGCGGTCGTAGTCGCTGGTGGCTTCTTCGATTTGCACACGCACTTGCTTGACGCGTGCTTCGATGTCGGCAGCCTGGCCTTCACCGTCGATGATGATGGTGTTTTCCTTGCCCACTTCGACGCGCTTGGCCGAGCCCAGGTCGGCCAGCGTGACTTTTTCAAGCGTCAGGCCGACTTCTTCAGCGATGACCTTGCCGCCCGTCAGGATGGCGATGTCTTCCAGCATGGCCTTGCGGCGGTCGCCAAAGCCAGGGGCCTTGACGGCGACGACTTTCAGGATGCCGCGGATGGTGTTGACCACCAGCGTTGCGAGCGCTTCGCCTTCGACGTCTTCCGAGACGATGAGCAGCGGACGGCCCGACTTGGCCACGGCTTCAAGCGTAGGCAGCAGGTCGCGGATGTTGCTGATCTTCTTGTCGTACAGCAGCACGAAGGGGTTTTCCAGAATCGCGGATTGCTTTTCGGGGTTGTTGATGAAGTAGGGCGAGAGGTAGCCGCGGTCGAACTGCATGCCTTCGACGACATCGAGCTCGTTGTCCAGGCTCTTGCCGTCTTCCACGGTAATCACGCCTTCCTTGCCAACCTTGTCCATGGCGTCGGCAATGATCTTGCCGATGGATTCGTCCGAGTTGGCGGAGATGGAGCCGACCTGGGCGATTTCCTTGCTGGTGGTGGTGGCCTTGGAGGCCTTCTTCAGCTCGGCGACCAGGGCCGTGACGGCCTTGTCGATGCCGCGCTTCAAGTCCATCGGGTTCATGCCGGCGGCCACGTACTTCATGCCTTCGCGCACGATGGCCTGGGCCAGCACGGTGGCGGTGGTGGTGCCGTCACCGGCGTTGTCAGAGGTCTTGGAAGCGACTTCCTTGACCATCTGCGCGCCCATGTTCTGCAGCTTGTCTTTCAGCTCGATTTCCTTGGCCACGGACACGCCGTCCTTGGTCACGGTGGGGGCGCCGAACGAGCGCTCCAGCACCACGTTGCGACCCTTGGGGCCCAGGGTGGTCTTGACTGCGTTGGCCAGAATGTTCACACCTTCGACCATGCGTGCGCGGGCTTCACCGCCGAAAACTACGTCTTTTGCTGCCATGTTGGAGCTCCTGAATATGGATTAAATACGGTCCCAGCGCTTATTTATGAAGCGCTGATAGCTATTGAATAAATAGCGTTTGAATTACTTTTAGCTTCGGCCGGGGCTTTGCCCCTTAACTTGGCTGCGCCAAGTGAGCCTGCGCTGAAAATAAATCGCGATTTATTTTTCGACGACGGCAAAAAGGTCGTCTTCTTTCATCACAAGCAGTTCGTCGCCATCGACCTTGACGGTCTGGCCGCTGTACTTGCCAAACAGCACGCGGTCACCGACCTTGACGCTCATCGCAATGCGCTCGCCGTCTTCGTCGTGCTTGCCCGGGCCCACGGCCAGCACTTCGCCTTGGTCGGGCTTTTCGGCGGCGTTGTCGGGAATGAAGATGCCCGAGGCGGTCTTGGTTTCAGACTCGATGCGCTTGACGATCACGCGGTCGTTCAGGGGGCGAAGGTTCATTGCAGTACTCCTGGTTCAAAAAATGTGCCTGGAAGGCGAAGCGCCTGCAGGGCAGGCGCTCGGTATTCAGTCCGCGCAGGTTGCTAGCACTCGCATCGGACGAGTGCTAATGATAAGGGCATTTGCCCGAGTTTCAAGGGCTGGCACTGCGCGATGGCGGTGGCTGCCGCCAATGGACCCACCCCGCCAGCATCCTCCGGGCCGCTCTCGGCAGCAGTAGGCGCGCGGATCGACTCCTGCAGGAGGCTGCGGCGGCCGGGCCATGGCGCTGGGCCGTCAGCCGCGCTGGCGGTACATCAGCGCATCGAGCTGCAGACTGCGAATCTGCGTGGCTGCTTTTTGCGCGTCGGCCTCGCTGGCAAACGGGCCCACGCGCACGCGGGTGCGCTCGCCGTTTTTGGTATTGAAGGTCTGGCGGAACGCAGGCAGCCCGACGTTGAGCAGCTTGGCCTGCGCTCGGCGCGCGTTGGCCTCTTCGGAAAACAGACCGACGTTGAGGTAGTAGCCGGGCGCACTGCCCAGCGCCGTGGGCGCGGGTGTGCTGGCAGCTTCGCGGGGGGGCGTGGCAGCGCTGGCTGGGGTGGAGGGCGCAGCGGCCAGAGGCGAAGACGAGGCCAGCGATTTTGACGTTGCAGGGGAGGCTGCCCCTGGGACGCGCCGCTTGCCCGGCGGTGGGCTCACTTTCCCCACTTGGGCCGCTGCGTCTTGGGTTGGCGCTGTGGCGTTGGGTGGAGAAGGAGTCTTTGCTGCGCTGTACTCGGTTTGTGTCGGGGCAGGCGTCGCCGCATCCGGCACGCGCGTGTCTCCCGCGCCGCCATCGCGCGCCCTGGGGTGCACAGAAGAGGCGTCGTCGGCGGCGGTGGCCGAAACCGCGATGGTCTGAGGCCCTGACGCCACTGCCTTCGGGGCGCTGGCGGGGGCCGTGCGTGGCTCGGTGGCGAGCGTCGGAGCCGAAGCAGACGCGGGAGCCGAAGCAGGAGCGCTGGCCGGCAAAACCGCCTTGCTCGCACTCTGCACCGGACCGGATGCTACCTGCGCGTCGGTCGGGCGGCCCGCACGCCAGTCGTCCTCGGGCACCCAGAGCCAGGCGGCGGCGATGGCCGCAAACAGCACCCCATTGGCCACGGCAATCCAGACCAGGCGCCGCCAGCTGCTGGCCTGGCGGGCGAGCAAGTTGCAGGCTTCGGGAATGCTGTGCGCTGCCACCAGGGCGCGTGCCATGCGCTTGCGGATTTCGCTGTACAGCAGCGCGTCGCCAAACAGGCCGGGCAGGACGATGGCAAACAGGGCGAAGGCCGCGATCAGCCCCCATTCCACCTGTTCGGGCCAGTGCAGCAGCGGGCGGCCCACGCCAAAGATCAGCAGGGCCAGGCCTTCCACCAAGGCCACATAAACCAAGGCCGCCGTCCACAGGTGGTGCAGCAGCATCCAGTTGAGCGTGGCCAGGCTGGCCGAAAGGTTCCAGCCCACGGGCGCCCGCCCCGCCTGGTCAAAGCGTTCAAACAGTGCCAGATAGCGCGGCTGCTGCACTGGGCCGAGCGCGGCGCGGTAGAGCGCATCCACGGTGTTGCCGCTGGCGGCCTGCGATGGCGCGTATGCGTCGGCAAAGGGGCTGTGCGTGGGCATGCGGCATTCTGGCATGGCAAAGCCCTGTTGTGAACGGGGAAATCCCAAGCCCAATCGGCCTCCAGCGCTTGGTGGATATGTGCTGTGCGCTATGAATGCGGGAGCTTGGCGCGTTCCGCCCCGGTTTCCCATGCAGGTTCCGCGCTGCCGCCTGCGCCGCTGGCGGCTTCGCTTCAGAATGCAGGCTTACCCGATTGCCGGAGATTGTGATGGCCACCCCCCTCAAAATTGATTTCGTTTCCGATGTGTCCTGCCCCTGGTGCGTCATCGGCCTGCGCGCGCTCGAGCAGGCCGCCGAGCGCCTGGCCGGTGAGGTGCAGTTGGACCTGCACTTCCAGCCGTTTGAGCTCAATCCGCAGATGGCGCCTGAGGGCCAGGATATCGGCGAGCACCTGCAGCAAAAATACGGCGCGTCCGCCGAGCAGCGCGAAGCCACGCGCGCCGCCATCGCTGCGCGCGGTGCCGAGCTGGGTTTCACCTTCACGCCCGGTGCGCGCGGCCGCATCTACAACACCTTCGACGCGCACCGCCTGCTGCACTGGGCCGAGCTGCAGGGGCGCCAGCCGGCGCTCAAGAACGCCTTGTTCAAGGCCTACTTCACCGACGGAGAAGACCCGAGCAACCACGAGCTGCTGGTGCGCTTGGCGGGCGAGGTGGGGCTGGATGTGGCCGAGGCGCGCGCCCTGCTGCAGTCGGACCGCTACGCGACCGAGGTGCGTGAGCGTGAGCAGTTCTACCTGCAACAAGGCATTCACTCGGTGCCGGCCGTCATCGTGAATGACCGCCACCTGATCCAGGGTGGCCAGCCGGTCGAGGTGTTTGAGCAGGCGCTGCGGCAGATTGCGGCACAGGCTTGAAACTATCAAGTTAATAGCTGCAATCCCTTATGGGATAAGCGTTAGAGGCTATTTTTACCTAAAGTTTTCGTGGCCAATCACTTGTCGAGCGGAATCGGCGTGGCGCGGTCTACCGGGACGGCGGTGATGCTGTTCTGCGGTGAGCCGTCAATCAGCTTGTCCGAGTAGCTCAGGTAGACCAGGGTGTTGCGCGGCGCGTCCACCATGCGCACCACGCGCAGGCGCTTGAAGAGCAGCGACATGCGCTCGGAAAAGATCTCTTGCTGCTGGCGCAGCGGTTTGGCAAACGAGAGTGGCCCGGTCTGGCGGCAGGCGATGGACGCCTCGGCCCGGTCTTCGGCGAGGCCGAGCGTGCCCTTGATGCCGCCGATGCGGGCGCGTGAGACGTAGCAGGTCACGCCCGCAACCCCTGGGTCGTCATAGGCCTCGACAAGGATGTCGTGGTCGCGGCCCAGCCACTGGAAGGCGGTGTCCACAGAACCGATTTTTTCGGCCGCGTGGCCGGCCATGGCGCTGGTCAGCGACAGCGCCGCGATGGCTGCGCGCAGCAGGTGGGTGAATGCGGTAGAGCGGTTGCGGTTCATGCTGCCCTTAGGTTTCTGCGCAGCGGCGCGCCAGATGCGCCAATGCTTCTTCGACCTGGTCCACCAGCACCAGGCACAGGTCGCCGGGCGCCAGGCGCGCCAACGCGGTGTCGATGGCGATGAATTCGCCGCGAATCTCCTCGACATGCTGGGTCCGCCCGGCGCCGGCCAGGCCTTCGCGCAGCAGGCGCATTACCTCGCCGTCGGCGCGGCCGCGCTGGGCGGCGTCCTGGTACAGCAGCACGTCGTCAAAGGCGGCGCCGAGAATGACGGTCTGCGCGCGGATGTCCTCGTCGCGCCGGTCGCCCGCGCCGCTGATGACAACGCTGCGGCGCTTGGCCGGCAGTGCATTGACGGCGCCCACCAGGGCGCGCATGGCGTCGGGGTTGTGCCCGTAGTCGGCAATGACCGTGGCGCCTTTGAAATCCATCAGGTTGAAGCGCCCGGGCGCGTTGTCGCTGTCGTTGACGAAACCCGAGAGGCCGCGGCGGACCGTCTCCCACGACAGGCCCGCGCCCCAGGCGGCGGCCACCGAGGCCATGACGTTTTCCACCTGGAAAGCGATCTTGCCGCTGCGCGTGATGGGGACGTCGCGCAGATGAATGGACTCACGCCACGAGCCCTCGGCGGCAACCACCGAATCGCCATCGACATAGACCGAGCGGTTGCCCTGGGCGCGGTGCGTGGCCATCACCGGGTGGTGGCGGTCGGCGCCGAAGAAGATGATCTTGCCGGGGCAGGCCGGCGCCATGGCAGCGACGATGGGGTCGGCTGCATTCAGCACCGCATAGCCATCGGGCGCCACGTTCTGCACGATGACGCGCTTGAGCACCGCCAGGTCTTCCACCGTGGTGATGAAGTTCAGCCCCAGGTGGTCGCCTTCGCCAATGTTGGTGACCACCGCCACGGTGCAGCGGTCAAACCCCAGGCCTTCGCGCAGGATGCCGCCACGCGCGGTTTCGAATACTGCTGCATCCACCTCGGGGTGCAACAGCACATTGCGCGCGCTTTTGGGGCCACTGCAGTCGCCGCTGTCGATCTGGCGGCCGTTGACGTACACGCCATCGGTATTGGTCATGCCTACCCGCAGGCCCTGGGCGGAAAAGAGGTGGGCAATCAGGCGTGCCGTCGTGGTCTTGCCATTGGTGCCGGTCACAGCCACCACCGGAATGCGTCCGTCGCTGCCCGGCGGGAACACCAGATCCACCATGGCCTGGCCAATCGCGCGCGGCTTGCCGTACGAGGGCGCCAGGTGCATGCGCAGGCCGGGCGCGGCGTTGACTTCGACAATGCCACCGGCTTGCTCTTCGATGGGGTGCAGCACGCTCTCGCAGACCAGGTCGACGCCGCAGATGTGCAGACCCACCATTTGCGCGGCCGCCACGGCGCGCGCCGCCACGTCGGGGTGCACATCATCGGTGACGTCGGTGGCCGAGCCGCCAGTGGAGAGGTTGGCGTTGTTGCGCAGGATGATGCGCTGGCCCTTGGGCGGGACCGAGTCGGGCGTCAACCCTTGTGTGGTGAGACGCGCTACGGCAATGTCGTCAAGGCGGATCTTGGTGAGCGGTGTGGCATGGCCCTCGCCCCGGCGCGGGTCGAGGTTGACCAGGTCCACCAGTTCGCGCACGGTGTGGATGTCGTCGCCCAGCACCTGCGGCGGCTCACGCCGCGCGGCGGCCACGAGTTGATTGCCCACCACCAGCAGGCGGAAGTCGTGCCCGGGCAGAAAGCGCTCGACCATGACCTCGCCGTATTCGGCGGCCACGCGAAAGGCTTCATCGAGTTGCGCGCGCTCGGTGATATTGACCGTGACGCCCTTGCCCTGGTTGCCATCCTGGGGCTTGACTACCACGGGCAGGCCGACATCGAGCGCCACGGCCCAGGCTTCGTCCACGGTGGCGGTGGGCCGCCCCATGGGCACGGGGACGCCGGCGGCGTGCAGCAGGCGCTTGGTCAGATCTTTGTCCTGCGCGATGGATTCGGCCACGGCGCTGGTCGCATCGATTTCGGCGGCCTGGATGCGGCGTTGGCGTGAACCCCATCCAAACTGCACCAAACTGCCCTGCGTGAGCCTGCGCCACGGAATGCCGCGCGCGGCCGCCGCCTCAACGATGGCGCCGGTGCTGGGGCCCAGGCGCTCGTCCTCGTCGAGCTCGCGCAGCGCCGCCACTACGGCGTCGCAGTCAAACGTGCCGCCGCCCTGCGCGGCTGCAATCAGTGCCTGTGCATCCTCAAAAGCCTTGCGGCCCACGGCCTCCTCGGTGTATTCGACGATGACCTGGAAAACGCCAGTCTCTGGCGTGTGCGCGGTGCGGCTGAAAGTCACCGGGCAGCCCGCCTGTGCCTGCAATGCGAGCGCGGCCGATTGCAGCACGTGGGCCAGCGTGATGTCGCTTTCGCTGCCTTCGGGCAACAGCGCGCCAATCGCAGGGAACAGGGCGCGCAGCCGGGCTTCAAAGCCGGCCATTTGCGACACCGCGCATTCGTCCGCCGTGCACCGCACGATGGCTTCGATGGCGGTATTGCGGCTCCAGAGGTTGGGGCCGCGCAAGGCCCGGGTACGGGAAACTTCCATGGAATCTTTCGGACGAAGTGGGTTTCAGAGCGGAAGAACCGGAACGCGCAGCGCGCCTGCGCCTGCCGCAGCGGGTTCGAAGGTCTTGACGCCAGCGGCAATCAGGTCGGGAGCAATGTCGAGCGCCCAGGCCGCACCAATGGCGGCCAGCAACGCCGGTACGGGCACGGGCGCGTCGCCGTGGCCCTGCGTCAGGCGGTCGAGCGCGCCCAGCGACTTCTCGCTATGGCCCTGCACCAGCAGCACCTGGCCGCCCTGCAGCAGCACGGCGCGGCCCTGTTCGTTGGCACGGTGCGCCGCCAGCAAGGCATTGGCCGGGTCGGTGGAGGTCAAGACCACCGCGCCGTCGCACAGGCGGGCGAGTTCCGCCACCTCGGGTTCGTCGGC